>PHCS01000024.1 GCA_002840845.1 Betaproteobacteria bacterium HGW-Betaproteobacteria-14
ACCTTCGAGGCCGGCGTGCAGTTCGCCCGCGCCGAAGGCATCATCCCGGCGCCCGAGTCCAATCACGCCATCCGTGCCTGCATCGACGAGGCACTGCGCTGCAAGCAGAGCGGCGAGGCGAAGACGCTGTTCTTCAACCTGTCGGGCCACGGCCATTTCGACATGGCCTCCTACGACAAGTACTTTGCCGGCGAGCTGGTCGACTACGACTATCCGGAAGAGGCGGTCAAGGAAGCCCTCAAGCGGCTGCCCAAGATCGCTGCCTAAGCGATCAGCCGCTACAGCATGCAGGTCCTGCGCACCGCTTTTTTTCTCCTGGTGCTCGGGAACCTGCTGCTGTTCGCCTGGGGTCAGGGGTATTTCGGCAAAGCCGGTGGGGGTGGCGAGACTGAGCGGCTGACCGCACAGATCGATCCCGGAAGGTTGCATATTGCAGGCAAGGGGACGCCCCCTGCCACGGCGCTTGCGCCGCCCAAGGAGGCGTGTCGCGCACTTGCGGGCCTCGAGCGTGAAGCAGCAGACAAGCTGATCGAATTGTTGGCAGCGCGCGATGCGCAGCTTCGGATCGACCAGCATCCGCAGAATGAGCCCAGTTCCTGGTGGCTGCATATCCCTCCGTCGCCCAATAGCGCACAGGCCGACAAGAAGGCCGCTGAGCTAACCAGGCTTGGCATCAAGGATTTCTTTATCGTGCGCGAAAGCGGCCCCAACCAGTACGCAATCTCGCTCGGCCTGTACAAGAGCGAAGAAAGTGCCAAGGCCTATTTCGATGCCCTGCAAAAGAAGAAAGTGAAGACGGCGCGCATCCAGGTTCGCGAAGCCGCCGGCGACAAGATCGTCGTCGAGGTGCGCGGCAATGCGGACCGGCTGGCCAAGGCCATGGCCGATCTGCCGACCGATTTCATGGCCGTTCCGAAAGCGGAATGCGCGACAGCCAAGCCGTGACGTTCCTCGTTGGCCTGACCGGCGGCATCGGCAGCGGCAAGAGTGCGGCGGCCGATATTTTCGGGGAACTCGGCGCCACCATAGTAGACACCGATGCCATTGCGCATGAACTGACGGCGCCGGGCGGGGCGGCCATCAAGCCAATTCGCGATGCTTTCGGCGCAGAGGTCATTGCCTCGAACGGTGCGCTCGATCGCGCCGCCATGCGCCGCAGGGTCTTCGCCGACGTCCAGGCGAAAGCCCGCCTGGAAGGCATTCTGCATCCCATGATCCGTGCGGAAGCCGACCGCCGCAGCGCCGCATCGCGAGCGCCCTATGTCGTACTGGTGGTGCCCCTGCTGGTTGAATCCGGCGGTTACCGAAGCCGCGTGCAGCGCGTCGCGGTAGTCGATTGTCCCGAGGAAGTCCAGGTGAAGCGCGTCATGTCCCGAAGCGGTCTCACCGCAGAGGAAGCGCGCGCCATCATGGCGGCACAGGTCGAGCGGTCGCAGCGCCTGGCCGCTGCCGATGATGTCATCGACAATGGCGGAGAACTGGCCGCACTGCGCCCGCAGGTTGAGGCGCTGCATCGAAAATATCTGGAAATGGCCGCAGTTTCATAGGTTTCCGCGGGGTTCTTGTTGTTATTTGTGGGGGAATAGGTCAAAATTGGCTGAATTGACTCCACGGCACAGCGCGGCGTGATTACCTACGAATATCCTCTCAACGAGCGCATTCGCACACTATTGCGCCTGGAGGACCTGTTCGACAAGACGGGGCATTTCATCGGCGCCGAAGGCGCGCAGGAGCATCATATTGCCCTGGTGACGCTGTTCGAAATCCTCGATGTTGCCGGCCGCGCCGACCTCAAGTTCGACCTCGTGCAGGAGCTCGAGCGGCAGCGCCAGATCCTGCTGTCCTTCCGCAACAACCCCGACATTTCCGAAACCGCGCTCTCCGGTGCCCTCTACGAGATCGAGCAGGCCAGCGCAGCGTTGCTCAACATGCAGGGCAAGATCGGCCACTACCTGCGCGAGAACGACTGGCTCATGAGCATCAAGAGCCGCGCCTCGATCCCCGGCGGTGTCTGCGAGTTCGACCTGCCCTCGTACCACTACTGGCTGCACCGCGAAGTTGCCGCGCGCCAGCGCGACCTGGCCGGCTGGCTCAATCCGATGCTGCCCATCCGCGACGGCCTGTCCATCGTGCTGCGCCTGCTGCGCGCTTCGGGTCGCCAGGAAGAGCAGGTTGCACAGCATGGCGCCTTCCAGCTCATGCTCGGCGGGCGCACGGCACAGATGGTGCGCCTGCGCGTCGGGCGCAACGAGCCCTACGTGCCCGAAATCAGCGCCAACAAGTACGCCCTCAACATCCGCTTCACCGCGCCGGGCACGGATACGCGTCCGCGCCAGGCCGACAGCGACGTCGTCTTCGAGATGACCTTCTGCAACCTGTAGGTTTCGTTTCGGCGAATTCGTGAAAGAGACACCCGTGCCGCGCGTCGTCATCTGCCGCACCTGCGGCAAGCCGGTGGCGTGGATTCCGGAGAACGCCTTCAGGCCTTTCTGCTCCGAGCGCTGCCGCAATATCGATCTCGGCGCCTGGGCGGCGGAGGAGTACCGCGTGCCCGAGCAGAACAAGCCTCTCCCGGACGAGCAGCAGTAAATCAGTCCCACGCCGCACGGATGGCGGCGATGCCGTGCGCGCCCGCCTGTTGCGCTTCCGCCATGTCTTCCCGCCGCATCCCTCCGAGGGCGTACACCGGCAGGGACAGGTTTTCCAGCAGATGCGCAAAACGTTCCCAGCCGAGGCAATTGGCGCCGGGATGGCTGAGCGTTTCGCGCAACGGCCCCAGTACGGCGAAGTCCAGCTCCAGCGCGGCTGCGCGCGCCAGCTCCGGCGCATTGTGGCAGGACGCCGCCACCAGTGGCAGGTCGGGCCGCGCCTCCGGGTGCATGAGTTGGGCGCTGGGCAGGTGCACGCCGTCGGCGCCGACATGCCGCGCCAGCGCGATGTCGCTATTCACCAGCACGCGCGCGCCGTGTGCATGCGCCAGGCGCGTCGCTTCGCGCGCGAACGCCTCGCGCCGCTCCACCGACAATTGCGGTTCGCGGATCTGCAGCAGGCGCAAGCCGCCGCTCAGTGCGCGCTCGATCGTCTTCAGTTGCGCCTCGACGCCGATCTCGCCGGCATGGGTGATGGCGTAGAAATCCGGCAAAGTCAGCCCCCGCAGCACGGCGAGGTTGGCCGGCAGCAGCGGCGCCACATCGACGTTGTCGGCGCGCCGCCACGCCAGCGCCGCATGATGGATGTCGCGGATCTCGCCATGCCAGCCGGCGACGCGGAAGAAATGCAGGCGCACGTGGGCGTGGGGATAGACGAACTCGCGTGTGATCCACGGCGTGTAGCGGTCCGCCTCGATGCCGAGCTCCTCGTGCAGTTCGCGCACCAGCGCCTGCGCCGCGGTCTCGCCCGGTTCGATCTTGCCGCCGGGGAATTCCCAGTAGCCGGCGTAGGGCTTGCCCTCGGGCCGCCGGCCCAGCAGGAAGCGGCCGTCGGGCTGCAGGATGACGGCGGCGGCAGCTTCGACAATGCGCGTCATTTCTTGCGGGTGCCGTGTTGTCCCGCGTAATCGCGCGCAAACTGCCAGGCGATGCGGCCGCTGCGCGAGCCGCGCATGAGCGCCCATTGCAGCGCTTCCTCGCGCGCCGCGGCGATGGCGGCATCCGGCACGCCGTATTCGCGCAGCCAGTGGCTGGCAATGGCGAGGTAGGCCTCCTGGTCGAAGGGATAGAAGGACAGCCACAGGCCGAAGCGCTCCGACAGCGAGATCTTCTCCTCGATGGTCTCGCCGGGATGGATTTCGCCGTCAATGTGCCTGGTCTCCAGGTTTTCCTGCATGTACTCCGGCATCAGGTGGCGGCGGTTCGAGGTGGCGTAGAGCAGCACGTTGTCCGGCGTGCTCGCCACCGAGCCGTCGAGGATGCTCTTCAGCGCCTTGTAGCCCGGCTCGCTCGCCTCGAAGGACAGGTCGTCGCAGAAGATGATGAAGCGCTCCTTGCGGCCGTCGATCAGCTCGACGATGTCGGGCAGGTCGATGAGGTCGTGCTTGTCCACCTCGATCAGGCGCAGCCCCTTGCCGGCATAGCGGTTGAGCAGCGCCTTCACCAAAGAGCTCTTGCCCGTGCCGCGCGCGCCGGTGAGCAGCACGTTGTTGGCGCTGTGCCCTTCGACGAACTGGCGCGTGTTGCGCTCGATGCGTTTTTTCTGCTCGTCGATGTTGCGCAGATCCTGCAGGCGGATGCGGTGCGGCCGGGCGACCGGTTCAAGATGGCCGCGCCCGCCGCGCTTGCGCCAGCGAAACGCCACTGAGGCCTTCCAGTCCGGCGCGGCGAGCGCCGGCGGCAGCAGGGCCTCGACGCGCGCCAGCAGGGCTTCGGCGCGGAGGATCAAACGCGAGAGATCGTCCATCTCGATTGTTATACTTGTTGAAAGTCCGACTTTAGCGAAATTCATGACGACACGCCAACTCGCCCCCGCTCTCTTCGCCATCCTCGTTCTCGCCGGTTGTGCCTCGCAGCCCTTGCCCACAAGCAAGCCCGAGATCACACAGGCTGCCTGTCTGGCGCCGCAGCCCTGCCCCGTGTGCGCGGTCTGCCCGACTGTCGAGCCGCCAAAGCCGCCAGCCAAGCCGTTGCAGGAGGCGCGTTGGGAGGACGTCGCCGGCTGGCGCGAGGACAACCTCGCCGAGGCGCACGGCGCGCTGCTTGCATCCTGCGGCGCGCTGGAGAAGCAGCCGCTCTGGGCCGGCGTGTGCGGGGAAGCGCGCGCGCTGCCGGTGGACAGCGCCGCCCTGCGCAGTTTTTTCGAAAGCCGCTTCCGTCCCTGGCGGGTGACCAACCCGGACGAATCGCTTGAGGGTCTCGTCACCGGCTATTACGAGCCGCTGCTCAAGGGCAGCCGCGCGCGCACCAAGCGCTACAGCCATGCGATCTACGGCGTGCCCGACGATCTGCTCGTGGTGGACCTCTCTGCGCTGTATCCGGACTTGAAGAATTACCGGCTGCGCGGGCGCATCGACGGCCGCAAGGTGGTGCCCTACTGGTCCCGCGCCGAGCTGGCGCAACAGGAAGAACAGCTCGCCGGCAACGCGCTGTTCTGGGTGGCCGACCCGATCGAGCTGTTCTTCCTTCAGGTGCAGGGCTCCGGCCGCGTGGACCTGACCGACGGCAGCCGCGTGCGCGTCGGCTATGCCGACCAGAATGGCCATCCCTATATCTCCATCGGGCGCTGGCTGGTGGAGAGAGGCGAACTGAAGCTGGAGCAGGCCTCCATGCAGGGCATCCAGGCCTGGGCGCGGGCGAATCCGAAACGCGTAAGCGAAATGCTCAACACCAATCCAAGTTTCGTCTTCTTCCGCGAACTGCCGGACAATGGCGGCGGACCGCTCGGCGCGCTTGGCGTGCCGCTCACGCCGGGGCGCAGCATCGCCGTCGATCCGCGCGCTGTGCCGCTCGGCGCGCCGGTGTTCCTTGCCACCACCTTCCCCAACAGCGACAAGCCGCTGCGCCGCCTCATGCTGGCGCAGGACACCGGCGGCGCCATCAAGGGCGCGGTGCGCGCCGATTTCTTCTGGGGCTTCGGTGCCGAGGCCGGCGCACAGGCCGGGCGCATGCGACAGCGGGGCGAGATGTGGGCGCTGCTGCCGAACGGCTACGCGCCGAACAACGCCTCGAAGTAGAGCGCACGGTCCCGGCACGCACCGGCCCGGTGCGTGAACGCCGGCCGGCCGCACCGCAATGGTGCGGCATATCACACAGACTGACGCTAATCCCCTGATTCGACGTTCCAATTGTTCTGGAACGGATTTTGCACCTATTGCGCTCATTTATTTCTGGAGCGCACCATGGAACCCGTTGCGATCACCTCCGCCGACGTCCTCTTCGTCCTGCTCGGCGCCATCATGATTCTGGCCATGCACGCCGGCTTCGCCTTCCTCGAACTCGGCACGGTGCGCCGGAAGAACCAGGTGAACGCCCTGGTGAAGATCATGGTGGATTTCGCCGTCTCCACCATCGCCTACTTCTTCATCGGCTACGGCGTCGCCTACGGCGTGCATTTCTTCGCAGGCGCAGAGACGCTGGCGCAGAAGAACGGCTACGACCTGGTGAAGTTCTTCTTCCTGCTCACCTTCGCCGCCGCCATTCCCGCCATCGTCTCAGGCGGCATCGCCGAGCGCGCCAAGTTCAACCCGCAGATCGCCGCGACCTTTCTCCTCGTCGGTTTCGTCTATCCCTTCTTCGAGGGCATTGCCTGGAACCAGGCCTACGGCATCCAGGTCGTGCTGAAAAATTTCTTCGGCGAGGAGTTCCACGATTTCGCCGGTTCGGTGGTGGTGCATGCGGTGGGCGGCTGGGTCGGGCTGGTCGCCGTGGTCATGCTCGGCGCGCGGCGCGGCCGCTACAACAAGGACGGCGGCATCTCGGCGCATCCGCCCTCGAGCATTCCCTTCCTCGCGCTCGGCGCCTGGGTGCTCACCGTGGGCTGGTTCGGCTTCAATGTCATGAGCGCGCAGATGCTCGACAAGATCAGCGGCCTGGTGGCGATGAACTCCCTCATGGCGATGGTGGGCGGCACCCTGGCCGCGCTGATCGCCGGCAAGAACGACCCGGGCTTCGTGCACAACGGCCCGCTCGCCGGCCTGGTGGCGGTGTGCGCCGGCTCCGACCTCATGCACCCGCTCGGCGCCCTCGTGACGGGCGCAATAGCCGGTGCGCTGTTCGTCTATATGTTCACCCTGACGCAGAACCGCTGGAAAATCGACGACGTGCTCGGCGTGTGGCCGCTGCATGGCCTGTGCGGCGCCTGGGGCGGCATCGCCGCCGGCATCTTCGGCATGAAGGCGCTGGGCGGCCTGGGTGGCGTCGCCTTCATGTCGCAACTCGCCGGCACGCTGCTCGGCATTGCCGTCGCCGTGCTCGGCAGCCTGATCGTCTACAGCCTGCTGAAGAAAGCCTTCGGACTGCGGCTCGATGCCGAGGAAGAATTCAACGGCGCCGATCTCTCGATCCACAGAATTTCTTCCACGGCCGAGCGCGAAACGCTGTGGTAATTCCCGCCAGGAAGCAATAGTTTCAGTCAACAACAGTGAAGGCCTGCAGCGCAGGCTTTCACTGTTTTGATCGTGAGGATTCTTGGCCTCCGGCGGTGCGCGCTGAAAGTCAGCCCCTGCAGTACGGCGATATTTTCAGCGTCGGGTTGCCGCCAGCCCGCACGCTGACATAATACTGCGGTCGCCTCTTTGCCATCCTGCCGGGGGAACCATGCCAGCCGCAGCCCAAAGTCTGAAAAGCCTTCTGCTTGTCGCCACTGTTGTGCTGTGCCAGACGGCTTCCGCACAAGCGCAGAAAGGCACGCTGAAGTCCGGCGCGATCGAAGTGCCCTACGAGGTGGCACGGCCCCAGGGCAAGGGACCATTCCCGCCGGTGCTCTACATCCATGCCAAGCGCGGCTACGACGAGATCGACCGCGCCCACATCGAACAGCTCGCCGTGCAGGGTTTCCTCGTGCTGGCGCCGGATTGGCAGAGCGGGCATTTCATCGAGCGCTGGCCGGACCGGCATTACCCCGAGACGGAGGCCGATGTGGAGGCGGCGCTGGACACGCTGCTGCTACGCGCCGACGCCTGCAGGATGCCGGCCGGCATCGTCGGCGTCTCGCGCGGCGGCTACTACGCGCTGCGCCTGGCGGCGAAGCGGCCCGAGGCGGTGGCGGCCATGGCGACCTATTACGGCCATTTCCAGAACCCGAACGCGCCGGAAGGCCAGCAGTTGTTCAGTGTCGCGCCCGAAGTGAAAGACCTCAAGGCGCCGCTGCTGCAGATCATCGGCGACGCGGATTTCGAACTGCGCCGCATGAACAACGGCCGCGCCTTCTATTCGCTGGTCGAGCGCGGCGCGACGGTCGAGATCCAGATGTACCCGATGGCGCGGCGCGCCTTCGATTTCCGTAACGATGCCACGCCGGAGGAGAAGACTGCCGCGCGCCACGCGCGTGAGCGCGTCAGGGCGTGGCTTGCGCGCCACATGCGGCTCGGTGCGGACGGGCGCTGCGGGTAGGCCGACCGCAGTGAAAGTCAGCCGCCGTGGCACGGCGGCTGACTTTGCAATCCGTGCTTACTTGACTTGCGCCAGCTTCTCCTCGAGCTGGGCGAGGGGGATGGCGCCGGGGATGCGCTCGCCGTTGGTGAGGAAGATCGTCGGCGTGCCGCGGATGTTGTGCTTCTGGGCGAGCGCCAGGACTTTCTCGATGGGCGCATCGCAGGTGCCGGCGGCAGGCACGATGCCGTTCACCATGAGGTCGCTCCAGGCCTTGGCCCGGTCGGCCGCGCACCACACCGCCTTCGATTTCTCGGCGGAATCTCGCGACAGGATGGGCAAGAGGAAGGTGTAGACCGTCACGTTGTTCATGACCGCCAGATCCTTTGCCAGCTTCTTGCAATAGCCGCAGTTCGGATCTTCGAAGGTGGCGAAGACGCGTTTGCCGTCGCCCTTGACGGTCTTTACGGCGAGTTCCAGCGGCAGGTCGGCAAACTTGATGGCGGAGAGCTTGTTCAGCCGCTCCTGGGTCAGGTTCTGACGTGATTTGGTGTCGATGATGTTGCCGGTGATGAGGTAATTCACCTTTTCATCCGTGTAGAGGATTTCACCGCCGACCACCACTTCGTAGAGCCCGAGGATGTTGGTCTTGCGCACGCCGTCGGGTTTTGCGCCGATCGCGGCTTCGACCGCCTGTCTGACCTTGGCGTCGTCGGCATGAGCGGCGCCGCCAACGAGCAGCAAGGCGACAAGGGTGCGCGTGATGAGGTTCTTCAACATGATGTCTCCGGGGTGGTGGGGTTAGCCGAGCGCGTAGCGCACCAGCATGTTGCGTACGACAGCCAAATTGTCAGTGAGGTTCAATCCCAGGTTGCGAACGGCGGCGAGGGCCGGGTGCTGCGGCCGGAACAGCCTTTGCAGGCCATGCGTGGCCCATTGTAGCAGGGCGACCTCCTCGGCCCGGGCGCGCCCGTAGCGCCGCAGTGCCAGCTCGTCGCCGCAGTCGCGGTGCGCCGGCAGGTCGAGCAGGGTGTGCGCCAGCTCGCGCGCATCGAGAAAGCCGAGGTTGATGCCGTGGCCGGAGAGTGGATGGATGGCATGGGCGGCATCGCCGACGAGGGCCAGGCGCGGCGCGACGATGCGCGGCACGCGCATCAGTCGCAGCGGGAAGGCGGTCGGCGGCGTGATGAGCCGCAGCGCCCCGAGGCGGTTCGAGCCGGCGGCGGCGATGCGCCGGCAGAGGGCTTCTTCATCCAGATCGAGCAGTTCACGGGCATGCGCGTCCGGCGTCGACCAGACGACGGAGATTCGGTTGCCGGGCAGCGGCAGCCAGGCAAGCACGCCGTCCGGGCGGAACCACTGGAAGGCAGTGTTGTGGTGCGGCTGTTCGCATTGGAAATTGGCCACCACGCCCATTTCGCCGTAGAGCAGGGTGTCGGCCTGCAGCCCGGCCTGCGCGCGCACCCAGGAGTCGGCGCCGTCGGCGCCCACCACCAGCTTCGCTTCCAGCGTTTCGCCGGAAGTCAGCCCCAGCGATACGGCGTCCGCGCGCAGCGTCAGGCTTTGCGGCTGCGCCGGGCAGAACAGGGTGATGTTGCCCTGGCGCTTGGCGGTTTCCCACAGCTCGCGTTGCAAGAGGCCGGATTCGACGATCCAGGCGAGCTGGTCGACGCCGGTGTCGTAGGCCGAGAAATCCAGGCGGCCATCGGCATCGCCGTGTATGGCCATGTCGTAGACGGGCGTGAGGCGGCAGCCATCGAGATGCTGCCAGGCGCCGATCTCCTGCAGAAAGCCCTGTGCTGCCGGACTGACGGCATACACACGGCTGTCCCAGCCCAGCGGTGCCGGCGCGGGTACCCGCCCCTCGACCAGGGCGATGCGATAGCGGCTGCCCTTGAAGGCGGCGGCAAGGCTGGCGCCGGCGAGGCCGGCACCGACGATGATGATGTCGAAGTGCAATGTTCACTCGGGAAATGAAGCGGTTCTGCATTGTGACGCGACGCGACCAACCTTGACAAGGCTTTGCTGCGCAACGATAATTCGCCCCCTTCCCCAGTGGTGATGTAGCTCAGTCGGTTAGAGCGAGGGATTCATAACCCCTAGGTCGGCAGTTCGATTCTGCCCATCACCACCACCCCTCTCCGCGCAATCACCCAGTGGTTCGCTATAATTGCCTAATATCACAGCAAAAAGGCGTGCATGAATCCGATAGTCTCGGCAATCATCAGCAGCATCATAGACAGCATTCTCGAGTCCGCGATGGCGCCGGCGCCGGTGGTGCCTCCCAGCGCACCGGTCGGAGTCGTGCGGCCGTCCCTGCAGAACGGGCCGCTAGCAGTGATGACCCCGCCCAGCAACGGCTTCGCCCAGTTCGACGACAAGACGTTGCGCCTGGCTGCAAGCCTGCAGATCCGCGACACGCAGAACCGCATCGTCATGTCGGGTTCCCTGCAGCAGCCAATTCCCGTGCTGTACAAGGTCGACGAGTACGGTTCCGTCCAGAGAATCTGGGTGTTGACGCCCGAAGAGGCGGAAGTCGCCGATCAGCTCATCAAGCAGAAGGCCGCCGCGCAGAAGTAGTCGTAGTGACCAAAAAGCTCTACATCAAGACCTTCGGCTGCCAGATGAACGAGTACGACTCGGACCGCATGGCCGACGTGCTCGCCGCCAGCGAGGCGATCGAAAAGACCGATACGCCCGAGGACGCCGACATCATCCTCTTCAACACCTGCTCGGTGCGCGAGAAGGCGCAGGAAAAGGTGTTCCACGATCTCGGCCGCGTGCGCCACCTGAAGCTGGCGAAGCCCGGCCTTGTCATCGGCGTCGGCGGCTGCGTGGCGAGCCAGGAGGGCGACGCCATCGTCCGCCGCGCCCCCTATGTGGACATCGTCTTCGGCCCGCAGACGCTGCATCGCCTGCCTCAGCTCATCCGCGCGCGGCGCGATGCGGGGCGGCCGCAGGTCGACACCTCCTTCCCCGAGATCGAGAAATTCGACAACCTGCCGCCGGCCCGGGTGGAGGGGGTCTCGGCGTTCGTCTCCATCATGGAAGGCTGCAGCAAGTTCTGCAGCTTCTGCATCGTGCCCTACACGCGCGGCGAAGAAGTCTCGCGGCCGCTCGAAGACGTGCTGGCGGAGATCGCCGGATTGGCGGCGCAGGGCGTCAAGGAAGTGACGCTCCTCGGGCAGAACGTGAATGCCTATCGCGGCCTGATGGCGGACGGCGAGGCAGCCGACCTTGCCTTCCTCCTCGACTGCGTCCACGACATGCCGGGCATCGAGCGCATCCGCTACACGACCTCGCACCCGCGCGAGATGACGCCGCGGCTGATCGAGGCCTATGGCCGCCTGCCGAAACTGGTCTCCCATCTCCATCTGCCCGTGCAATCCGGTTCCGACCGCGTGCTGGCGGCGATGAAGCGCGGCTACACCGTGCTCGAATACAAATCCATCGTGCGCAGGCTGCGCGCGGTGCGGCCGGAGATCTCGTTGTCGACGGACTTCATCGTCGGCTTTCCCGGCGAGACGGAAGCGGATTTCGAGGCGACCATGAAGCTGATCGAGGAAGTCGGCTTCGATGCCTCCTTCAGTTTTCTCTACAGCGCGCGCCCGGGAACGCCGGCCGCGGAACTGTCCGACGACACGCCGCACGAACTGAAGACGCAGCGCCTGATGCGACTGCAGAAGCGCATCGAGTCGCAGGCGCAAGTCATCAGCGCGGCGATGGTCGGCACGGTGCAGCGCATCCTGGTCGAGGGCGTATCGAAGAAGGATGCGGGCGAGCTGGCCGGCCGCACCGACAACAACCGCATCGTCAATTTCAGGGCTCCGTCCCGTCTGGCGGGCGGCTTTGCCGACGTTTCCATCACTGCCGCCCTGCCGCATTCGCTGCGCGGCGAGATCGTCGTCCGGGAATCGTGATGGCCAAACCCGTCGAATTCGTTCTTTCCCCCGTGGACAACCAGCGCTTGGCCAATCTGTGCGGCGCGCTGGACGAGAACCTGCGCCAGATCGAGGCGGCCTACGACGTCGCCATCAGCCGCCGCGGCGAGCGCTTCACCGTGCACGGCCACCCGGTCCAGTCGATGCAGGCGGCGGATGCGCTGCGCCATTTTTACGAAGAATCCGCCGGGCATCTGAGCGTCGACGCCATCCAGCTCGGCCTGGTGGAACTGGCCAACCGCGGCCAGGCCGGCCTGCCGGCCCAGGGGCTGCTCACGCGCAAGCCCGAATTGCACGGCCGCACGCCGCGCCAGGTGCAGTATCTGCGCCAGATCCAGGAGCACGACATCACCTTCGGCATCGGCCCGGCCGGCACCGGCAAGACCTATCTGGCCGTGGCCAGCGCGGTCGACGCCTTCGAGCGCGACCAGGTAAGCCGCATCGTGCTGACGCGCCCGGCGGTGGAAGCGGGCGAGCGCCTCGGCTTCCTGCCGGGCGACCTGGCGCAAAAGGTCGATCCGTACCTGCGGCCGCTCTACGACGCGCTCTACGACCTGATGGGCTTCGACAAGGTGGCCAAGCTCTTCGAGCGCCAGGCGATCGAGATCGCGCCGCTGGCCTACATGCGCGGGCGCACGCTCAACCATGCCTTCATCATCCTCGACGAGGCGCAGAACACGACCCCCGAGCAGATGAAGATGTTCCTCACGCGCATCGGCATCGGCGCCAAGGCGGTGGTCACCGGCGACGTCACGCAGATCGACCTGCAGCGTGGTATGAAGAGCGGGCTCATCGAGGCGGGGCGCATCCTGCGCGAAGTGCGCGGCATCGCCTTCACCGATTTCCTCGCCGAGGACGTGGTGCGGCATCCGCTGGTGGCGCGCATCGTGGCTGCCTACGAAAAGCATGATATGAATGCCCGGGGGGAAGGTGGGAAGTGAGGCGAAGGCGCGGCCAGTTGCGGAAGCCAAGGCCGGGGACAGGCTCTCTCTCAGCATCCAGTACGCCGTCAAGGATGATTCGCTGCCCACGCGCGCCGAGGTGCGCAAGTGGGTGCGCGCGACCCAGCCGGGCGCGGCGGAGCTGACCGTGCGCTTCGTCGAAGCGGAGGAGGGGCGCCGCCTCAACGCGCAATTCCGCGGCAAGGACTACGCCACCAACGTGCTGACCTTTCCCTATGCGCGCGAGCCCGTGCTGGCCGGGGACATTGTGCTGTGCCTGCCGGTGATGCTGCGCGAGGCAGCGCAGCAGGGCAAGCCCACCGCCGCCCATTTCGCGCACCTTGTCGTGCATGGTATGCTGCACTTGCAGGGATATGATCACGAGACGGGCGATGACGCCCGCGCCATGGAGCACAAGGAGCGCGGGATCCTGGCCCGGCTCGGCTTTCCCGACCCGTATTGATTATGGAACCCTCTCCCAGTAGGCCGTCGCTGCTCGAACGCCTCTCCGCATTGCTGATACGCGAACCGGAGGACCGCGAGCAGCTTGTCGCTCTCCTTCATTCCGCATTCGAACGCAACCTGCTCGATGCCGATGCGCTGTCCATCATCGAGGGCGCGCTCGCCGTATCGGACATGCAGGTGCGGGACATCATGGTGCCGCGCGCCCAGATGCAGGTGATCTCGATCGACGATTCCGCTGCGGACATGACCGCCACGGCGATCGACACGGCGCACTCGCGCTTCCCCGTCACCGGCGAGAACAAGGACGACGTGATCGGCATCCTGCTCGCCAAGGACCTGCTGCGCCTGCATGCCGGGGAGGATGTCGCCGTGCGCGACATGCTGCGGCCGGCGATCTTCATTCCCGACTCGAAACGGCTCAACGTGCTGCTGCGGGAATTCCGCGCTTCGCGCAACCACATGGCGATCGTCGTGGATGAATACGGCGGCGTGGCCGGACTCGTGACGATCGAGGACGTGCTCGAGCAGATCGTCGGCGACATCGAGGACGAATACGATTTCGACGAAGCCTCCGACAATATCCTGCTCGACCATGCCGGGCACTACCGCGTCAAGGCGACCACCGAAATTGACGATTTCAATGCGGCCTTCGACACGCATTTCAGCGACGAGGAATTCGATACCGTGGGCGGCCTGGTGATCCACCATCTGGGCCGTTTGCCCAAGCGCGGCGAACACGTGCAGATCGATGGCCTGCGCATCCAGGTGCTGCGCGCCGACAGCCGGCGGGTCCACACCTTGCTGGTAGACCGATCGAAGACGCCTGACGCATGAGGCGCGGCGCGCCTCGCCTCGCAGCGGCATTCTTGCTCGGCGCGGCCTCGGTACTCGGCTTCGCCCCCTTCTATCTTTTTCCGGTGCCGCTCATCACCCTGGCGCTGCTGGCCTGGCTCTGGCAGGGGGCGGCGCCGCGCACTGTGGCGATGCAGGGCTTTGCCTTCGGCGCGGGCTGCTTCCTCGCCGGCGTCTCCTGGGTGTATGTCAGCATGCACGTCTTCGGCGGCATGCCGCCGCTGCTGGCCGGATTGGCGGCATTTCTCTTCTGCTGCCTGCTGGCCGTGTTCCCGGCGCTTGCGGGTTTTTCCTTCGCCAGGCTGCGCAGCGGCCGCCTGTGGGCGGATGCGCTCCTTTTCGCTTCAGTCTGGACGCTCACGGAATGGCTGCGCAGCTGGGTGCTGACGGGATTCCCGTGGCTGTCCTTCGGTTATGCGCAGACGCCGCCCAGCCCGCTTGCCGGCTATGCAGCGCTGCTCGGGGTGTATGGCGTCGGCTTCGCCGCCGCTTTGGTCGCCGTGTTGTGCGGGCTGACTTTCCCTAGGCGCGAGCGCTGGCTGTCCTCAGGTGCTGCGATTGTCGCGTTGCTGGGTGTCGGGGCGGGGCTGGCGACGATCGAATGGACACAGCCGGTCGGCAAACCGGTGTCGGTGAGCCTGCTGCAGGGGAATATCGAGCAAAGCCTGAAATGGAAGCCCGAGCGCCTGCAGCAGTCCCTGGAGACTTATCTGCGCCTGGCGCGGGCCCATCCGGCACAACTGATCGTGCTGCCGGAGACGGCGTTGCCGCTCATGCTCGACCAGTTGCCGCGCGACTATGTGGCTGAATTGCGCCGCCCCGCACAGGACAGAAAGGGCGATGTCCTGCTCGGCATTGCCGCGCAGGATGCGCAGGGCCGCTACTACAACAGCGCGGCGGGCTTCGCGCAGGAGAACATCCAGTTCTACAGGAAAAGCCATCTGGTGCCCTTTGGCGAATTCACGCCGCCGGCCTTCGCCTGGACGCTGGCGCTGCTGAAAATCCCGATGTCGAACTTCTCGCCCGGTGCCGCCGCCCAGCCGCCGCTGGCGCTTGCCGGCCAGAAAGTCGCAGTGAACATCTGCTACGAGGATGTCTTCGGCGGGGAGATCATCCGCGCCCTGCCGGAAGCGACCCTGCTCGTGAACCTCTCCAACACGGCCTGGTTCGGCGACTCGCTGGCGCAGCCGCAGCATCTGCAGATCGCTCAGATGCGCGCCCTGGAAACCGGACGGCCCATGCTGCGCGCCACCAATACCGGCATGACCGCCATCGTCAGTCCGCGTGGTCGCGTCGAGCGCGTCCTGCCGCCTTTCAGTGAAGGCGCCCTGGTCGCCGAGGTGAGCGGCTACACCGGCGCGACGCCTTATGTGCGCTGGGGCAATATGGCGGTGCTGTTGCTTGCCGGAGCCGGCTTGCTTGCCCCGCTGCTGGGTTTACGCCGCAGTGCACATTGACCTTGTGCGCAGATAGCAGGAGAATCCGGCCTCGAATTAAAATCAGGTCAGGCAAGACGGGCCGGTAGCGCCTGTCGTGGGAGGAGGGGGAACGGGGGCTTCGGCCCCCGTTCTTTTTTTACTGGCTTAATAGCCCAGGGAATGATTGCCGAGATCGATGGTGAGGACGGATCGGCCGATGGCGGCAGCCGCGGCGCGAACGAAACTTTTGACCCAGGGCGTCGGCTCGGAGTAGGCAGCATCCTTCTGCGTCTTGGCCAGACAGAGGATCTTGTCGGCCAGCAACAGCTTGCCCACCGGGTTGGTCGGCACGCACCCGGCCGTCTCGAACTCCTGGCCCAGCCATTCCTGCGCCTTGCGCGCTTCCATGCCGGCAAGATCGGCGTCATGCAGCTCGAACTCATGCCGCTCGCCGTTGCCGGTGACAATCGTGACGTGACAGCCCATCGCTAGCTCCGCATGTGTTGGAACGTGGGAATGTTACCTCATCCCCCCCGTCTGCACAGTCGCAAGACCGACAATTGATGTCCGCCATGCTGACCGGGCACGGCTTGTGATGGCGGCTATCCCCGATTACGATGCCGTTATGACCGAAGGAAATCCCGATGGGATGCCGCACGTTTCCGCATCATCCGCCGCAAGGGAGGCGGGGCAGCGCCTCGAAATGCGCCGGGTCGGCGAGGACTGCCTGTTGCTCGTCCTGTCCGGGCGCTGGTGCCTCGACCAGCTGCTGCCTACGCGGGAAGCTGTTGAACCGGCGCTGCGCCAAGGCGTACGAAGACTGACATTCGATGCCGTCGCGCTCGGCGCCTGGGATACCGGACTGCTCACCTTCCTGGCTGGCGTGCTGAAGGTCTGCAAGGCACTGGACGTCGAGGTTGACCAGGGCGGGCTCCCCGAGGGCATTCGCCGCCTGCTGGCCATGGCCTTCGCTGTGCCCGAGCAGAAGGTGGCCGGCCGCAGGGAAAAAGAGGGAAATCTTCTCGAACGCGTGGGGACTGCCGCCTTGGAGATGTTCCGCGGCGCGCCGGCGATGTTGCGCTTCCTCGGCGAAATCACCCTTTCCTTCCTGCGCCTGCTGGGCGGGCGCGCCCGCTTCCGGATCAGCGACATGTGGCTGGAGGTGGAACAGGTCGGGCCGCGCGCGCTGCCCATCGTTTCGGTGATCAGCTTCCTGGTGGGGCTCATCCTCGCCTATCTGGGCGCAGACCAGCTGCGCCTGGTCGGGGCGCAGATCTTCATCGCCGACCTCGTGGCGATCGGCATGGTGCGCGAGGTCGGTGCGTTGATGACGGGAATCATCATCGCCGGGCGCACCGGCGCGGCTTTTGCCGCCCAGCTCGGCACCATGCAGGTCAACGAGGAAATCGACGCCTTCCGCACGCTCGGCTTCTCCCCCGTCGATTTCCTGGTGCTGCCGCGCATGCTCGCCCTGATGCTGATGGTGCCGCTGCTGACGCTATACTCCGGCTTCGTCGGCATGCTGGCCGGGCTGCTGGTGTCGGTCTTCATCTTCGACATCAGCCTCTTCGAGTATTACAACGAGACCTTGCGCGCGCTCGAGCTGAAGCATTTCTGGGTGGGGCTTTCCAAGGGGACGGTGTATGGCGCCATGGTTGCCTTCGCCGGTTGCCTGCGCGGCATGCAATGCGGCCGCAGCGCCGAGGCGGTGGGCGAGGCAGCAACCTCCGCGGTGGTGACGGGGATCCTGCTCATTACCATTGCGGCTTCGGTGATGACCATCGTTTACTATCAACTCGAGATCTAATCCGTGGAAGCCGTTCCGCACATCGAGGTACGCGGCCTGTCCATGGCCTACGGCGAATTCGTCGTGCAGCGCGACCTGGCGTTCAAGGTAAACCAGGGGGACATCTTTGTCATCATGGGCGGCAACGGCTGCGGCAAGACGACGCTGATGCGCGCCCTGACCGGCCTGCAGCGCCCTGCCTGCGGGACGGTCCTGTATGGCGGCGAGGACTTCTGGAACGCGGAACAGGAAGACCAGGAACGCCTGCAGCGTCGGCTCGGCATCATGTTCCAGGGCGGCGCGCTGTGGAGTTCCCTCACCCTGGCGGAGAATGTCGCCCTGCCGCTGGCCGAGTATGCCGACCTCTCACCCGCGCGCGTTGCTGAAATCGTTTCCTTCAAGCTGGCGCTGGTCGGGCTGGCGGGGTTCGAGGACTTCTACCCATCCGAGCTTTCCGGCGGCATGAAGAAACGGGCCAGCCTGGCGCGCGCCATGGCGCTCGACCCTGAGATCCTCATCATCGACGAGCCGTCCTCCGGCCTCGATCCGCTGACAGCGCGCCGGCTCGACGACCTCATCCTCGAACTGCGCGACAGCCTTGGCGCGACCATCGTCGTCATCAGCCACGACCTGGCCAGCATCCTTGCCATCGGCAGCGACTCGATTTATCTGGACGCCGACACCCACACCATGATCGCTACCGGCAATCCGCGGCAGGCGCTCCAGTCGGGCGATCCGAAAGTCAGGCATTTTCTTACCCGGGGGACTGCATGAGCAAAAGAGCCGATCCCGCTTTAATCGGCGCATTCGTTCTGGGTGCGGTCGCATTGGCTGTTGCGACCATTCTGCTGGTTGCCGGCGACGAGTGGTTCCGCGAGCGGAGCCGACACATGCTGTACTTCGAGGGTGCGGCGCATGGCCTGCAGGTGGGCGCCCCGGTGGTTTTCCTCGGCGTCAAGGTGGGCACGGTCAAGCAGATCCAGCTTGGGCTCAATGAATCCAGCCACGAATTCGTCGTCCCGGTCACCATCGAGGTCGAGCCGCATGTCGTGCGTACTCCCGGTGGGGAGCAGATAGACCTGCGGAACCGCGAGACGGTTGACAGGCTGGTGAAGCGGGGATTGCGCGCGCGCCTGAGGATGCAGAGCATCCTGACCGGACAGCTCTATGTCGATCTGGATTTCCACCCGGACAAGCCGGCACGCTTTGTCGCCACCGATCCGGCCATCAGCGAGATCCCCACCATACGCACCGCCGTGCAGGAACTGACGACCAAGCTGCAAAGCTTCCAGATGGACAAGTTTCTGGACGATGTGGCGGCCATCGGCGAGGCTCTCAACCAGACGCTGAGTTCTTCCGAGGCGCGCAATCTGCCGCGCCGGCTGGATGCAACCTTGAAACACCTCGAATCGCTGGCGGCGCAGTTCGATGAGAAAAGCGGCCCGATCCTGCGGGATGCGCGCACCGATCTCAGGGAGATGCGCAAGGCGCTGGTGGCGGCGCAATCGGCCATGGCCCGCCTGGAATCCGCAGCGGACCGCGTCGGCAGTCTGGCCGATGCCGACTCCGAACTCGTTCGCAACCTGACGCGGGCCAGCGACGAGTTGGCTGGCGCGGCCAAGGCGGTGCGCGGGCTCGCCGAGGCGGAATCGCCGACAGTACAGAACGTGAATCAGACCCTGAAGGAAATCGCTCGCGCCGCCGAGGCCCTGCGCAAGCTGGCGGAACTGCTCGAGCAGCAGCCGGACGCCATCCTGCGGGGCAAGCGCAAGATGGAAAATCCCTGAAGCGGCAGCGCCTCGACCGGGAAAGCCTGTAAAATCGCGCTTTTGCGATTCACCCAGTCGTTTCATGCCCACGTTTCAAGAAATCATCCTGCGCCTGCAGGCGTTCTGGGACCAGCAAGGCTGCGCGCTCCTGCAGCCCTATGACATGGAAGTCGGCGCCGGCACCAGCCATACCGCCACCTTCCTGCGCGCGCTCGGTCCCGAGCCGTGGAAGGCAGCCTACGTGCAGCCTTCGCGCCGGCCCAAGGACGGCCGCTACGGCGAGAACCCCAACCGCATGCAGCATTACTACCAGTATCAGGTGGTGCTGAAGCCCGCGCCGGAAAACATCATCGATCTCTACCTTGACTCACTCAAGGCGCTCGGCTTCGATCTGCAGCAGAACGACGTGCGCTTCGTCGAGGACGACTGGGAGAACCCGACGCTGGGCGCCTGGGGCCTCGGCTGGGAAGTCTGGCTCAATGGCATGGAGGTGACGCAGTTCACCTACTTCCAGCAGGTCGGCGGCATCGACTGCAAACCGATCACCGGCGAGATCACCTACGGCCTCGAGCGCCTGGCGATGTACCTGCAGGGCGTCGAGAACGTCTTCGACCTCGTCTATGCGCCCGGCCTGAAGTACGGCGACGTCTTCCACCAGAACGAGGTCGAGCAGAGCGCCTACAACTTCGAGCACAGCGACGTCGATTTCCTGCTCGGCGCCTTCAGCGCCCACGAGAAGCAGGCGAAGCACCTGATGGAGCAGCAACTCGCGTTGCCGGCCTACGAACAGGTGCTCAAGGCTGCGCACACCTTCAACCTGCTCGATGCGCGCGGCGCCATCTCGGTCACCGAGCGCGCGGCCTACATTGGCCGCATCCGCAACCTGGCGCGCAGCGTGGCCAAAAGCTATGTCGATAGCCGCGCGCGCCTTGGATTTCCGATGGCACCCAGGGCCTGGGCCGATGAAGTGCTGGCCGACCTGGCGAAGAAGGCCGATTGACATGGGCACCAAGAACCTACTGGTTGAGCTGTTCGTCGAGGAACTGCCGCCAAAAGCGCTGAAGAAGCTTGGCGAATCCTTCACGGCCTCGCTGACGGCGAGCCTCAAATCTCAGGGACTGATCGACGATACGTCGGTGGCGACACCCTTCGCTTCGCCGCGCCGCCTGGCTGCGCATGTGACAGGGGTTGCATCCAAGGCTGACGACAAGACGGTGCAGCATAAGCTCATGCCGGTCGCTGTGGCACTCGATGCCGCCGGTAAGGCGACGCCGGCTTTGCTGAAGAAGCTATCGGTACTCGGATCAGATGCTTCTGTGGTGCCGACGCTCAAACGGGCAATGGACGGTAAGGCCGAGGCTTTGTTCTTAGACAAGGTTGAGAGCGGCATGTCGCTGCCGCTCGGCCTATCGAAGGCGCTTTGGGATTCGCTGGACAAACTACCGATCCCCAAGGTCATGACCTATCAGCTAGCCGATGGCTGGAGCACAGTGAACTTCGTTCGCCCGGTTCATGGCTTGGTAGCGATACATGGTTCCGATATCGTGCCTGTCCACATGTTTGGTCTCGCGGCCAGCCGCGAGACTCAGGGCCACCGCTTCGAAGCGGCCAAGCCGGTCGTGACAATCCGAGACGCCGATTCCTACGCCGAGCAAATGAAGGCCGAAGGCGCCGTGATCGCCGGCTTCGCCGCACGCCGCGCAGAGGTCGAACGGCAACTGAAGGCTGCCGCCGCGAAAGAGGGCTTGCAGCCGATCGACGACGAGGCGCTGCTCGACGAGGTGACCGCGCTGGTCGAGCGGCCGAACGTGATGACCTGCCAGTTCGAGAAGGAATTCCTCGATGTGCCGCAGGAATGCCTGATCCTGACCATGAAGGCCAACCAGAAATATTTCCCGTTGCTCGACACTGCGGGAAAACTCACGAACAAGTTCCTCGTCGTCAGCAACATCAATCCGGCAGATCCCAGCGCGGTGATCGGCGGCAATGAGCGCGTGGTGCGTCCGCGCCTGGCCGACGCCAAGTTCTTCTTCGATCAGGATCGCAAGAAGTCCCTAATGGATCGCATTCCCGGCCTGGCCAAAGTGGTCTACCACAACATGCTTGGCACCCAGGGCGAGCGCGTCGAGCGGGTCGCCGCGCTGGCCCGCGCGATCGGCCACAAGCTGGGCGGCGAGGCCCTGGCGAATCAGGCTGATCGCGCCGCGGTGCTGTCGAAGGCGGACCTGCTCACCGACATGGTCGGTGAGTTTCCCGAACTGCAGGGCATCATGGGCCGCTACTACGCCTTGCACGACGGCGAGCCCGTCGAGATCGCCGATGCCATCGAGGACCACTACAGGCCGCGCTTCGCCGGCGACGAATTGCCGCGCGGCACGGTTGGCCTGTGCGTGGCCCTGGCCGACAAGCTGCAAACGCTGGCCGACATGTTCGGCATCGGCCAGTTGCCCACCGGCGACAAGGATCCTTTCGCCCTGCGTCGGCACGCGCTCGGGGTCATCCGCATGCTGATCGAGCGCGACCTGCCGCTCGACCTGGCGTGGCTGTTCGGCGCAGCAAAGCTCGTCGATGGCAGAGTGATCGGGCAACTTACGGATTTCATCTTCGAGCGCCTGGCCGGCAGCCTGCGCGAGCAGGGCTACTCGGCGCACGAGGTGGACGCCGTCCTCGGTCTGGCGCCGCAGCGGCTCGGCGATATTCCGAAGCGCCTGGCGGCCGTGCGCACGTTCGCCGCGCTGCCCGAAGCAGCGAGTCTCGCTGCTGCCAACAAGCGCGTCGGCAACATCCTGAAGAAAGTCAGTGGCGGCGTGACGGCAAAGGTCGACCCGGCACGCCTCAAGGAGCCCGCCGAAGTCGCACTGAATGCCGCGCTGGCTAAAGTGGGGCCTATAGCCGCTGCCGCTTTCGAGCAAGGCGACTACACGGCTTCGCTGCAATCGCTGGCGGCCCTGAAGGATCCCATCGACGATTTTTTCGATCATGTCATGGTGAACGTCGAGGATGAGGCATTGCGGACGAACCGACTCGGCCTGCTCGCCATCCTCCATGCGGCCATGAACCGTGTGGCCGACTTGTCCAGGCTCTCCGCATGAAACTGGTCATCCTCGATCGCGACGGCGTCATCAACCACGACAGCGACCAGTTCATCAAGTCGCCGGAAGAGTGGCTGCCGTTGCCGGGCAGCCTGGAGGCAATCGCCCGCCTGACGCAGTGGGGCTACCGCGTCGTGGTGGCGACCAACCAGTCCGGAATCGGTCGGGGCCTGTTCGACATGAGCGCTCTCAATGCCATCCACGACAAGATGATCAAGGCGGTGGCGCTTGCCGGCGGACGCATCGACTCGATCTTTTTCTGTCCCCACGCGGCGGATTCGACCTGCGAATGCCGCAAGCCGCGTCCTGGCATGCTGCGCGAAGTGGCGATGCGCTACAACGTCGACCTCAAGGGGGTCCCAGCCTTGGGCGACAGCCTGCGCGACCTGCAGGCCGCCGCCGCCGTGGGCGCACAACCCATCCTGGTGCTGACAGGCAAGGGCGCGAAAACGCATGACCACCCCGATCTGCCTCGCGAGACACTGGTGTTTCCGGATCTTGCCGCTGCAGCGGCATACCTCGCAGCATGAGCAGGACTCAGCCCAGCCCTCCTCGGCCGAGCTTGCAGATTGTCCTTCGCTCGGCCCTGTTCATGTTGCTGCTGGTGATCATCACGCCGCCCTATGCCCTGCTCGTCATGCTCTGTTTTCCGCTGCCGCATCGCCTGCGCCGGCAATCGGTTGTGCCATGGGTCACGATGGCGACCTGGCTGATCAAGCATCTGCTGCGTATCGACTATCGCGTGCTCGGACTGGAGAACATGCCGGATCGGCCCTCGGTGATCCTCGCCAAGCATCAATCGGCCTGGGAAACCATCGTGCTGCAGATGATTTTTCCATGGACGCTATTCGTCTGGAAAAGCGAACTCAAGCGGCTGCCTTTCTTTGGTTGGGCGCTGGCGGCGACCCCCATGATCTCCATTGACCGTGCCGGCGGCAAGGAGTCGCTAAGGCAGCTGGTCGAGCAGGGGCGAATGCGCCTCAGCCAGGGTTATTGGGTGATCATTTTTCCGGAAGGCACGCGCACGCCGGTCGGGTCGCATCGTCGCTACAAGATCGGTGGTGCCCACCTTGCCGTGGAAACCGGTGCGCCCGCCGTGCCGGTGGCGCTCGATTCCGGCGAATTCTGGAGCCGCAGGGCCTTCATCAAGTATCCCGGCACCGTGACCGTCAGTATCGGCCCGGCCATTGACCCGGCCGGGCTGACGGCGGAAGATGTCAATGCGCGCGCCGAAGCCTGGATGGAAAGCGAAATGCGCCGCATCTGCCCACATCGATATGAGCGTGATTCAACCCGACCTACAGCTTGACCTGCCGCTCGGTGGCTCACCGCCGGAAACTCCAGGCGGACAGTTTTCCCTTCAACTTGACGACCGGCCCCTGCCTTTCCGCCTGCGTCGTTCCCGCAGCGCGAAAGTGCGTTTGTCGGTGGACGAGCAGGGCCTGCGGGTGAGCGCGCCGCGCGGCATGGCCCTGCCGCAAATCGAGCAGGCCATTCGTGCCGGCAGCCATGCCATCGTCGGCAAACTGACCGACAAGACAGCGGGAGCCGGCAAGCTGCCGCTACCGGCACGCTGGCAGGACGGCACCACCTTCCCTTTTCTCGGCAGCGAAGTCACATTGCGCCTAGATGGCGCGCGCGAAGAAATCGAACTGCGCGAAGGCGCGCTGCATCTTCCCCTGCCGCCCCAGGCAGGAGAAAAGCAGATCAAGGACAGCGTGCAGGCCTGGCTGCAAGCGCAGGCGCGCCTCGCCATCGGGGCGCAGTTGGAAGCGGCATGCCAGCGCCTGGGCATGGCCATTCCTCCCTGGCGGCTGTCCTTTGCGGCCGGATCCTGGGGCGGCGTCGAGCGGGATGGGCGCCTGCGAATTTCCTGGCGACTCGTCCATGTCACACCGGAGGAAATCGGCAGCGTGGTATGCCGATGCCTTGCGCAACTCAAGGCGTCATCCCCCGCGCCGGAGTTGTGGGAAGAGAATGCGGCGACTCTTTCAGCTTGAGTTGCCGCTGTTCCGGCGCGCTGCCCCGCCGGCGGAGCAGATCGGGCACATTCTGCTTGGCACGCGCATCGTCGACTACCGATTGATCCGCTCGAGCCGGCGCACGCTTGGCATGACCATCGACCAGCGCGGATTGCGCGTCGGCGCCTCGCCGCGCACCTCACAGGCCGACATCGAGCGTTTTCTACGCGCCAACGCCGCCTGGGTACTGAAGAAAATCGACGAGTGGCATGGCCATGGTCAGGCGCGCCATTTGGCGGTTTGCGATGGCGCATTAATACCCGTGTTGGGCGAGGATTATGTTCTGCACATCCATGCAGGCGCCAACCGCGTGCGCTGGTCTGACCGGGCTTTGTTCCTGCTGGCGCGCCCGAATGCCGACCTGCGGCAACTGGCACGCCGCGCCTTGCGCAACCGCGCACTCGACCTGTTCAAGGAGCGGGCCGCCCATTACGCCGCGCTGCTGCAACGGCCACAACCGCGTGTGGCACTTTCCAATGCGCAGACGCGCTGGGGTAGCTGCAGCGAGAAGACCGGCATCCGCATTTCGTGGCGCCTCATCCATGCGCCGCCGCGCCTGCTGGATTACGTCGTGGCCCACGAGATGGCTCATCTCGTCGAGATGAATCACTCGCCGCGCTTCTGGGCAGTGGTGGAACGACTCTGCCCGGACTACCGCTCGGCGCGTGGCGAACTCAGGCGGCTGGCCGCGACCTGCCCGGAACTGTAGAACCAGGAGATATCATGCGCATATTGCACACCATGCTTCGGGTCGGCGATCTCGACCGCTCGCTCAAGTTCTACACGGAAGTGCTGGGCATGCGGCTGTTGCGCCGTACCGATTACCCGGACGGCAAATTTACTCTCGCCTTCGTGGGTTACCAGGAGGAAAAGGACGGCGCTGTTCTGGAGCTGACTTTCAACTGGGGCGTGGAACGCTACGACCTGGGTACCGGCTATGGCCATGTCGCGCTGGAAGTGGATGACGCCTATGCTGCCTGCGACGAGATCAAGCGCCGCGGCGGCACGGTGACCCGCGAGGCGGGCCCGATGAAGCATGGCAGCACGGTCATCGCCTTCGTGCAGGATCCGGATGGCTACAAGATCGAACTGATTCAGAAGAAAACGCGCTGAAGCGCAGCCTGCGGGCATTCCTCGCCGCCTTCCCGGCGGCATAGCTTCTCAACAAGATGATCACGTATCGAGCGGCCTGTTCGAGGGAGAGCGCATCCCTGGAGCCCGTCCGTCGATAATGCGATACGCATCATAGATAATAACGTATCAAGAACTTGGCGCAAAAAATTCTATTGTGGCTAACCCAATGATAGGAATAGACTTGTCGCGCAACCGGGTACAACTGGTAGCCGGGCCTGAGTCGCAGATCGTGAATTACTTCACAGAAAGGATGACGAAAATGGAAACGCAAGACTGCTTGGAGGCAATTCAAGTTGTTTACCAGAACGCCAACAAAATCAACGCCGAGCCACGGGCGACCGAGATGCAGACGGAACGGTTGCCTTTCACGGTCAAATTGGTAACCAGCGAGGAGGATCTCGCCAAAGCGGTGTCCATAAGACATCAGGCTTATGCTCGCCATTTGCCTGCTGTTGCAGCGTCATTGGATAGGCCAGAGCTCCTTGATCATGATGAGGGTGCGGTTGTGGTTCTTGCGGAGTCGAAATTGGATGGGACGCCGGTCGGCACTATGCGGATTCAGCATAACCGCAATAAGAAGCTTGCTCTAGAGCATTCCGTGGATCTGCCCGGCTGGCTAAGAGACGAAAGTATTATTGAAATTGCCAGATTTGGTGTCGCAGATGGACGTATCGGAAGGCTTGTCAAGACAGTCTTGGTCAAGGCAGGGTTCCAGTACTGCCTGTTAAACGATATTGATTGGCTGGTCATTGCAGCCCGGTCGCCGTTAGACAGGCAGTATGAAAAACTGTTGTTCCAGGATGTCTTTCCGGAGGTAGGGTTTATCCCCATGCAACACGCAGGAAACATACCGCACCGGGTCTTGGCATTTGATGTTGCAAATGCATATGAAAGATGGACGGAAGCAAATCACCCGCTATTCAACTTCATGTGCAAGACGCATCACCCTGACCTTCAGTTGGCGAACAGAAATGTGCCAACCGAGGCCATCATTGCCAGGCTGCCTGCCAAGTACCGGCATTCTGGATTAAACCCTTTGGCATTAATGCCGTAATAAACGGTGTATCTTGATTCACAACGTTGGTATATGCGATGAGACGATCTCAATTTAGATACCAGGGAATCGGTGCCGCTATTGATTCCCTGCTAAATGGGCTGTCTCTTTATTCTGTTCCGATCATCATCGGAATGGCCTCGCTGTACGCGCTGGTTGTTCTCGATGACCAATATCCTTTTGGCGGTCAGAATTCTCTCCCCTTTCAGGTGTTGGAGCAGACTAGTGGCTCGATATCGACTTCAGAGGCGCTGCAGCAACTCGATAGAAAAGCGCCCGTGTGGCATTACGACACCAAATTATCGGAATCACCTTTTTGGATTAGTTTTTTGCTGAATCCAACTGACAAGGATGATCCCTCCATCATAGAAATACCATCGAGACACGCTGTTAAAACAGAATGCTGGACCTCTGCGGGACTTATCCAATTGGGGAAAGCAGATCGTACTGGATGGTCCGGCGCGATCAAGATGGAAAAGACGGGCTTCTCGCTGAACGCAGGGACGCTGAAAGCAAGCACAAGGATCGTATGCAAAACAGAACATACAGGCCCAGCACGCATAACTATTCTCCAATGGCCACAACCTCAGTTTGAACTGTCCGTTCAAAAGTTCCACAGAAATGCCGGACTCCTTGACGGCGGCTTGATTGTGCTTGCGTTATTTGTACTTGTAACAGCGATCATTAACAAAGAATGGACATATGTGCTTTTTGCGTCTTGGCTGGTTGCAAATTTACGCCTTGGCGCTTTATCGGCCGGATGGGATATCCAGTGGTTGGAAAAGAATATACCGCCGGCCCTGATCGCCCCTATGCGGCAACTCACGATAGCTGCATATTACATCCTGACCTACGCCCTATTCAGGCGGTTGTTCGGTCAGGACCTAAAACGACTCTCACATGACTGGATGCTTTACGTAGCGCAGTGGACCTGTCTGTTGATACTTGGCTACGCGATATTTCTGCCATTCAAGTACTTTCTACCTCCAATGTGGGCGACGGCATCAGTTGGGGTGCTGGTGCTGGCGTTTCTAATGATCCGTATCCTTCTGGAAACGCGATCGAAGGTTGCAATGTGGTATGGCGCTTCACTTGGAATTGCGGTTTTCGCAAATCTCTATGAAGTTATTTCTGCATCGCTCGGATACAAAGGACTTATTGGTGCGGTGAATAGTGTCAGTGCGGCTTTGTCTTCCAGCCTGATGGCTGCGTTTGCCATCGCTGAGCAAATGAGGTTGGAGAGGGAGGCGCGCGTTAAGGCACAGACGGAACTGCGCAACGCCTATGAGGCAATCCCGATCGGACTGTTTACCCTGACAGCTCAAGGCCAGTTCTCTCAGGCCAATCCGGCCTTGAGAGAGATGCTTGGCGTGCGCAGCGTGCCAAAAGATCACTGGAGCGATCATTTTGAGCTGGGAGCGTGGGACAAACTTCAGAAACTCGTTTTGAGCGGTGCAGGGCAGGAAATGGAAATCAGAAGTCTTGCCAGTTTGGGCAGGGACCAGAAATGGTTCATGGTGAAAGCCACTATGGCCAAGGACAAGATCGAGGGTTCGCTGCAGGACGTGACTGACAAGGTCAAGGCAACGGGGAGGCTCCTCTTTCTTGCAGAGCATGATCCGCTTACGGGGATCCTGAACCGAAGAGGCATCGAAAAAGTGTTCGAAGAGTCGGTCTCTGAACTTGCCGAGGGGAATGCCATGGCCCTGGCTTACCTGGACTTGGATCGGTTCAAACTGATCAACGATCTGTTTGGCCATGTCGCCGGCGATGAGGTCTTGAAACAGGTGTGCGACCGCATACGTAGCATGCTGACCGAAGGGCAGAGCATTGGCCGGGTGGGGGGCGATGAATTCGTGATCGTGCTCAAAGGCACGCCGATCCAGTCCGCTGCTTGGATTTGCCGTGGGATAGTCGACAGAATTGGAACCCATCCATACCTGATCGGCGAGCGCGCATTTCAGGTGAAGGGCTCGATCGGCCTGGTCGAAATCGACAAAATCATGCGGGTCAAGGATGCCATTTCAGTGGCGGATCGGGCTTGCCGTGAAGCAAAGAATGGGAATCATGGCAATCCAGTGGTGTATGACAAACATTCATCTGTGTTCCGGGAGCGCGAGGAAGAACTGCATCTGATCGAGCGCTTTGGCACCAATGCCGCCCCGGAAGGGCTGTTCCAGGTAATGCAGCCCATCATGTCATTAAGTGCGCCTTACGATTCCCTCAATTTCGAGGTGTTGCTCCGCATGCGGGAAGCCGATGGATCAATCACTTCGGCCGGAAAGATCATCAGCGCGGCGGAAAGCAACGGACGCATCGCAGTGATCGACAAATGGGTTCTCATCAATACACTTGAGTGGGTCAATACCCACTATGAACATCTCAAGAACACACGATTCGTCTGCCTGAATTTAAGCGGCGGATCCCTTAACGACGAAAAATTCATCAAGGATGCATTTTCGATACTGGCGCAGTATGGGCGCACTGTGGAGCAGCTTTGCATCGAGATTACGGAAAGCGTTGCGCTGCACGATCTGGACAACACTCGACGTTTTATCGATGGGGTACGCAGCTACGGGGCGAAGATAGCACTCGATGATTTTGGAGCCGGATACACTTCTTTTTCCTACCTCAAGGAACTTCCGGCTGATGCCCTCAAAATCGATGGGGAGTTCGTCAGGGGCGTGAACGCGCACCCCGCCAATCTGGCCATTGTCGAGGCGATCGTGGAACTCGCGCGCAATCTTGGCATGAAGAGCATCGCCGAATGGGCTGAGGATTGCGCCACGGTTGAATCCCTGGCGCAAATTGGAGTCGATTATGTACAGGGATTTGCCATCGCCACGCCCCAGGAGCCGGGCAAGATGCTGCTTGCCGAGTCCTCGGCAAGTTTCATCGAGGATGCTGGCGTGGCGGCTTTCGTTCGCAACACACTAGCGCAGGGGCGGACTAAGGATATGCTGGAGCAGCCTGGTGACATTTCGCGGATCAACCTGCATTGAGCTCTGGCAGCAGTGAGGCTTGATGCATAACCCGCGGCCCCTTGAAGCGGGGCATGCATTGCAGGATGGGAGTTGATACGAGAGTTGGTGGGCCGTGTTGGACTCGAACCAACGACCAAGGGATTATGAGTCCCCTGCTCTAACCAACTGAGCTAACGGCCCCGCGGGGATGATACAGAATCGGCAGCCAAGGCTGCCGATTTTCTTCTTAGGTTTCGGTATCGAGGAAGCTGCGCAGTTTCTCCGAGCGCGAGGGGTGGCGCAACTTGCGCAGCGCCTTGGCCTCGATCTGGCGGATGCGTTCACGTGTGACGTCGAACTGCTTGCCGACTTCTTCCAGGGTGTGGTCGGTGTTCATCTCGATGCCGAAACGCATGCGCAGGACCTTGGCTTCGCGCGGCGTCAGCGAGTCGAGAATCTCTTTGGTGACGTCGCGCAGACTGGCATAGACTGCGGCCTCAGCCGGCGCCAGGGTGGCAGCGTCCTCGATGAAATCGCCCAGATGGGAATCGTCATCATCGCCGATCGGCGTCTCCATGGAGATTGGCTCCTTGGAGATCTTGAGGATCTTGCGGATCTTCTCTTCCGGCATTTCCATCTTGATCGCCAGGGTGGCCGGATCCGGCTCCTGACCCGTCTCTTGCAGGATCTGGCGCGAGATGCGGTTCATCTTGTTGATGGTCTCGATCATGTGCACCGGGATGCGAATGGTGCGCGCCTGGTCTGCAATCGAGCGGGTGATGGCCTGGCGGATCCACCATGTTGCGTAGGTGGAGAATTTGTAGCCACGTCGGTACTCGAATTTATCCACCGCCTTCATCAGGCCGATGTTGCCTTCCTGAATCAGATCGAGAAACTGCAGGCCTCGGTTGGTGTATTTCTTCGCGATGGAAATCACCAGGCGCAGGTTGGCCTCGGTCATTTCGCGCTTGGCGCGCCGCGCCTTGGCTTCTCCCGTGGACATCTGCTTGTTGATGTCCTTGAGATCCTTAAGCGGGATGCCGATGTGGTTCTGCAGGTCGATGAGCTTCTGCTGCTCTTCGATGATGGCCGGAGCCGCGCGCATCAAGATGGGGGCGTAAGGCTTGCCGCCGGTGACTTCGTGCTTGAGCCACTCGAGATTGGTTTCGTTGCCAGGAAAGCCCTTGATGAAGTGCGGGCGCGGCATGTTGCCTTTTTTGACGCACAAATCGAGGATCTTGCGCTCGTGGTTGCGCACGTCCTCCACCATGTGACGTACTGAGTCGCACAGACGTTCGATTATGCGTGCGGTGAAGCGGATGTTCATCAACTCGCCTGAAATCTGCTGCTGCGCCTTGAGGTAGGCCTTGTCGCGCGGGCCTTTCTTGACCAGCGTGTTCTGCATCTTGACGAAAAGGCCGTGGATGGTAGTGAATCGCTCCAGTGCCTCCGTCTTGAGCCGCAACAGCGAGGCGGACACGGCACCGCCCTCGTCATCATCCTCGGCTTCGTCTTCCTCGACTGCAAGTTCTTCGTTTTCGGCCAGCGCCTCAATATCCTCGGCAGCGTTCGGATCGATCAATCCGTCCACCAGTTCGTCGATGCGCATTTCATCGCGCGCCACCTTTGCGGCCATGTCGAGCATTTCGGCAATGGTGGTGGGGCAGGCGGAAATGGCCTGAACCATGTGCTTCAATCCATCTTCGATGCGTTTGGCGATCTCGATCTCGCCTTCGCGCGTGAGCAGTTCTACCGAACCCATCTCGCGCATGTACATGCGCACCGGATCTGTGGTGCGGCCGAACTCCGACTCGACCGTAGACAGCGCCTGTTCGGCCTCTTCCTCGATGTCCTCATCAGCAACCGCCTGCGAGGAGCCTTCCGCCATCAGCAGATCTTCGGCCGCAGGGGCCTCGTCGAAGACCTTGATGCCCATGTCGTTGAAGGTGCTGATGATGGCTTCGATCTGCTCCGCATCCACCATGTCGTCCGGCAGATGGTCATTAACTTCGGCGTAAGTGAGGAACCCACGCTCCTTGCCCAGCGCGATGAGGGTTTTCAGGCGCGTGCGGCGCATCTCCAGGTCAAGCGGCTGGGCCAGCGGCGCAGGCGCGAGCGCAGTACGCGACTTGCCACGGCCAACCCTGAGCTTGGTCAGAACGGCCTTGACGACTGCAGGTTCAACCGGTGCCGCTGCCTTGCGTGATTTAGGCGTCTCAGCTTTGGCGGGAGCAGGCTTGGCGGCAGTCTTGGCCTTGGCTTTGGCAGGGGCAGACTTGGCGGGTACAGATTTGACCGCTTTAACTACCTTGGCCGTCTTGGCCGGTTTGGCGGCTGGCTTGGCAGCCACCTTGCTCCGTTTTCCGGCGGATTTTACGGTCGCCTTGGCTTTTTCCTTGGCCATGTTGTTCCTCAGTAAGAGCGGTATGCGGGGAAAACCGAAAATTATACCAAAAAATCAAGCAGAAGTCGCTGGTTTAACTAATTGTTTCTGCACCAGTAATTGCTGAAGGCGACGGACTTCTTCTGCAGCCAGCCCGACGCTTTTGTTCTTTGCATTGAGCGCCTCGATCTCGTTGCGGATGCCAGCTTGCCTCAGACGCTCGACGGTATCGGCAAAAACCGCCTCAATAGATTCTTCGTCGAATTCCTCGTCGACGAGTTCCCCGAGGATTTCTGATATCAGGCTTTCATGAGGCGTGCCGCGGAAATGCTCCAGCACCATGCCAAAGCCCTCGCCGGCCAAGCCCCCTTCCGCAACAGCAGCGATCAGGGCGTTCAAGGCGTCGGTTTCGGCGTGGCCTTCGGGAATAAGATCAACTGAGAGCCGGGCGGCCAGGACGGGCTGCTGTACAACTACGCGCAGGAGTTTCCGTGCAATGGGCGAGGGCGTGCCCCTCGGCGATCGCACAGGAGCGGCTTTGCGCACCACCGCCGGCAAGCCGCAAAGGGATTCAATCTCCGCTTGAGAAAAACCGCTCGACTGCGCCAGCAGCTTGACGAGCTGCAGGCGCAGCAGCGGCGCTTGCAGCCTGCCCAGATGGGGTTTGGCGGCGTGTACTAGTTGCGAACGACCTTCGGCGCTGGCGAGGTCCTTGCCGGCTTTCAGCTCCTGCATCAGGAAATCAGTGAGTGGCATGGCCTGCCGTGCCAGTTTGCGGAACGCATCTGCGCCGTGGGCGCGGACGAAACTGTCAGGATCATCCTCGGCCGGCAGAAAGAGAAATGCGATGGTCTTGTTGTCGGCTACATGCTCCAGGCTTGCATCCAGCGCCCTTGCGGCCGCCTTGCGGCCGGCATTGTCGCCATCGAAGCAGAAGATGACGCGGTCGGCCTGGCGCAACAGCTTGTGTACATGCGTGGGGGTGGTGGCGGTGCCCAGCGTAGCCACTGCATTGCCGACGCCGTGCTGGGCGAGTGCGACCACGTCCATGTAGCCTTCGACTACGATGACGCAATCCTCGTCGCGAATGGCGCTGCGAGCCTGCAGCAGACCATAGAGTTCGCGGCCTTTTTCGAATAGCGGCGTTTCAGGAGAGTTGAGGTATTTCGGTTCGCCCTGGCCGATAACGCGGCCACCGAAACCGATGACGTTGCCTCGGCTGTCGAGGATAGGAAACATGATGCGGTCGCGGAAGCGGTCGTAGCGTTTGCCGGCTTCGCCCTCGATGACTAGGCCGCATTCGACCAGCGCCTTGTCGGAATAGTCGGGAAAGACGGCAGCAAGGCTCTGCCAACCGTCCGGGGCATAGCCCAGGCCGAAGCGGGCCGCAATGTCGCCGGTGAGGCCGCGACCCTTCAGGTAGTCGATGGCCTTCTGGCTGGCCTTGAGCTGCTCCTTGTAGTACTTCGCCGCGCGAGCCATGAGCTCGGTGAGCGGTGAGGCTTCGGCGGCTTTCTGCCGGCGTTCGTCTGGGCGCTGTTGCGGCACCTGCAGGCCGATCTGCCCGGCCAGGTCCTCCACCGTTTCCACGAAGCCGAGACCGGAATACTCCATGATGAAACTGATGGCACTTCCATGGGCCCCGCAGCCGAAGCAGTGATAGAACTGCTTGGAGGGGCTGACGGAAAAGGAGGGCGTTTTCTCGCTGTGGAAGGGGCAGCAGGCGACGTAATTGGCGCCCGCCTTTTTCAGGGGCAGGTAGCGCTCGATGACGTCGACGATGTCGATGCGCGCAAGGAGTTCCTGTATGAAGGATTCTGGGATCACGCTAAATTCAAATGAGGGTGCTGGCGTTGGCGCATAGCGCCCCTGCCTCAACCCATTATAGGAAACCCCGCCGGATTTGCCGGTGGGATTGCATGAATGATTATGTTGTCAGGGCGGACTTGACCAGGCCGGATACCTGACTCATGTCGGCGCGGCCGGCGAGCTTTGGCTTCAGAACGGCCATCACTTTGCCCATGTCCTGCATGCCGGTTGCCCCGCTGGCGGCGACAGCTTCATTCACGGCAGCCTGGATTTCGGCTGGTGAGAGTGCCTGCGGCATGTATCCGGAGAGCACGTCGACTTCGAATTTCTCGGCGTCGGCCAGGTCCTGCCGACTGGCCGCCTCGTACTGGCCGATGGAATCGCGGCGCTGCTTGAGCATCTTGTCGATGACAGCCAGCACCCCGGCATCATCGAGTTCGACCCGATCGTCAATTTCGCGTTGTTTGATGGCGGCCAGCAACAGCCTGATGGCGCCCAGGCGTGCGGTTTCCCGCGCCTTCATGGCCACCTTCATGTCTTGAATGATTATGGTTTTGAGCGACATATCGGACTAACGGTCTGGTTGCTGAGCATACAAAGCAAAAAGCCCCGGCACTTGGCAGTCCGAGGCTGGTTGTGAGGGGAGGCCGTCCCCCGCCGTCTGGATGCCGTAGCCATTTCTGGCGATACCGGCACCGGACGGCTTTAGTACATTTTCGGCGGCAGCGTCTGGCTGCGGATGCGCTTGTGATGGCGCTTCACCGCAGCGGAGAGCTTGCGCTTGCGCTCGGCCGTGGGTTTCTCGTAGAACTCGCGCGAACGCAGTTCGGTCAGAAGACCGGTTTTCTCGATGGCGCGCTTGAAGCGGCGGATGGCCACTTCGAACGGCTCGTTTTCTTTGACGCGGATACCAGGCATGCGGATAAACCCTGCTAACTGGGAAAGCCGAGAATTATAGCCGCATTTCCGGGAAAGACCAAGAGGCCGGTAGAATGCATTTTTTGGCCACGGTCTAGCCTCCATGCTGGTGCTCGGCATCGAATCCTCCTGCGACGAAACCGGCCTTGCCTTGTATGACAGCCAGCGCGGCCTGTTGGCCCACGCCGTGCATTCGCAAGTCGACCTGCACGAGGCCTATGGCGGGGTCGTGCCTGAATTGGCCTCCCGCGACCACATTCGGCGCATCGTGCCGCTCCTGCGCAAGGTGCTGACCGAAGCCGGCACAGGCCTGGGGGAAATCGATGCCATCGCCTATACCTCCGGGCCTGGCCTGGCCGGGGCGCTGCTGGTCGGGGCCGGCTTTGCCGAATCCCTGGCCCTTGCCCTCGATGTGACGGCGCTGCCGGTGCATCATCTCGAAGGCCATCTCCTCTCGCCGCTGCTCTCTGCCGACCCGCCGTGTTTCCCTTTTATTGCCCTGCTGGTATCAGGCGGCCATACCCAGCTGATGCGTGTCGCCGGCGTCGGGCAGTATGAGCTTCTGGGCGAGACGCTGGACGATGCGGCGGGTGAAGCTTTCGACAAGACTGCCAAACTGCTCGGCCTGGGCTACCCCGGCGGCCCGGCGTATGAATTTCAGCTTTTCCGGCCTGAAAACCGCGGTGCTGACGCAGGTGCGCAACCGTTCCCTTGAAGACGAGGACAAGGCCGACCTGTGCGCCGAATTCCAGGCGGCCATCATCGAGGTGCTGACGTCCAAGTCGCTCGCAGCGCTGAAGGCGAGCGGCCTGCAGCAACTGGTGGTGGCGGGCGGCGTGGGCGCCAACCGGGCGCTGCGCACCGCCTTGGATGCCGGCACGCAAGCTGCTGGCGCGCGGGTTTTTTATCCTGAAATGGAGTTGTGCACCGACAATGGCGCGATGATCGCTTTCGCCGGTGCGCAAAGGCTTTTGCGCAAAGCGGCGGAAGCAAGCCGCGGCAGTTTCGGCGTAAGGCCGCGCTGGGTCTTGGGAGAGGTTTGACATGGAGTTGCCGACAAATGCTTTCAAGCGCGCCCTGCGGGAGGGCAAGCAGCAGATTGGCCTGTGGTCGGTGATGGCGGATGCGGCCGCGAGCGAACTGCTTGGCGCTTGCGGCTTTGACTGGCTGCTCATCGACATGGAGCACGCACCTAATGAACTGCCGGCCGTGCAGGCGCAGTTGCAGGCCCTGCGCGGTTCGAGCGCGTCCCCCATCGTGCGACCGCCCTGGAACGACATGGTATGGATGAAGCGCGTCCTCGACCTGGGTGCGCAAACGCTTCTGATCCCTTATGTTCAGACGGCGGCAGAAGCTGCGGAGGCGGTCAGTTACATGCGCTATCCGCCGGCAGGCCGGCGCGGCGTGGCGGGCGGCACACGCGCCACGCAATGGGGCCGCGTCCGGGATTACTACAAGCGTGCCGAGGACGAACTGTGCCTGCTGGTCCAGGTGGAGTCCCGCCAGGGGTTGGAGAATCTGGAGGAGATCGCGGCAACGCCGGGTGTGGATGGCATTTTCATCGGGCCGGCGGACCTGTCCGCAGACATGGGACACTTGGGCGAGCCGCGACATCCGGAGGTGCAGGATGCGATCGAGGATGCCGTGCGGCGCATCCGGCAGGCGGGCAAGGCGGCCGGCATTCTGGCGCGCGGGGAGGCGCCTGCCCGGCACTGGCTGAAGGCAGGATGCAGTTTCGTCGCCGTCGGAGTAGATGCCGTATTGCTGGCTGAGGCAGCCGATGGCCTCGCCGCCAAATTCAGGGTGTAGCTTATTTCTTCTCGCCGATCTTCGGTTCGGTGCCGGCACGAATGCGCTGCAGGTTTTCGCTGTGGCGCCAGTACAGCAGCAGCGCGATGCAGAATACCGCGGTAAGCATGTCGCCCGAGCCGAGCGTGGCCAAGGCAAAGATTGGCGCCGTGATGGCGGCAGCAATGGCGCCGAGCGAAGAATAACGGAAGAACCAGACCACACCGATCCATACCGCCATGACTGCTAGGCCCAGCCACAGGCTGAAGCCGAAGAGCACGCCTGCGGCAGTGGCCACGCCCTTGCCGCCCTTGAAGTTGAGGAAGATCGGATGCAAGTGGCCAAAAAAGGCGGCAAAGCCGGCAATGGCCACGTCCTGCGGCTGTGCGCCGTAAGCGGGGCCGAACTGCTGCACGAGGAACACCGCCAGCCAACCTTTTGCGGCATCGCCAAGCAGGGTGAGGAGCGCCGCCAGCTTGTTGCCGCTGCGCAGGACATTGGTGGCGCCCGGATTGCCGGAGCCGTAGTTGCGCGGATCGTCCAGGCCGAAAAGCCTGCTCATCACGACCGCAAAGGGGATGGAGCCGATCAGGTAAGCGAGGATGGCAAAACCGAGCGTGTGCATGGCGGATGACCTAGAATTCGGGGCATTCTAATCGAGAAACAACATGGATCGCATCTTCATAGAGGAACTGCGCGTCGAAGCCTGGGTCGGCATCTATCCGCGCGAGCGGGCGGCGCGCCAGACCATCGAGATCAGCCTTGAATTCGGCGTGCCGGATGCCGCAGCACAGCATGACGACATCGCCGACACCATCGACTACGCCGAGGTGATCGCGCGGATTCGAAAGGAACTCGGCGAGCGCCATTTCAACCTGCTGGAGACGTTGGGGGAGTATGTCGTGGCGCTGCTTACCGGGGATTTCCGTGCGCCATGGGTGAAAATCTCCATCGCGAAGACTGGGGTGGCCAGGGGCGTCAAGCGGGTCGGTGTGGCGATCGAGCGGGGCAGGCTTGGCTAATCGACCAAACCGCACTCGACTTGAGTCGGCGTGAGCACGCGGACGATTTCGTGCGGCTGCACGCCAACCAGAAAGCCGCGCCGGCCGCCGTTGATGTAGATGAGCGGCAGATCGAGGATGGTTTTTTCGATGTACACCGGAAGAATCTTTTTCGTGCCGAAGGGCGAAGTGCCGCCCACCAGGTAGCCGGTATGGCGCTGGGCGGTCTCGGGCCTGCAGGGCGATACGCTTTTCGCGCCGATCTGCCGCGCCAGGTTCTTCGTGGATACCTTGCGATCCCCGTGCATCAGCACGATCAAAGGCTTGCCTGCCTCGTCCTCCATCACCAGCGTCTTCACGACGGCGTGTTCGTCGACATTCAATGCGCGCGCCGATGTGCCCGTGCCGCCATGCTCCTCATACTCGTAAAGGTGGTTGGAATGGGCGACGCGGTGCTGCCGGAGAAACCGGGTCGCGGGCGTTTCGGGTGCGTGATCTTCATGTTTCATAGGGGAAATTCTACCTGAGCGAACATGGGAAATTCAGCTTGAACTACGCGTAACCGAGAGCTATAAATAAAGTGTTCCCATCACATGGAGAACGAGCCGGAAGAAGCAGGACGTTTTGTTTCGCCGGAGTACCCTTTCGGGATCTTAGATCCCGCTTTGCGCCCGATACAAGGCGCTGCGTCGAAGTCGACGCACGAGAGCCCCGCGATTGCGGGGCTTCTCATTTTCGGGACTGCATCCGGTCAGCCGCGGGGATGGTGCTGGGCGTGCAGTTGCTTGAGCCGCTCGCGGGCGACGTGAGTGTAGACCTGGGTGGTCGAAATGTCGGCGTGACCGAGCAGCAGTTGCACGACGCGCAGGTCTGCGCCGTGGTTGATCAGGTGGGTGGCGAAGGCATGGCGCAGCGTGTGCGGCGAGATACGAGTTGGGTCGATGCCTGCTTGTGCGGCATAGCGCTTGACCAGGGCCCAGAACATCTGGCGCGACAAGCCGGTACCGCGGCGCGTGACGAAAACCGCATCGCAATCGCGCCCGGCAAGCAGGGGGATCCGTCCTTCCTGCAGGTAGCGCGCGATCCAGTCCAGCGCCTCCTGCCCGAGAGGAACCAGCCGCTCCTTCGAGCCCTTGCCGAACACGCGCACCACGCCCTCGTTCAGGCCGACCTCGAAGAGCTTCAGGGCGACCAGTTCGGAGACGCGCAAGCCAGTCGCGTAGAGTACTTCAAGCATGGCGCGGTCACGCAGGCCGAGCACCGTATTGCAGTCCGGCGCCGCCAGCAACGCTTCCACCTGAACCTCAGACAGTGTCCTGGGAAAGCGCTCGGGGCGGGGCGGCGGCTCGATATTCAGCGTGGGATCGGTTTGGATCCTGCCTATGGCCAGCAGGTGCTGGTAGAAGCGACGCAAAGCGGATATCAGGCGACGCTGGCTGGTCGATTTGGCGCTGCGGCTGAAATCACGCAGAAAGTCGTGGATGTCGGCAGGCACGGCCCCGTCAAGCGTTTTGTCTTTGGCGCCGAGGCTGGCGGAAAATTGCGCCAGATCGGCGCGATAGCTGGCCAGGGTATTTTTGGACAGGCCCGCCTCAAGCCATAGCGTGTCCGTGAAGGCGTCAAGAAGCGCCCCGTCGGTTGCAGAAAGTGCAGGCTTGGGTATTCGAGTCAAAGCACTCCTTCATGCGTCAGCAGCCAGCGCTTGGCTTCGAGCAGAAAGCCGTCGCGCGCTTGGGCGAAGCCGCCCAGGCCGCCGGCGCCGACCACCCGGTGACACGGCACGATCACCGGATAGGGATTGCGGCCGCAGGCTTGGCCCACTGCCCGTGGTGCGCTTTTCAGTTTCTTTGCGATTTCGCCATAGCGCTGGGTTCTTCCGACCGAGACGGCGGCGATGGCCTGCCAGACCTCTCGCTGGAAGGCGGTCCCTGCAGGTCTCAACGGCAGGTCGAAACGCGTTTTGGGATTGGAGAGGTAGGCGGACAGTTGATCCCTGGCGCGTGCGGCAAGTGCATTTGTCGGCGCCAGTGGCTTCGTTCCGGGCGGAAGGAAGGAGATTCCCGTGATGGCGTCGCCCTCGGCATGTACGCCAAGGGCGCCGAAGGGGGCTGCAATCACCGCGTCGAAATCAGCGGGCATGATCAGACTTCCCGATGGTCCGCCCCGAAAGGGGTATGCACCTACCGGGGGGCAGCGAACGAACGTGAGCGTGGCGGCTCATTTTTTCCCTTCGCAGGCGTAGAGTTCCAGCGGCACATTCTCCGCGCCGCTCGCCAGTTCGGCAAGCGGCCGGCAGCGGCCACCGACGCAGAGTTCGTATCCGGAAGTGAAAGTCGAGTTCGCGAGGCGCAGGCTTTTCTGGGGCGCGAGCCGCGGCGCATAGCGCCAGACGCCGTTATCCAATATCGCGCCCTGCGGCGGCTCCATGCCAGCGCCGCTGCCGCGGATGCGCGCCTCGACAAGATACAGGAGTCCGAGTTCGATGTGCCAGTCTTCCTCCCAGCGGATTTTTTCGATGGAATGCGTCCAAGCCAGAGTGAAGGATTGCAGCGGCAGGAAGGCGAGCAGAGACGCTGCGGCAATGCAGAGGCCGCTCATGCGGCGACGGCCGCCTTGCGCGTGCGCCAACCGTGCCAGGCAAAGAAAACGGCGACAAGACCAAAGCCAATCTCGTCGGTGACCGGCAACGCGACGATGAGGAAGCCGGCAGCCGTGGCGGCGAGGATACGCTCAGGCCAGTTCATGCGTGCCCGCAAGTGGCCGATGGACGCCGCACCCCACAGGCCGATGGCCATTACGGCCTTGAAGACGATGTAGGCCGTATCGAACCATGTGCCGCCCTGCAGCATGAGCGCCGGTGCATAGACTGCCATGTAGGGCACGACGAAGCCGGCGGCCGCGACGCGGATCGCCTGCACGCCGATCTTCAGACCCGATGCCTGGGCAATGGGCGAGGCGGCGAAGGCCGCCAGGGCCACGGGGGGCGTGAGATCCGCCATGATGCCGAAGTAGAAGACGAACATGTGGGAGACGATCAGCGGCACGCCGAGTTCGAGCAACGCCGGCGCGGCCAGCGAACTGGTGATGATGTAGTTCGGGATGGTGGGGATGCCCATCCCCAACATGAGGCAGACCAGCATGGTCAGCAGCAGCGACAGAAAGAGGCTGTCGGCCCCCAACTTGATGATGAAGCCTGCGAAGGTGGTGGCTACCCCGGTCAGGGTGATGACGCCGATGATCACGCCGACCAAGGCACAGGCTACACCCACCGGCAGGGCGTGGCGGGCGCCATCGGCCAGTGCGTTGACTGCCAGTTGCAGCGTATCGCGCCCGCCCCTCACGAACAGGCAGACGAGGACGAGCACGCCCACTACGGCAAAGAACACTCCCACGCCGAACTTGAAGAAGGCGGCGCTGGCCAATCCCAGCGCTATCCAGAAGGCGAAGCGCAAGCCGGTGAAAGTCAGCCGCGCCGCCACGGCGACCCCGAGGATGAGGATGGCCGTGAGCGCAAGCCCCACCGTGCCTGAGAACAGCGGCGTGTAGCCGGAGAACAGCAGCCACACCAGGGCGGCGAGGGGCAGGATCAGATACCAGCCCCTTCTGACGGCCGCCCATGCATCCGGGCATTCGGACTTGGGCAGGCCGTGCAGGCCCATGCGGCCGGCTTCCAGATGCACCATCCAGAAGGCGGAGGCGAAATACAGCAGGGCCGGGATGGTGGCCGCCTTGACCACCTCGACATAGGGTACGTTGATTGTCTCGGCCATGATGAAGGCCACGGCGCCCATCACCGGCGGCATGATCTGCCCGCCCATGCTGGAAGTGGCCTCGACGCCGCCGGCGAATTCCGCGCGATAGCCGAAGCGTTTCATAAGCGGAATGGTGAATTGCCCGGTGGTGACCACATTGGCCACCCCGGACCCGTTGATCGTGCCCATGAGGCCGGAGGAAATCACCGAGACCTTGGCCGGGCCGCCCTTGGTGTGGCCGACGGTGCCCATGGCGAAATCGGTGAACAGCCGGATCATTCCCGCCTGCTCCAGGAACGAGCCGAACAGGATGAAGAGGAAAATGTAGGTGGACGACACGTAGGTGGGGATGCCATAGATGCCTTCCGTGCCGAAGCCCATCTGGTCGACGACCTGACTGAAGGCATAGCCGCGATGGGCCAGCCCCCCCGGCAAGTGGTTGCCGAACAGGGCGTAGGCCAGGAAGGCGCCGCATATGAGGGGCAACGCGGGGCCCATGATGCGTCGCGCCGCCTCGAAGACCAGGACGACGGTAACGATGCCCACCACCAGGTCGAGTTGCGTCGGATCGCCCGCCCGCAGGATCAGATCGCCTTCGAAGATCCAGTGGTAAAACGACAAAAGGAAGCCTGCGCTGCCGAGGAGCCAAGCTTCGCCCGGCAGCGGTCGCCGATGCGCACTGAAGCCGGGGAAGAGGGCGAAGGTCATCAACAGCAGGAATCCGACGTGGATCCCCCGCACTACAACGCTAGAAAGCGGGCTGAAGGCGGCAGTGACGATCTGGAAGGCTGAGAAAACGACCGCGATGAGGAACAGGACGCGGCCGCGCGGGCCTGCCGCCCAGCCGAACTCCCGTGCCAGGCCGGGCGCTTCATTGTGAATGGTGGTGGACATGAGGATGCGGGAGATCCCGAGTCAAGAAGCAGCCGCCAGCGCATGGCGCCGGCAAAGCCCGCGGAAAGTCAGCGGCGGCAACACGGCGAGGGCGCCCGGCGCATGGCGCCGGGCGCAACAGGCTTACTTCAGCAAACCGACTTCGCGATAGTACTTCTCCGCGCCGGGATGCAGCGGCAGCGGCATGCCTTTCAGGGCATTCTCGCGCTTGATGGCTTTGGCGGCGGCATGGGCGGCCACCATCATGTCGAGGTTGTCGTACATGGCCTTGGTCATCTGATAAATCAGGTCGGCCGGCACGCCCTCGTGCGTGACGAGGAAGTTGGCGATGGCGGCGGTCGGCACGTCGGCGGCCTGCCCCTGATAGGTGTTGGCGGGAATCATCGCCGACTGGTAGGCGGCGTCGCCCACCTTGGCCACGACGTCGGCCGGGATCGGCACCACGACGATGTTCACCGAGGTGGCCAGGTCGCGGATCGAGGCCACGCCCAGGCCGGCGGACTGCAGGGTGACGTCGAGCTGGCGATTCTTGATGAGTTCCACCGACTCGCCGAAAGGCAGGTATTCGACCTTGGCGAAATCGCCGTAGGTGAGCCCGGCCGCCTTGAGGATGGAGCGGGCATTGAGCTCGGTGCCCGACTTGGGGGCGCCGACGGAGATGCGCTTGCCTTTCAGGTCGGCCATGGTCTTGATGCCCGAATCGGCCGAGGCGACGATCTGGATGTAGTTGCTGTAGGTCGCCGAGACGCCGCGCAGCTTGTTCAGCGGCGTTTTGAAGCCCGCATCGGCGTCACCCTTCCAGGCCAGCGAGAGGGCATCGCCCAGCGTCAGGGCGATCTCGCCGCGACCCGCCTGCAGCAGATTGAGGTTTTCCGCAGAAGCCTTGGTCGATTGCACCGTGGCCTTGGCGGTAGGAATGGCCTTGCCGTAGATCTGCGTCAGGGACACGCCCAGCGGATAGTAGATCCCACTGGTGCCGCCGGTGAGCACGTTGATGAACTGCTGGGCGTTGGCGCCCAGGGAAAAGAGGGCGCCTGCCGCGAAGGCAAGAAGGGTGCGATACGAAATTCTCATTGTTGTCTCCTCCTATGTATTGAGATGTTGGGAAAAGCCATTATAGCCCCGCCTACCGGGACGACTTGCCCAACAAAGCCTGTTTCAGATCATCTTGCGCCGGATCCTCGCCCAGCCAGACCTTGAGCAGGCCGGCGAAGAAATCCTCACCGGCGATTTCCTTGCCCTTCATCTGGCCGCCGATCGTCAGCAGGGTCCCTTTTTCCGGAATCCAGTCGAAGACGATGCTGGTGCCGGCCTTGATCTCGTCGATCTCCGCCACGGTGTCTGCCAACTGCTTGATGCGGTCCTTGAGCGCGGCCTTTTCCGCGTCGGAGCTGTTGTCGTTGATGCCGCCGCTGACGGCGTTGGCGAAGGTGCTGCCGGAGACGTCCTTGATCAGGCTGATGGCGACGCGCTTCGGGCCCTTGGCGGCGAGCACCGCCTTGGTGTCCGTGGCCTTGGCCGGCAGGTAGAGCGCCATCACATACCGCTTGCCGAATTTGGAGCGGACGCCGGCGCCGTTGACGACCAGATCGGCATTGCCGAGCTTGATCTTGTCGTCGAACTTGAAGCCTTCCAGTTCGACGGCATGGGCGAGGTTCACGGCGAGGGCGGCTGTCGCCGCCAGCAGCAGGTTCTTCATATTGTCTCCTCTACTTGAAGCGAACCGATACGCTCGGGTTGCCCGGCAGGCCCTCGTAGGTCACCGTAACGGCCATGCCTGGCTTGGGGAAGTTGGGCGGCGTGAAGGAGCCCAGGCTGAGGATGTCGCCGGCGCGGAGCTTGCCGCCGGATTTCGCCAAGTCCTCCGCCAGCCAGACGACGGCATTGAGCGGATGGCCGAGGATTGCCGCACCGGGCACCTTGGCGAGTTCCTTGCCATCCTGGTCGCGCATGACAACCATCATCTTGCCCAGCGCATCGACCATGTCGGGCGAAGGCGCGACCGGCTTGCCGAGCACGCCGAGGCGGGCGCCGACGTTGATGGAGGTGATGATCGGCCCGCTGAGCGGCTGCCCCTTGGCGGTGACCAGGTCGGGCAGTTCGATGAAGGGGCGGATGCTGGCGATGTGCTTGATCACTTCGGCCGGCGTCTTGGCCTGGTTGATGCCCTCGTCCTTGACCACCACCACCAGGTCGGCCTCGAAGAAAGGAACCGCGCCGAACTTGACCGGCACTTCCGCGCCGTCGTCGAGCAGCATCTTCTCCAGCAGCACGCCGCGTACCGGCGAGTTGTGGCCGAAGCGCTTCTGTACCGCCGGGTTGGTCAGGCCGGCCTTGTAGCCGACCACCTTGCCCTGGCTGGCGGACAGTTCGCTGACCAGACCGTCGCGGATGCGTGAGGCCTCCTCGATGGTCATGTCCTTGGACAGTCCCGAGGTCGGTTGCATCGCCTGGAAGTTGGCCGCCAGCTGCTGGCTTTGCGGCGGTACGGAAGCGCAGGCGCCCAAAACGAGGGCGGCGGCGAATGATGCGACGACGTTGCGGTGTTTCATGGTTTCTCCTCCTTGTTGTTGTTGAACGGCCGCCGTATCCCGGCGGCTGACTTTCCAGCGCAGACTATGCTACTGGCGAACCTCCCCATTCCCAAGCACCACCCACTTCTGGCTGGTCAGTCCCTCCAGGCCGACCGGGCCGCGGGCGTGGATCTTGTCGGTGGAAATGCCGATTTCCGCGCCGAGGCCGTACTCGAAGCCGTCGGCAAAGCGCGTCGACGCATTCACCATGACCGAAGCCGAATCCACTTCGCGCAGGAAGCGCATGGCACGGGTGTAGTCCTCGGTGACGATGGCGTCGGTATGTTGCGAACTGTATTTGTTGATGTGGGTAATGGCCTCGCCTGCGTCCGCCACCACTTTCACGGCGATGATGGCGGCGAGGTATTCCTCGTACCAGTCCTGTTCGGTCGCCTCCTTGAGCTTCGCGGCATCGACGCCGGCGCCGCGCAGCAGCCCCAGCGATTCGGCGCAGCAACGCAGTTCCACCCCCTTGCCGGCCAGCATGGTGCCGAGCCTCGGCAGCAGGGTCGTTGCGATGCCCCGCGCCACCAGCAGGGATTCGGCGGTGTTGCAGGTGCCCAGCCTTTGCGTCTTGGCGTTCTCGACGATGGCGAGCGCCTTGTCCGCGTCGGCGCCGTCGTCCACATACACGTGGCAGTTGCCGTCCAGGTGCTTGATGACCGGGATGCGCGCCTCGTTCGAGATGCGCTCGATGAGTCCCTTGCCGCCGCGCGGCACGATGACGTCGACGAACTCGCGCATCGTCACCAGTTCGCCGACGGCGGCGCGGTCGGTGGTGTCCACCACCTGCACGGCCTCGGACGGCAGGCCGGCGGCACGCAGCCCCTCATGCACCAACGCGGCCAGCGCCCGGTTGCAGCGGATCGCCTCCGAGCCGCCGCGCAGGATGGCGGCGTTGCCCGACTTGAGGCACAGCCCGGCCGCGTCCACCGTGACGTTGGGGCGCGCCTCGTAGATGATGCCGATGACGCCCAGCGGCACGCGCATGCGGCCGACCTGGATGCCCGTGGGGCGGAATTTGAGATCGGAGATCTCGCCGATGGGATCGGCCAGCGCGGCGATCTGCTCCAGCCCTTCGGCCATCGTCGCCACCGACTTGTCCGAGAGCGCGAGGCGGTCGAGCATGGCTTCGTCCAGCCCGGCGCTGCGCGCTGCCTCGAGGTCCTCGCGGTTGGCCGCAAGGAGGGCCGTCTTCTCGCGGCGCACGGCAGCGGCCATGGCCAGCAGGGCCCGGTTCTTCGCGTTCGTCGACGCCCGCGCCATGTCGCGCGAGGCGGCGCGCGCCTGGCGGCCGAGCGTCTGCATGTAGTCCTTGACGTTCATCTGCTCATTCTTCATGTCGCTTTCCTTGCTAGCCGCAGGCTGAGCTGGAGAAACTCGTCCCACACGTCGCCCTGCACCAGACCCTTGATCATCCTGTCGATGCGTGCCGCGGCCAGCAGGGCGGCGCGCAGCTGCGGCTGGCGCAGCCGCGGCAGGGCGCGCTGCAAAGCGGCGGCGCGGCGGTCGTCGAACACCCGCTCCGCGCGCAGGGCCGCGGAGAGCGGCCGTCCTTCGTCCTGGGCGGCGCGCAACACTGCCAGCGTGCGGATCTCGCTGGCGAAGGCCCACAACAGCAGCGGCGGCGCCACGTCCTCGCCGCGCAGGCCTTCCAGCAGGCGGGCGCAACGGCCGGCGTCGCCTTCGAGCAGCGCGGCGCGCAGCTTGTCGACATCATAGCGCGCCACATTCAGCACTGCATCCTCGACCTGCGCTAGGCTCAGGTCGCCGGGCGGGTGCAGGAGGCCGAGCTTCTGGATTTCCTGGTGGGCGGCCAGCAGGTTGCCTTCGACGTGGGCGGCGATGAATTCCAGTGCGGTGCGCTCGGCCTTCTGCTGCTGGCGCGCCAGGCGCAGGGCGATCCAGTCGGGCAGGTCGGCGAGGGCGGGGGCGTTCAGTTCGATGGCCACGCCGGCCTGGGACAGTGCGGCGAACCAGGCGGTCTTGCGCGCGGCCCAGTCGAGCTGGGGCAGGGTGACCAGCGTCGCGACGCCTTCGGAGAGGCGTTCGCAGTAGCGCTGCAGCGCATCGCCGCCGTCGCGTCCCGGCTTGCCATTGGGGATGCGCAGGTCGACAAGCTTGCGGTCGCCGAACAGGGACAGGTTGCCGGCGGCGAGCATCAGGGTGTCCCACTTGAAGCCGGGGCCGGCGACCAGGACTTCGCGTTCGGTGTAGCCCTGACCCCGGGCGGCGCTGCGAATGGCGTCGCCCGCCTCGATCACCAGCAGAGGCTCGTTGCCGTGCAGAACGTAGAGGGGCGCCAGCGTCTTGGCAAGGTGGGCGCTCAGCTGGTCGGCGCGCAGCTGCATGGCGGCTCTCAGGCCTCCGCTGGGAATTCGGCGTAACGGCCGTGCCTGCGAAGCTGCGCAGTGGAGCCGAATTGTTGCCGCGCTCCGCTGCGCACGTCCCGAGGCGCGACGCTCCCGCGCGGCCCCCAAGGAGGCCTGAAGTCAACAACACGGAAGCCGCAACGCGGCGGAACTGCAGTCACCCCTTTCCACGGGAAAGGGGCTGGAGGATAGGCAGTCATCTCAGCCTTCGATTTTTGCTGCAGCCATTCGGCGCAGCACTTGCTGCACCATGTCGTTCTGCATGTCGCGGTAGAGCAGTCCCTCTTCCTGTTCCTTGGCCAGCACCCGCTCATCGGCGAAGCTGATGTCCCGCACCAGGACGATCTCGGTAGGGGGGATGAATTCACGCCCCTTTAGATCGTGAACACGGTAGGCAAGGCGGTAGCGCAGCTGGAACTCGCGCACGCGGCCGGTGGCTGACAGGCTGAGGATGTGTTTCTCGCGCGCCTCGCCGAGGACGGTGAAGACGGCCTGGGCTTCCTGCGGGGTTGCGGGCAGTTGGGTGTTGCCGAGGGCACTGATGTTGCGCCTCAACATGGCGCCCAGTTCCCAGTTTTCGGCGATGTACAGGCTGGAGAAAGGCAGCGGCTGTGCGCCGCGCAACTGGAAGCCGCAGGCGGCGAGCAGGAGGGCCATCAGGACGGGAATCAACTTGCGCATGTTCTGCTCCGCTTAGACGACGATATTGACCAGCCGGCCCGGCACGACGACCACCTTCTTCGTCGGCTTGCCTTCCATGTATTTCTGCGCCACTTCCGCGGCCAGCGCAAGCTGCTCGATCTGTTCCTTCGCGGCGTCCGACGGAACTTTGATGGCGCCGCGCAGCTTGCCGTTGACCTGGAGCACCAGTTCGACCTCGTCCTGCGCCAGCGCCGCCTCGAGCGGCTCGGGCCAGGGCGCCTGCAGGATGTCCTCGCCGTATCCCAGTTCGCGCCAGAGATGATGGCAGATATGGGGCGTGATGGGGGAAAGCAGGCGCAGCAGGATGGACAGCCCCTCCCGCACCAGCGCAGCGTAGCCCCCGTCGTCCTTTGGCGCGCGCTCCAGGGCGTTGAGCATCTTCATGGCTGCGGAGGCCACGGTATTGAACTGGAACTTCTGCAGATCGTAATTGGCCTGTTTCAGATTCAGGTGTACCTCGCGGCGTACCGCAGCGACTGACTCTTGCGGCTTGGCCGGCATGGGGGGGGCGGACTTGACGGCTTCAGCCGTTGCGGCGGCGAAGGCCCACAGGCGCTTCAGGAAGCGGTAGCTTCCCTCCACGCCGGAATCCGACCACTCCAGCGTCTGCTCGGGCGGGCTGGCGAACATCATGAAGAAGCGCGCCGTATCGGCGCCGTACTGCTCGATCAGGGCCTGCGGGTCGACGCCGTTGTTCTTCGATTTCGACATGGTGCCGATGCCGCCGGACTCCACCGGCTGACTATCGGCCTTCAGCACCGCACCGATGCGGTTGCCCTTGTCGTCGAATTTCAGCTCGACGTCGGCCGGGTTGTAGTAGCTGATGCGGCCCGACTCGGGTTTGCGGAAGAAGATCTCGTTGAGCACCATGCCCTGCGTCAGCAGCCGGCCGAAGGGCTCGTCGAAGTCCACCAGGCCGAGGTCGCGCATGATCTTGGTCCAGAAGCGCGAGTAGAGCAGGTGCAGGATGGCGTGCTCGATGCCGCCGATGTACTGGTCCACCGGCAGCCAGTAGGCCACCCGCGCGTCGACCATCGCCTTGTCGTTGCCGGCGCTGGCGTAGCGGCTGTAGTACCAGGACGAGTCGACGAAGGTATCCATGGTGTCCGTCTCGCGCCGTGCCTTGGCGCCGCACTTCGGGCAGGCGCAGTCGAGGAAGTCGGCGCGTTTGTTGAGCGGATTGCCGGAGCCGTCCGGCACGCAGTCCTCCGGCAGCACCACCGGCAGCTGCTCGTCCGGCACCGGCACGGTGCCGCACTTGTCGCAGTGGATGAGCGGGATCGGGCAGCCCCAGTAGCGCTGGCGCGAGATGCCCCAGTCGCGCAGGCGCCAGGTGACCTGCTTGTCGCCGAGGCCCTTGGCCTTGAGGTCGGCGGCGATGGCATCCACCGCAGCTTCGAGGCCGAGTCCGTCGTACTTGCCGGAATCGATGCAGCGGCCGGATTCCTTGTCGGCATACCACTCCTGCCAGGCATCGAGCGAAAAAGGCTTGCCCGGCACTTCGATGACCTGTTTGATCGGCAGCTGGTATTTCTTGGCGAAATGGAAGTCGCGCTCGTCGTGCGCCGGCACGGCCATCACCGCGCCCTCGCCGTAGCCCATCAGCACATAGTTGCCGACCCACACCTCGACCTTTTCTCCGGTCAGCGGATGCGCAACGAAGATGCCCGTCGGCATGCCCTTCTTCTCCATGGTGGCGAGGTCCGCCTCCATGACCGAGCCCTGCTTGCATTCCTCGATGAAGGCGGCAAGTTGCGGGTTGTCGCGCGCGGCACGGGTGGCGAGGGGATGCTCGGCGGCCACGGCGCAGAAGGTGACGCCCATGATGGTGTCGGCGCGGGTGGTGAACACCCAAAGAAGACCCTTTTCGGTTTCCTGGCCGCTGTTGCCCTCACCCCCAGCCCCTCTCCCGTTGCCGGTAGAGGGGAGTGTCGTGCCGCCTGCGGCGGGGAGTTCGTACGGGAAGGCGAAGCGCACGCCGTAGCTCTTGCCGATCCAGTTGGCCTGCATGGTCTTCACGCGCTCGGGCCAGCCGGGCAGGCCGTCGAGCGCGGCGAGCAGCTCCTCGGCGTATTTCGTGATGGCGAGGTAGTACATCGGGATCTCGCGCTTCTCCACCACCGCGCCGGTGCGCCAGCCGCGGCCGTCGATGACCTGTTCGTTGGCGAGCACCGTCTGGTCGACCGGGTCCCAGTTCACCACGCCGGTTTTCTGGTAGGCCAGGCCCTTCTCCAGCATGCGCAGGAACAGCCACTGGTTCCACTTGTAGTAATCCGGCTTGCAGGTCGCCAGCTCGCGCTCCCAGTCGAGGGCGAAGCCCAGCGACTGCAGCTGCTTCTTCATGTAGGCGATGTTGTCGTAGGTCCACTTCGCCGGCGGCACATTGTTGGCCATGGCCGCGTTCTCCGCCGGCAGGCCGAAGGCATCCCACCCCATCGGTTGCAGCACATTGAAGCCGCGCATGCGGTGGTAACGCGTCAGCACATCGCCGATGGTGTAGTTGCGCACATGGCCCATGTGCAGCTTCCCCGACGGATAGGGGAACATCGACAGGCAGTAGTACTTCGGCTTGGTGGCATCTTCGACGGCGCGGAAGGCGGCGGTTTGCTCCCAGTGCCGCTGGGCAGCCTGCTCGATCCCGGCAGGTGTGTATTTTTGCTGCATGAGGGGAAGCGGATGGTCGTTGCAAAAGAGCGGATTATACTCTCGGCTCAGAGCGCTACGCTTGAGCGACCGACGGAGAACGAGATGAAGAAACTCATGATGACCCTGGCCCTGTGCGGCCTGGCAATCAATGCACTGGCTGCCCCACAGGCAGTCGTGGAAGCCGTGCAGTCCCCCGCCTGGCGCGATCGAGACGGCCGTGCGCAGCCGCTGGCGCCGGGCATGGAGCTGCTAAGCCGCGACCGTGTTCGCACAGGCGACGGGTCGCGCGCCTATCTCAGGCTCGCCGACGGCAGCACGGTAAAGCTGGGCGAGAATGCCGTCCTGCTTGCCGAGCGTCTCGGCCCACATGAAAGGCAATTTTTCTCGGCCGCGCTCGATGTCGCCAAGGGCGCATTTCGCTTTACGACCGACAAGCTGAGGAAATTATCGCGGCGCGATGTCACCATTCGCGTCGCCACGGTGACGGCCGGCATCCGCGGCACGGACATCTGGGGCAAGACCGAACCGGAGCGTGATTTTGTCTGCTTGCTGGAAGGCAGGATCACCGTCAGCCACAAGGATGGCGACACACGCGAAATGAGCGAGCCGCTTACCTTCTATGTGGCGCCGCGCAACCAGCCGCCGAAGGGCATCGAGGCTGCAGATCCCGCAACCGTGAAGAAATGGGCGGAGGAAACGGAAATACAGGCAGGCGCGGGTGTCTTGCGCCGGGGTGGGAAATGGAAACTGCTGCTGGCCGACACCGATAACCAGGCGTCGGCACTCGAGGTTTATGACCTGGCGGCCATCGCGGGCTATGCCGCCTCGATCAGGCCCCGCATTGTGGGCGAGGCCATCCGATATCAAATCCTGCTGCGCAACCTGCCTAACAAGGCCGAAGCCGAAGCGCTGGCGGTCAGGGTGAAGACACGACTCGGCCTGGAGGCCAGGCCGACGCGTTAGAGCGCCTTGGGTGAAAGCAGCCGAACCCAGGCCACCGACCAGCTTTCCGCCAGCAGCAGCGGCAGGTGGGCCATGCGCGACTGCAGGCGCACCCAGCCGCTCAGTTCAGGCTTGGGCAGGCAGTTCGCCTGGACTTCGCGGTCGATCAGCTTGTGCAGCCGGGCTTCGGCGGCTTCCCAGTAATCGGATGTGCCGACCCAGCCGGTTTGCTCGGTAGCGTGGCAAAGGGCTTCGCGCCAGAGTTCCTCGGCGCGGGCTTCGGAAATGCCGGCCTTGTGCGCGATCCAGGGCAGGATCATTGGGCCATTCATGCTGTTCTCCTAGTAACCATTGTGTGGCGGGTTCGTCGTTGCCTGCCGGCGGCTTCATGGGCGGCTTGCAAGCGTATTTGATGCAATGCAGTAATTCACTTCTGCGGATTCTACGCCTGATTAGATAGGAGTTTTTTGATATGGTTCAAGTTTATTCTGCAGCGCAGCACGTTTAGGCGAGGAGACCTAAAAACGTGAAGCGTGCGCTCACATGCGCTGTAATCCACAGCGCAAGCTTACTGCCCGTTTTCTGAAGGCACACCGAGCGTAAAGCGCAGCGTCGCCCCTTTCCCGGGTTCTGATTCCGCCCAGACGCGTCCGCCATGTCGGCGCACGATGCGGGCGACGGTGGCCAGGCCGATGCCCGTGCCCTCGAACTCCTCCGGCTTGTGCAGGCGCTGGAAGGGGGCGAACAGGCGGTCGGCGTATTCCATGTCGAAGCCGACCCCGTTGTCGCGCACGAAGAACACCGTTTCTCCATCCAGGGTCTCCCGGCCGAACTCGATTTTGGGCGAAGCTTCCTTGCTCGAGTATTTCCAGGCGTTCTCCAGCAGGTTCTGCATCATCACGCGCAGCAGCTGCGGATCGCCGAAGGCCGTGCACTCGGGTGCGATGATCACCTCGATGCGATGCCCAAGCTCGGTCCGGGTGTGCTCCTCGATCATTTCTGCCGCGATCTGGCTCAGGTTGACCTCCATGCGTCGCATCTCCTGGAGGCTGATGCGGGACAGATCGAGAATGTCGTCGATGAGGGTACCCATCTGCTGAGCGGCGCGACGCACGCGCTCGAGGTAGCCGCGGCCCTGCGCATCGAGCCGTTCGCCGAACTCATCGGCAAGCAGGTAGGAGAAGCCATCGATGCCGCGCAGGGGCGCCCTCAGGTCATGCGAGATGGAGTAGGCGAAGGATTCCAGCTCCTTGTTGGCCGACTGCAACTCGGCGGTGCGTTCCTGCACGCGCTTCTCCAGTTCCGTATTCAGCTGGCGGATTTCCTTCCGCGTCGCTTCCTGTTCCGTGATGTCGTACAACATGCCTATGACGCATTGCTCGCCTTCCAGATCGAACAGCTCCGCCGAGATCAGCACCGTGTGCCGCTGGCCGTTCCTGGCATTGAGGGAGGCTTCATACGACTTGACCCGGCCCTGCTGGCGCAGTTGGGCCACCCAGCGCTGCCGGTCTGCTTTGCTCGGCCACAGGCCGATGTCGTTCTCGGTGAGGCCGATCACCTCCTCGCGAAGCCAGCCGATCTGCTCGACGAAGGCCTCGTTGACATCCAGGTACAAACCGTCCCGCAGCCGGCTGATCGTGATGGCCTCCGGGCTGGCGTGAAATACCTTGGCAAACTTCTCGCCTGCGCGTTTGCGCTCGGTGATGTCGGAAGCCAGCACGAGGGCGCAGGGCTCGCCGTCCAGCTCGATCAGGACGGAGGACATCTGTACGTCGCGCAGCACGCCGCTGCGGGTGCGGCAGCGCGATTCGCGGTTGGCGATGCGCCCGGATTGACTGAGCTCCCGCGCCCAGGCCTGCTGGTCTTCCGCGGCGAGCCATTTGCCGATTTCCAGCGCATTGCGCCCGATGACTTCCTCGCGACGCCAGCCGAGCAGTCCGACGAAGGCATCGTTGATGTCCAGGCAGCAGCCATCCGAGAGCCGTGTGATGGACATGGCCATCGGACCCGAGCGGAATGCAACGGAGAATTTTTCCTCCGAGCGACGCAGCGCCTCGTGCCGGAGGCGGAAGCCGCGGAAGATGTAATAGGCGAGCGCGGACGCCAGGACGATGTAGGTTGAACTCGCCAGCCAGACCAGCAGGGGGGGCGAGGGCGCGTCATAGAGCGGCAGCAGATTGGCCTGTTCCCCCAGAGCGAGGGCCAGCCCGAAAAGCACGGTGGCCACACAGAGCATGATTGCGCTGCGCGCCGATAGCAGCCAGCCGGCCATCATGATGACGATAGGCAGCGCCATCAGGCTGCGGCTCGCCAGGCCGTTGCTGATGAAAACCTGGGCCTGCAGAGATATCCAGAACCCCCAGACCAGAACCTGCGCCGCGAGTCCGCTGCGGTTCAGCCTAAGCAGGACGAATGCGCCCAATGCGGTGCATAGGGCTGCGATTACGCCAGTGCTGCGCAGGACGGGCTCCTCGGAGAGGGCAACGACAGCGCACAGGTAAATGATGCCGCTTACCGGCGCAAGCGCGACAAGTAGCTTGAGCAGGCGCTGGGTGTTGTCATCGCGCGGCGGGATCCGCCCTAAGTTGTGATCGAACTCAATTTTCTCGACCAATGGTTTTCTCCTGGAGCGGGATCAGTGGGGAAGTGTAAACCGGATGGTCGTCCCCTTGCCGGGTTCCGAGTCCGCCCAGACGCGCCCGCCATGGCGATGCACGACGCGGGCGACGGTGGCCAGGCCGATGCCGGTGCCCTCGAACTCCTCCGGCTTGTGCAGGCGCTGGAAGGGGGTAAACAGGCGGTCGGCGTACTTCATGTCGAAGCCCACGCCGTTGTCGCGCACGAAGAACACCGCCTCCCCATCCGGGGTTTCCCGGCCGAATTCGATCGTGGGCACTGCCTCCCGGCTTGAATACTTCCAGGCATTCTCCAGCAGGTTCTGCATCAGAACGCGCAGCAGCTGCGGATCGCCGAAGGCCGTGCAGCCCTCGGCAATCGACACCCTGGGGGCGCGGGCGGGCGCGCCCTGCTTCAGCTCATCGAGGATCTCGCCGGCGAGCCGGCTCAGATCGACCTGACTGCGGCGCATGCTGTGGCGGCTGACGCGCGAGAGTTCGAGGATGTCGTCGATCAAGTGGCCCATGCGCTGGGCGGCGGCGCGCACCCGCTCCAGGTAGCTTTTCCCCTGTGCATCGAGCCGCTCGCCATACTCCTCGGCGAGCAGGTGGGAGAAGCCGTCGATGCCGCGCAGGGGCGCCCTCAGGTCATGCGAGATGGAGTAGGCGAAGGACTCCAGTTCCTTGTTGGCCGACTGCAATTCGGCGGTGCGCTCCTGCACGCGGATTTCCAGCTCGGCATTGAGGTGCTGGATTTCCTCATTCGCCAGAACCTGGGCGGTGATGTCCTGGGCGGTGCCCAGGGCGCGTGACGGCTTCCCTTCCTTGTCGACAAACACCTCCCAGCGCGCATGGATATGCTTGACACGGCCATCCGGGGTCAGGATGCGGTGCCTGAATTCGTAGTTGCCGGGAGGACCGGCAAAGCTGCGATAAGTCTGCTGCATGCTGGCCACATCTTCTGGATGCACCATGGACAGCAAGTCCTGAAAGGTTCCGCCGAAAGATCCCGGCGGACGCTCGAAGATCCTGAACACCTCATCCGACCAGGTCATGCGCTTGGCGACGATATCAAGGTCCCAGCTTCCCACCTGGCCAATGCGCTGTGCTTCGCGAAGGCGTGCTTCACTTTCCCGTAGCGCCCCTTCCGCCTGGCGCAGCTCGGTGATGTCGTGGACGATGCCGATCACGCATACCTCGCCGTCAATGCCGAACTGCTCGGCCGATATCAGCACCGTGCGTTGCGCGCCGGACTTGACAACAAGCTTGGCCTCGTACGATCGCACCCTGCCGGATTTGCGCATTTCGGTTGCCCAGAGCTTGCGCGCTGTTTCGTTGGGCCATAAGCCGATTTCGACCGAGGTGCGGCCAATCATTTCTTCCCGCGACCAGCCGAACTGCCCGACGAAGGCTTCGTTCACGTCGAGGTAATGCCCGTCGCGCAGGCGACTGATGGAAATGGCCACCGGGCTGGCCTGGAAGACCTTGGCGAATTTTTCCTCAGCGCGTTTGCGTTCGGTGGTGTCGATCGCCATGCCGGCCATGCGGAACGGCTTGCCGTCGCTCCCATACTGGCCGTGGCCGCGGGCGACGATCCAGCGCACGCTGCCATCGGGGCGGACGATGCGGTATTCGCAGTCGAATTCGCAGTGATGCTCAAGCGCGTTCATGTAGGACTGCTGTACGCGGGGACTGTCCTCGGGAAGGATCGCGCCGAGGAAGCGCTCGAGAGAAAGATTATCGGTACTGATCGGCAGCCCGAATATGACCTTGAGTTGTTCGTTCCATTCCAGACGGTTGCTGGCAATGTCCCACTCCCAGATGCCGACGCCGCCTCCAGACGTGGCAATGCGCAGCCGCGCTTCGCTCTCCTGCAGGGATTGTTCCGCCCGCCGCCGATCCGTGATGTCCGCCACCATGACCAGGGCGCAGGGCTCGCCTTCCAGATCGATTATTTCAGACGACAGCAATACCTCGCGGATCTCGCCGTTCTTGACGCGGAAGCTAACCTCCAGGTTGTTGATGCGGCCCGCTTTCTGCAGGGCCGCTGCCCAGTTCTCCCGTGCTTCAGGCGACAGCCACTTGCCGATGTCCAGCGAAGTGCGGCCGATGATTTCATCGCGGGTCCAGCCGAAGAGCCGCTCGAAAGCCTCGTTGATGTCGATGTAGCGCCCATCCTCGAGGCGGGTGATGGCGGTGGCGAGCGGGCTGGAACGGAATACGCTTGAAAACTTGCTCTCCGAGCGGCGCAGTTCCGCCTCGATCGCAACCTGCTGCGTGACATCCTTGAAGATGGCGAACAAGCCACGCGGCCGCCCCTCCTCGCCCGGTTCGGGCACGATTTCGATGTCGAGCACGCGGCTTTCGCCGGCGGCTGAACGGCGTTGGGCGCGGTAGGCGAGCCGCTCGCCGGCGAGGACGCGCCCAAGTATTTCGCCGACGCCGTTGCCATAAGCCTCTTCTCCGATGATCTCGCGCACGCTCAGGCCGATGATGTCGTCCCTGCCTTGGCTGTAGAAGTTCGCGTAATTGCGGTTGGCATGCAGGCAGCGTAGTTCGCGATCTCCGTGGAAGAGCATGACCGGCACGCTTTCCATCAGCAGCCGTAGCTCTGCTTCGCGCGTGGACAAGTGGTCGATCTGCGTACTGAGTTCGAGGTTGATCTTGCGCATCGCCTCGTGCCGCAGGCGGAAGCCGCGGAAGATGTGATAGGCAACGGCCGCCGCCAGCACCACGTAGATGGTCACCGCGACCCAGACGAGGAACGGCGTCGAAGGCGTGACATAAAGCGGGAGCGCGCCCATCTGTTCCGCCAGCGCCAGACCCAGTCCGGCCAGGATGGTGGCGACGCAAAACGCAATCGCGCCACGCGGGGGCAGCAGCCAGCCGGCCAGCACGACGAGTATCGGCAGGCCGATCAGGCTGCGGCTCATCAGCCCGTTGGTGATGCCGATCTGCAGCAGCATTGCCGCCAGGACGCCCCAGATCAGCAGCGAGACCGCCAGGCCGACCTTGCCGCGCCGCAGGAACACCCAGGCTGCAATCGCGCAGCCGCTTACGGCGACGAGACCCGGGCCGCGCAGCATTGCGCTTTCGATGGAGAGAGGCATGGCCGCGAGATAGACCATGCAACCGGAAATGATCAGCCCGATGATCATCCGCAACAACCGCAGGGTGTTCTCGTCGCGCAGGATCGCGTCGTGAAAATCGCCTCCGGGCGTCTTCGTCTCGGTTGTGGCGGCGTTGCTTTTCACGTCACGTTCCCTGGGGGCCGTCGAGCGCGGCCGCCGGCAGCGTAAACCGCATGGTCGCCCCTTGTCCCGGCGCGGCCTCTGCCCACACGCGTCCGCCGTGGCGATGCACGATGCGCGCGACGGTGGCCAGGCCGATGCCCGTGCCCTCGAACTCCTCCGGCTTGTGCAGGCGCTGGAAGGGGGTGAACAGCCGGTCGGCGTACTGCATGTCGAAGCCGACGCCGTTGTCCCGCACAAAAAACACGATTTCCCCGCCCTGTGTTTCGCTGCCGAACGCGATCTGCGGCGCGGGTTCGCGGCTTGAGTATTTCCAGGCGTTCTCGATCAGGTTCTGCATGAGCACGCGCAACAATTGCGGGTCGCCGCTGGCGAAGCAGCCCGGCTGGATCGAAAACTCGACGGCATGGCCGGGGCTGGCGCGTGACCGCTCTTCGGCCGCCTCCAGCGCCAACTGGCTGAGGTCCACGCGCATGCGCTGCATGCCCATGCGGGTGACCCGCGACAGCTCGAGGATGTCGTCGATGAGCGCACCCATGCGTTGCGCCGCGGCGCGCACCCGCTCGAGGTAGCTGTGCCCCAGCGCGTCGAGCCGCTCGCCGTACTCCTCGGCAAGCAGGTGGGAGAAGCCGTCGATGCCGCGCAGGGGCGCGCGCAGGTCGTGCGAGATGGAGTAGGCGAAGGACTCCAGTTCGCGGTTGGCAACGGTGAGTTCGGCGGTGCGCTCGCTGACGCGGTTCTCCAACTCGGCGTTGAGTTTGCGCACCTCGTCCTCGGCACGTTGCTGGTCGGTGATGTCGCGCATCAGCGCATAGGCGCCGCGCACCGTGCCGTCGGCGCCGCGATCCGGCACCGATTCGACCTCGATGATGCGGTCCTCGCCATCCCTGGACCGGCGCGTTGCGCGGTAGGAAACCTGTTCGCCCTCGAGCGCCCGGCGCAGCATCGGTTCGGCGCTGCGAAAGGCTTCCTCGCCGATGATGTCGCGAATGGGGCGCCCGATTACATTGTCCCCTTCCACTTCGAAGAATTCCCGATAGCGGCGGTTGGCATAGCGGTTCACGAAGTCGCGATCGTTGTAGGCGATCATCGCAGGCACGTTCTCCGTCACCAGGCGCAGATGCGCCTCGCTCTCGGCTAATGCCCGTTCAGCAATTTGCCTTTCAGTGACATCCAGCTTCAGCGCATAGAAACCGACGACCTCGCCCGACTCGTCATGTTCCGGCACGAAGGAGACGTCCAGATGATGTTCCTTGCCATCTGCGGCGCTGCGGCGCACGGCACTGTACTTCACTGCCTCACCACCCAGCACCGCCTGCAGTTTGGCCTGAATGGCGCGCGCCGATTCCTCCCCGAGAATGTCGGCGACGCGCTTGCCGATGATGTTGTCGGGCGTGAAACCGAAAAATTCGGCATACCGCCCGTTGGCAAAACGGCAACGCAACTCACGGTCACCATGAAAAATGAAGGCGGGGATGTTCTCGGCGATCTGTGCGAGCTGACTTTTCTCGGCGGCCAGCGCCTCGCCGAGGCGGCGGACCTCCTCCACGCGGTGGTCGTTGCTGTGCACGATGTAGGCGGTGAGCAGGCCGGTGAGCAGCAGCACCACCGCAATGGGAAAGGCGGCCATGAGGGCGTTTGACGGCGCTTGCGGCAGGTCGGCCGGGTAGGCGGCCAGGCCCAGCACGAGCGCAATGCCAAGCATCGTCAGCGCAGCCGCATGGCGAACGCCGAGCAGCCAGCCCGCCAGCAGGACCGCCAGGGGCAGCGCAATCGTCTGCGGCGCCTGCAGGCCGCCATGCATGACGATCGTCGGAACGAGGGCCGCGAAAGTGCCATACACCAGCACGCGGGCCGCGCAATGCGCCTTGCCCGCTCTCGTCAGCAGCAGGCTCGCCGCAGCCAGGATCAGCACGAGCGCAGGCCCGATGGTCCGCCCTGCCTGATCCGAGAATGACAGGAAGACCAGCGCCAGGTAGAGGGAGGGCCCAACGATCAGGAACCAGCCCGCCACGTGCAGCGCACGCAGCTTGGCACCTTCGGTTGCGTCGCCGGGGAAGCCGCATAACGTCTTCAGATCAAAGCGCATGTCGATATCGCCTTCAACGGCAGATCTTGCCGCACGCAGGAAATCTGCATGTCATGGCACACCTTATCAGAAAGTGGCGCCATGCCCCAGGGTGAAACGCAGGGTAGCGCCCTGTCCGGGCACGGATTCCGCCCATACGCGGCCGCCATGGCGATGCACGATGCGCGCGACGGTGGCCAGGCCGATGCCGCTGCCGGCGAATTCCTCCAGCTTGTGCAGGCGCTGGAAAGGCGCGAACAGCCGGTCGGCATACTGCATGTCGAAGCCCACGCCATTGTCGCGCACGAAGTAGGCCGTCTCTCCCGTGGCGAGCGGTTCCTGGCCGAACTCGATGCGGGCCGCCGCCTGCCGGGCGGAGTACTTCCAGGCGTTTTCGAGCAGATTCTGCATCAGGATGCGCAGCAGCTTGGGGTCGCCCTCAGCCACACAATCCGGCGCGATCGCCGCCTCGACCTGGCGCCCCGGATTGGCCTGGCGCATTTCGTCCAGCAACTCCGCTGCGATCTGTCCGAGATCCACGCGCTCGCGGTGCAGGGCCTGGCGCGACACGCGCGACAGCTCGAGGATGTCGTCGATGAGCGAACCCATGCGCTGCGCGGCGGCGCGTACGCGCTCGAGATAGCCGCGCCCCTGATCATCGAGCTTGTCGCCATATTCCTCCAGCGCCATCTGGCTGAAGCCGTCGATGCCGCGCAGCGGCGCGCGCAGGTCGTGCGAGATGGAGTAGGCGAAGGATTCCAGTTCCTTGTTGGCGGACGAGAGGTCGGCCGTTCTTTCTTTTACTCGACGGTCGAGGTCCTGGTTCAACCGCTCGATCTCGAGGCGCGCCAGCTCCTGCTTCGTGACGTCGAAGAACATCCCATAAAAGCCCTGAACTGCTCCCGATGCACCGACATGGGGTACGAGGGCGAACATCATGTGGCGGCCGGCAAAGGCGGGCGAGGGATGGGGGCCGCGAAAATACACAGGCTTGCCGGCGAGAACCTGCTCGACATAGGGTTTGGCAAGGGCGTAGTTGGCATCGCCGAGGACCTCGCGCACATGCTTGCCGATGATGCTCTGTTCGCTGAATCCGCAGTAAGTGGCGAGGTGCACATTGGCGAAACGGCAGACCCAGCCGTCGAAGGCGCAGATGCCGGCCGGCACGTTGTTCATGACCAGTTGCAGATCGCGTCCTCTTTCGGCCAGCAATTGAAGGCTGTCTTCCAGGGCAAGCCGGGCAATCTGCTCCTTCGTCTGCCAGCGTCGCTGCTCGCGCGCCATGGAGGCCACGACGGCGGTCAATACCAGCAGCACGAGGACATAGACGACGCCGAGAATGGCGGGCGGCGTCAGCTTGGGCGGCGGCAGCAGCGAGAAGTGGTCCGCCAGCGCGATGCCGACAACCCCGGCGATGGCCGCCGCGCCGAACACGAAAATCATGCGCAGCCCCAGGGCCATGGCCCCCACGATGATGGCCGGATAGGCGAAGATCAGCGCCGAGCGCAAGCCGGCGACCAGGAGCGCGGAAGCCGTGATGGCCAGCAGGGCGCCGCACAGCAGGGCCAGGTATGCGCCGACCGGCCTGCCCAGCTGCAGGAGGATGAGGCTCGACAGGGAGACGGGGATCAGCAGGCTTGCCCCGATGACCCGGTGATCGCCGAATCCCGTTGGCCCCGGAAGGAGAAGCAGGTATAGCAGCGTGCCGGCGAGGACGATGCTGGCCGCCAGGCGGACGGTTCTCACTCCGCCCGCCCGGATGAGCCACTCTTCGGTAGGGATTGCAATAGGAGTGGGGGATGCCTTCATTCACATGCTTTCTGTGCGTGCGCCGCGCCTGAGCGGTTCGCGGCAACGGGTGAATAGCTTATCCCGTGTGATTCAGGAAGTATAATTTTGCTTCGCAAACCGGTTTTCTCCCATGTCCAACCTGCTCGGCGGGCTCAACCCGCCCCAACTCGCCGCCGTCACCCTGCCGCCGCAGCATGCCCTGGTGCTTGCCGGTGCCGGCTCGGGCAAGACGCGCGTACTCACCACGCGCATCGCCTGGCTGATCCAGACCGGCCAGGTCGGCCCGCAGGGCATTCTCGCCGTCACCTTCACCAACAAGGCGGCGAAGGAGATGCTCGCCCGCCTCACGGCCATGCTGCCCATCAACACGCGCGGCATGTGGATCGGCACTTTCCACGGCCTGTGCAATCGCCTGTTGCGCGCCCACCACCGCGATGCCGGCCTGCCGCAGCTGTTCCAGATCCTCGATTCTGCCGACCAGCTGGCCGCCATCAAGCGCTTGCTGAAGGGGCTCAACGTCGACGACGAAAAGTTTCCTCCCAGAGACCTGGCCAACTTCATTAACGGCCAGAAGGAGGCGGGCTTGAGGCCGGACGCAGTGGAGGCCTGGGACGAGTACACGCGCAAGCGCGTCGAGCTGTATCGCGAGTACGAGGCGCAATGCCAGCGCGAGGGCGTGGTCGACTTCGCCGAACTGCTCCTGCGCTCCTACGAGCTGCTGCAGCGCCACGAGCCGATACGGCATCATTACCAGAGCCGTTTCAGGCACATCCTGGTCGACGAGTTCCAGGACACCAATGTGCTGCAATACCGCTGGTTGAAGCTGCTGGCCGGCGGCGGCGCGCATCTGTTCTGCGTGGGTGACGACGACCAGAGCATCTATGCCTTCCGCGGCGCGGAGGTCGGCAACATGCGCGACTTCGAGCGCGAGTTCCGCGTCGACAACGTCATCCGCCTCGAGCAGAACTACCGCTCGCACGGCAACATCCTCGATGCCGCCAACGCCATCATCAAGAACAACGCGGCGCGCCTGGGCAAGAACCTGTGGACCGATGCCGGCACGGGCGAGCCGATCCGCGTCTATGAGGCCTTCAACGACACCGAGGAAGCGCGCTGGATCGTCGAGGAGGTGAAATCCCTCTCGCTCGACGGCATGGCGCGCCGCGAGATGGCGCTGCTCTACCGCTCCAACGCCCAGTCGCGCGTGCTGGAGCACGCGCTCTTCAGCGCCGGCCTGCCCTACCGCGTCTATGGCGGCCTGCGCTTCTTCGAGCGGCAGGAGGTCAAGCACGCCCTGGCCTACCTGCGGCTGATCGCCAATGCGGACGACGACGGCGCCTTCCTGCGCGTGGTGAATTTCCCGGCGCGCGGCATCGGTGCGCGCAGCATCGAGCAGTTGCAGGATGCGGCCAAGGCCACGAAAGTCAGCCTCTGCGAGGCGGCGAAGGAGGGCGGCAAGGCGGCGGCTTTCGCCGAACTGATCCGCAAGCTGAAAGAAGCCTGTGAAGGCCTGACGCTGCCCGAGACGGTCGAGCAGGTGCTGGCGCTCTCCGGCCTGCGCACCCACTACCAGAACGAAAAGGAGGGCCAGGATCGCCTCGCCAACCTCGACGAACTGGTGAATGCCGCCGCCAATTTCGTCGCCGAAGAAGGCAATGTCGACGCGGAAGGCGAGCTCTCCGGCGACCTCGCCGCTTTCCTTTCCCACGCCTCGCTGGAAGCCGGCGAGCACCAGGCCGGAGAGGGCGACGACGCCCTGCAGTTGATGACCGTGCATTCCGCCAAGGGCCTGGAATTCGACGCCGTCTTCATCAGCGGTCTGGAGGAAGGACTGTTCCCGCACGAGAACAGCGTGCGCGAAGAGAAAGGCCTGGAGGAGGAGCGCCGCCTCATGTACGTCGCCGTGACGCGTGCAAGGAAGCGCCTCTACATTTCCCACGCCCAGACGCGCATGCTGCACGGCCAGACGCGCTACAACCTGCCCTCGCGCTTCTTCGATGAAATCCCCGAGGCGCTGCTGAAATGGCTGACGCCGCGCATGGGCAGGACACAGGCCGCCGTGCCGCAGGGGCTGACTTTCAGTTCGCCGCGGCGCGGCGATTGGGCCGCGCCGCCTGTTCCGCCTGCGCAGGCGCGCCGGTCGCTGGCGAAGGAGACCGGCGGCTTCCACATCGGCCAGAACGTGGCGCACGCCAAGTTCGGCCAGGGCGTCATCGTGAATGCCGAGGGCGCCGGCTCGGACGCGCGCGTGCAGGTGAATTTCGGCCGCGAGGGCGTCAAGTGGCTGGCGCTGTCAGTGGCGAAACTGACTGCGGCTTGAGGAATAAACAATGAAGGCACACGCCAACGGCATCGACATCCACTATGAGGTTTCCGGCAGCGGCCCCTGGGTGACGCTGTCGCACTCGCTGTTCTGCGATCGGACGATGTGGGATCCGCAGATGGCGGCGCTCGAGCACCACTTCAGCGTGCTGCGCTTCGACACGCGCGGCCACGGCAAAACGGACGCGCCGGCCGGCGCCTATACGCTGGCGCAGATGGCCGGCGACGTGATCGGTCTGCTCAATGCGCTGAAGATCGAGCGCACGCATTTTGTCGGCTTGTCAATGGGCGGCATGATCGGCCAGCATCTCGCGCTGAAAGTGCCGCAGCGCATCGACCGGCTGGTGCTGGCGGATACCGCCGCACGCTTTCCGCCGGAGGCGCAGGCGCTGTGGCCGGAGCGCATCCGCATCGCCGCCGAGGAGGGCATGGCGGCGCTGGCGGAGCCGACGCTGGCGCGCTGGTTTACCCCGGCTTATCGCGCCGCGCATCCGGAGGTGATGGCGCGCATCGCGGCGCTCATTAACGCAACCCCGGTGGCGGGCTTCATCGGCTGCGCCCAGGCCATCCCGCGCGTCGACACCCTCGACCGGCTGCCCGAACTGGCCATGCCGACGCTGGTGATCGTCGGCAGCGAGGACGGCGGCACGCCGCCGGCCATGGCGCGCGAGATCGCGACGGCCATTCCCGGCGCGCGGCTGGAGATCATTGCCGACGCGTCGCACCTTTCCAACATCGAGCAGGCGGAGGCCTTCAATCGTCTGCTGCTGGATTTTCTGTTGTAGGTCGGCCTTCAGGCCGACAATCGACGAATTGACGCCACAGTCGGGCTGAAGCCCGACCTACAAGGAGACGACGATGGATCTCGGCATCGCGGGAAAACAGGCGCTGGTGTGCGCCGCCAGCAAGGGCCTCGGCCGCGGCTGCGCGCTGGCGCTGGCGAAGGAGGGCGTGCATGTGACGATCGTCGCGCGCGGCCGCGAGGCGCTCGAGGCAACGGCGGCGGAGCTGGGGAAAGTCAGTCCCCAGGGCACGGCGATCCGGTTCGTCGCTGCCGACATCACCACGCCGGAGGGGCGCGCGGCGGCGCTCGCCGCCTGCCCGCAGCCGGACATCCTGGTGAACAACGCCGGCGGGCCGCCGCCGGGCGATTTCCGCAACTGGTCGCGCGAGGACTGGATTGCCGCCCTCGACGCCAACATGCTGACGCCCATCGAGCTCATCAAGGCCACGGTGGACGGCATGATCGTGCGCCGCTTCGGCCGCATCGTGAACATCACCTCCGGCGCGGTGAAGGCGCCGATCGACGTGCTCGGCCTGTCCAATGGCGCCCGCTCCGGGCTGACGGGCTTCGTCGCCGGGCTGGCGCGGAAGACCGTGCAGCACAACGTCACCATCAACAACCTGCTGCCGGGCTTCTTCGACACCGACCGCATCCGCACGGTGGTCGGCGGCCAGGCCAAGTCGCGCGGTGTCAGTTACGAGGCGGCGCTGGCAGAGCGCATCGCCACCATCCCGGCCGGGCGCATCGGCGATCCCGAGGAGTTCGGCGCCGCCTGCGCCTTCCTCTGCGGCGCGCAGGCCGGCTTCATCACCGGGCAGAACCTGCTGCTCGATGGTGGGGCCTACCCGGGCACCTTCTAGCCAGCCCTGTCTTCGTCCTTGTGGGAGCGGCGTCCACGCCGCGATCAGCTGCCAATATCGCGGCGTGGACGCCGCTCCCACAGAGGCCCGACCTGTCTTCAGGGCGACTGACGCGGTCGCCTCCATCGACCATACTTCCCCTGCGGCTTCCCACAATGGAAGTGCCGCCCCCACCGGCATAGAATGCATCGACCCCCCACGAGGGGGAAGGAGAAACACAATGGAAAACGATCTCGACGCAGCCGCGCTCGAATACCACCAGTTCCCCACCCCCGGCAAAATCTCGGTGGTGCCCACCAAGGGGCTCACCAACCAGCGCGACCTGGCGCTGGCCTATTCGCCCGGCGTGGCGGCGGCCTGCAATGCCATCGTCGCCGATCCCGGCGTGGCGGCGGCGCTGACTTCCCGCAGCAACCTGGTCGGCGTCGTCACCAACGGCACGGCGGTGCTCGGCCTGGGCAATATCGGTCCGCTCGCCGCCAAGCCGGTGATGGAGGGCAAGGCCTGCCTCTTCAAGAAGTTCTCCGGCATCGACGTCTTCGACATCGAGCTGGCCGAGAACGACCCGGACAAGCTGGTCGACATGATCGCCGCGCTCGAGCCGACCTTCGGCGGCATCAACCTCGAGGACATCAAGGCGCCGGAGTGCTTCTACATCGAGCGCAAGCTGCGCGAGCGCATGCGCATCCCGGTCTTTCACGATGACCAGCATGGCACGGCCATCGTCGTCGGCGCGGCGGTGCTGAACGGACTCAAGCTGCTCGGCAAGCAGGTCGACGAGATCAAGCTCGTCACCAGCGGCGCCGGCGCGGCGGCGCTGGCCTGCCTGGACCTGCTGGTGATGCTCGGCGTTAAGGTGGAGAACATCTGGGTGACCGATCTCTATGGCGTGGCCTACGAAGGGCGCGTCGAGGAGATGGACGAGATCAAGGCGCGCTATGCCAAGAAGACCACGGCGCGCACCCTGGCCGAGGTGATCGAGGGCGCCGACGTGTTCCTCGGCCTCTCCGCCGGCCGCGTGCTGAAGCCGGAGATGGCAGCGAAGATGGCGCCGCGCCCGCTCATCCTGGCGCTGGCCAACCCGACGCCGGAGATCCTGCCCGAGGAGGTGCGCGCGGTGCGCGACGACGCCATCATCGCCACCGGCCGCTCGGACTATCCGAACCAGGTCAACAACGTGCTCTGCTTTCCCTTCATCTTCCGCGGCGCGCTGGATGCGGGCGCAACGACCATCACCGAGGAGATGAAGCTCGCCGCCGTGCGCGCCATCGCCGAACTGGCGCAGGCGGAGGCTTCCGACATCGTGGCGACCGCCTACGGCGACACCGAGATGGCCTTCGGCCCCGAGTACATCATCCCCAAGCCCTTCGATCCGCGCCTGATCGTCAAGATCGCGCCGGCGGTGGCGCAGGCGGCGATGGATTCCGGCGTCGCCACGCGGCCGCTGAAGGATTTCAACGCCTACCGTCAGCAGCTCACCCAATTCGTCTTTCATTCCGGCACCCTGATGAAGCCGGTGTTCGCCGCGGCGAAGAATGCCCCGAAACGCGTGCTCTACTGCGAGGGCGAGGACGAGCGGGTGTTGCGCGCCATTCAGGCGGTGGTCGACGAGGGCATCGCGCATCCGGTCGCACTGGGTCGGCCGGCGGTGATCGAAGCGCGCCTGAAGCAGCTCGGCCTGCGCATCGAGATCGGCCGCGACTTCGAGCTGATCAACGTCGAGCAGGACGAGCGCTACCGCGACCTGACCCACGACTATTACAGGCTGATGGCGCGCGACGGCATCTCGCCGGGCATCGCCAAGAAGGAGGTGCTGCGCTCCAACACCCTGATCGGCGCGCTGCTGCTCAAGCGCGGCGACGTGGACGCCCTGCTCTGCGGCACCTACGGCCAGCTGACGCGGCACCTGGAGCGAGTCTCCAACGTCATCGGCCTGAAGCCCGGCGCGCGCATCTTCGCGACGATGAACGTGCTCATGCTGCAGCGGCACACCCTGTTCCTTTGCGACACCTACATCAACGAAGACCCGGGCGCCGACGACATTGCCGAGATGACGCTGATGGCGGCGGAGGAAGTGCGGCGCTTCGGCATCACGCCGAAGGTGGCGCTGCTGTCGTATTCCAACTTCGGCAGCCGCAAGACGGCTTCCGCGCAGAAGATGCGCGCCGCGCGCAAGCTGATCGCCGAGCGCGCGCCGCAGCTGGAAGTGGATGGCGAGATGCACGGCGATGCCGCGCTGTCCGAGGCGATCCGCAACAAGGTGTTCCCGGACTCGGTGCTGAAGGGCGAGGCGAACCTGCTCATCATGCCGAACCTCGACGCCGCCAACATCGCCTTCAACCTGCTGAAGATCACCGGCGGCGACGGCATCACCGTCGGCCCCATCCTGCTCGGCGCAGCGATGCCGGTGCACATCCTGACGTCCACCGCCACGGTGCGGCGGCTGGTGAACATGACGGCGCTGGCGGTGGTCGATGCCGGGACTCGCCCCGGCAGGCGAGTCACTTTCTTGTCACGCGACAAGAAAGTAACCAAAGAAACGCGCCCCGCCGCCCCGGCCCTGCGGGCTTCCCTCGCTCCGGTCTGCCAGCCCGGCCGGCCACATAAACTCGCTGCGCTCGGACAATGTGGCCGGACTGCCCCGGTCCGGCAGCCCTGCGCTCGGCGGGGCAGAGGGGATCAGGTCAAAAAGCGGTGGCTTTCACCATGCCTCTGCATGACAACAATCGGTATCTCAACCTGATTGCGACGGACAAGTGAACGCTCGACTTGAGAGAACCCGAACCTCTCATAGAACCCGACAGCGTTGAGCGTTGACTCCAGCCGCACGGTTCCTTGATGTTCCTGGGTAAGGCGGAGAGTGTGCTCTAGCAATATGGAGCCGATTCCTCGATTGACAAAAACTGGATCAACGAAGACGGCCACGACTTCACCGGGAACGCCCTCGCCGAAGCCGACCACGTTCGATGCCAGTTCGGCGACGATGGTGGCTCCTGCGCCGATCCCGCGAAGATAGCCTTGTGCTGTGCGATTTGCCAGCCATCCCTCAACGATCTCGGGTGTGTAATGAGGGGCGCACAGCACGCGTACGGCTGCCGTGTGCAGTTCATGAATTCGTTGTGCATCCTCAGTCGTCGCTGACCGGATGCTTACCTGGACTCCGACCATGGTTTTGATTATGCACCTGTATTTCTTTGATGAGCAAGGCCGGTCGATGTCACCGGTCAAGCAACTCGCCGTATCGCGGAAACTGACTTTTCCTGACCGCTTCGCGCCCTTCAGCTTGGCGATCCGATGCGGTCATCGGGCGTATTGACTTTGTAATTCGATGGATTACACTGTATCGCTGAATATTACACGTTGCCATGATCCGGACGTTCAAACACCGAGGACTTGAGCGCTTCTTCAGCAAAGGGGACCACCGCGGCATCCTGGCCAGGAGCGAGGCCCGGATCGAGCGGATGCTCGACCGCTTGGACGCGGCGGCCCGGCCCGAGGACATGAACCTGCCAGGTTACAAGTTCCATCGCCTGACGGGCGAGCGCAAGGGCACCTGCGCGGTTTCAGTGACCGGCAACTGGCGCATCACTTTTCGCTTCGACGGCGAGGACGCCGTCGATGTGGACCTGGAGGACTATCATTGATGAAGACGCTGCGGAATCCCAACCGGCGCCCGACCCACCCGGGCGCGATCCTGCGCGAAGACGTGCTGCCGGCGCTCGACATGACACAGACCGAGTTCGCCGAGCGCCTCGGCGTCTCCCGCCTGTCGGTATCCGACCTGCTGCACGGCAAGCGCGCCATGACGCCCGAGATGGCCGCGCGCGTCGCCAAGCTCCTCAACACCACGCCGGAGAGCTGGCTGCGCATGCAGGAGGCAGTCGACCTGTGGGAAGTGCAGCAGCACCCCGAAAAGCTCGCAGGCATCAAGCCGATCAAGGCCGAGCGCCAGGCGGCTTGAACCTAACCCACGGAGGAAATGACCATGCCCCACGCCATCCGCTTCCACCAGCCCGGCGGTCCAGACGTCCTGAAATGGGAAGAGGTCGCCGTCGGCGATCCCGGCCCGCTTGAAGCGCGCGTGCGCCATCACGCCGTCGGCCTGAATTTCATCGACGTCTACCACCGCACCGGCGCCTATCCCCTGCCGCTGCCCTCGGGCATTGGCCTGGAGGGCGCGGGGGTGGTGGAGGCGGTCGGCGCCGAGGTGAAGGACCTCAAGGCCGGCGACCGCGTCGCCTATGCCGGCGGTCCGGTCGGCGCTTATGCCGAGGTGCGCCTGATTCCGGCCGACCGGCTGGTGAAGCTGCCGGAGGCGCTCAGCTTCGAGCAGGGCGCGGCGATGATGCTGCAGGGCATGACCGCGCAATACCTGCTGCGCCGCACCTACCGCGTGCAGCCGGGCGACACCATCCTCATCCATGCCGCCGCCGGCGGCGTCGGGCTGATCGTCTGCCAGTGGGCCAAGGCGCTCGGCGCGACGGTGATCGGCACGGTCGGCTCGGACGAGAAGGCGGCGCTGGCGAAGGCCCACGGCTGCGACCATCCGATCGTCTACACCCGCGAGAAGTTCGCCGAGCGCGTCAAGGAACTCACCGTCGGCGAGGGCGTGGCCGTGGTGTACGACTCGATCGGCAAGGACACTTACATGGACTCGCTGTCCTGCCTGCGTCCGTTCGGCCTGCTGGCGCTGTTCGGCGCGGCCTCCGGCCCGGTGCCGTTGTTCGACCTCGGCCTGCTGGCGAAAATGGGCTCGCTCTTCATCACGCGGCCGACGCTGTTCACCTATATCGCGAAGCGCGCTGATCTGGCGCAGACCGCCGGCGAACTGTTCGAAGTGGTGGGCTCCGGCAAAGTGAAGATCGAAGTGAACCAGCGCTACGCCCTGAAGGACGCTGCCAAGGCGCAGACCGACCTGGAGGCGCGCAAGACCACCGGTTCGACCATCCTGCTGCCCTGATCGCCGTATCGCGGGGGCTGACTTTCCCTATGCCGGGCGCGGCATCTTTGGCGCCTTGCCGCGCCTGAACACCATCACCGTGCGGATGAAGCTGATGACGGTCTTGCCGTCCTGGTTGAAGCCGGTGGTGCGGACTTTCACGATACCGACATCGGGGCGCGATTTCGACTCGCGCTTCTCCAGCACCTCCGACTGCGAGTAGAGCGTGTCGCCTTCGAACACCGGGTTGGGCAGGCGCACCTCGTCCCAGCCGAGGTTGGCGAAGACGTTCTGCGAGATGTCGGTGACGCTCTGGCCGGTGATCAGCGCCAGAGTGAAGGTGGAATCCACCAGCGGCTGGCCGAATTCGGTCTGCGCCGCGTAGTGGCGGTCGAAGTGGATCGGCGCGGTGTTCTGCGTGAGCAGGGTGAACCAGGAATTGTCCACCGCCAGCACGGTGCGCCCGAGCGGATGGCGGTAGAGGTCGCCGACCTCGAAGTCTTCGTAGAAGCGGCCCTGCCAGCCCGGTTTGTCTGCCATCGCGGTCTCCTTAGCAATTGCCGGAAAAGCATACGTCATTCCCGCGCAGGCGGGAATCCAGGGTTTTTCGCGCAGATGCCTATGGATTCCCGCCTGCGCGGGAATGACAACCATTGTGCTAAATTGAAGCCATGCTGAAATCCTTCCTCATCGCCAACCCCAAGGGCGGCAGTGGCAAGTCGACGCTGGCGACCAACCTCGCCGGCTACTTTGCGCGCCAAGGACACCGCGTCATGCTCGGCGACATTGACCGCCAGCAGTCCGCGCGAGCCTGGCTGACGATGCGCCCCGACATCCTGCCGCCCATTCGCGGCTGGGAGATCGACCCGGCCGAGCCAGGCAAGGCGGCGCATCCGCCGAAGGACACGACGCATGTCGTGCTCGACACGCCAGCCGGCCTGCACGGCAAGAAGCTCGGCCAGGTGCTGAAGCTGGTGCAGCGCGTCATCGTGCCGCTGCAGCCTTCCATTTTCGACATCATGGCGACGCGCGCCTTCCTCGACACGCTGCTGGAGGAAAAGGAGGTGCGCAAGCACCACGCCTTCATCGCCGTGGTCGGCATGCGCGTGGACGCGCGCACGCGTTCGGCGCGGGAACTGGAGCGCTTCCTCGAAAGCGTCAACCTGCCGGTGATCGCCCACTTGCGTGATACGCAGCTCTACGTGCAGGCCGCCGCCCACGGCCTGACGCTGTTCGACCTGTCGGCCTCGCGCGCCGAGCAGGACATCGCGCAATGGCAGCCGCTGCTGCGCTGGGCCGAGGCCGGGGACTGAGATGAACCGCCCCCACGCTCGCTCCGCTCGCGGAGGGCCGGCTTTGCACAGCTGGCCCGTTGCGCAGGCGCGGAGCGGTGCTCCGCGAAACCCCTGCTTCACCCCCCCGAGGGGGCGCTGAGCCGCGCGGCCATGGCACGTTCGCTGCGCGGGGACTACCGGCAGTTGCTCACCAGCGGCGGGGAAGCCGCCATCCTTGTCTGGTCTTTTTTCGCGCCGCAGATTTTCATCGCCGCGGCCTCGGCTGTGACGGCGGCAGGACTCGCCTTCTTCGCCTGGGTCGACTGCCATCGCCGTGGCCGCGCCGTGGCGGATACGCCGACCAGCCTGATTGCCTCGGCGGCGCAGGGCTACGTCGAGCTGGCCGGGCGTTCGCGCCCCCTGCCGGGTCGGCCGCTCGCGGCGCCGCTCAGCGGCGAGCCCTGCGTCTGGCATCGCCACCGCGTCGAGCGCTACGAGGGCGACGACTGGAGCATCGAGGAAGAAGGCGAGAGCGAGGCGCCGTTCATGCTCGAGGACGCCAGCGGCGCCTGCCTGGTCCTGCCGCAGGGCACGGAAATGACGGGCCTGAAGGCCGCCACCTGGTACAACGATGAAATCGGCGATGCCCGCTCCTGGCGCGTGATCGACAGGGGCGACCGCAAGAAGACGGAGTGGCTGCTGGTGGAGGACGAGGAGGTGCATGCCCTCGGCGAGTTCGCCACGCTGCGCGGCAAGCCGCTCGAGGAATTCCTGCGCGGCGAGATCGCGCAGCGCATCGCCGGCTGGAAGGCCGCGCCGGCGGCGCTGGTCGCGCGTTTCGACCTCGACGCCGACGGCGCAGTCGATGGCCGCGAATGGGAACTGGCGCGCAGCCAGGCGCGGCGCGAAACGCTGCGCGATTTCGGCAGCCCGGACGAACTGCATCTGCTCCGCCAGCCGGACGACAGGCGGCCCTTTCTGATCCGCCGTGGCGTCGACGGCGAGGCGATCGGACAGGCGAGCTATCGCCGCTGGGCGTTTTTCCATGTAGCGGTCTTCCTGCTCGCACTGGCCACCCTGCCGCATGCGCTGGGAAAGCCCTGGTAGGCAACAGGTCGACCGGAAAGGAGATCACGATGATTCAGTTACGCAAGCACGCGGCGCGCGGCCATGCCGACCATGGCTGGCTGGAAAGCTGGCACACGTTTTCCTTCGCCGATTATTACGATCCGGCGGAAATGGGCTGGCGCAGCCTGCGCGTCATCAACGAAGACATCATTCAGCCCGGCAAGGGTTTCGGCACCCATGGCCATCGCGACATGGAGATCGTCACCTACCTGCTCGACGGCGAGCTGGAGCACAAGGACAATATGGGCAACGGCGCGGTGATCCGCCCCGGCGAGGTGCAGCGCATGAGCGCCGGCAAGGGCGTGATGCACAGCGAGTTCAACCCCTCGCCCGGGGCGACCACGCATCTGCTGCAGATCTGGATCGAGCCGAGCGTGCGCGGCGTGCCGCCGAGCTACGAGCAGACATACTTTCCGGTCGATGAGAGACGCGGCCGGCTGCGGCTGGTGGCCTCGAGAGACGGGCGCGACGGCAGCGTGACGATCCACCAGGATGCGGCTCTCTACGCCGCGCTGCTTGCGGCGGGCGAGTCGGTGCGCCATGCGCCGGCACAGGGCCGGCACGCCTACCTGCACGTGGCGCGCGGCAAGGTAGACCTCAATGGCGTGCAGCTTGGCGCCGGCGACGGCGCGAAGATTGCCGAGGAATCCGAGTTGCGCATCAGCGCCGCCGCGGACGCGGAAATCCTGCTCTTCGACCTTGATTAGAAACTGCCGCGCCGCGCCAAATAGATCCCCAGCAGCACCGCCGCGCCGCCCCACCATTGCAGGGCGGCCAGCGCCTCGCCGAACAGCATCCATGCCAGGGCCGCCGCAGCCACCGGCTGCAGCAGCAAGCTCACCGAGGAGAAGCTCGCCGACAGGTGCGCCACGGCGTAGGTGATCAGGCTTTGTCCGGCGAACTGGCAGACGATGGCGAGGGCCGCAACGACCAGCCACCCTGTCGCTGTCGCCGGCAGGATCGCTTCCCCCGAGGCCAGCGCCAGCGGCAGCAGGACGGCCGTGCAGGCCGCGCCTGAAATCAGCATGATGCGCGCAGTGGATTGCGTGTCGCGCAGGCGCTTCACGCAGAGCTGGTAGCCGGCATAGAAGAACGCCGTCAGGATGCCCAGCGCATCGCCCAGCAGCACGGCCCCGGGGCCGCCGACATTGGCCCGCACCAGCAGCGCGGCGCCCGCCAGCGCCAGCACCATGCCCAGAAAGAACACCGGCCTTGCGCGCTCGCCCAGCAGCAGCCAGGCGCCGAGCGTGACGGCGACGGGCGCCAGGTTGGCGAGGAAGGTGGCGTTCGCCACGCTGGTGAGGCGGATCGACCAGTGCCAGACGGCCAGGTCCGCGGCGAAGAACAGCCCGGCGAGCAGCGCCATGGCGATGCCAGTGTGCCGCTCGGGCGCCGCCGCGCGGCGCGGCTGCAGGGACGCCCAGAGCGCCAGCAGCGGCAGCGCCAGCGCCATGCGCCAGAACGCCGTGGCGACCGGGCCGACTTCAGACCAGCGCACGAAGATGGGCGCGAAGGCGATGCCGAGGGCGCCGGCGAACAGGGCGAGCAAGGCCCATTTGCCCTGCTTCATTGATCTGCTTTGCGTGACCGAGCGAGCACGATGCGGTTGCGCCCCTGCCGCTTGGCTTCGAGCAGGGCTTCGTCGGCGGCGTGCGTGAGGTCATTGCCCGTGCCCCATTGAGGAAAGCTGGCCAAGCCGGCGCTGAAGGTGGCGCGCAGGGTGCCGCCGGCGTGGGCATGCGGCAGCGTGGCGAAGTCGGCGCGAATGGTATCGAGCACGGATTCGGCTTCCCTGAGGCCGGCGCTGCGCAGGGCGACGATGAATTCCTCGCCGCCATAACGCCCGATGATGTCCGAGGCGCGCAGCCGGCCCTTCAGCAGCCAGGCCAGGCTGCGGATGACCTGATCGCCGACCGGGTGGCCGTAAGTGTCATTGACCGACTTGAAGTGGTCGATGTCGAGCATCGCCACGCAGAGCGGTTCGGGCGCGCCCTGCAGGGATTGCACCAGCTGATTCAGGCGGCCCTTGGCCGCGGAATGATTGAGCAGGCCGGTCAGGCTGTCGTGCTGGCTGTGCCGCTGCATCTCGCGATAGCGCTCGATCTTGGTCTTGACCACGGCGGCCAGCAGCACCGGGTTGCAGGGCTTGGTGAGGAACTGGTCGCCGCCCAGACGCAGCGCCTCGACCTGCATGCCCATGTCGGTTTCGCTGGAGAGATAGACCACCGGCAGGGATTGGTAGTCGGTCAGCTGGCGCAGCACGCGGGTGGCTTCCACACCGGTGCAATGCGGCATGTACATGTCCATCAGCACCAGGTCGGGACGGTATTGCTCGACGGCCGAGAGCAGCAGTTGCGGGTTGTCGATCGGGTGGCTGTCGATGCCGTGCTGCGACAGCGAGCGCTGGATCATGGCGACGGCCGTGGGTGAATCTTCCACCACGAGGACGCGATAGGGATCCTGCTCGCGGGTTTGCAACAGATCGAGCAGGCGGCCGAGCACGGTAACGGTTTCCTGCTCGGCCTGGATGGTGACGTCGGCGCCGGCGCGCAGGAGCGCGACGGTGACTTCCAGCGACTTGGGCACCGCGAGGCAGAACAGCTGGCTGGTCGGGTGTTCGCTGCGCAGGCGTTCGATGGATTGGAGCGCGGCAGCGGCATAGCCGTCAGCCGGAGGGATGCAGAGGGCAACGAGCGGGGACGCGGCATCGGGCGCCGGGTCGCTCCAGCCGAAGCGGAAGACACGAAACCCGAAGAAACCCAATTGCTCGACAAGGCCGGGCACCCAGGCGTGGCGTTCTCCTGCAATCAACCAGATGGAACGCGGTTTCGCCCATTCCGCCTCGGCATGCGATGACGATGCAGTACGGCGGCGTTGATCTTCCTCGGCGCCGGCCGAGGCGGCCTGTGCAGTCTCGATCGTATGGAGGAGCGCGTCGACCTGGTGCTCGAGGGCGGCCGCATCGCGGGCGCTGACCGGATGCGAGGATTCGTCGCCGAACAGGGCGAGGGCGGCGTTTTCCAAGCCTTCGCACTGGCGCAACAGCCCGGGCAGCTTGAGACGGTTCAGGTGCTCCGTCAGGTTGTCCAGCGCCAGGGTGAACTCGACGAAATGCTCGAAGTTGCCCTGATCCCGGTATTCCTGCCAGCGTGCCTTGAGTGAGCGCAGGCAGGTATCGAGGGAGCGGAGTTCGGGCGACTGGAGAACCATGGCGTTGTTTTTCTTGGGAGAGGCGGAATTATGGAGAATGCCGCAGGCGCGGGCAACGTCAATTTCAAGCGATCATTAAATTTGAAGCCTCGCGCCCGGGCTTAGGTTTTAAAATACGCCCATGCCGCCCCCCGCCTTTGTCCACCTGCGCCTGCACAGCGAGTACTCCATCGTCGACGGCATGGTCAGGCTGGGCGACGCCGTGGCCAAGGCAGCCGGAGACGGCATGCCGGCGCTGGCGCTGACCGACCTGGCCAACCTCTTCGGCATGGTCAAGTTCTACAGCAGCGCGCGCAGCCGGGGCATCAAGCCCATCGTCGGCTGCGACGCCTGGGTCGCACCTGCTGCGGGCGCCATCGCAGAGAGCGACCGCGACCGGCCCACCCGCCTGCTCCTGCTGGCGAAGAATCACGGCGGCTATCTGCGTCTGTGCGAATTGCTGACGCAGGCCTGCCTGGGGCCGCGCCAGCGCGGCCGGGCCGAGATTTCGCGCGCGGCTTTCGCCGGCGGCGACAACTCCGGCCTGATCGCGTTGTCCGGCGCCGCGCTCGGCGATGTCGGCCAGAGCCTGCTGATGGGCAGCAGCGCGCCAGCCGAAGCCGCGGCGCGCGAATGGGCCCGGCTTTTCCCGGACAGTTACTACATCGAGATTCAGCGTTATGGCCAGCCGCAGGCCGAACCGCTCGTTGCTGCGAGCGTGGCGCTGGCGGCGCGCCTGAACCTGCCGGTGGTGGCGACCCATCCCGTGCAGTTTCTCGAGCGCGACGACTTCAAGGCGCACGAGGCGCGGGTGTGCATTGCCGAAGGCTATGCGCTGGCAGACCCGCGCCGGCCGCGCGTGTTCACCGAGGAGCAGTATTTCAAGTCGCAGGCGGAAATGCAGGCGCTCTTCGCTGATCTGCCTGAGGCGCTGGAGAACGCCGTGGAGATTGCCCGCCGCTGCAATCTTTCCGTCGAACTGGGCAATAACAAACTGCCGCAGTTCCCCACGCCCGAGGGCGTTTCCCTGGACGACTACCTGACGCAGCAGGCGGAACAGGGCCTGGAGCGACGCCTGGCCCAGCTCTATCCGGATGCCGCCGAACGCGAGACGCGGCGGCCGGAATACGCCGACCGCCTCATCTTCGAATGCAAGACCATCCAGCAGATGGGCTTTCCCGGTTATTTCCTCATCGTTGCCGACTTCATCAACTGGGCGAAGCAGAACGGCGTGCCGGTCGGGCCCGGCCGCGGCTCGGGCGCCGGCTCGCTCGTGGCCTACTCGCTGGGCATCACCGACCTCGACCCGCTGCGCTACGGACTGCTGTTCGAGCGCTTCCTCAACCCGGAACGCGTGTCGATGCCCGACTTCGACGTGGACTTCTGCCAGGAGGGCCGCGACCGCGTCATCGACTACGTCAAGCGCAGCTACGGCAGCCATGCCGTTTCGCAGATCGCCACCTTCGGCACCATGGCGGCCAAGGCGGTGATCCGCGACGTCGGCCGCGTGCTCAACCTGGGCTTCAACTTCGTCGACCAGTTCGCCAAGCTGATTCCCAACGAGCTGGGCATCACGCTGAAGGACGCGCGCGAGAAGGAGCCGGCCATCAACGAGCGCGCCGGGCGCGAAGAGGAAATCCGCGAACTGCTGGAACTCGCGGAGCGGCTGGAGGGACTGACGCGCAATGTCGGCATGCATGCCGGCGGCGTGCTCATCGCGCCGGGCAAGCTGACCGACTTCTGCCCGCTCTACTCGGCGGGCGGCGCGGAGACCGCGGTGAGCCAGTTCGACAAGGACGATGTCGAGAAGGCCGGCCTGGTGAAGTTCGACTTCCTCGGCCTGCGCACCCTGACCATCCTCGCCGAGGCGGTGCGCTTCGTGAAGGACGTCGAGGGCATCGAAGTGGACCTCGACCGCCTGCCGCTCGACGACAAGCCGACCTACGACCGAATCTTCAAGACGGCCAACACGACGGCGGTATTCCAGTTCGAATCGCGCGGCATGAAGGAAACGCTGCTGCAGGCGAAGCCCGACCGGCTGGAGGATCTCATTGCCCTGAACGCGCTCTACCGGCCGGGGCCGATGGATTTCATCCCGAACTTCATCGCCCGCAAGCACGGCCGCGAACGCATCGTCTACCCGCACCCGCTGCTGGAAAAAGTGGTGGGCAACACCTACGGCATCATGGTGTACCAGGAGCAGGTGATGCAGGCGGCGCAGGTGGTGGCCGGCTACTCGCTCGGCGGCGCCGATCTCCTGCGCCGCGCCATGGGCAAGAAGAAGGCGGAGGAGATGGCCAAGCAGCGCGAGAGCTTCGTCGCCGGCGCGGAAAAGAACGGCATCGGCGCGGACAAGGCCAACGAGATCTTCGACACCATGGAGAAGTTCGCCGGCTACGGCTTCAACAAGTCGCACGCCGCCGCCTATTCCCTGGTTGCCTACCAGACGGCGTACCTCAAGTGCCACCATCCGGCGGCCTTCCTGGCGGCGACGCTGTCTTCGGAAATGGCCGATACCGACAAGGTGCAGTTCTTCGTCGCCGACGCCGTGTCCTGCGGGCTGACTTTCCTGCCGCCCGACATCAATCGCAGCCGACACCGCTTCACGCCGGTGGATGCGAAGACCATCCGTTATGGCCTGGGCGCCATCAAGGGCACCGGCGAATCGGCCATCGGGGCGATACAGCGGGCGCGTGAAGGCGCGGATGGAAAAGCGGGCGGCGATTTCACGGACCTCTTCGACTTCTGCCGGCGCATCGACAAGCGCGTGGTGAACCGCCGCGTCATCGAGGCGCTGGTGCGCGCCGGTGCCTTCGATTCCATCGACGACCAGCGCGCCCGCCTCATGGCCTCGGTCGGCATTGCGCTCGAGGCGGCGGAACAGGCCGAGCGAGACGCCCTGCAGGTCGGGCTCTTCGATGCCGGCGGCGGGGCGGAACAGCGGGTGCAGATGATCGAAGTGCCGCCCTGGAGCGAGCGCGAGCGGCTGCTCAACGAGAAGCAGGCGCTGGGATTCTTCCTTTCCGGACACCCCTACAACGAGGTCCGCGACGAGCTGTCGGCCTTCGTGCGGCGCCCGCTGTCCGCGCTCGAGCCGCAGAAGGAGACGGTGCTGCTGGCCGGCATCGTCACCGCCACGCGCACGCAAATGACCCGCCGCGGCAAGATGATCGTCGTCACGCTGGACGACGGCACGGGGCAGGTCGAGATGACCGTGTTCAACGAGCTGTTCGAGGCCGAGCGCGACAAGATCCGCGTAGACGATCCGCTGATCGTCGAGGGCAAGGTGAGCCGGGACGATTTCAACGGCGGCCTGCGCGTGGTGGCGGACAGGCTGATGACCCTGACGGAGGCGCGCGGACGCTATGCCAAGGTGCTGCGCGTGGCGTTGAACGGGAAAGTCAGCCGCGACAATGCGGCGGCGGAGAAGCTGCGCACCCTGCTGGCGCCCTATCGCAACGGCCCCTGTCCGGTGCGCGTGCGCTACCGCAATGCGCAGGCCGAGTGCGAACTGCCGCTGGGGGACACATGGAGGGTGCGGCTCGACGATGAACTGCTGGCCGGTCTGCAGCAGTGGCTGGAGGCGGAGAACGTCGAGGTGGTTTACCAGTAGGTCGGGCTTCAGCCCGACGACCGAAGGAAGTCCCTGTGGGACATGGCGGCATGAGTCGGCCTGAAGGCCGACTACGCTAGGTCTGTCACAAGCGACGCCCGCACCGCCTCCGGCACGACGACGGCTTCGCGGTAATGCGCGTGGTCGATGCCCGCATGCAGCGCTGCGCCGCCCTTGGCCGCGGCGATCATCTGCGGCGTCAGCTCGAAGCGCAGGAAATGCACTGCGGAAGTCTTGTCCTCGGTTTCGCGGTCGAGGTCCTCGTTGGCGATGGGGAATACCTTGTCGCAGCCTTCCACCTGCAGCCACACCTTCTTCTCGATGCCGACCAGCTTGGCCAGCATGCGGCGGCGCTCCTCGACATCGCCGTATTCGACCATGAAGGTGGCCTTCCAGTTGTGGCCGTCGGGGATGAGCGGGTTGTAGACGTCCAGTTCCTCCTGGATCGGTTCCGGCTCGAACATGCGCTCGAGGCGCAGCATTTCCTGCACCTGGTACTGCATGGTCAGCGCATCCTCGAAATACAGGGTGGCGTGCCCGCCGATGGGCAGCTGGCGGTTCTTCTTGTGCGCGATCACCTTGGCGCGGAACTCGGGCCGCACGCGGGCATATTTCTCGAGGCTGAAGAGGTCTTCGTGACGCAACATGATCAAACTCCGTAGGCTTTTCTCAACAGGGTGATGGGGTGCTCGGGCGAGGTACCGTCGGCGCGGACATGGCCGATGTGGTGTCCCGCCATGGCGCAGTCGCTGCCGTAATGGTCGGGTTGGGCCTGGTTGACGCGGTTCACCACCGGCTTGACGATTTTCACGGCGAATTCGTGGAACTCCTGCTTCACGGCGTAGGTGCCGTCGTGGCCGGAGCAGCGCTCGATGATGTCCACCGTGGTGTCCGGCACCAGCGACAGGGCTTCCCTGGTCTTCGGGCCGATGTTCTGCACGCGCTGATGGCAGGCGGCATGGTAGGCCACCTTGCCGAGCGGCTGCTTGAAGTCGGTCTTCAGCTTGCCTGCCTTGTGGCGCAGCATGAGGTATTCGAAGGGGTCATAGAAGGCGTTCTTTACCTTCTGCACGTCCGCGTCGTCCGGGAACATCAGCGGCAGTTCCTGCTTGAACATCAGCACGCAGGAGGGCACGAGGGCGACGAGATCCCAGCCGGCGTCGACCAGCTTCGCCAGCACCGGAATGTTGGCCTCCTTGGCAGCGCGCACGGATTCGAGGTCGCCCAGTTCCAATTTGGGCATGCCGCAGCAGCGTTCCTTCTCGGCCAGTGTGACCGGGATGCCGTTGTGGGCGAACACGGCGGCAAAGTCTTCGCCGGGGCCGGGCTCGTTGCGGTTCATGAAGCAGGTGGCGAAAAGGGCCACCTTGCCCTGCGTCGGGCCGGCGGCTTCGCCTGGCGCATCGAGGGGCAGCTTGTCCAGGCGGCTGCGCAGCGGACGGCTGGAGAATTCGGGCAGCCAGGCCTCGGCATGGATGCCGGCGACGGCCTGCAACGCCTTGCGTGCGGGCCCGATCTTGTTGACGGCGTTCACCGCCTGGGCGACGACGGGGATGCCGGCGATCTTGCCGACGGCGTCGGTGCTGGTGAGCACCTTGTCGCGCAGCTTGGTGGTGCCCTTTTTGAAGTGCACGGCTTTGGCGCGCAGCATGAGGTGCGGGAAATCCACGTTCCACTCGTGCGGCGGCACATAGGGGCACTTGGTCATGTAGCAGAGGTCGCACAGGTAGCAGTGATCCGCCACCTTCCAGTAATCGTCCTTCTTGACGCCGTCCACTTCCAGCGTGGGCGATTCGTCCACCAGGTCGAACAGGGTCGGGAAGGCCTGGCACAGACTGACGCAGCGCCGGCAACCGTGGCAGATGTCGAAGACGCGCTCCATTTCGTGGAACAGCGCGGCCTCGTCATAGAAAGCCGAATTGTTCCAGTCGAGCGGATGACGGGTGGGGGCTTCGAGATTGCCTTCGCGGGGTGCGGCCATGCGGACTACCCTTCCTCTCTGGGTGATGTGCGAGGGGACCCGGACGCCCCGCAGGACGGCCGGGCAGGATGCTCAGGATGCCTTAGGCGTTGAGCTCGGTCAGCGCCTTCTGGAAACGGTTGGCGTGCGAACGCTCGGCCTTGGCCAGGGTCTCGAACCAGTCTGCGATCTCGTCGAAGCCTTCCGCCCGCGCATCCTTGGCCATGCCCGGGTACATGTCGGTGTACTCGTGGGTTTCGCCAGCGACGGCGGATTTCAGGTTGTCGGCGGTGGGGCCGATCGGCAGGCCGGTGGCCGGGTCGCCGACCTGTTCGAGGTACTCGAGGTGGCCGTGGGCGTGGCCGGTCTCGCCTTCCGCTGTGGAGCGGAACAGGGCGGAGACGTCGTTGTAGCCCTCGACGTCGGCCTTGGCTGCGAAATAGAGATAGCGGCGGTTGGCCTGGGATTCGCCGGCGAAGGCGTCCTTCAGGTGCTGTTCGGTCTTGCTTCCTTTAAGTTGTTTCATGGTCTGGCTCCTCACGTGGGTTGCAATATATGACAAGACAAGTGCCCGATCCTGGGGTTGGGGTACTTCATGGCCTTGGCATGTAAACGATATGCCCAATTGAAGCAAAAAGGAAATTGTAAATATTAACCAATACGATAGTTACTGACTATTTAGCGGCCACGGCGCGCGTGCCGGGCAGCTTGCTGTCGAGCAGGGCGCGTTGCACCACTTCTATGGCCTGGTGACGCGGATAACTGGAACGCCACACCAGTCCGACGCGGCGGGACGGGCAGGGTTCCCTGAACGGCAGCACGCGCAGGAGGGGATCCCTGGGCCGAATGTCGTCCACCGCCGAGGCGGGCATGACCGTGACGCCGACGCCGCTGGCGACCATGTGGCGGATCGTCTCCAGCGAGCTGCCCTCGATGACATGCGGCGAGATGCCGGACTGGCTGCTGGCAGTCGCGCAGAGGTCCATCACCTGGTCGCGGAAACAGTTGCCGGGCCCGAGCATGAGCAGCTGCGCATCCGGAAGGACGGTGGCCTCGATGGCCTTTTGCGTCGCCCAGGGGTGGCCGGACGGCGCCAGCACGCGAAACTGCTCGTCATAGACCGCCTGCGCCACCAGCCAGGGCTCCTCCACCGGCAGGGCGACGATGGCCACATCGAGCTCATTGTTCTTCAGTTTCTCGACGAGCCGGTGCGTGTAGTTTTCCTCGAGGATCAGCGGCATGGCCGGCGCGCGTTTTTTCACCAGCGGCACCAGGCGCGGCAGCAGCCAGGGCGCGATGGTGAAGATCACGCCCACGCGCAAGGGGCCCACCAGCGGGCCCTTGTCGGCGGCGGCGATCTCGGCCACTTGCGCCGCCTCGGCCAGCACCCGCTCGGCCTGGGCGACGATGCGCTGGCCGACAGGGGTGACGCGCACTTCCTGCGGCGAGCGCTCGAAGAGGATCACGCCGAGCTGCTCCTCGAGCTTCTTCACTGCCACCGACAGCGTCGGCTGGGAAACGAAGCATTTTTCGGCGGCGCGGCCGAAATGGCGCTCGCGGGCGAGGGCGACGATGTAGCGCAGGTCAGTGAGGGTCATTCGGTTGGAAGTTGTTCGAAGTTGGAGAATTCCCCGCCACCGAGTTCGACCACCACGCGGCTGACATGCGCGCCGGGCGGACCCAGGCGTGCCCAGCCGATTAGGCTGGCAACCGCCTCGTCGCTGCCCTGGATCATGGCCTCCACCGTGCCGTCGCGCCGGTTGCGCACCCAGCCGGTGACGCCCAGTGCCTGCGCCTCCCAGGCCATCGAGGCGCGAAAGCCGACACCCTGCACCCGCCCCTGAATGACCAAGTGCCGGTGAGCCATGTTTATTACTTCACGCGCATGCCCGGCTGCGCGCCGCTGTCCGGGCTGAGGAGGAAGATGCCGGGGCCATCGCCGGAGGCCGCCAGCACCATGCCTTCCGAGAGGCCGAACTTCATCTTGCGCGGCGCGAGGTTCGCCACCATCACCGTCAGGCGCCCGGTAAGCGTCGCAGGATCGTAGGCCGACTTGATGCCGGCGAACACTGTGCGCGTTTCCGTGCCCAGGTCGAGCGTCAGCTTGATCAGTTTCTCGGCACCTTCGACATGCTCGGCGCTGGCGATGCGCGCGATGCGCAGGTCAACTTTCGTAAAGTCGTCGATGCTGATGAGGGACACGGCGGTTTTCTCCTCGGCATGCTGCTGATGCTCGGCATGGCGCTGCTGCGAATGGGCTTGCGGCGCAGGTGACGGGGCGAGCGATTCCTTGTTTGCTTCGACGAGGGCGTCAATCTGCCTGCGCTCCACTCGCGTGGCAAGGTGCTTGTACTCGCCGATGCGGTGGCCGCCCGGCAGCAGGCGCGCGGCATCCGACCAGGCCAGCGGCGCGACCTTGAGGAAGGCTTCGACATCGGCGGCCAGCTTCGGCAGCACCGGCTTGAGGTAGATCGTGAGCAGCCTGAACAGGTTGAGCGCTTCCGAGCAGACAGCATGCAACTGCGCCTCGGCACCGGCTTTCTTGGCCAACTCCCAGGGGGCGTTGTCGTTGACGAACTGGTTGGCACGGTCGGCCAGCGCCATGACTTCGCGCAGCGCCTTGCCAAATTCGCGCGCTTCATAAAGCGCGGCGATCGACTCGCCGGCAGCCTGCGCATCCGACAGAAGGTCGCTGGACGCGAGCGCCAGCGCGCCGTCGAAGCGCTTGTGGATGAACCCTGCGCAGCGAGAAGCGATATTCACGTACTTGCCGACGAGATCCGAATTCACCCGGGCGATGAAATCATCGAGACTGAGATCGATGTCCTCCATTGTGGCACTGAGCTTGGCGGCGTAGTAGTAGCGCAGCCATTCCGGATTCAAGCCCTGCTTCAGATAGCTCTCGGCGGTGATGAAAGTGCCGCGCGACTTCGACATCTTCTGTCCGTCCACGGTGAGAAAGCCGTGGGCGTAGACAGATGTCGGTATGCGGTAGCCGGCATGCTCCAGTTCGGCGGGCCAGAACAGGGCGTGGAAATAGAGGATATCCTTACCGATGAAGTGATAGAGCTCGGTGCCGGCCTTCAGCGCGGCGGCCTTGTCGGTGAAGGCGGCGACGTCGATCTGCGGCGTGCGCGCGGCGAGATGCTTCAGGCTGCCGAAGTAGCCGATCGGCGCATCCAGCCAGACATAGAAATACTTGCCTGTCCCTTTCCCGTCTTCGCCGGGGATCTCGAAGCCGAAGTAGGGCGCGTCACGCGAGATGTCCCAGTCGGTGAGCCTGTTCTCGCCTTCCGTGCCGAGCCATTCCTGCAGCTTGTTTACGGCCTCGGGCTGGGTTTTGCAGACTTCGCGCGTCGCGCGCCGCAGGAACGCCTGGCAGCGCGGGTCGGACAGCTTGAAAAAATAATGGTCGGAGGATTTCCGCACCGGCGTGGCGCCCGAGACGGCGGAGACGGGATTCTTAAGGTCCGTGGGGGCATAGGCGGCGCCGCATACTTCGCAGGAGTCGCCGTACTGATCCTTCGCGCCGCACTTCGGGCATTCGCCCTTGATGTAGCGGTCCGGCAGGAACATTGCCTTCACCGGATCGTAGAATTGTTCTACTGGGCGCACTTCGATGAGGCCGGCAGCCTTCAGCTTGCCGAAGATGTCGTTGGCGAAGAAGCGCGTTTCTTCAGAGTGCGTCGAGTAGTAGTTGTCGAAGGCGACGTGGAAGCCGGCGAAGTCGCGAGAATGTTCGCCATGCACCCGGGCAATCAGGGCTTCGGGCGTGATGCCCTCCTTGTCGGCGCGCAGCATGATCGGGGTGCCATGCGTGTCGTCGGCGCACACGTACCAGCATTCATGGCCGCGCATCTTCTGGAAGCGCACCCAGATGTCGGTCTGGATGTATTCGACGAGATGGCCGAGGTGGATGGCGCCATTGGCATACGGCAGGGCGCTGGTGACGAGGATCTTGCGCGGCGCTGACATTGCGGATTTTCTTTGAAAAAACAGTAATTTTAGCAGTTGAAGCCGGCAAACTGTATTCTGCGCCCAGAGATCCGTCAATCCTTAGTATAATAGTCGGGTATTAAAATTCTAATGGAGCACGCAATGAGCATTTCCGAACTGCAGGTGCAGACGGCGCTGAAGGAAATCACCGATCCGAATACCGGCAAGGATTTCGTCAGCACGCGTTCAGCCAGGAACATCAAGACCGACGGCGCGGACATCGCGGTCGATATCGAGCTGGGCTACCCGGCGAAGAGCCAGATCGACGGCATCCGCAAGACCGTCATCGACAAGCTGAAGGCGATTCCGGGCGCGGGCAATGTCTCCGCCAATGTGTATAGCAAGATCGTATCCCACAGCGTGCAGCGCGGCGTCAAGCTCGTGCCGCAGGTGAAGAACATCATTGCCGTGGCCTCCGGCAAGGGCGGTGTGGGCAAGTCCACCACCGCGGTGAACCTGGCGCTGGCGCTGGCTGCCGAAGGCGCCAATGTGGGCTTGCTGGATGCGGACATCTATGGGCCGTCGCAGCCGCAGATGCTGGGCATCACCGACAAGCCTGAGTCGCGCGACGGCAAGACGCTGGAGCCGATGCAGGCCTACGGCCTGCAGGCCATGTCTATCGGCTTCCTCATCGACGTCGAGACGCCGATGGTCTGGCGCGGCCCGATGGTCACGCAGGCGCTGCAGCAACTGCTGGGCGACACGCAGTGGCGCGACGTGGACTACCTGGTGATTGACCTGCCGCCGGGTACCGGCGACATCCAGCTTACGCTGGCGCAGCAGGTGCCGGTGACCGGCGCGGTGATCGTCACCACGCCGCAGGACATCGCCCTGCTCGATGCGCGCAAGGGCCTCAAGATGTTCGAGAAGGTCGGCATCCCCATCCTCGGCATCGTCGAGAACATGAGCATCCACATCTGCTCGAAGTGCGGCAACGAAGAGCACATCTTCGGCTCCGGCGGCGGCGAGAAGATGTGCAAGGACTACGAGGTCGAGTTCCTCGGTGCGTTGCCGCTGGACATCAAGATCCGTGAGCAGACCGATTCCGGCAAGCCGTCGGTGGCGGCCGACCCCGACGGCCGCGTCGCCGAGATCTACCGCGGCATCGCCCGTCGCATAGCGGTGAAGATCGCCGACAAGGCCAAGGACATGACCGCCAAGTTCCCCAACATCGTGATCCAGAATACCTGATCGTCGGTTGACCCCCCCCTGAAAGAGCGGATAATCCGCTCTTTCGGCTACGGCAGGCCGCTTTTCGCGGCCTTTACTTCGCAAGCGAAGTTAGCCTGCGCCGAAACAAGCCGCGTGGCGGCTTGTTTTCTTTTTGGAAGCGCGATGAGCATCAAGTCGGACAAGTGGATTCGCCGCATGGCGAAGGAGCACAACATGATCGAGCCGTTCGAGCCCGGCCAGGTGCGCGAGGTCGACGGCCGCAAGATCGTCTCCTACGGCACGTCCAGCTACGGCTACGATATCCGCTGCTCGAACGAGTTCAAGCTGTTTACCGACATCAACTGCACCATCGTCGACCCGAAGAACTTCGACCCGAATTCCTTCGTCGAGGTGACGGGCCCGCATTGCATCATTCCGCCCAACTCCTTCGCCCTGGCGCGCACGGTCGAGTATTTTCGCATCCCGCGCAACGTTCTCACCGTCTGCCTCGGCAAGAGCACCTACGCCCGCTGCGGCATCATCGTGAACGTCACGCCCTTCGAGCCGGAATGGGAGGGTTACGTCACGCTTGAGTTCTCCAACACCACGCCGCTGCCGGCGAAGATCTACGCCAACGAGGGTGTCGCGCAGGTTTTGTTCTTTGAGTCGGACGAGGTATGCGAAACCTCGTACAAGGACCGCGGCGGCAAGTACCAGGGGCAGGTGGGCGTCACCCTGCCCAAAATCTGATCCGGCAACTCCGCCAGGAGGACAGGCCATGCGGTTTCATTTCCCCATCATCATCATCGACGAAGATTTCCGTTCGGAGAACGCCAGCGGCCTCGGCATCCGGCGACTGGCCGAAGCCATCGAGGCAGAGGGCATGGAGGTGCTGGGCGTCACCAGTTACGGCGACCTGTCTTCCTTCGCGCAGCAACAGAGCCGCGCCTCGGCGTTCATCCTCTCCATCGACGACGAGGAACTGGCCAATGAGGAAGAGGAAACCATCGCCGAGCTGCGCGCCTTCGTCAAGGGTGTGCGCTCCCGTAATGCGGAGATCCCGATCTTCCTGCACGGTGAAACGCGTACATCCCGCCACATCCCGAATGACGTGCTGCGCGAACTGCACGGCTTCATCCACATGTTCGAGGACACGCCGGAGTTCATCGCCCGCAACGTCTTGCGCGAGTCCAAGGCCTACCTGGATTCGCTGCCGCCGCCGTTCTTCCGTGCGCTGACCCACTACGCCGCCGACGGCTCCTATTCCTGGCATTGCCCTGGGCATTCGGGCGGCGTGGCCTTCCTGAAATCGCCCGTGGGCCAGATGTTCCACCAATTTTTCGGCGAGAACATGCTGCGCGCCGACGTCTGTAATGCCGTGGAGGAACTTGGCCAGCTGCTCGACCATACCGGGCCAGTGGCGGCTTCCGAGCGCAACGCCGCGCGCATCTTCAACGCCGACCACCTTTTCTTCGTCACCAACGGCACCTCGACCTCAAACAAGATCGTCTGGCATTCGACTGTCGCGCCGGGCGACATCGTCATCGTCGACCGCAACTGCCACAAGTCGGTGCTGCACGCGATCATCATGACTGGCGCCATTCCGGTGTTCCTCATGCCGACGCGCAACAACTACGGCATCATCGGGCCGATTCCCAAGGGGGAGTTCGCCTGGGAGAACATCCAGCGGAAAATCGCCGCGCACCCCTTCGCCTCGAAAGTGAAAGGTCAGCCGCGGGTGCTGACCATCACGCAGTCCACCTACGACGGCATCCTCTACAACGTCGAGGAGATCAAGGAGATGCTCGACGGGAAGATCGACACGCTGCACTTCGACGAGGCCTGGCTTCCGCACGCCGCCTTCCACGATTTCTACGGCGACTACCACGCCATCGGCGCCGATCGGCGGCGTTGCAGGGAGTCGATAGTCTTCTCGACACAATCCACGCACAAGCTGCTGGCGGGCCTCTCCCAGGCCTCGCAGATCCTGGTGCAGGACTCGGAGAATCGCAAGCTGGATCACGACGTCTTCAACGAGGCCTACCTGATGCATACCTCGACCTCGCCGCAATACGCCATCATCGCCTCCTGCGACGTGGCGGCGGCGATGATGGAGGAGCCCGGCGGCACGGCACTGGTGGAGGAGTCGATCGCAGAGGCGCTGGATTTCCGCCGCGCCATGCGCAAGGTGGCCGAGGAGTGGGGCGCCGACTGGTGGTTCAAGGTATGGGGTCCGAACGACCTCTCAGAGGAAGGCATCGAGGAGCGCGCGGCCTGGATGCTGAAGCCGGGCGAGCGCTGGCATGGCTTCGGCCAGCTGGCCGACGGCTTCAACATGCTCGATCCGATCAAGGCGACGGTGATCACGCCGGGACTCGACGTCGACGGCGATTTCGCCGACTGGGGCATTCCGGCGGCCATCGTCACCAAGTACTTGGCCGAGCATGGCGTTATCGTCGAGAAGTGCGGACTTTATTCCTTCTTCATCATGTTCACCATCGGCATCACCAAGGGCCGCTGGAACACGATGGTGACCGAACTGCAACAGTTCAAGGACGACTACGACCGGAACCATCCGCTGTGGAAGGTGCTGCCCGAGTTCGTCGCCAAACACCCGCGCTACGAACGCGTCGGCCTGCGCGACCTGTGCCGGCAGATCCACGACGTCTACAAGGCGAACGACGTGGCGCGCCTGACAACCGAGATGTATCTCTCAGACATGGTGCCGGCAATGCGGCCGGCCGATGCCTTCGCCAGAATGGCGCATCGAGAAATCGAGCGCGTCGATATCGATGCGCTGGAGGATCGCATCACCAGTGTCCTGCTGACGCCCTATCCGCCGGGCATTCCCTTGTTGATCCCCGGCGAGCGCTTCAATCGCACCATCGTCCGCTACCTGCAGTACGCGCGCGATTTCAACGAGCGCTTCCCGGGCTTCGAGACCGATATCCACGGATTGGTGAAAGACGTTTCGAACGGCAAGGTCCGCTATCTGGTGGATTGCGTCAGGTGAGTCCTTGCTGTGGATCGAGAACCGCCCACGGGCGGTTTTTTTGTCACCGGGCATGCAGTTCATGTCATGTATCAAAAATACAACATAACTTATTGACATTCATGTATATTTAATTAAGATTGTCAATATCTGCCTAGGCTTGTCGTATGCGCATCCTTTTATTTCTGGGTTTTCTCGTTCTGTCCGTGCTGGTGCCGGTAGGACTGGCACAGGCTCATCCACCGGCGACATATATGATTTTTTCGGGTTGAATGTAGGAGAATCACCTACAATGTCACCTGATTGTTTGGGGTACCCTGAATTGGGTATTGGCTTGTCCGGTGAAGCGATTGCCTGGAAGGGGGTTCGGTGAAGAAAACAAAAAACAGGCTTCGGATGACGCTGCTGACTGCCGGCTTGCTGGCAGCGAACGCGGTTCTGGCCGATGCGGTGACCGACAATGCCAAGGCGTTGCTCGACAGGGGGGACGCGAAAACCGCCTATGCCCTGCTTGAGCCGCTTGAAGGCCAGCGCGCAGGAGATTCCGAGTACGATTTCCTGCTTGGCCTGGCTGCACTGGAAATCGGCAAGAACACCAACGCGGTCTTCGCGCTTGAACGTGTGCTCGCCGTCAATCCCAACCACGTCCGCGCCCGCGCCGAGATCGCCCGCGCCTACGCCGCACTGGGCGAGACGAAGACCGCCAAGCAGGAATTCGAGACCGTCAAGCAACAAGGTATCCCCCCCGAAGTGGCCGTCACCATCGATCGGCTGCTCTCCGCCATCGAGCGCGTCGAGGACGAAGGCCGTACCACCGTACGCGGCTATGCCGAGGGTACGATTGGCCACGACTCCAATGTCAATAGCGCCACCTCCGACCGCAATGTCGCCGTACCTCTTTTCGGAGGCG
>PHCS01000025.1 GCA_002840845.1 Betaproteobacteria bacterium HGW-Betaproteobacteria-14
GCGAAGAGGGCATCCGTCCGCACCAGGGCGACGTGCTTGGACATCATCGGCGCCAGCACGACGGCCAGCCCCGCCAGCCCGCCGGCCATCACGCCGAAATGCTGCCGCCCCACCAGAAAGACGAGAAAAGCCATGGCCAGCACGGCCAGCATGGAGGTAAGCGTAAGGGTCAGGCGGTTGATGCCGCCCAACTCGGCAAAGGCGGCGGTGATCCAGGTGTGCAGCGGCGGCTTCGACATGATGCGGCCGCGGATGTCCTGCTGCACCAGCCAGTGCCCCTGCCAGACCGTGTCCATGACGTAGCCGACGTTGCGGTCCTGCGCGTCGGCTTCGAGGTTGGAGGGACCGGCCAGGCGCAAGGCATAGAACGCCAGCACCAGCACGGTGAAGAGGGCGCACCAGAAAAGCGGCCGTTTCCAGGCGCTCCCCATCAGTGCTCCTGCGTGCTGCCGCCCTGCCTGCGCCAGCGCCACAGCAGGAAGGCGCCGATCGTCAGGACAATGCCGGCCGCGAGCAGCTTGCCGAGGCCTTCCGTGGCCCCCTGGTCAACGACGCCGCTGCCGATGAGCGTCGCAATGATCCCCTGCGGCAGGTAGCCGATGAAAGTGCCGAGCACGAACACGCGCGCCCTGACCTTGCTCAGGGCCAGGCCGCTGTTGATCATGACGCTCGTCAGCGGCAGCTGGCGGATCAGCACCACGGCCTTCACCGAGGAGCGCACGCGAAAAGTCTTGCCGAAAAGGCGGTGGCTGCCGAAGCGCCGCTCGAGCCAGCCGCGTCCGCCGTGGCGCACCGCCCAGAAGGTCAGGTAGGAACCGATGACGGCGCCGACCTGCGCCAGAAGCAGGCCCTGCCAGAAGCCGAAGGCGAGGCCGCCGAGGACATAGAAGATCAGCCGCGGCGTGCCCAGCGCCACCAGCCCTGTCACCAGGACGGTATAGGTGGCTTCCGCCCAGAAATCGTCGCCGGCGAGGAAGGCGCGCAGCTTGTGGATGTCGCGGGTGATCTCGCCGATGGGCGTGAAGTAGAACAGGAAAAATACCGCGGTGGCACCGGCAAGGAGGATCAGGAGGCGGCGCAGTTCCTTCGAGAAGCCGGGCGCCACCGATTCGATTTCGATGTCGTCTTCCGGCCCGTCCGGCATGCCCTCGGCACGATTGCCAGCCTCCGCAGCATCCGGCCCGGCGTGGCTCATCGCCCCTGACTCTGTGTCGGATCCACACGGTCCGTCGGCACGGCCCGGGCGGCGAACCAGCGCACGCCAAAACAGTCGCGGATGCCGCGCCAGAGTCGATTGTGCACGCCGTACTTCGACACGCCGCGCAGGCGCGGCCGGTGGTTCACCGGATACTCGGCGACGCGATAGCCCTTCTGCCTCAGCAGCGTGGGCATGAAGCGGTGCAGGCCGTTGAAGACGGGCAGTTCGGCGACGCAGGGTGCGCGCACGACGCGCACGCCGCAGCCGCTGTCGGCTACGCGGTCGCCGGTGATCCAGTCGCGGAAGCGGTTGGCGACGCGCGAAGAGAACCTGCGGATGAGATTGTCCTGGCGCTTGGCGCGCACCCCCGTGACGCAGTCGACGCCGAGCCTGCGCGCTTCGTCGAGCATGTGCGGCAGGTCGGCCGGATCGTTCTGGCCGTCGCCGTCCAGGGTGCCGATCCACTCCCCGCGTGCGGACTGGAATCCGCTCGCCACCGCCGCGCTCTGGCCGAAATTGCGCCGGTGCCGCAGGCTGCGCACGATGCCCGTCTCCAAAGTCAGCCGCTGCAGCACGGCGGGCGTGTCATCGGTGCTGGCATCGTCCACGAAAATCACCTCGCAGGCTTCGGGCCGGCCCCGGAAGGCAGCCTGGATCTCGCGCACCATGGGCTCGATATTCTCCGCCTCGTTATAGACGGGGATGACAATGGAAAAAAACGGGGAATTCTGCATGGCCTGCCGGGCAAAAATGCGAATGATACAGTAAGCGCCCTTACCGGACCGGCTAGCCCGCCGTGCCGTCCAGCAGCCTGCCGAAACGCCGATAATCCTCGGGCTGCGGCGTGCGCAGGTGGCTTTTTAGCAGCGCCCCCATCACCAGCGGGAACAGCCAGGGCTGCCTGCCGCGCATGCGGCGCCAGAAACGCTTGAGATACCGGCGGAAATGCCTGCGGATGTCCGCCGCTGGAATCAGGCCGCCGTGTTCGCCGAGAAATTTGCCGAAGGTATGGAATTGCGCGCCGAGCATGCGGACACGGCGGCGCAATGTGTTGCCGGGATGCTTGCGGTAGCTGGCCAGTTCCTCCGGCACGCGCGCGATGGCATAGCGCGCGGACAACCGCAGCCAGCAGTCGATGTCTTCCAGCGCCAGGTTGCGGTCGAAGCCGCCGACGGCGAGGAAGGCATCGCGGCGCAGGGCCACAGTGGGATTGATGATGAAGTTGTCGGACATGAAAAGGGCACGCCAGGCCTGACGGTCCGGTCCCGGCGCAGGCCGTTGCGCACGGCGGTTGCGCGTGATCGGCTGGCCATGCTGGTCGATGTAAGCAGCGTCGGCATGTACCAGCGCCAGGTCGGAACAATCCCAATCCGAGATCGCCTGCTGGATGCGTTCGATCTTGGCGGGATGCAGCACGTCGTCTGAGCCGAGCAGGTGTACCCATTTCCCCTGGCATGCGGCGATGGCGGCATTCGAGGCGCCGCTCACGCCCTGATTGTCCTGGCGCTGCAGCACGATGCGGCGGAAGCGCTCGCGGCGCGTCTCGAGAAAGCGGCGGGCGGCCTCGAGCGTGTCGTCTTGCGAACCGTCGTCGATCAGCACGAGTTCCAGTTCAGGATAGGTCTGCGCGCAGACGGAGGCGAGGCAGGCCTCGATATAGGCGGCGTGGTTGTAGGCCGGGATGGCGACGCTGACGAGCGGGAGGCTCACGATTTCTCGGCGAGCAGCATGAACTGCACTGCGACGAAGGGCTCGAGCAGGCGTGTCGGCATGTACCAGCGGCGGTAGCGGCCCTTCATGTGGCTGTCCAGGAAGCGCGGTGTCCAGCCGCAATCGCGCACGGTCTCCTCGAGGCTGCCGCGGGTGAAGAAGTGCAGGTGGGTGCGGTCCATGATGCCGTCGGCCTCGTAACGGAATTCGCCGCGGAACAGCAGCGGCAGCGACACCTTGTAGTGGCGCACATTGGGCACCGAAAGCAGCAGCTTGCAGCCCGGCGCGGTGTGCGTCCGCAACTGGCGCAGGGCGGCCCAGGGGTCGGAAAGATGCTCGAGCACGTCGGCGAGGATCACCAGGTCGTAGTGTTCCCAGGGGACTTCCGCCACTGCAGATTCGAGGGAACCCGTCCACACCTGGCGCAGGCGGGTTTCGGCGAGCCGCGCCGCCTCGAAGTTGAGCTCGATGCCGTCGCAGGCGCCGACGATGCCCTCACGCTGCAGTCCGGCGCCAAGCATGCCGGCTGCGCAACCTATGTCGAGCGCCGAGGCGAAGGGGCCAAGCGGCCGCAGGAAGGCCAGCAGTTCGGGCCGTTCTGCGGCGTAATAGTCTGAAATCTCGTCGGAGGCCATGGGGGTCGCGGCGATCACTTCGTGACCAGCACATCCTCCATCACCAGGTACTGCAGGTCGGAACCGAAGAACATGTTCAGCGCGTCGCTCGGCGAGCAGATCATCGGCTCGCCGCGGCGGTTGAGCGAGGTGTTGAGCACCACGCCGTTGCCGGTGAGCTTTTCCATCTCCAGCATCAGGTCGTAGTAGCGTGGGTTGAACTCGCGGCGCAGCACCTGGGCGCGCGAAGTGCCGTCCTCGTGCACCACTTCCGGCACGCGCGCCCTCCATTCCTCCGTCACCGGAAAGGTGAAGGTCATGAAGGGCGCGGGGTGATTAGAACCGAGCATCTGCGGGCCGACGCTGTCGAGCATCGACGGGCAGAACGGCCGCCAGCGCTCGCGGAACTTGATCTGCGCATTGATGCGGTCGGCCACGCCGGGCACGCTCGGGCAACCGAGGATGGAACGCCCGCCCAGCGCGCGCGGGCCAAACTCCATGCGGCCCTGGAACCAGGCCACCGGCTGGCCATCGGCGAGCAGCCGGGCGATGCGCTGCGGCACCTGGTCGATCTTCTGCCACGACGGCTTGGACGGGTGCCGTTCGCAGGCGGCGATGACGTCGTCGTTGCTGTAGGCCGGGCCGAGATAGACATGCTCCATCTTCTCCACCGGCACGCCGCGCGCCACGGACACATAGGAGGCCGCGCCGATGGCCGTGCCGGAGTCCCCCGAGGCTGGCTGCACGAAGAGTTCCTTCACGTCCGGCCGCGCGATGATGCGCTGGTTGAGCTTGACGTTGAGCGCGCCGCCGCCGGCGAAGGCCAGGCGGCCGGTCTCGCGCAGGATGTCGCCGAGGTAGTGGTCGAGCATCTGCAGGGCGAGGTCCTCGAACAGCTTCTGCATGCTCGCCGCGTAGTGGATGTAGGGGTCGTCGGCGATGTCGCCGGAACGCTTCGGCCCCAGCCAATCGATCAATTTCGGCGAAAAGTAGTAGCCCTTGCCCGCCTCCTTGTGGCGGCGCAGGCCGATCACGTTGGCGTAGTCGGTGTTGATCGTCAACTCGCCGTGCTCGAACTTCGCCAGGCGCGAGAAGTCGTATTTGTGCGGGTCGCCATAGGGCGCCATGCCCATGACCTTGTACTCGCCGTCGAGCATCTCGAAGCCGAGGTATTCGGTGATCGCGCCGTAGAGGCCGCCGAGCGAATCGGGATCGTAGAACTCCTTGATCTTGTGGATGCGTCCGTTCTCGCCGTAGCCGAAGAACGTTGTCGCGTACTCGCCCTTGCCGTCGATGCCAAGGATGGCGGTCTTCTCCGTGAAGCCGGAGCAGTTGTAGGCGCTGGAGGCGTGGGTCAGGTGGTGCTCGACCGGCACGAGGTCCACCTTGCCAGGATCGAAGCCGAGCTGGCCGAGGCACTCGAGGATGCGGCCGCGGTAGCGGCGATAGCGGCGGTTGCCGTTGAAGAGCGCGTCGAGCGCGCGGTCCGGCGCGTACCAGTAGCGCTTGGCATAATGCCAGCGCGCCGGCCCGAGCAGGCTGATCGGCGCGAAGGGAATCGCCACGGCATCGACGTCCTGTGGCCTGATGCCGGCGAAGTCGAGGCAGAACTTCGCCGCTTCATATGGCATGCTGCCCTTGGCATGCTTGTCGCGGATGAAGCGCTCCTCTTCCGCGGCGGCCACTAGCTTGCCGTCGATGTAGAGCGCGGCGGAAGGATCGTGCGAGAGGGAGCCGGACAGGCCGAGGATGGTCAGCGGCCTCATGCTTTCGTGCCGCCCGCTTCATCCCATGCGGCCAGGAAGGCTTGCCAGTGCGGCTGCTTGAGCCCTTCCAGCGCGCTCCGCACGACCTTGAGTTCGGCCGCGTGGGCTTTCGCCGTCAGCGCACCGCGCATCTGCTGGAAGCGCAGATAGACAAGGAAGGTGTTGACCACATCGGTCTCGCAGTAATCGCGGATCTCGTCGATGCGGCCGTCCTGCCAGGCGCCCCACACCGCCGAACCGTCCATGCCGAGCTTGCCGGGCAGGCCCATCAGCTTGGCCAATTCGTCCAGCGGCGCGTTGGCCCGCGGCTGGTACAGCGCCAGCAGGTCCATCAGGTCGAGGTGGCGCGAATGGTAGCGGCTGATGTAGTTGTTCCACTTGAACTCGCGATCGTCTTCGCCCATGTCCCAGTAGCGAGGCGCGGCGGCGCCATGGATCAGCCCGCGGTAGTGCAGCACCGGCAGGTCGAAGCCGCCGCCGTTCCAGGAGACGATCTGCGGCGTGAACTTCTCGATGCCCTCGTAGAAGCGCTGGATGATCTCGCCCTCGCCGATATTCGGTTCTGACAGCGACCAGACGGTGAAACGGTCGCCTTCGCGCAGGGCGCAGGAGATGACGATGACGCGCTGCAAATGAAGCTGCAGGAAATCGTTGCCGGTGGCCGCGCGTCGTTTCTGGAAGGCGAACTCGGCAACTTCCGCGTCGGACAACTCGCCGGGGAGGTCGTGCAGCTTGCGGATCCCTGCCACATCGGGAATCGTCTCGATGTCGAAGGCCAGCACGGGTGTCATTTGGCCGCCCCGCCGGCATCCGCGGGCCGCGTCGGCACTTCGCCGCCGGCAGTCTTGTCGGCAGCGTCCGGGAAGTGGACATGCAGATTGACGCAGCCGGAGAGCAGGACAGCAACGGTCAGCAAGAGGATTTTTTCTATCATTCGATGATGGCGCCGGGCCGGCCCGCGATCACTTCGCGGAAGCGCGCCACCAGCGCCTCCCAGTCGATATGCCGATTGTAGCCGATGATGCTCACCGAGGGGATGCCGCTGCCGCGCATGAGCACGACGCCCTCCCCCTCGCGCGCCACGCCGTCGAGCAGGCAGACGCCGTTCCTCAGCGCGCAGCTGAGGCCGATGCGGTCATAGCCGAAGCTGAAGCCGGAACGCTCCGGCACGCGCTCGAGCGCCTTTGGCTGGCCGGTCTCGCCCAGTGCGGTGATGTCCTTCAGCGCGCCGATGCTGAGGCTGCGCGGATAGTCCCCCTCGCTGCTGGCGATGCGTGCATCGAAGCGCAGCGGTTGCCAATTCTGCATCTCCAGGTCGTGCAGGTCGGCGTCGAAGCGGCCCTCGATGCTGCCGAAGGCGAAGGTGCGCGTGAGCATGCCCAGGTCGAGATTGCGCGCCGTCACCTCGGCGATGAAGCGGCGTTCCTTGCCGAACGGATCCATCAGGCGCAGCTGGTGCACGATGATGCCGCCGTCGAACACCTCGATGGCAAGCGCGCCGTCGAGCCGAAGCACGTCGTCCTCGTAGGCGATGCGCGGCACGCGCGCCGTCAGACTGCCCGCCATAATCGGCAGCTTGAGTGCGCGCGAGAGCTTGGGCATGGAAACGCCCTCGATGCCGCCCTCGAACTCGCCATGCCAGCCGGACGGACGCTTGGCCAGGCGCAGCAGGTCGATGACGAATCGCCCGTCCAGCATGGGGGCGCTGAGCCCCTTCACGGTCGCCTCGCTGCCGTCAAGTCGCAGCGGCAGCGCAAAGCCGCCCAGCGGCAGGTCGCCGAGCCGCCCGGCGGCGACGCTGATCTCGGCGTCCGTCGGCGACGACGCTTCCCAGGGGATCTGCGCGTTCACGCCGCCCAGCTCCACGTAGCCGGTACCGTCGGCCACCCGCGCGTCTTCCAGTCCGGCATAGAAGCGGCGCAGGCCGCCGGCCTTCCATTCAGCTGAAAAACGGGCATGGCCCGCGGCGTACCACTTGGGAAAATCCAGGGTGCCGAGCCAGGGCTGCACCCACTCGTCCATGGCCGAGGCCAGATCGAGCCGCTCGGTGACGAAACCCCATTCGGTCGCCTCTCCGCGCGCCCGATCCCAGGCCAGGCTGGCGTTGACCGATCCTGTCCCCATCACGTCAAGCCGCACAAGGCCGACTTGCAGCGTCGTTTCGGACAGACTGCCTGCTGCTTCCATGATCACGCCGGCTTCGCGCCGCCACGGTGCGCGGTAAAGCTCGCCCTGGGACCAGTCGAGCCGGGCATTCCACTGCCAGGCGCCGCCGCGGTGCTCGGCGCCCGCAGCCACGGTGAGCAGGATCGCCTTGCCAGAGACATCGCCCTCCCTGCTGGCGAACTCGAGATCGCGTACCGCCAGGCCAAGCCAGGCCCGATCGCCCTCGACCGTGAGACCGAAATCGATGGTGCCCTTGGGTTGCCAGCTGCGCAGGCGCTTGACGAGCGGCGAAAAAGCGACGGCGTCGACGTCGTGCATGGAGAAGGAGAGGAAATTGTCTTCGGCCCGCCAGGCAAGCGAGAACGGCAGCGCCGGCCTGTCGCGGCCGCGCTCATCCTCCCGGCGCACGCTGCCTTCGGGGCAGTCGAGTCGGCGCCCGTCGAAATAAAAGCCCGAGCAATGGATCTTCAGTGCGCGATACTCCGTGCCGGCAACCCGCAGCACACCAAGCCGGATGTCGGCTTCACCGAGACGTGCAGCGTCAAAGGAGAGCATGACGCCTTCCGCCTCAAATGAAGGGTGGCGCAGCGAGCCGAGGGAGAGCGTGATCTGCGCCGCGCTGCCCGCCAGGGGAGCCAGCAGCAGGAGCAGTACGGCTGTGCGGAGAAGCATCCGCTGCGCGGCCTCAGGCAGGGAAAACGCCCGTGGACAAGTAGCGGTCACCGCGATCGCAGACGATGGTGACGATCACCGCATCGCGCACCTCCTGCGCGATGCGCAGCGCGACCGCCATGGCGCCGCCGGAGGAAATCCCGGCGAAAAGCCCCTCCTCGCGCGCCATGCGCCGCGTCACCTCCTCGGCATCGGCCTGGCCGACGTACTCGAGGCGGTCGACGCGGCCCTTGTCGTAGATCTTCGGCAGGTATTCCTCCGGCCACTTGCGGATGCCGGGAATCTGCGAGCCTTCTTCGGGCTGACAGCCGATGATCTCGATCTTCGGGTTCTTCTCCTTGAAGAAACGCGAGCAGCCCATGATGGTGCCGGTGGTGCCCATGCTGGAAACAAAGTGGGTGATCTTGCCCCCGGTGTCGCGCCAGATCTCCGGGCCGGTGCCCTCGTAGTGGGAAAGCGGGTTGTCCGGGTTGGCAAACTGGTCGAGCATGATGCCTTTGCCCTCGGCCACCATCTTGTCGGCGACATCGCGCGCCATCTCCATGCCGCCCTGTTTGGAAGTCAGTACGATGTCGGCGCCAAAGGCGCGCATGGTCTGGCGCCGCTCGACGGAGAGGTGCTCGGGCATGATCAGCACCATCCTGTAGCCGCGCATGGTCGCCGCCATCGCCAGGGCGATGCCGGTATTGCCGCTGGTGGCCTCGATGAGCGTGTTGCCCGGCTTGATGTCACCGCGCTTCTCGGCGCGCAGGATCATCGAAAGCGCCGGGCGGTCCTTCACCGAGCCGGCCGGGTTGTTGCCCTCCAGCTTGGCGAGGATGACATTGCCGCGCTTTTCGTTGTCGGCGCCTGGCAGGCGCTTCAGGCGCACCAGGGGCGTGTTGCCGACGAAGTCCTCGAGATAGGTATTCATGCCTTCAGCCTGTCCTTGACGTATTCCCCTACGCCTTCCTCGACGGTGGCGAACGGCGCGTCATAACCCGACTTGCGCAGCAGCGAGATATCGGCCTCGGTGTAGCTCTGATACTTGCCCTTGAGCGCCTCGGGGAAGGCGATGTATTCGATCATGCCGCGGCCGTGCAGTTCCGCCAGTGACAGCGCAACCTCGCCCTGTGCAGCGCGGCAGGCATTCACGGTAGCCACAGCAACGTCGTTGAAGGATTGCGCGCTGCCCGTGCCGAGATTGAATATCCCGGAAGCGCCGCTGTCCAGAAAATGCAGGTTCGCCCTGACGACATCGTCGATGAAGATGAAATCGCGCCGCTGCTCGCCGTTGCCGTAGCCGTCGCAGCCCTCGAACAACCTGACCTTCCCCTCCGCATGGTACTGGTTGAAGAAGTGGAAGGCCACCGAGGCCATGCGCCCCTTGTGCGCCTCGCGCGGGCCGTATACGTTGAAATAACGGAAGCCGACAACCTGCGAGTGAAAGTCAGTCTCCGCGAGACGGCGGCGCACGACCTGGTCGAAGAGGAACTTCGAATAGCCATACACATTGAGCGGCGCCTCGAACTCGCGCGACTCCCGGAACACCCGTCCGCCGCCATATACCGAGGCTGAGGAGGCGTAGAGGAAAGGCACTTCCTGGTCGAGGCAGAAATCGAGCAGTTCGAGGGAGTAGCGGTAGTTGTTGGCCATCATGTACTGGCCGTTGTGCTCCATGGTGTCGGAGCAGGCGCCCTGGTGCAGCACGGCATCCACGGCGCCGTCGAACTCGCCTGCCGCGAGCGCGTCGATGAACTCGTTCTTGTCGAGGTAGTCGACGATCTCGCAGTCGGCCAGGTTGCGGAACTTGTCCGCCTTGGTAAGGTTGTCGACGGCGATGATGTCGCCGACGCCGCGTTCGTTGAGCGCCTTCACCAGGTTCGAGCCGATAAAACCGGCGGCGCCGGTAACTATGGTGTACATGTCGATCTTTCGTTGTTCAGAGTGCGGCGCGCAGCTCGTTGAGCTGCACGACGGCGGTGCCGAGCTTGCCGACGACGATGCCGGCGGTGCGGTTGGCGATGCGCATTGCCACCTGCATATCCGCCCCGCTCGCCAGCATGACGGCCATCGAAGCAATGACGGTGTCGCCGGCACCGCTGACATCATAAACCTCCAGCGCCTGGGCGGGTTCGTGCAGAGCCTCACCGTCACGGAAGAGCGTCATGCCTTCCTCGCTGCGCGTCACCAGCAGCGCCTCCAGTCCCAGCTCATTGCGCAGCCGCGTCACCTTCTCCTCAAGCACAGCCTCGGTGGTCCAGCCGCCGATCACCTGGCGCAGTTCGGCGCGGTTGGGTGTGAGCAACGTGGCGCCGGCGTAGCGGGCGTAGTCCTCGCCCTTGGGGTCGACCAGCACCGGCTTGCCGGCGACGCGCGCCAGCCGGATCATCTCGCCGATGTGGGCCAGCCCGCCCTTGCCGTAATCGGACAGGATGACGAGGTCGCATCGCGGCAACTGGCGCTCGAAATCGGCGAGCTTGGCGCGCAGCACCTCGTGGGCAGGCGCATTCTCGAAATCGATGCGCAACAACTGCTGCTGGCGGCCGACGACGCGCAGCTTGATGGTCGTCGAAAGATTCGCATCCTCGTGCAGGCTGGTCTCGATGCCCTCGCCGTCCATGAGGCGCGCCAGCGAGCGGCCGGCCTCGTCCGCGCCGACGACGGAAAGCAGGGAAACCTTCGCGCCGAGCGCCGCGCAGTTGCGCGCCACGTTGGCCGCGCCGCCAGGGCGCTCCTCGCTGCGCTCGACCTTCACCACGGGCACCGGCGCTTCGGGAGAAATGCGGCTGACCTCGCCGAACCAGTAGCGGTCGAGCATGACGTCGCCCACCACCAGGATGCGGGCCACAGACGTATCTGGCAGAGCGAGTTTTTCCATCACTGTCTTCCGATCGCGAAGTAGCGTATGCCGGAGGCGCGCATCTGCGCCGGATCGTAGAGGTTGCGCCCATCGAAGACAAGCGGCGCCTTGAGGCGCCGCTTCATCTCCTCGAAATCAGGGCTGCGGAATTCCTTCCACTCCGTCACGATCAGCAGCGCATCCGCACCCTCGAGCGCGTCTGCGGGCGACTCGGCATAGTCGATGCGTGGCTCGGCGCCGAAGATGCGCCTGGCCTCATCCATGGCCACCGGGTCGTAGGCACAGATGCGAGCGCCTCGCGCCAGCAGGTCGGTGATGACACTGCGGCTGGGCGCCTCGCGCATGTCGTCTGTGTTCGGCTTGAACGCCAGGCCCCACAGGGCGAAGCGGCGACCGGCAAGATCCTCGCCAAACTCCCTGACAACCTTGCGGCTGAGCACGCCTTTCTGGAACTCATTTGCCTCCTCCACGGCGTTTAGCACCCGCAGGGAGGCGCCCGCTTCCTGCGACGTTCGGTTGAGGGCCTGCACGTCCTTGGGAAAGCAGGAGCCGCCGTAACCGCAGCCCGGGTAGAGGAACTGGTAGCCGATGCGTGGATCGGAGCCGATGCCCTGGCGCACCAGCTCGATGTCGGCGCCCAGGCGCTCGGCCAGATTGGCCAGCTCGTTCATGAATGATATGCGCGTCGCCAGCATGGCATTGGCGGCATATTTGGTCAGTTCGGCCGAACGCACGTCCATGACGATGAGGCGCTCATGGCTGCGCTGGAAGGGCGCGTAGATCTGGCGCATCAGCTCGATCGCGCGTGCATCTTCTGCACCGATGATGATGCGGTCGGGGCGCATGAAGTCCTCCACCGCCGCCCCCTCCTTGAGGAACTCCGGGTTGGAGACCGTGCTGAATTCGGTTGTTAGCCCACGTAGCGTCAACTCCTCCTGAATCGCAGCGCGTACCTTGTCGGCCGTTCCGACCGGGACGGTAGACTTGCCCACGACGACCTTGTAGCCGTTCATGTGGCGTCCGATGGCGCGGGCCGCCGCAACCACATACTGCAGGTCTGCCGAACCATCCTCGTCCGGCGGTGTGCCTACCGCAATGAACTGCAGGAGGCCATGCGCGACCGCCTCGGCCACATTCGTCGTGAAGCGCAGGCGGCCTGCGGCGCGGTTGCGCGAAACCATGCCGAGCAGACCCGGCTCGTGGATCGGGATGCCTCCCGCTTCGAGGATGCGGATCTTCTCTGCGTCGAGATCCAGGCACAGCACGTCGTTGCCCACCTCGGCGAGGCAGGCGCCGCTGACGAGACCGACATAGCCGGTTCCTGTTACCGTGATTTTCAATTTCTTTCCTAGGGCATCAGATCGAATTCTTCGGTCCGCTTCGGCGGATAGCTCTCCCATGCGCCGCAGCCCGGGCAGCGCCAGTAGAACTGCCGCGCCTTGAAGCCGCAGCTGTCGCAGCGGTAGCGTGCCACCTTGCGGGTGTGGTTGTGAATCAGGTTCTTCACCAATTCAAGATCGGCGCGTCGCTCGGGCGGCGCCACCAGGATCTGTGCCTCAAGCAGCTTATCCAGGCCGAGAAGGGTCGGGTTGCGCCGCAATTCCTCGCGCACCAGCTGATAGGCCGCCTCGGGGCTTTCGTCCTGCAGGCACCACTGGAATGTCGTGTCGAGCAGATCGAGCGAAGGATGCTGCGCGAGGTAGCTGCGCAGGAGCTGCAGCCCCTGGCCGCTGCGCCCGAGCTTGCGGTAAGCTTCCATCAGCTTGGCGGCAATCAGGGCAAGATAGACCGGGTTCTGCTGCTCGATCCGCTTCCAGGTCTCGATGGCGCGCTCCAGGTCGCCCTCCGCGGCATGCAGGTCTCCGAGCAGGATGGTCGCCCGTACCGACTTGCGGTGCGTGGCCAGCGCCTCGTCGAGCAGCTTGTGCGCCTCGGCGCGCCGGGAGTTGTTGATCTCCGTGGCAGCCAGTTCGCAAAAAAAGTTGGCGATCTCCTTTTGCCAAAGATGGCCGGAGTGATCGGGCAACTGGCGGGCAATGTCGATGGCCTTGCGCCATTCCTTCTCCTGCTGGTAGATCTCCAACAGAAAATTCAGGGCTGCCTCGTTCTGGCTGGTGCCGCGCAGGCTGACGAAGATGTCCTCGGCGCGATCGAGCAAGCCGGACTTGAGAAAATCGTGGCCCAGTTCGGCCATTGCCTGCAGGCGCTGTTCCTCCTTCAGCCCTTCACGCTCGACCAGGTTCTGGTGCATGCGGATGGCGCGGTCTGTCTCGCCGCGACGGCGGAAGAGGTTGCCTAGGGCAAAATGCAGCTCCGCCGTCTCGGAATCAACCTTGGCCGCTTCGATAAAGGCATCGATGGCCTTGTCCGGCTGCTCGTTGAGGAGAAAATTGAGGCCCTTGAAATAGGATTTCGGGAGAGCACGCGACTCGCGCACGACGTGGCGGATGTCAACCCGCGCGGCCATCCAGCCCAGAGCGAAAAAAAGCGGGATCGCCAGCAACCACCACAGTTCGAATTCCATCATCCCCGGTTGTTCTCTCTTGTTTCGGGATTGCCAGATGCTATTTCGGTTGGCGTGCCATTGCTTCCGCCTCGTTCCTGAGGCGGGCTAGATCCCGGCGCTGTCTCAAGTAAATGCCCAGCGCCGCCGACAAGCCGACCGCCGCGCCGGCAGAAAAGAAGATCAGCATGACGGCCACCAGCGGCAACGGCCAGGCAGTACCGAAGAAGAAATGCAACTCAACGATACCGCTGTTTTTCACCGCAAAGCCCAGCAGAACCGCGAACAGCACAGCCCGTAAAAGCCAGATGAGTAGTTTCATGTCGATACAGTATTCGCGCCGCGCCGGACACGCAAGATGCTGTTCCAGTGGAGGCTCGCGTAGGTTGCGCCATCGCCGAGCGTTGCCGTTGGACTAAAAAAAGGGCGGCATCCACTGACGCCGCCCGGCTCTTTCAGTCCTTCAATTCAACCGCGGCCGATCAACCGAGCTGGTCCACGCGCTCGCGAAGCTCCTTGCCTGCCTTGAAATGTGGCACGTACTTCTCCGGCACCTGCACCTTCTCGCCCGATTTCGGGTTGCGTCCGACGCGCGGCGGCCTGTAATTCAGCGCAAAGCTGCCGAAGCCCCGAATCTCGATGCGATCGCCGCGCGTGAGCGCGGCGGTCATGGCATCAAGAATCATCTTGACCGCATAATCGGCATCCTTGGCGACCAACTGCGGGAAACGCCCCGCCAGTTTCGCAATGAGCTCCGACTTCGTCATAGTCACCTGATGAGGTTATTGCTGAGTATTGCCGAGCTTGGCTTTCAGCAGGGCGCCGAGATTGGTCGTGCCGCTTGCGGCGGACGACGTTTCGCTGCGCAGAGTCTGCATCGCCTCGTTCTGCTCGGCCTGATCCTTGGCCTTGATCGAAAGGTTGATCGAACGCGACTTGCGGTCCACGTTGATGATCATCAAGTCCAGGGTGTCGCCTTCCTTGACCAGCGTGCGCAGATCCTCGACCCGCTCGCGGGCCGCCTCGGAGGCGCGCAGATAGCCCTCGACCTCGTCGGACAGCTGTACCACCGCGCCACGCGCATCGACGCTCTTCACCGTGCCCTTGACGACGCTGTTCTTGTCGTGCGTGGCGATGAAATTGGTGAAGGGGTCACCCTCCATCTGTTTGATGCCGAGTGAAATTCGCTCGCGCTCGACATCGATGGCCAGCACCACGGCCTCAACCTCGTCGCCCTTCTTGAAGTTGCGCACGGCTTCCTCGCCGTTCGCCGACCAGGACAGATCGGACAGGTGCACCAGGCCGTCGATGTTGCCGGGCAAGCCGATGAAGATGCCGAAGTCGGTGATCGACTTGATCTGGCCGCGCACCTTGTCGCCCTTCTTGTGGTTGATCGAAAAATCATCCCACGGATTGGACATGCACTGCTTCATGCCGAGTGAGATGCGGCGGCGATCCTCGTCGATCTCCAGGATCATCACCTCCACCTCGTCGCCCAGCTGGACGACCTTGGAAGGATGCACGTTCTTGTTGGTCCAGTCCATCTCGGAGACGTGCACCAGCCCCTCGATGCCCTGCTCCACCTCGACGAACGCGCCGTAGTCGGTGAGATTGGTCACCTTGCCGAACAGGCGGGTGCCCTGCGGGTAGCGGCGGGAAATGCCGACCCAGGGATCCTCGCCGAGCTGCTTGAGGCCCAGCGATACGCGGTTCTTCTCCTGATCGAACTTCAGCACCTTGGCCTGCACCTCGTCGCCCACGTTGAGCACTTCCGAGGGATGGCGCACGCGGCGCCAGGCCAGGTCGGTGATGTGCAGCAGGCCGTCGATGCCGCCCAAGTCCACGAAAGCGCCGTAGTCGGTGATGTTCTTGACGATGCCCTTGACCACGGTGCCTTCCTTGAGATTGGCCAGAAGCTGCTCACGCTCCTCGCCGGCGGAAGCTTCCAGCACGGCGCGACGCGAAACCACCACGTTATTGCGCTTGCGGTCGAGCTTGATGACCTTGAATTCGAATTCCTTGTTCTCGTAGGGCGTGGTGTCCTTGACCGGGCGGACATCCACAAGCGATCCGGGCAGGAAGGCGCGGATGCCGTTGGTCATGACCGTGAGACCGCCCTTGACCTTGCCGTTGATGACGCCCTTGACCAGTTCGCCGTCGTTGAGGGCTTTCTCCAAATCGTTCCAGGCGGCAATACGCTTGGCCTTCTCGCGCGACAGGCGCGTCTCGCCATAGCCATCCTCGAGCATCTCGATGGCTACGCTGGTGTAGTCGCCCGGCTTGACCTCGACCTCGCCGCGATCGCTGCGGAATTCGTCGATGGAGATGAAACTCTCGGACTTGAGGCCGGCGTTGACGACTACGAAATTCTGATCGATGCGGACAACTTCCGCGGTGATGACTTCACCCGCGCGCATCTCCTGGCGGGACAGGCTTTCTTCGAACAGTGCGGCGAAACTTTCAGGGTTGGTCTCTGGGGTGGCGGTTGCAATGGACATAAAGTTAAAAAACCTAACGCCGGCCGAAATCGGACGACTAGCAAGTTGAAAAAATCGCGAAGCAAACGTACCCAGCAGCAGGAAGGCCCTGCATCAACCTGATCATTCAGTCGATGGGTCCGCCCGCGGGCGGCACCTGCTGCTTCAACGTCTTCGCGACACCTACGCCTGCGGCGCTTCCTGGCTCAGGAGTGCGCCGCCGCATGCGGCAAACGTTGCCGGACTCGTTCGATCACCCACGCTACGGCCTCATCGACCGTCATCGCCGTGGTGTCGAGCAACTCGGCATCCGCGCATTTCTGCAGGGGCGCGACCGCCCGCGCACTGTCGCGCGCATCGCGTTCGTGTAGATCCTGCAAAAGGGTGTCAATGTTAGCAGACATTCCTTTGTCGATCAACTGTTTATGGCGACGCTCGGCCCGGGCCTCGGCGGTCGCGCTGAGGAAGACCTTGAGCGGCGCATCCGGGAATACCACCGAACCCATGTCGCGCCCCTCGGCCACCAGGCCGGGCGCCTGCCGATAGGCCCGCTGGCGCCCGAGCAGGGCTGCCCGGACGGCCGGGAAGGCCGCAACTTTGGACGCTCCGGCCGAGCAGGCCTCGCTGCGGATGGCTGCGCTGGCCTCCTCGCCGTCGAGCAGGATGCGGCCGCCCTCGAACGCTGCTGGCAGGGTTTCGGCAATCCGCGCCAGAGCCTCCCCGTCGTCGAGCGCCACGCCGGCGCGCAGGGCGGCCAGGGCAACCAGACGGTAGAGGGCGCCGCTGTCAAGGTAATGAAATCCCAGCTTTTCGGCCACCAGGGCAGCCACCGTGCCCTTGCCCGAGGCCGAAGGGCCATCGATGGCGATCACCGGAGCCAGCAGCGACAGAAAACGATCGAAGTACTCCGGGAAGGTTTTGTTCACGCACTTCGGGTCGTTGATGCGCACCGGCACGCCGCCGAGGCAGGCCAGCGAGAAGCACATCGCCATGCGGTGGTCGTCGTAGGTGTCGATGGCGGCATTCGGCTTGAAAGACAGTCGCTGCGGGACGGCGCCAGGCGCTTCGCGTCCGGGCATGGAGACGGCAATGAAGTCGGCGCCCTCCTCCACCTGGGCGCCCAGCTTGCGCAATTCGGTCGCCATGGCGGCGATGCGGTCGGTTTCCTTGACGCGCCAGCTGGCGATGTTGGTCAGCCGCGTCGTGCCCTCGGCAAACAGCGCCACCACGGCCAGGGTCATGGCGGCATCGGGCATATGGTTGCAATCGAGGTCGATGGCCTGCAGCCGTCCGCCGGCCGGCGCGGCAGCCTCGATCCAGTTCGGGCCCATCTCGACGTGTGCGCCCATCGCCTGCAATGCCTCGGCGAAGCGCACATCGCCCTGGATGCTATCCCGCCCCACACCCTCGACACGCACCGGCCCGCCGGCAACCGCCCCGGCTGCCAGGAAATAGGAGGCGGAGGAGGCATCTCCCTCGACGAAGACGGTGCCGGGACTGCGGTAGCGCATTCCCGACGGAACCCGAAATTCGCGCCAGCCGTCCCGCTCGACTTTGACGCCAAAGCGCGCCATCAGCTTGAGCGTGATATCGATGTAGGGCTTGGAGATGAGTTCGCCCAGAACCTCCACTGTCGCGCCATCGCCGTTCAACGGCAGTGCCATCAGCAGCGCAGTGAGGAACTGGCTTGAGGCCTCGCCGCGCACAGTCACTCGGCCGCCCGCCAGGATTGGCGCCGGACGGATCTCCAGCGGCGGAAAACCTTCCTTGCCCAGATAGCGTATGTCCGCGCCGAGTTGGCGCAAGGCATCGACCAGATCGCCTATCGGCCGTTCGTGCATGCGTGGCACACCCGTGAGCCGATAGTGGCCGTTCGAGAGCGCCAGCGCCGCCGTCAGGGGACGGAAGGCCGTGCCGGCATTGCCGAGGAAGAGTTCGGCCTGCTTGACCGGAAAGGCACCGCCGGCCCCGCGCACGCGGAAGTCGTTGCCCTCCATCCGTTTCCAGTCGTTGCCTAGCGCCTTGAGGGCCTCGAGCATGCGTTCGATGTCGTCGGAGAGCAATAAATCGCGGATGGCGGTCTCGCCTTCGGCCAGGGCGGCCAGAAGAAGAAAGCGGTTGGAGATGCTCTTCGAGCCGGGCAAGCGCACGCGGCCCGAAGCATGATATGCCGGAGCGAGGTCCAGATACTCCATCAGGAAAGCTTGCCCTCCGCCCACGCGCGGCGCACGGTGCGCGCCTCTGCAAAGACAGCCTCGAGCGCGACAGCATCGCCGACGAGGAGCGCATTGCGCAGCTCCTCGAGTTGCCGCTGGTACTGCTCCAGTTCGCTGAGCAACGCGGACTTGTTGGCAATGCAGATGTCCCGCCACATCTCCGGATGGCTGGCGGCAATGCGCGTGAAATCGCGGAAGCCGCTCGCCGCGAAACGGAAGAATTCCTCTCGGTTCTCACGCTGGGCAAGATCATGTACCAGCGCGAAAGACAACAAGTGCGGCAAATGGCTGACTGCGGCGAACACCTGATCGTGCCGCGACGGTGTCATTTCGTGCACTGTGGCGCCACAGGCTGACCAGGCGGTGCGCACGCGCTCGATCGCATCCGCATCGCACTCAGGCAGAGGCGTCAGCACCACTTTGCGGTCGACGTAGAGATCGGCCTTCGCCGCGCCTGCGCCGCTGTTCTCCGCGCCGGCGATGGGATGGGCCGGTACAAATCGTGAGAGATGCGCCGGCAGGAACTGGCGAACGGCAGCTTCGACGTCGCCCTTCGTGCTGCCGCCATCCGTAATGGTCGTCTGCGGACCTAGGTGCGGCGCCATCGTCTGCATCAGCAGCGGCATCTGGCCGACAGGCGTTGCAAGGAGGACAAGATCGGCGCCCCCCAGAGTCGCAGCATCGAAAGCGCCAATTCTGTCGATGATACCCAGGCGCATGGCCTCGTCCAGCGTGGCCCGGCTACGGCCGATGCCGGCGACTTCGCCGACTAAGCCAGCCTTTTTCAGGGCCAGCGCGAACGAGCCGCCGATCAGGCCGACGCCAACAACAACGATCTTCTCAAGCCGCAAGCTCACGTCGTCCTAGCGCGCGCCTTCCAGCGACTTTTCCAGCGCCGCAAGGAAGCTTGCATTCTCGCTTTCCAGGCCGATGGTGACGCGCAAGTGCTCGGGCAGGGCATAGCCGGCAATCGGCCGTACGATGACGCCCTGCTTGAGCAGGGCCTGGTTCACCTTGGCTGCATCCCCTGCCTTGAAGGTAATGAAATTGCCGTGCGAGGGTATGTGTTCCAGACCGAGGCGCTTGAGGCCGGCAATGATCTGATCCATGCCGCGCCGATTGGCCTCAAAGCTCTCGGCAATGAAAGCGTGGTCGTCCAGCGCGGCAATAGCACCGGCGAGCGCAAGGTTGTTCACGTTGAAAGGCTGGCGCACGCGGTGCATCAGGTCGGCGATTTCGGCCGTGGTGACGGCGTAACCGACACGCAGGCCGGCAAGGCCGTGGATCTTCGAGAAGGTGCGCGTGATGACCAGGTTGGGAAACTCCCTCACCCAGGCCAGGGTGTCGACGCGGTCGGCTGGCGGCAGGTATTCATTGTAGGCCTCGTCCAGCACCACGACCACATCCTTTGGGGCCGACTGCAGGAAGGCCTTGACCTGGTCACCCGGGAGGAAATTTCCGGTCGGGTTGTTGGGATTAGCAATCCACACGATGCGCGTATCTGGCCGGATGGCCGCACGCATGGCATCCAGATCATGGCCGAAGTGTCTCGCCGGCACGACGATGCATTCGCCGCCGGCCGACATCGTCGCCAGAGGATAAACGGCGAAGGCGTGCCGCGAAAATACCGAAGAGCGGCCCGGCGCAAGAAACACGCGCGCAACCAGGTCAAGCACATCATTGGAACCGTTGCCGAGCACGATCTGCTCCGTGCCGACACCGAGCCGTGAAGCCAGAGCGGCAGTCAGCTCGAACTGGTCGGGATAACGCTCAATGCCATCCATGGCCTCCTGCATCGCCGCGCGAGCACGCGGGCTCATGCCGAGCGGATTCTCGTTGGACGCCAGCTTGACGATCTTCCCTGCGGGAATGCCCATCTCGCGTGCCAGCTGCGTAATCGGCTTGCCCGGCAGGTAGGGTGATATGGCGCGAATGTACGGCGGTGCGTGTTCGGCGATACTCATGATGCGTTCCCCCTTGGTAGTCTTTCTCTCCCGCATTTTTCCGGCATCGTCAGGTCACTGCGCCAGGATAGGAGCCCAGTATCTTGACGAATGCGGCGCGATCTCGCAGCTCGGCGAATGCCTTGCCAACTCGTTCCTCGCTCTGGTGACCTTCAACGTCGACATAAAAAACATACTCCCACAGGCCTGCGCGCGACGGACGCGATTCGAACTTGCTCATCGACACCCCATGTCTTGCAAGAGGCTCCAGCAGGGCATACATCGCACCTGCCTTGTTCTGCGAGGCGCAGACAAGGGAGGTCTTGTCGCGACCGGAGGGGCCGGCATCGTGCATGCCGATGACAAGGAAGCGTGTCGTGTTGTTCGGGTCGTCCTCTATGTCCCGTGCAAGATTGTTCAGGCCGTAAAGGCCGGCGGCCGCCTCACCGGCGATGGCGCAGGATTCGACATCCCCCGAAGCCATGCGCGCAGCCTCGGCATTGCTCGCCACAGGCACGCGCGGAAGCGACGGCAGGTAGTGGTTGAGCCATTCGTGGCACTGCGCGAGTGACTGGGCATGCGAGTAAAGGCGTTTGACGTCCTCGAGGCGTTCCGCTTTGGAAAGCAGATGCTGGTGGATGCGCAGCATGACTTCGCCGCATATCTTGATCGGCATCTGCAACAACAGATCGAGTGTGCGACCGACGGCTCCTTCGGTGGAATTCTCCACCGGCACCACGCCATAATCGGCATGGCCCGCCTCAACGGTGCGGAATACCTCGTCGATGGTCGCGGCAGCAGTGAATTGCGGCGCCGAACCGAAATGCTTTTTCGCCGCACTTTCGGTGAATGTGCCTTGCGGGCCGAAATAAACAACACGCAACGGCTGCTCCAGCGACAGGCATGCCGACATGATCTCGCGGAAGATGTGCCAGACAGCCGCCTCGGGCAGCGGCCCCTGGTTGAGCCCGACTATACGGCGCAGGACCTGCGCTTCGCGCTCCGGCCGGTAGACCACCGCGCCGCCTTTTACGCGGCCGATTTCGTGGGCGATCTCGGCGCGGCGCGACAGCCGTGCAAGCACCTCCTCGTCGAGACGGTCGATCTCGGCCCGAAGGCGCTGCAGTTCGTCGCTCATAACTTATGCTGGCAGATAACGTACTGCCAACACGCCCTCGATGCTGGAAATCGAGTCGATCACGGAGTCCGGCACGGCACTATCTACATCCACCAGCGTATAGGCCATGTCGCCGCGCGACTTGTTCATCATGTTGTGGATGTTGAGGTTGGCCTTGGCCATCGCAGTGGAAATCTGTCCGACCATATTCGGCACGTTGGAATTGGCGATGGCAATGCGGAAGTTCGATTCGCGAGGCATCGAGATGCTGGGGAAGTTTACGGCATTCTGCACATTGCCATGCTCAAGATAGTCGCGAACCTGATCGGCCACCATCGCCGCACAGTTGTCCTCGGCTTCGCGCGTGGAAGCCCCGAGGTGCGGCAGGGCCACCACGTGCGGATGAGCATTTACATGCGGGCTGGGGAAGTCGCACACATAGCTGGCGAGCTTCTTCGCGTCCAGCGCTGCCAGAACGGCCTGCTCGTCCACCACGCCCTCGCGCGAAAAATTAAGCAGCACGGCACCGTGCCGGACATGCTCCAGGGTCTGGGCATTGACCATCTTGCGCGTGGCGTCGACCAACGGCACGTGCAAGCTGATGAAATTCGAGTTTTTCAGCACCTCGGCCACGCTGTTCGCCTTCCTCACCTGGGACGGCAGGCTCCAGGCGGCATCCACCGTAATCTCAGGATCGTAGCCCATCACATGCATGCCGAGCTTGATGGCGGCATCCGCCACCAGGCAGCCGATCTTGCCGAGGCCAACGACTCCGAGCGTATGGCCGGCCAGTTCAAAGCCGGCAAAATTCTTCTTGCCGTCCTCGACTTTTTTTTCCATCTCCGGATCATTTGGATCGAGGGCAGTGACGAAGCGCATTGCGCCGGTAAGGTTGCGCGCGGACAGCAGCATGCCGGCGATGACCAACTCCTTCACCGCGTTGGCATTGGCGCCGGGCGCATTGAATACCGGCACCCCGCGGGCTCCCATGGCCTTGACCGGAATATTGTTGGTTCCGGCGCCTGCGCGTCCTATGGCACGGACGGAAGCCGGAATGTCGAGCTTGTGCATGTCGGCGGAGCGCACCAAGATGGCGTCAGGCGCGGCGATGTCCTTGCCGACGGTATATTGCTCCGGCGGCAAGCGCTTCAGGCCAGCCTGGGATATCTGGTTGAGCACCAGGATCTGAAAGATGTTAGCCATGCTTTGCCTCGAATCCACTCATATAGTCGACCAGCGTTTTGACGCCTTCCAGAGGCATGGCGTTATATATCGAGGCGCGCATGCCGCCGACTGAGCGATGCCCTTTCAGTTGGATCATGCCGCGCGCCTTGGCCCCCTTGAGAAACTCTTCGTCCAAGTCTGCTTTCTTGAGCGTGAACGGCACATTCATCAATGAGCGATCGCCCTTTGCAACTGGACTGACAAAGAAGCGGCTCTGATCTAGGAAAGCGTAGAGCAGTGCCGCCTTCTCCTGATTGCGCTGGTGCATTGCTGCCAGGCCGCCGTTTTGCTTGATCCACTGGAACACCAGTCCTGCTATGTAGATGCCGTAAGTGGGCGGTGTGTTGTACATCGACTCGTTATCGGCATGCGTCTTGTAGTCCAGCATGACGGGCGTCTTGGGCAGCGCCTGGCCAATCAGATCGTCACGCACGATAGCAATGGTCAGACCGGCCGGACCGATGTTCTTCTGCGCGCCGGCGTAGATGAGGCCGTACTTCGAAACATCGACCGGACGCGACAGGATGTTCGAAGACATGTCGCACACCAGCGGCACATCCCCTGTCTGCGGCATCCAGTGGAACTCCACCCCGCCGATGGTCTCATTGGCGGTGTAATGCACATAGGCGGCATCCTTGCTCAGCTTCCAGTCTGCCTGCGGCGGGGCATAAGTGAAGTTTTTGTCCTCGCTCGAGGCCACAACGTTCACCTGGCAAAACTGCTTTGCCTCCTTGATGGCCTTTTTGGCCCATTCGCCCGTGTGAACGTAGTCGGCGCCAGTCTTGCCGCGCAGCAGGTTGATCGGAACCATGGAGAATTGCAGGCTGGCACCGCCCTGCAGGAATAGCACCTTGTAGTTGGCAGGGATGCCCATCAACTCGCGCAGGTCGGCCTCCGCCTGGGCGGCAATGCTCATGAATTCCTTGCCGCGGTGGCTCATTTCCATGACGGACTGGCCGCTGCCGTGCCAGTCGAGCATCTCCTCCGCTGCCTGTTTAAGAACAGCCTCCGGCAAGGTCGCCGGTCCGGCGCTGAAATTGATAACGCGTGCCATTTCTTCTTTCACTCCTCGTCGGTCTCAATAATTTTTTCAATGCCGGCCAGCTTGGTGCCATTATCAAGCGCAATCAGGGTGACGCCCTGCGTCGAGCGCCCCATTTCGCGGATATCCTGCACCAGCGTACGAATCAGCACACCGCCGGTGGAAATCAGCATGAGTTCGTCGGTGTCGCCGACCAGAACGGCGCCTATCAGCCTCCCATTGCGTCCAGATGCCTGGATGGCAATCATGCCTTTGGTGCCGCGACCGTGTCGCGTGTACTCGGCAATCGCCGTGCGCTTGCCAAAGCCATTTTCCGTAGCTGTCAGCACGCTCTGATCCTCGCCCTTGGCGACAAGCATCGAGATCACGCTTTGCACTGGATCGAGCATCATGCCACGCACGCCGCGCGCCTCACGCCCCATCGGTCGCACATCCGCCTCTGCAAAGCGTACCGCCTTGCCTGCGTCCGAGAACAGCATCACGTCGAACTCGCCGTCAGTGATGGCCACCCCGATAAGATGGTCTCCCTCGTCGAGGGCGACTGCGATGATGCCAGCCTTGCGCGGATTGGCGAAGGCCGACAGGGGCGTCTTCTTGACCGTCCCGCCCATCGTCGCCATGAACACGAAGTGCCCTTCGTCGAACTCCTTCACAGGCAGAACTGCAGTAATCTTTTCGCCTTCGCCAAGGGGGAAGAGATTGACAATGGGTTTGCCGCGGCTGGTCGAGGAGCCCTCCGGCACCTCGTACACCTTGAGCCAATAGACGCGGCCGCGATTGGAGAAGCACAGGATGTAGTCGTGCGTATTGGCGACGAACAGGCGGTCGACGAAATCATCCTCCTTCATTGCCGTAGCCTGGCGACCGCGCCCGCCGCGCCGCTGGGCGCGATAGTCATCCAACACCTGTCGCTTGAAGTAGCCGCCGTGCGAGAGGGTGACGACTACGTCGGCGGGGGTGATCAGGTCTTCCAGGCAGAGGTCTTCGGCATGCAACACGATCTCAGAGCGCCGCGCATCGCCGAACTGCTCCCGGATGGCGCGCAACTCGTCGCTGATAATGCGGGTAATGCGTTCCGGACGGGCAAGAACATCGAGCAGGTCGGCAATCTGTTCCATCACCTCTCGGTATTCGGCGAGGATCTTGTCCTGCTCCAGACCAGTCAGACGCTGCAGACGCAGCTCCAGGATGGCCTGTGTTTGAGCGTCAGAAAGCTTGTACCCCTGTTCGAAGAATCCGAATTCCGGGGACAACCCGTCCGGCCTGGAGGCCTGTGCATTGGCTCGAGCCAGCATTTGTTCGACCAGGGACGAGCGCCAGGTGCGGGACATCAACTCACGCTTGGCCTCCGGCGGTGTCGGTGCCGCCTTGATGAGGGCAATGACTTCATCGACATTGGACAGCGCCACTGCCAAGCCTTCTAGGATGTGGCCCCGCTCGCGCGCCTTGCGCAATTCGAAGACATTGCGCCGCGTCACCACCTCCCGGCGGTGGGCAAGGAAGGCTGCGAGCATCTCCTTCAAGTTGAGCAGGCGCGGCCGTCCGTCGACCAGGGCCACCATGTTCACCCCGAAGGTATCCTGCAACTGCGTCATCTTGTACAGGTTGTTGAGCACGACCTCGGGGACTTCGCCGCGCTTGAGTTCGATCACCACGCGCATGCCGGACTTGTCGGACTCGTCCTGGATGTGGGATATCCCCTCCAGCTTCTTCTCGCCGACCAGTTCGGCAATGCGCTCGAGCAGCGACTTCTTGTTTACCTGATAGGGAAGCTCGTCGACGATGATGGCTTGGCGGTTGCCTTTTTCCATATCCTCGAAGTGCGTACGTGCCCGCATCACGATGCGGCCACGGCCGGTCAGGTAGCCCTCGCGCACACCTGCAGTACCGTAGATGATGCCCGCAGTAGGAAAGTCGGGCGCCGGGATGATCCCGATCAACTCCTCGATGCCCAATTCCGGGTTGTCCAGCAGCGCCAGACAGCCGTCAACCACCTCGTTTAAATTATGCGGCGGAATGTTCGTCGCCATGCCGACTGCGATTCCCGAACTGCCGTTGATAAGCAGGTTGGGGATCTTCGCAGGAAGGATCAATGGCTCGCGCTCGGAGCCATCGTAGTTCGGCCCGAAATCCACGGTCTCCTTGTCGATGTCGGCCAACAACTCGTGGCCAATGCGCGCCATGCGGATTTCGGTGTAGCGCATCGCGGCGGCGTTGTCGCCATCGACCGAACCGAAGTTGCCCTGGCCATCCACCAACATGTAACGCAGACTGAAATCCTGCGCCATGCGAACGATGGTGTCGTAGACCGCGGTGTCTCCGTGCGGATGGTATTTACCAATCACGTCGCCGACGATGCGGGCTGACTTCTTGTAAGCCTTGTTCCAGTCGTTGGACAGCTCGTGCATGGCAAAAAGCACGCGCCGATGCACCGGCTTGAGCCCGTCTCGCACATCCGGAAGCGCACGGCCCTTGATAACGCTCATGGCGTAATCAAGATAGGAATGCCGCATTTCCTCTTCGAGGCTGACCGGGAGGGTTTCTTTGGCGAATTGAGTGGTCATCGAGCAGGGGATCCGAGGCTGGGCTGAGGCACCCACCAAAAAGGTCGAAGTTTAACATGCCGCCCTGTCGAAAGCAGCCTGCTTGGCCATGCAGGGATAGGCAATTGTCGTCTTGACTACAAGTTGTAGGCCTTTGGTTTTTGTGCTTAAATTAATCCGTTAATCGCCGCAACCGGCACGCCGTCCCGCCGGACAATCAGAACAATCTCTCATGCCAGTGGAGGATTTCACTTTGAAAAATACAATTCTCGCCCAGTCCATACTCGCAGCAGCACTTGGCCTGACCGTTACGGCCGTTGGCGCGCAAGTACCGAATAACGACGGCCATCTCTTCGACACGCGCGGCGTCGTCGCCAAGAGCGGTTTCGGCCTGTGCTGGAAAACCACCCGCTGGACGCCCGCCATGGCCCTAGCCGAGTGCGATCCCGACCTGGTGAAGAAGCCCGAACCGCCCAAGCCGGCACCTGTTGCCGCGCCGGCCAAGCCAGCCGCTCCGAAAAAATGCAATTTCTCCTATGCTCTGCAGAACGATGCGACCTTTGCCTTCGGCAAGGCCGACCTGAATGCAACCGGCAAGGATCAACTCGACAAGAATGTCCTGTCCAAGCTGGACTCGTGCGCGAGCGTCAAGCTGATTCTCATCACGGGACATACCGACCGCATCGGCAGTCACGAGACCAATCAAAAACTGTCGGAAAAGCGCGCCGAAGCCGTCAAGGCCTATCTCGACAGCAAGGGTGCAAAGGCCGACTCCATCGAAACAATGGGCGCAGGCAAAACCCAGGCCATCCCGTCCGTTAAGTGCGACGACAAGCAACCGCGCAAGAAACTCATCGAGTGTCTGGCGCCAAACCGGCGTGTCGTGGTAGATGTAGTGGGGCCGGCAAAATAAGCCTGCCTTGCAGACAAAAACCCCGCCCGTCCACGGCGGGGTTTTTTTACGCATGTCCCAACCGATAGACCTTCTAATCGAGCCGCGCTGGCTCATGCCGATTGAACCGCAAGGCCTGGTTCTTGAGGAGCACGCTGTCGCCGTTACCGCAAACACAATCGTCGACGTACTGCCTGCTCGCGAAGCATTCGGCCGGTATCTGCCGGTCCGTAGAGTCACCCTGCCGGAACATGTGCTGATACCCGGCCTGGTCAACCTGCACACCCATGCAGCCATGGCATTGTTGCGCGGCATCGCCGACGACCTGCCATTGATGGATTGGCTGAAGACGCGAATCTGGCCTGCCGAGGCCAGGCATGTCTCCGCCGCTTTTGTACGCGACGGCACACTGCTCGCCTGCGCCGAGATGCTCCGCGGGGGCATCACCTGCTTCAACGATATGTACTTCTTTCCCGAGGCGGCGGCGGAAGCGGCAAGTTGCCTCGGCATGCGCGCCGCGCTGGGCATCATCGTCATTGAATTCCCCACCCCCTATGCCACGGATGCCGATGACTACCTCAGCAAGGGCCTTGCCCTGCGCGACCGCCTGCGCGACGATCCACGGATCACTTTCTGCCTGGCCCCGCATGCGCCCTATACGGTAGCGGACAAATCCTTCGAACGCATCGCCACCCTGGCAGCTCAGCTAGATTTGCCAATCCATGTCCACATCCACGAGACAAAACATGAAATCGAGCAAAGCCTTCTCCAGCACGGTGTGCGCCCGCTCGAACGTTTGCAGCGTCTAGGCCTGCTCGGTCCCGGCATGATCGGAGTGCATGCCGTGCATCTGAACGAGCGGGAGATCGCGCTGTTGGCAGAAAACGGTTGCACGGTGGCGCACTGCCCGACGTCCAATATGAAGCTCGCCAGCGGTGTGGCGCCAACTGTTCAACTTGCAACAATGGGCGTTCAGCTCGGCCTTGGATCCGATGGTGCGGCAAGCAACAACCGACTCGACTTGTTTCAGGAGATGCGCCATGCCGGCCTGCTGGCAAAAGTCACATCGGGCGATGCCGCCGCGCTCGATGCGCACGCATTGCTGCGCATGGCCACGCTGAATGGCGCTGCTGCGCTGGGCATGGAACATCGGATCGGCTCGATCGAACCCGGGAAAGCAGCCGACTTGTGTGCAGTCCGCCTCGATGCCCTTGAAGTACGCCCCTGCTTCGACCCTCCCTCCCATCTGGTATATGCTGCTGGCAGGGAGCATGTAAGCCATGTCTGGGTTGATGGCGTGCTACGTGTCGACAATGGGATGCTGACTGGGTACGATGCAAGCCAATTGCTTGACACCGTCAATTTATGGCAGAATAGGCTAACCGCTTGAACTGGCAAGCCCTATTGACTTATAGGCTTTACGAAAACAAGCGCGTTGTTAATAACTGCATTATCATTGATCCGCTATTTCATTCCATTCCGCACAGAAACGAGGGGGAACATGAACAAACATATCTCGACAATCACGCTGCTGGCGTCCCTTGGATTGAGCGCCTCCGTCGCGCTTGCTCAAGTGCCGAATAACGACGGTCACCTGTTCGATACGCGCGGCCATGTCGCCAAGAGCGGTTTCGGCCTGTGCTGGAAGACCACCCGCTGGACGCCCGCCATGGCCCTCGCCGAGTGCGATCCGGACTTGGTGAAGAAGCCTGAACCTGCGCCTATGGCCAAACCGGCACCTGCTCCGACACCGAAGCCTGCCGCCCAGAAGGTAACGCTGGCCGCCGACGCGCTGTTCGATTTCGACAAGGCTGTCCTGCGCTCCGAAGGCAAGGCCAAACTGGATGATGTCACCGACAAGCTGAAGGGCATGAAGCTGGAAGTCATCATCGCCGTCGGCCACACCGATCGCATCGGTTCCGACAAGTACAATCAGAAGCTGTCCGAGAAGCGCGCTGAAGCGGTCAAGGCCTATCTGGTCGGCAAGGGCGTCGATGCAAACCGCGTCTACACCGAGGGCAAGGGCGAGAAGCAGCCCGTCACCGGCGACAAGTGCGGCAAGAGCAACGCGAAGTCGAAGAAGCTCATCGAGTGCCTGCAGCCCGATCGCCGCGTGGAGATCGAGGTCATCGGCACCAAGTAATCAGACGGTTCGCCGTCAAAAGCCCTGCGCAAGCAGGGCTTTTTTTATTCAGGCAAGCAAAGCAATGAGTGCATCCGCAAACCCCAATGCCGACCAGGCCGAACTCGACAAGTTCAGCGAACTGGCGCACCGCTGGTGGGATCCTGAATCCGAGTTCAAGCCGCTGCATGACATCAATCCACTTCGCCTGGACTGGATCGACCGAACTGCCGGCCTGGCGGGGAAAAAAGTGCTGGACGTCGGCTGCGGCGGCGGCATCCTCGCTGAATCGATGGCCGCACGTGGAGCAGCAGTAACCGGCATCGACCTCTCCGACAAGGCGTTGTCCGTAGCCAGACTGCATTTGCTGGAAACAGGACAGAAAGTCGACTACCGCAAGATTTCCGCCGAAGAGCTTTCTGCCGAAATGCCTGGCGCATTCGATATCGTCACCTGCCTCGAAATGCTCGAGCATGTACCCGATCCCTCCAGCACAGTGCGCGCCTGCGCACGGCTTGTCCGCCCGGGCGGGCGGGTCTTCTTCTCCACCATCAACCGCAACCCCAAGTCCTACCTCTTCGCGGTTGTCGGTGCGGAGTATGTGCTGAACCTGCTTCCGCGAGGCACGCACGACTACGCCAAATTCATCCGCCCGGCCGAACTGGCCCGTTACAGCCGCGAAGCCGGCCTGGCGGTGGGCGAGGTCATCGGCATGACCTACAACCCCTTCAGCAAAACCTATGCGCTCGGCGCGGACACCGACGTCAATTACCTGATGTCCACACTGCGTGACGATTGACGCCATCCTGTTCGACCTTGACGGCACCCTGGCCGATACCGCCGCCGATCTCGGCGCGGTGCTCAATCGCCTGCGCCGCGAAGACCGACTTGCCCCCATGCCCGCGGAAGCCATCCGCCCGCATATCTCCAAGGGCGTGCGCGGACTGCTCGCAGTCGGCTTCTCGCTCAGGCCGGGGGATGACCGATATGCCGAACTCCACCAGCGCTTTCTCGCCTATTACGGCGATTCGCTTTGCGTAGCCACCCGACTCTTCGAAGGCATAGCGGAATTGCTGATGAAACTCGAGGCGGGAAACATCCAATGGGGCGTAGTCACCAACAAGCCCAGCCGCTACACCCTGCCGCTTATGGACGCTCTCGGTCTGGCGCACCGCGCCGCCTGCGTCGTCAGCGGCGATTCCTCATCACGCCCGAAACCAGCGCCCGACCCGTTGTGGCTCGCCAGCACCATCGCCGGCGCCGCCCCTGCCCAATGCCTTTATGTCGGTGACGATTTGCGTGACATTCACGCCGCCCGCGCCGCTGGCATGGGCTCCGTAGCCGCTGCCTGGGGCTATCTGGGCGACGATTTGCCGATTGAGAAATGGGGCGCTGATGCCATCGCCCGCTCGCCCGCGGACATAACCGGGCTGCTCCGCTAGCGCGTGCTAGAATGCAAATGCTGTCCAGGAACTTCGGCTCATGCCGGATGTCTATTTGACAGTTGTTGTGTATCACACCGAATCCGGGGGCGACCTGGCTTCGACGTGGGTTACGAAGCTGTGTAGTGCATGCCGAGGCCCAGTTACCTCGCAAATCCATCTGGAAATCTACAAACGCCAACGACGAGCGTTTCGCTCTAGCCGCTTAATACCGGCTAGCTCTGCACCGGTTTGCTGACGGGCCGGGCCGCGCAAGCGGCAGCAGAGTCATTCACACCAGCTAAGGGTCGTCTTCGCCGCGCGGACGAACACGAAAATTCAGCGGATCGCCCTGCATCAGCCTGCCGGTTGGCGGATGCCGGGTTAAATCAAACAACCAGGCTAAGCATGTAGAACTGCCTGTAGAGGGCTTGCGGACGCGGGTTCGATTCCCGCCGCCTCCACCAATAATGAAACCCCAACCGTTCTCGGTTGGGGTTTTTTCTTGCCCGATCGCGCCGGTTTCCGCGTGTTGTTGTGGGTTCCTGCGGAAGCCTGCGGACTGCGCTGGTCAGCCTCTCGGCCCGTTCATGGCCACATTCCACTCTCTCCAAGCCATTCTTCTCTCCGACCTCGCGCTCTGCGAACTGGCCCGAAGTCCGCAAAGGCCACAAGTCAGCGCCATATAGATCAACGGGTTACGCGCGGACGAATCAAGCGGTTGGAATGCGGCATTGGTGGGCGATGGAGACAGCCCCGAATCGGATCTGGTGTCATCCGACCGGGGTCTGCTGCAAGGCTTCGATCAGCGGACAGCGGACCTGTCCTGTCGCCGCGCAACAACGCTCGACAAGTTCGGCCAGCACCCGCTCGATCCGTCGCAGGTCGGCAAGCTTGATCCGTACATCCGCCAGCTTTCTTTCCGCTTGCTCGCGCGCCTCATCGCAGTGCGCTCCATCCTCGAGCTTGAGCAGTTCCGTGACCTCATCCAGGCTGAATCCCAGCCGCTGAGCCGACTTCACGAAACGCACCCGGGTGACATCCGACGCGCCGTAGCGGCGGATGCTCCCGTAGGGCTTGTCTGGTTCGGGCAGCAGGCCTTTGCGCTGATAGAACCGAATAGTCTCTACGTTGACCCCGGCGGCGCTGGCGAAAGCGCCGATGGTCAGATTCTCGAGTTCTTTCTGCATATCGCTTGACTCCGTACTTAAGTACGGAAGTAAGGTTACGCTATCCAAAGCAGATTCCAAAGGAAAAGCGTATGCCTGAGCTCCAGACCGAACCACAAGCAGGACGCGGCGCATTGTTCGCCGGCGGACTGGCCGCGATCCTTGCTTCGACATGCTGCCTTGGACCCCTGGTCCTGGTTGCCCTTGGGTTCAGCGGCGCCTGGATCGGCAATCTGACCGTGCTGGAACCGTATCGTCCCATCTTCATCGGCGTGGCATTGGTGGCGATGTTCTTTGCGTACCGCCGCATCTTTCGCCCCGTGCAAGCCTGTAAACCCGGTGAGGTCTGCGCTGTGCCCCAGGTGAGGAGTACCTACAAGATCATTTTCTGGATCGTGGCCGCGCTCGTCGTGATCGCGCTCGCCTTTCCCTATGTCCTCCCACTGTTCTACTGATTAGGAGTACCTCATGAAGAAGCTTATCGCTATCGCTGCACTGGCCTCCGCTTTGACTGCGCCCGCCTGGGCCGCCACACAAACGGTCACGTTGTCCGTGCCCGGTATGACCTGCGCTGCCTGCCCGATCACGGTGAAGAAGGCGCTCACCAAGGTCGATGGCGTGCAAAAGGTCGAGGTGAGCTACGAGAAACTGGCCGCCGTTGTCACCTTCGACGACACCAGGACCACGGCCGAGGCATTGACCAAAGCCACGGAGAACGCTGGCTATCCCTCTACCGTCAAGCCGTAAGGACTCGAACATGACCGAGAGCATCACGCTCACCGTCGCCGGCATGACCTGCGACGCGTGCGCCACGCACGTCAAAGAAGCTTTGGAGAAACTCCCCGGCGTGCAATCAGCGGAAGTGTCCTACTCGAAGGGCGTCGCAACGCTGACCGCTGATCGCGGCATCTCACCAGACGCACTGACCGACGTCGTGACCGAACTCGGTTACCGGGCTTCGCTCGATGGCGGCTCGTCGTCTTCGACGGGCAACAGTTCGTTTAGCAAGGGGGCTGCGCGGCTGGGCAGCGATGACAACGGCTCATTGCATATCGCTGTCATCGGCAGCGGCGGCGCAGCGATGGCGGCAGCGCTGAAGGCGGTCGAGCAAGGTGCGCGAGTCACGCTGATCGAGCGCGGCACGCTTGGCGGCACCTGCGTCAATGTCGGCTGCGTGCCCTCCAAGACCATGATCCGTGCGGCGCACGTCGCGCACCTGCGCCGGAAGAGTCCGTTTGACGCTGGGATCACGCCAAGCCCACCGGTTATCGATCGCGCCACGCTGCTCGCACAGCAACAGGGACTCGTCGATGACCTTCGCCGCGCCAAGTACGAAGGCATCCTGGACAGCAATCCAGCGATCACCGTGCTGCGCGGCGAAGCCCGGTTCAAGAACGGACTGACGCTGTCGGTTGCACTCTCTGACGGCAACACGCGTGAGGTGGCCTTCGATCGCTGCCTCATCGCCACCGGCGCTAGCGCCGCCGTGCCGCCGATCACTGGGCTCAAGGAGACACCCTACTGGACGTCCACCGAAGCGCTGGCCAGCGCCACTATTCCGCAGCGGCTTGCCGTGATCGGCTCATCAGTGGTGGCCGTCGAACTGGCTCAAGCTTTCGTCCGGCTCGGCAGCCAAGTGACGATCCTCGCGCGCAGCACGCTGTTCTTTCGCGAAGACCCAGCGATTGGCGAAGCCGTCACGGCCGCGTTCCGCGCCGAAGGCATCGAGGTGCTGGACCATACCCAAGCCAGCCATGTCGCCTATGAAGACGGAGAATTCGTACTCACGACCGGACAAGGGGAAATACGCGCCGACAAGCTGCTCATTGCCACCGGCCGCACACCGAACACACGAACACTCAACCTCGAAGCGGCAGGCGTCGAGGTCAATCCTCAAGGCGCCATCGCCATCGACCGCGCCATGCGCACGAGTATCCCGGACATCTATGCCGCTGGCGACTGCACTGACCAGCCTCAGTTCGTCTATGTCGCGGCGGCGGCCGGCACCCGTGCCGCGATCAACATGACCGGCGGCACTGCTTCGCTGGATCTGACGGCGATGCCGGCAGTGGTGTTCACCGATCCTCAGGTGGCAACGGTCGGCTACCACGCAGCGGAAGCGAACCACGACGGCATCGAGACTGACAGCCGCACGCTCACGCTCGACAACGTACCGAGGGCGCTGGCCAACTTCGACACGCGCGGTTTTATCAAGCTGGTGGCGGAAGCCGGCTCGGGACGACTGATCGGCGTGCAAGCCGTCGCGCCTGAAGCGGGCGAGCTGATCCAGACTGCCGCGCTGGCGATTCGTAACCGGATGACCGTACAGGAGCTGGCCGACCAGCTGTTCCCCTACCTGACGATGGTCGAAGGCCTGAAACTTGCCGCGCAGACCTTCAGCAAGGACGTCAAGCAATTGTCCTGTTGCGCGGGCTAATCCGGCTGGCTGACGCGTTTCATGCGTGCCCGCTGCTCATCCCAAAGGGCGGGCGGATCAACCGCCAGATCAAACAGCGTGACGTGGTTCGGCAATGCGTCGTCCAGGATGGCCGCCACGATGTCGGGTGCCAGCGTGGTCAGGTTGACCATCCGGCTGACGTAGCTGTTGTCGATTCCTTCCCGCGTGGCGATCTCCTTCAAGGACTTC
>PHCS01000026.1 GCA_002840845.1 Betaproteobacteria bacterium HGW-Betaproteobacteria-14
TTGCCACGTGCCCAAGGAATGGGGCCCGAAGATGCTGAGGAAGATCCAGGCCTCGCGCGAGCTCTACGGCAAGGTGGTGGGCACCGTCGACACGCGCGATAAGTTCGAGGCCAAACGCCTGCAGCTGGCCGAGCGCGAGTGGAAGCGCATGAAGGCCAACAACTCGCTGGAGTGCCGCAACTGCCACAGTCTGGTCAGCATGGACAGCGAGAAGCAGAAGCAGCGCGCCCGCAAGCAGCATGAGCTGGCCATGAAGGGCGGCGATGCCTGCATAGACTGCCACAAGGGCATCGCCCACAAGAAGCCCCAGGGCATGAAGGAAGACGACGAGGAGTAAAACCTGTCATCCTTCCAGGCATTGAGTCGTTCTATACTTAATACGCAATATCAACCTGTAACCAAGGAGTTGACCATGCAAAAAATGATCACTGCATCCGCTGTCGGTCTGGTGCTTGCGCTCGGCGCGGGCGGGGCGATGGCGGCACCCGATTGGAGCAAGGCACCCGGCAAGAAGATCACCGTGTTCTATCCTGGCGTGTCGCCGATCGAATGGATCACCAAAGGCACCGAGCATGGCGGTGCGCGGGGCTTGAAGAAGGGTGAATCCTGCGCCGGATGCCATGACGAGGAGACGGCCGACATGGGCAAGAAAATGGCGACCGGCCAGAAAATCGAGCCGAAGCCCATCAAGGGCAAGGTCGGTTCGATACCAGTCACCGTGCAGGCTTCCCATGACGGCGCCAACCTCTACTTGCGCTTTTCGTGGAAGCAGCCGGCCGGCGGCGCCGAGAAGATGGACAAGGACAACCAGGTCAAGCTGACCGTGCTGATGGATGACAACAAGGTTGAGCGCGCCAACCTGTCCGGTTGCTGGGAAAGCTGTCATGGCGATGCCCGTACCATGCCCGATGCCAAGGACGACAAGAAAACCAAGTACATCAAAGATGGCAATCTTGCTGCCGGAAAGTTCTACGACCTGATCCAGTGGACCAGCAAGGGTGCCAAGCACGACGGCTATGTTGCCGACAAGCGCGTGATGGAGGGCGGCAAGGCCCTGATCGATGCCAAGGGCGAGAAGAAAGGCGATGAGTGGGTCGTGATCTTTACGCGCAAGCTATCAGGCGGCGAAGGCGACATCACCATGGCGGCCGGCAAGACCTACAACATCGGATTTGCCATCCATGATGACCATGCCAGCGGCCGGTTCCACCATGTTTCGCTTAACTATACGCTGGGCATTGACGCCAAGGCGGACATTACCGCAGCGAAACAGTAACTGGGACGGATTTGCGGGGATCATTTACCCGCGAGAATCAATCCGATCATAAACAAAGCACAAGGAGCAGGCATCTGCTCCTTGTGCTTTTTCGTCCTACCTTCGCGCCGCCCGTCCGTTATCGTTTTGCAGCAGAGGAGTGATCAAGCAACGGATACATGCAATCCAGGCTCAAGGTATCGCTTGTAGCAGAAATCGTATGGGAAGTACCATTGGAATCCATCAAGAGATGGCGGAGCATAGCGTAAGTTTTTAGCGCGCCGATAGTCCGGGATCCTTCAGCCATGAACAAAAGCCGCACGAGTGCGGCTTTTTTTTTTGTTCTGTAGCCGATACACTGCGCCGGCTAAGGGGCTAAGGCCCGCAACGAATGGATGGCATGCAGATTTCACGGGCGCTTGGGACCCTGTTGTTGTGGTGTGTTGCCAGTTTGGCGCCGGCAGCCGATTTTCCGTCGGTGTACCCGCAGGCGCGCACTATCTTCCCCGAGGCCGAGGCGTATGGCGGTTTCGAAGGCACACCGCCTTCCGTTGCAGTCTACAAAGGCAGGAAGGTTATCGGTTATCTTTTCCTGACCGAGGACGTGCTTCGCATACCGGCTTACTCGGGCAAGCACATCAATACGATGGTGGGCATTGACCCTAATGGGCGGATCGTCGGCTTGTCGATCGTGCAGCACGATGAGCCCATCCTGGCCGTCGGCATCACCCAGGAGAAGCTCAACCGCTATGTCGCTCAATACGAAGGCAAGTCAGCCTACGACCGCATCACCATCGGCGCCGTGCGGAAAGGGTATGTGGCGATTGATGGCATCACAGGCGCCACTATCACCGTCATGGTGCAGAACGCCACTGTGATGCGATCTGCCAAGCTGGTTGCGGAGGCGCGCGGCATCCGCAACCCCGGCTTGGCTGAAGCTGCTGGAGGGGCGGAATCAGTTTCTGGACACAGCGCCGGTGGTGTGGCGCCAGGCAGGAGTGAGTCCGCAGCTATACGCCCAGAAGCAGGCCGGCAGACGCCACCCTTGGCTCATGGTGCGGTTCCCCTCGCGCGCGACATGCCGTTGCAGCTTCCGCCAAGGCCGGGCACTTGGACGCAGCAGCAGGAGGAACCGGCCTGGATCGCGATTTGGCAGAACCGCGCATTTGATATCGCAGTTCTTGTGATCGGCCTGGCCGTCTTGTTTTTCATTCTTGTCTTCCAGGACTGGCTGGCCAAGTATCCGGCTGCGCTGATCTATGTGCGCAATGGTTTCCATGTCTACACACTTTTCTTCATCGGCTGGTGGGGCCTGGCGCAATTGTCTGTGATCAACGTGCTGACATTCGTCAATTCCGTGATGCAGGGCTTCCACTGGGAGAATTTCCTCATCGACCCGATGTTGTTCATCCTTTGGGGGTTTGTCGCAATGACGCTCCTGCTCTGGGGGCGCGGCGTCTATTGTGGCTGGCTATGCCCGTTTGGCGCGCTTCAGGAACTGATCCTGATAGCCTCGCGCAAACTCAAGATACCTGAGATCGAGTTCAGCGATGCGGTCCATGAACGCCTGGTGGCGCTCAAATACATCATCCTGATCCTGCTCTTTGGTGTTTCGCTGCAATCGATCGCTGAAGCCGCCTGGTATGCAGAAGTCGAGCCGTTCAAAACCGTGATCTCGATGCGCTTCCAGCGAGAATGGAATTATGTATTGTATGCCGTCATCCTCATCGGTGTGGCGGCGGTCAACCGCAAGTTCTATTGCAAGTACCTGTGCCCTCTTGGGGCGGCGCTCGCCATCCCCGGCCGATTCAGACTGTTCGAGTGGTGGCTGAGAAGGCGCAAGGAATGCGGCAAACCCTGTCAGGTTTGCGCCAACCGGTGCTCCGTGCGGGCTATACGGCCAACCGGCGAAATCAATGCCAATGAATGCCATTATTGCCTGGATTGCCAAGTCATCTATTACAACGAGAAAGTCTGCCTGCCCCTGATTGACCGCCGCAAGCGACGCGAGCAGCAGCTGGTGCGAGGGCGTGAAGGCGGGGCCAATAACCCTGATCAGCCAATGGGTTCCGCTGGCGATCATCCGGATGACATGACTGCAGCCGGCAAACATTGAGAAATATCAATCATAAAACATGATAAATATCAAAGAGTTAAAATTGTGTATTTTGACCTAAGTCAAGGCTGCGGAAGAGGATCGGAATTTTAATGCATCATTTGATTAAAGCTGCTTATCCACGTTAGGGAGGAAGTCGATGCAAAGCCGTAAACTTGTACTGGCCGCAGGGTTTTCCTTGCTGGTCGCCCTGCCAGCCTTCACTTGGGCGCAATCCAAGACCGCCCATCCTGGCACCAAAGAAGAAGAGATACGCTACAAGGGCGCAGCCGTGCCCATCAAGCCGGAGCAGGCCAAGGAGCAACTGACACCCAAGGCGCCGCCGCTCAGCACTGCTGAATTCACCCGCGCCAAGCAGATTTATTTCGAGCGCTGCGCCGGTTGCCACGGCGTGTTGCGCAAGGGCGCGACAGGCAAGCCGCTCACCCCTGACATCACCCTGCCCAAGGGCACCGAGTACCTGAAGGTCTTCATTGCCTACGGCTCCCCGGCCGGCATGCCCAACTGGCAAACCTCCGGCGAACTGACGGAGAAGGACGTCGACCTGATGGCCCGCTTCCTGCAGCATGAGCCGCCCACCCCGCCCGAGTTCGGCCTGAAGGAAATGAAGGCCACCTGGAAGGTACTGGTGCCGCCGGCGAAGCGCCCCACCAAGAAGATGAACAAGTTGAACATTGACAATCTCTTCTCGGTGACCCTGCGTGATGCCGGTGAGATCGCGCTGATCGACGGCGACTCCAAGAAGATCGTCTCGACCATCAAAACCGGCTACGCGGTTCACATCTCGCGCATCTCCGCCTCTGGCCGTTACCTCTTCGTCATCGGCCGCGATGCCAAGATTGACATGATCGACCTTTGGGCAGAGAAGCCCAACACAGTCGCCGAAATCAAGGTTGGACTGGAGGCGCGCTCCGTCGAAACCTCCAAGTTCAAGGGCTTCGAGGACAAGCTCGCCGTGGCTGGCACTTACTGGCCGCCGCAGTTCGTCATCATGAAGGGCGACACGCTGGAGCCGGTGAAGATTGTGGCCACTCGCGGCATGACGGTGGACACCCAGGAGTATCATCCCGAGCCGCGTGTGGCTGCCATCGTGGCGAACCATCACAAGCCGGAGTTCGTGGTGAACGTCAAGGAAACCGGCAAGGTCATGTTGGCTGACTACTCGGACCTCAACAACCTGAAGATCACCGAGATCGCAGCCGCGCGCTTCCTGCATGACGGCGGTTGGGAATCCACCCAGCGCTACGTCATGATGGCGGCCAATCAGTCGAACAAGATTGCCGTTATCGATACCGTGGAAGGCAAGCTGGCCTCACTGGTGAATGTGGGCAAGATCCCGCATCCGGGTCGCGGCGCCAACTTCGTCCATCCTAAATTCGGCCCGGTGTGGGCGACCAGCCATCTTGGCGACGAGACAGTCAGCCTGATCGGCACAGACCCGGTCAAGCACAAGCAGAACGCATGGAAAGTCGTGCAGACGCTCAAGGCGCAGGGCGGCGGTTCGCTCTTCATCAAGACGCACCCGAAGTCGACCAATCTGTGGGTGGACACCACGCTGAACCCGGATGCCAAGGTCAGCCAGTCCATTGCGGTGTACGACATCAATGCGCTTGACAAGGGCTTCGTTGCGCTGCCGATCGCCGAGTGGGCGGGCCTGGGCGAAGGCGCCAAGCGCGTCCTGCAGCCGGAGTACAACAAGGCCGGAGACGAGGTGTGGTTTTCGGTGTGGAGTGCCAAGGACCAGCAGTCCGCCATCGTCGTCGTCGACGACAAGACGCGCAAGTTGAAGGCCGTGATCAAGGATCCGAAGTTGATCACGCCGACCGGCAAGTTCAACGTCTACAATACGCAGCACGACGTGTATTGATCCTGAATCGGCGCAAGCCGGTGCGAACGGGGGCCTGCGGGCCCCTGTTTTTTTTCTCGCCCGCGGCGCCTAGCGCCGATGCAACTGACGTTTGCCTCAGCAAAGATTCGTTTCCAGCCTTTGACAAAAATCAACGCATTGACCGCCAGCGGCAGGCATCCTGCCTGTTGACAATGAATTGCCGCCCGTACATAAACCATATTCCCGACAGGGCGGTTGCGGCCCTGTTTTTATGCCTGCTGGCGCCCGCCGCCGCTCCGGCAGCCGATCCGTCGCCTGAGCGGACCCGCGAACTGGTCCGCATGGTGCGGCAGGATTGCGGCTCCTGCCACGGCCTGACCCTGAAAGGGGGCCTTGGTCCGCCCCTCTTGCCGGAAACGCTGCGTGAGAAGCCCGCGGAATCGCTCAGGTATACTGTGCTCCTTGGCCGGCCTGGCACGCCGATGCCGCCCTGGAATGCCTTTATGACCGAGGCCGAGGCCGACTGGATCGTGCAGCAGCTGATGGCCGGATTCCCCGAAGAGACTCGCTGATGAAATCCCTGTTGCCCATTCTTGCAGCCTTCCTGCTGTCTGCCTGCACAGGCGCCTCACTGCGCGGTACGGGAGATATGGGCATTGTCATTGAGCGCGCCAGCGGCAGCGTGGCGGTTGTCGACTCCAGCACAAAAAGCATTCTCGGCCGGATCGAGGGTCTGGGCGACCTTTCCCACGCGTCTGCCGTTTATTCGCGCGATGGCCGCTACGCCTATGTGTTCGGCCGCGACGGCGGACTGACGAAGGTCGACCTGCTCGAGCGGCGCATAGCCAGGCGCATCATTCAGGCAGGCAATTCAATCGGCGGCGCGATCTCGCAGGACGGACGCCTGGTCGCCGCGCAGAACTACCAGCCCGGGGGTGTGAAGGTCTTCGATGCCGACACGCTCGAATTGCTCGCCGACATACCCGCCACGTACGGCGATGGTGGCCAACGCTCCAAGGTGGTGGGACTGGCCGATGTTCCGGGCAACAAGTTTGCTTTTGCCCTGTTCGATGCCGGAGAGATCTGGGTGGCCGACCTGTCGCGGCCGCGCGAGCCGAAAGTGACGAAGTTCCGCAATATCGGCAACCAGCCCTACGACGGCCTGGTTACGCCTGACGGGCGCCACTACATGGCCGGCCTCTTCGGCGAGGACGGCATCGCCTTGGTCGACCTTTGGAAACCCGAGCAGGGCGCGCGAAAGATCCTGGCCAACTACGGCAAGGGTGTGGAGAAACTGCCTGTGTTCAAGATGCCTCACCTGCGCGGTTGGGCCGTCGCCGGCGGGCGCGCCTACCTGCCCGCCATCGGCAAGCACGAGGTGCTGGTGGTCGATACCGCGAGCTGGCAGGAAGTCGGCCGCATCCCCGTCAAGGGACAGCCGGTGTTCGTCATGGCGCGACCGGATGGTCGCCAGATCTGGGTGAATTTCGCCTTTCCCGATTACAGCCATGTCCAAGTCATCGACACGCTCGAGCAGAAGGTCGTGCAGTCGCTCTCGCCAGGCAAGGCCGTGCTTCACATGGAATTCACGCCGCGCGGGGAGAACGTCTGGATTTCGGCGCGCGACGACAACCGCGTCGTGGTGTATGACACGGCCAGTTTCTCCAAGTTGACGGAACTGCCGGCACAGAACCCTTCGGGTATCTTCTTCACCAGCCGCGCGGCGCGCATCGGTTTCTAGCCGCCCATGGACTCCCTGGACTTCCGCCTGATCAATGAGTTCCAGCGCGATTTCCCGCTGGAACCCCGGCCTTTCGCCGAAATCGCCTATCGTCTTTGCGTGGACGAGGAAATTGTCCTGGCCGCCCTGCAGCGCCTGCGCGGCGAGGGCGTGGTCAGCCGCGTCGGTGCCGTGTTTGCACCGCGCCGCGTCGGCGCCAGCACGCTGGCCGCCCTGGCGGCGCCCCCTGGCCAATTGGATGAAATTGCAGCACGCGTCAGTGCGCGGCCGGAAGTGAACCACAACTACGAGCGCGAGCACCGCTACAACCTGTGGTTCGTCGTCACGGCGCGCGATGAAGCCCACCTGGCCGAAGCGCTGGCCGCCATCGAGCGCGACACCGGCTGCCAGGTTATCTCGCTGCCGCTGGAGCATGAGTTCTACATCGATCTCGGTTTCGATCTTGCCGGTGTATGCAAGGCGCCGTGCACCATGCGCCGCATCGAACCCGGCGACCTGCGAGATCTGACGATGCCGGAGCAGCGGCTGATGGGCGCGCTGCAGCATGGCCTCGAACTCGTTCCGCAACCCTTCGCACGGCTCGGCGAGCAGTCAGGCATGGATGAGGCGGAGGTCATCGCCATCCTCAAGCGCTGGCGTGCCGAGGGCCTGATCAAGCGCTTCGGCGTCGTCGTGCGCCACCATGAGCTGGGCTTTACCGCCAACGCCATGGTTGTCTGGGATCTGCCTGACGACGAGGTGGAGCGTGTCGGCGGTCTGCTTGCGGCCGAGCCTGAGGTGACGCTGTGCTACCAGCGGCGCCGTCACGCGCCGGAATGGCCCTACAACCTGTTCTGCATGATCCATGGCCGCGCGCGCGGCGAAGTCGAGGCCGCTGCCGCTTCTTTGCGCCAGCGCCACGGCCTGTCGCAAGTGCCGCATGCCTTGCTCTTCTCGCGCCGCCGATTCAAGCAGCGCGGAGCCCACTACATGCCTCAGGCGGAAGCCGCCCATGGATGATCTGGACCGCAGCATCATCAATGCCCTGCAGGGCGGCTTTCCGATCTGCGACGAACCCTACCGCGAGACAGCCGAGCGACTCGGCATTTCCGAAGCAGGGTTGATCGAGCGCATCGAGCGCATGCTTGCGGATAGAACGCTGACGCGCTTCGGGCCGATGTTTCAGGTCGAGCGCATGGGGGGCGCCTTCGTGCTGGCCGCGCTGGCAGTGCCCGAGGCCGACTATGAGCGTGTTGCCGAACTGGTCAATTCCCTGCCGGAAGTGGCGCACAATTACCGCCGTGAGCATGCGCTGAACATGTGGTTCGTCCTGGCCACGGAAACGCCTGCGGGAATCGATGCGGCGATCGAGCGGATTGAACGAGCCACCGGTTTGAAGGTCTACGCATTCCCCAAGCTGAAAGAGTATTTCGTCGAAATGAAGCTGGCCGCATGATGGAAGCGATGGCCCTGGATGCGGTGGACCGCCGCCTCATCGTGGCGACACAAGGCGGCCTGCCGCGGGTGCCGCGCCCGTACCACGCGCTTGCCGACCAGCTTGGCCTGGCGGCGGATGAGGTGATGGCGCGCCTCAGACGCCTGCTGGAGAGCGGCGTGATCCGCCGCATCGGCGCCGTGCCTAACCACTATGCCCTCGGCTACACCGCCAACGGCATGAGCGTGTGGGATGTACCCGACGAGCGCATCGACGCGCTGGGCGAACAGGTCGGGCGCCTGTCCTTCGTCACCCACTGCTACCATCGTCCGCGCGCCCTGCCGCTGTGGCCCTACAACTTGTTTGCCATGGTGCATGGCAAGAGCCGGGAGGAAGTCGAGGCCCAGGTCGGTCAGATCGCTGCGCTACTCGGCGCTGACTGCCGCGCACATGACGTGCTTTACAGCAGCCGCATCCTGAAGAAAACCGGCCTGCGCATCGGCGCCTGAGGAGAGAACGTGTTCCGCATTTCGCAGTACATGGAAGAGATCGCCCATCCGACCCCGCTGGGCGAGAAGCGCAATCCTCCCGGCCCGGTGGTGATCTGGAACCTGATCCGCCGCTGCAACCTCACCTGCAAGCACTGCTACTCGATATCCGCCGACAAGGATTTCCCCGGCGAACTGTCTACGCAGGAAATCCATGGCGTGATGGACGACCTCAAGCACTTCCGCGTGCCGGTGCTGATCCTCTCCGGCGGCGAGCCGCTGCTGCGGCCGGACATATTCGAGATCGCCAGGCGCGCCAAGGGCATGGGCTTCTATGTCGGCCTGTCCTCCAACGGCACGCTGATCGACGAAGGCAATATTCGCCGTATTGCAGAGACTGACTTTGACTATGTCGGCGTCAGTCTGGACGGCATTCGGGAGACGCACGACAAGTTCCGCCGTATGAAGGGCGCTTTTGAAAAGTCGTTGCATGGCATTCGCCTGTGCCGCGACGCCGGCCTGAAAATCGGCGTGCGTTTCACCATGACGCAGGACAACGCGCACGACCTGCCGGGGCTGCTCAAGCTCGTCGAGGACGAAGGCATCGACCGCTTCTATTTCTCGCACCTGAACTACGCCGGACGCGGCAACAAGAACCGCAAGGACGACGCGCATCATCAAATGACGCGTCAGGCGATGGATCTGCTCTTCGATACCTGCTGGGAGTACCAGAGCCGCGGCCTGGACAAGGAATTCACCACCGGCAACAACGACGCCGATGGCGTGTATTTCCTGCACTGGGTGGAGAAACGCTTCCCCGGCCAGGCGGCGCACGTCCGGGCAAAACTCGCGCAATGGGGCGGCAACTCCTCCGGCGTCAATGTCGCCAATATCGACAACCTCGGCAACGTGCATCCGGACACCATGTGGTGGCATTACACGCTCGGCAATGTGCGCGAGCGGCCGTTCTCGGAAATCTGGGTGGACGTATCCGATCCGATCATGGCCGGACTCAAGGCCAAGCCGCGCAAGGTCGGCGGCCGCTGCGGCGAGTGCATCCATTCCGACATCTGCGACGGCAATACGCGCGTGCGCGCCCAGCAGCTTACCGGCGACCCCTGGGCGGAGGATCCGGGCTGCTATCTCACCGACGAGGAAATCGGCATCTCATGAAATCAGGATTCATTTTGCGCGGGCTGCTTCCGCTGTTGCTTGCCATGCCTGTGCTTGCCGCCGAGTCGGCCCCTGAGCTCTACCGCAAGCACTGCGCCGAATGCCACGGCGCGGATCGTTTCGGCCTGATGGGCCCTGCCCTGCTGCCGGAGAACCTCTCGCGCCTGAAGAAGGACGCTGCCGCTGCGATGATCCGCGACAGCCGGCCTGCAGTGCAGATGCCGTCCTTCAGGGAGGTTCTGAAGCCGGATGAAATCAAGCAGCTCACCGACTTCATCTACACGCCAGTCGTGCCCATGCCGCATTGGGGTGAGCAGGAAATCCGAGCCTCACGCATCGTGCATCATGCCCCCGGCAGTCTGCCCGACAAGCCGCAGTTCGCCGCCGACATGATGAACCTCTTCATCGTGGTGGAAGGCGGCGACCACCATGTCACCCTGCTCGATGGCGACAAGCTCGAGCCCATACACCGCTTTCAATCGCGCTTCGCTCTTCATGGCGGGCCGAAATTCACTCCGGACGGGCGCTACGTCTTCTTCGCCTCGCGCGACGGCTGGATCTCCAAATTCGACATCTGGAACCTGAAAATGGTGGCCGAGGTGCGCGCCGGCATCAATACGCGCAACGCGGCCGTCTCGGGAGATGGCAAGTACGTCGCGGTGGCCAATTACCTGCCGCATACGCTAGTCATCATGGACGCAGACCTCAATGTCCTCAAGGTGATCGCCGTGACGGACAAAGACGGCAAGCAGAGTTCTCGCGTCTCGGCTGTATATACGGCCGAACCCCGCCGGAGTTTCGTCGCTGCGCTGAAGGATGTGAAGGAACTCTGGGAAATCAGCTACGACCCGAAGGCGCCGGAGATTCCCGTCGGCATGATTCACGACTTCAAGTATCGTGAAGGAGCGTTCTTGCCCGGCTTTCTCAATCCGAAGCGCTCGGTGCTCGATGATTACCTAGACGATTTCTTCTTTACGCCAGACTACAACGAGGTGATGGGGGCCAGCCGGGAGGGCGGCAAGGGACAGGTCGTGCATCTCGACGTGCGCCGCAGCATCGCCACGCTCGAATTGCCTGGCATGCCGCACCTCGGGTCAGGCATCACCTGGACCTGGCGGGGCCGTCGCGTCATGGCCACACCCAATCTCCGGGAGGGTCTGGTCAGCGTCATCGACATGAAGGACTGGAAAACCATCAAGCAGATCAAGACTCCGGGGCCTGGCTTCTTCATGCGCAGCCATGAGAATACCCGCTATGCGTGGGTGGATTCGATGATGAGCCGCGAGCACAAGGACACCCTGACGGTAATAAACAAGGACACGCTGGAAGTGGTTGCACAACTGCGCCCGGTTCCAGGAAAGACATTGGCCCATATCGAATTCACCAAGGACGGCAAGTACGCGCTGGCCAGTCTCTGGGAGAACGATGGCGCCGTCATCGTCTTCGACGCTGCCAGCCTGAAGGAAATCAAGCGCATCCCGGCCAGGCGACCGGTCGGCAAGTACAACGTGTGGAACAAGATCACCCGTTCAGAGGGCACAAGCCACTAGGATCTGCATTTTGCTCCGGAGTGCTGATTTCGGTGATGGCCGACCATTTTTCTCGCCGTTGTCTGGATGATTCCGCCGGGCATGGCGTAAAATGGCGCTTTTCGCGTCGGCGGCAAAATAGTCCGCCTTTCCGGCCGGACTCCAGAGGAAAAAATGAAATGCGTGGATGACTACCGCCTGCGCTTCGGCAAGCGCGAGCTGGTGCCGATCATGATCGGCGGCATGGGCGTGGACATTTCCACGGCGGAACTGGCGCTGGAGGCGGCGCGGCTGGGCGGCATCGGCCATATTTCCGATGCCATGATCAAGACCGTGTCCGATCGCCGCTTCGACACAAAGTTCGTCAGCGCGAAACAGAAGCGTTACAAATCCAATGTCGCCAATGTCGACAAATCCACCGTGCAGTTCGACCTGGGCGATGTCGCCGAGGCGACCCGCCTGCATGTCGGCCGCACGATGGAGGCAAAGCGCGGCGAAGGGCTGATCTTCATCAATTGCATGGAGAAGCTCACCATGAACGCGCCGAAGGAAACCTTGCGCGTTCGCCTCGCCTCCGCGCTGGATGCCGGCATCGACGGCATCACGCTGGCGGCAGGATTGCATCTCGGCTCGTTCGCCCTGATGGAGGACCATCCGCGCTTCCGCGACGCCAGGCTCGGCATCATCGTTTCCTCGCTGCGTGCGCTGCAGCTGTTTCTGCGCAAGAGCGCGCGCACAGGCCGCCTGCCGGATTATGTGGTGGTGGAAGGCCCTCTCGCCGGTGGCCACCTCGGCTTCGGCCTTGAGGACTGGATGAAGCATGACCTGCGTGTCATCACGTCGGATATCCTCGATTACCTGCGACAGGAAAAGCTCGACATTCCGGTGATTCCGGCCGGCGGCATTTTCACCGGTACGGATGCGGTGTCCTATCTGGAAAGCGGCTCGGCCGCCGTGCAAGTGGCGACGCGCTTCACGGTGGCCGAGGAGTGCGGTCTTCCGGCGAAGGTGCAGCAGGAGTATTTCAAGGCGAGCGAGACGGACATCGAGGTCAACGGCATCTCGCCGACCGGCTACCCGATGCGCATGCTGAAGAACAGCCCGGCCATCGGCGCGGGCATCCGGCCCAACTGCGAAGCCTACGGCTACCTGCTCGACACGAACGGCCACTGCGCCTACATCGACGCCTACTACCGCGAGGTGGCATTGCATCCCGGGGCCAAGAAGCTCGAGGTGTGGGACAAGACCTGCCTGTGCACCCACATGCGCAACTTCGACTGCTGGACCTGCGGCCACTACACCTACCGGCTGAAGGACACCTCACGCAAGCTGGAGGACGGCAGTTACCAACTTCTCAGTGCCGAACACATCTTCCGCGACTACCAGTTCAGCAAGGACGGCAAGGTCGCGCTGCCGGACTGATCAGGGCACGGCGATAATGAAAACGGCCTCGCAAGAGGCCGATTTCAATTGGAGGGGAGCGGTTGTTTATCCCTTCGGCTCTTCGGCAGGCGCCTGGATGGCCATCGAGCGGGCCGAGATGGTGAAGGCATCCGAGAAGCACATGCCTTCCTCGGCGCCCTGACCCTTCAGTTTCGGGAAGACCGCCTCGACCATTCTCACCGAGCCGCAGGCGTAGATCTCGTTGCCGGCGAGGCTGGGAAAGTCCTGCAGGATGGCCTCGTGCACCAAGCCTGTGCGGCCTGTCCAAGCGTCTTCCGGGCCGGGTTCCGAAAGCACCGGGTGAAACTTGAAGTTGGCATGTTCGCGCTGCCATTGCTCGGGCAATTCCAACAGGTAGAAGTCCCGGCGATTCCTGACGCCCCAATAGAGATGAATCGACCGTTTGAGGCCGCGGTGGAAGGCATCCTCGACCATGCTCTTCACTGGCGCAAATCCGGTGGCGCCGGCGACGAAGATGATCGGGCGGTTCGATTCGCGCAGCACAAAGTCGCCGAGAGGCCCCTCGAAGCGGATCGGGTCGCCCACCTTCATCGCCTCGAAAACATGGGTGGTGAAGCGCCCGCCCGGCACCAGGCGGATCTGCAACTCGATATTTTCGGCATTGTGCGGCGCGCTGGCGAAGGAGAAGGCGCGTCGCTCACCGTCCTCGAGGATGATGTTGATGTACTGGCCGGCGGCAAAGGAGATGTGCTGTCCTGTGGGCAGCTTGATGACCACGCCCATGACGTCGTGGGTGAGCTTCTCCATCTTGTCGACCGTGCCGACGAATTCCCTCACCGGGGCGCGCGCCAGGGCGAACTGAGGCTCGTATTCGATTTCGATGTCGGACAGCGGCGAGGCGCAGCACATCAGCACCTTGCCCAGAGCGCGCTCGGCCGGGCTCAGGGCATCCGGCTGATAGATGCCTGGGTCGACCTCGCCGTTGAGCACCGAGCACTTGCACAGGCCGCAGCCGCCGTTGCGGCATTCGTAGGGCAGGTTGATCTCGCCGCGCAGGCCGGCATCGAGGATGGTCTCGCCGAAGCGCGCTTTCACGGTCCGGTTGTCGGGATGCACGCTGATGTCCAATTCGGCCTTGGCGCTGCCGCGCAGCTTCGGCGGCAACCAGGGCATCAGGTAGAGCAGGACCGTGACGCCAATCAGCAGGGCCCAGACCTGCCACAGCGGCCAGTCGTAGATGAGCGGATAGACCGGCAGATAGAACCAGTCGAATTCGAGCTGGACAACTTCCACCGAGAGATTGGCCGGCGCCTGGCTCAGCACCGGCTTGACCAGTGAGAGCACAATGAAAGTCGCCGTGACCCAGATGGCGATGGGCTTGGGCGGGTTGATGTGGGCGCGCGGCACACGCTGGACGTGTACCCACATTACCATCAGCACGACAAGCGGCGCGCCGAGATGGATGAAGGCAAGCAGGCTGAACAGCCGGTCGTTGACGTGTCCTTCGAAAATGAAGTTGCGGATCACCACGCCCTTGAAGATCGGGATCCAGTCGAGCAGTTCGGCCGTGGCGACGGTGACGAATTGCGCCAGCTTGTCCCACACCAGCATGAAGCCGTTGATGCCGGTGATGTATACCAGCCAGATGAGGATGACGCCGGTGATCCAGGAGAACCAGCGGAAGCCGCGGTACTTGTCGAAAGCAAAGTGCCGCGCCATGTGCAGCATCATGGTGATGATCATGCCGTCGGAGGCGTAACGGTGCACGCTGCGCATGATGCCGCCGGCCCACCACTGGTCGTGCGTGATGGACTCGATCGACTGATAGGCATCGGTGACGCCCGTGTCGGCAAAGACGAAGAGGTAGAGCCCGGTGAACGACACCAGCCAGAACTGCCAAAACGTGATGGTGCCGAGGTGGTAGAGCGGATTCAGCTTGTCGCCGAAGGCGACATTGAAAACGCCTTCGACGCGCATGAAGAACCACTGCATGGATTTGTGTACGAGCTTGAGCATGTTTGTCTGCCGGGGTGGAGTGGCAATAACCTTAGTAACTTTGCGGAATATAAGGCTTCAATTATTTTCCATCCATGATTTGCATCAAGGCCGGCAAAGGATGTGACAACGACAATTCAGCCGCGTGCGATTCTATGCGCGACAAATAACCTTATCAGGAGAATAGTCATGTCTAACCCCCATCTGCATTTGCAAGCCGACCAACTCTATCCCTTCGATGCGCGTGGTATCGCCAAGCGTTTCCGCCATGCCGCCATCTTCGGCGCGCTCGATGCACTGTTTGCCGGCGAAACCATGCGCTTCTGCAACGATCACGACCCCTTGCCTCTGCTCGATCAGTTGCGCGCCCGCTATGGCGAGAAGGTCGAGATCAAGTACGTGCAACGCGAGCCGGGCGCTATCGTCATCGACTTCATCAAGAATCAGGCCTAATCTGCCGCAACGAAGGGCATGATGCCGTTACTCGTCGCCACGGCCGTCGCTGCCTTCATGGTGGCGCTGGCCCTGGGCCTGGGCGGAGCGAGTCCCGCCGCTGCTGCGCATGTGGTTTTCGCTGCGGGCATCATGCCGCTCATCTTCGGCGCCATGATGCATTTTGTGCCGGTGCTCACGCGTGGCCGCAAGCCAGGTGCGCGTATTCTGGCTTTGCCTTTCTTCATTCTGGCAGCGGGCTCTGCAACTGCCGTTGCGTTCCTGTTGCCGGATTTCTTCATCGCGACCATTCGGCTCGCCGCCTTCGCGGGGCTGACTTTCACGCTCGCCATGGCGTCATGGATTTTATACCGTGCGCGCGCCATGCTCGGTGCGCCGCATCCCTGCCTGTATTGGTACCTTGCGGCTGTGTTCTGTCTGGCATTGGCGCTGGCCTCGGTATTGGCGATGGAGTTATTCCCGGCACAGCGTGCCGCACTGCGCTTGCTCCACCTGCATTTGAACACGCTCGGCTTCATCGGTCTTACCGCACTGGGCACGCTCACCGTGCTGCTGCCCACCGCCGCCGGCCAGCCGGATCCCGATGCGGCCGGGCGGTTACGCCGAGACTTGCCGCTCGCTGTAGCCGGTGTATTGCTGACGGCTGCGGGCGCCGCGTGGTGGCCACCCATGGCTTATGCCGGATTGGTGCTGCTGTTCCTGCCGGTAGCGATCCTGGGCACGGCCTGGGTGGTGCGTTTCCCACGCGAAATGCTGCAAGTCCATGGTGCGGCACCTTCGCTGGCCCTGGCTCTGGCGGGGCTGATGGCGCTGCTTTTCCTGAGCGCGCTGCATGCCCAGCATCGTCTGGCAGGCGCCGATGCCGTCTTCGGCTTCATGCTCGCTTTTCTCCTGCCGCTGGTCAGCGGTGCCGCCAGCCAGCTGCTGCCGCTGTGGCTGAAACCCGGCGTGCAGACAGACTGGCACCGCGCTGCCCGCGCGACGCTCGGTCGTTTCGCCGTACTGCGGGGGCTGACTTTTGTCGCGGCAGGATGGCTGGTTGCGGTGGGTTGGACGGCGGGTGTCTGGCTGGCCGCCGTCGGACTGGCGGCCTTTGTCACGCAGGCGCTCTCCGTTGCGGCGAGGCGCTAACCTTTTTCCTCGTCCGACACGACTGTGGCGATGACAGCCGCGACATCCAGCGTGCGAACTGCGCCGATGGCGACTTCCCATGCGCCCTCGCGGCACAGGCCCCTGACCTGGGCATCCTCGTAGGCTTCGAGCGCGGCCTCGATGCAGGCGCGGCGCACGGCTTCAGCAATTTTCTGAGGATCGTCCATGGCGTTCAGGGTGCTGCCCGGCCGCCACGGCGGATTGCCATGAGCACGACGACCACAAATATTAATCCGCCGATGATGGCGACGAGGCCGCCCAGGCCCATGATGCCCATGGCGGCGATTTCGCTGGTGCTCTTCAACGCCTGTTCGGCACCGGCGACCTTGCGCTGCACGCCGTAGCCCCCTGACCACATCAGGCCGCCGATGTGCATGGCCTGGCCCACCGCGTAGCAATAGGAAGAGAAGGTCGCCCATTTGCGTGCCGGCATACCGTAGCCCAGCCGCGGCAGCAGGTGGTAGACCAGCCCCATCAATGCCAGGGTGACGCCGACGATGCAGCCGTGGTAGTGGGCGGGTATCTTGACGTTGTTGCCGGCGATGGTGAACCCAATCAGGCCGCCGAAGCAGAACAGGGCGATCGAGGACAGCAGTGCGGCGCGCAGTGGGCGAGCCTCGTCGGCGAGCGGCGCGCCCGAGCGCAAGGCCAGCAGGGCGGCAAGCGCCACGGGCAGGATGGGCAGTCCGCCTCCCAGTCCCATGGCAAAGGTGAGCAGGTTGCGGTGCTCGACGGCATGCGCCGGCCACAGCAGGTAGGCGACGGGTATCGCCACGGCGCACACCGTCGCCAGGAAGAAGCAGAGCAGGGCGATGCGTGGCGTCATCGGCACGCGTGCGCCGCAGGCGCTGGCCAGCCACAGCCAGGCGACCAGCATGAAGACGGCCCAGATGAACTGCAGGGCGTGGCCGCCGCCCCAGAAGAGGATCTCGTAATAGGCCTTGCCGCTGAGTTCACCCGGCATGGTCAGCCAGGACCAGGCGAAGGCGATGATGGCGACGACGGCCGGCAGCAAGCCGAGCGCGAGGCCGCTGCGCAAGGCTTCGGCGCCGTCGCGTGGCATGGCCCAGGCGGGCGCGGCGACGAGGCTGCGCCCCACCAGCAGCACCGAGCCGGCGCCAAAGATCACCAGTCCCCAGAGAAAGACCGGGTCTTCGAGCACAGGGATGTAATTGGCCATCACCGGCCCGCCTCGGCCGATGAAGGGCGACAGCGTCATGAGCAGGGTGCCCAGGCCGGAAATGACCAGCGCGGCGCGGTTCAGGCCGAGGGCGCGGGCATTGCCCGATAGCGTCCAAAGAATGCCGCCGAGTGAGACGAACCACACCAGCACGGACAGATCGACGTGGACGACCAGCGCGACGCGGAAGAAGTCGCCGACGGGCAGCAGGTGCTGGAACTGCGGCGCGCGCGAGAGCACCAGTACGATCGACAGTACCCCCGAGCCGATCAACGCCAGCAGGCCGAGCCAGAGCCAGCCGCGCGCCAGTCCGCGCAGGCGGAAGTCAGCTTCGGGCAGGCTGAAATCGGTGGCTGGTGCGACAGTTGTCATTCAAAGAATATGCCGCCGTGGTCCCTGCGCAGGTCGATGACAAGGATCTGCGCCGGCTTGAGCGTGACTTTCTCTTCGCGCACCATGTTGTAGTCCTTGATGCGGGCGTTGTCGTTCATCTTCACCGACAGCATGTGTTCGCCGGAGGGGACTTCGAAGCGCTTGTAGATCGTCGAGGTGCCGTCCTTGGAAAGACCGGCGGGCGGTGCGACGCCTTCGAACAGGGGCTTGCCGTCCATGTCGATTTTGACCTTGATGGGCGAACGCTCGCGCGGGCAACTGGTCGGCGCCCGCATGTTGGGCGCCAGTTGAGCCAGTTCTTCCTTGGTGCGCTGATGACATTCGCCGACCGGCTCGCCGTGGTAGCTGAAGGACAGCTTGATGAGCGACAGGTTCGGCTCGAGGTGCGTGTACTTTGGCGAGGTCGAGAAATAGGCAATGATCACGGCAAACAGGCCGTAGAACAGGACTTGGCCGACCAGGACAAGCGGATTGTAGGGCGATTTGCTAACCATTTTGGACGATCCTCCGGGGAGTATATGCGCGCGGCCGTTTTTCGTCCGCGCCCAGGGTTTGCAGATGGTCGCGGAAATCCTCGAGGGCTGCCTTGAGGCAACTCATTTCGTGGGAATCCGCCCAGGCCATGCGCAGCCGCTCGAGCGGCACCGACGGACGAAGGTGCGGCTCGCGCCGGCCGGTGAGGCGCTGTTGCGTAAATTGCGTGCCGAAACGGTAGGCACAGCTGCCCTCGCGGCAGCCCGTGACGAGCACGCCGTCGGCACCGCCGCGCAGGGCGTATTCGACGAAGCTGGGCGGCAGCAGTCCGGTGCACATCAGGTTCAGCACGGCCGTGTTGTCGCTTTCCAGTTGGTGCGCAGCCGCAGCACAGTCGCAGCCGAAGACTGCAATCTTCACCGGTCCGGCCAAGGCAGCGATCTTGCGTTCCATTTCCTCCCGCAGTGCGCCGATCGGCTGCTGCGGCATGTCGATGCCGGTGACGAGTTCCTCGACGCTGCGGAAAGGCGTCGAGGAGGGACAGGCGCCGGCACAAATGCCGCACGATGCGCACAGTTCCGGGATGACGCGCGCCAGTTGATGGCCGGGCTTGTCCGGGTGCGGCAGCATGGTGATGGCGCCATAGGGGCAATCGACGAAACAGCGGCGGCAGCCATTGCAGTTCGGTGGATTGACGATGGCGATCGGGGTCTGCTTCGGGTGCGGCAGCAGCGGCAGCAACAGCAGCAGCAGCGTCAAGCCTGCCGCAATGGCCCACAGGCCCGCTGGCGAAGTCAGGTACATCAACGGGTGGATGAACAAGTAATACCAGTCGATGTGCAGGACGGTCGGCGCCAGGGACAGGTCGGCGCGCCCATGCGACACCGTCGGCTTGACCAGGGCGAGAACGAGCAGCATGGCCAGCGTACCGAGGGCCAGCGCCCGTGAGGGGAACACATCCGACTGCGAGACGCGCTGGATGTGCACCCACAGGGCAAGCAGCAGGATCAGCGGGATGCCGATGTGCAGGAACACCAGGAGCGAGAAAAAGCGGTCGGTCAGCGCGCCCGGCGTAAGGAAATTGCGCGTCGCCGGATCGGTGAAAATGGGCAGCCAGTCGAACCACTCCATGCTGGCAATGGCCGAGAACTGGCCCAGTTGATCCCACACCAGCCAGTAGCCGCCTATCCCTGAGGCGTAGACCAGCCAGATCACGGGTACGCCCGTGATCCAGGAAAACCAGCGAAAACCATAATAGCGGCCGTAGCAGAACTCGCGGACGAGATGCAGAAGCATCACCAGCACGAGCCCATCGGCCGCGTAGCGGTGCACGCTGCGCAGGATGCCGCCGAGCCACCACTGCTCAAGGGTGTAATAGTTTATCGAGGTGAAGATGTCCTCGACGCCTGTGTCGAGGACGATGAAGAGATAGATGCCGGTGGCGAGGATAATCCAGAGTAAATAGAAGCCGAGCGCACCCAGATGCCGCCAAGGATTGCCGGCGGAACCGAAGATCGCATCAAAAAAAGCCTCAATGCGCTGCAGCAGGACGAGACCGCCCTGGCGAATGGAAGCGAACAAACTCACGTTGGGGTGCCCGCGGACGGGTTTATTAGAATTCGATGATATGTACTTGAGGCATGAAGCGACTTGACCAGAGTCAAACTCCGGGGTGTTTCCTTTTGCGCATTTCTTTCAAGAGGAACCAGACGACGTACGCGAAAAACGTAATGAAGCCGGCGATTTCGAAGACGAGCGAGTAATTGAAGCGGTATTGACCGGTTTTCGGATCGTAGACGGAGCAAAGGATGCGCACGCGGTCGAGGATGTCGGCTACGGCACGGGTCTGGGCTACCGGCGCGCCGGTAATCAGTTGCTTGAGCGGTTCGACCAGCATGTCGGCGCTGAGAGGTTCGCCGTAGATCTGCCGGTAAATTTTACCGTCGGCGTCAACGAGCGTGACCTGCACGATGTGATCGAAGCCGGCAGGGGTGGCAACGTAACTGAAGCCGAAGCGATTCGTCAGATTGTCTACGATGGCCATTGCCGGGCTGAGGAACTTCCAATTGGGGAAAACGATTCCATTCTGCGCAGCAAAAGCCTTCATGGCAGAGGGGGTGTCAAAGGGCTGGTTGAAGCCGATGCTGATCACATTGAAACGGTCCGCGCCGAGCACGGCGACGGTGTTCGTGACGGCTTTCTGCAGGTTCTTGGTGGTGGTCGGACAGACTTCGAAGCAGCCGGTATAGATGAAACTTACCAGAAGCGGCTTGCCGCGATAGGACGCAAGGCTCACTGGCTTCTCATCGCGGTCCAGCAAAATAAAATCACCGACCGGCTGATTGACGACGGATTGGGACAGCTTCAGCGCCTTTTGCTCGTCCAATACCGGCACATTGGGCGCAGCTGCGGGATTGAGCGGGCGCGATGACAACCTGCCGTCGCCCTGAACGGCGAAGAGCGATGCGGAGACGAGCTGAAGCAGTACAAAGCAGAATGTACGCAGGATGTTAACGTTTTGCATGGCCCGCATGATCTCCGTCGCTTGCTGGAGCGTCAAGCGGACAGATCAAATAAAAAGGGCCGCTTGCGCGACCCTTTTGTTGTATCGCCCCGACCTTGCGGCCGGGGAGATCGGTATTACGCCATACCCCACAGGGAGGACAGGTACTTCCAGTTCACAAAGTAGTACAGGATGAAGGCCGTGAGGAAGATCAGGGCCAGCACCATGGTGCCCGGGGTAGCGGGCGGATGCGCGGCGCCTCCGGGGGTCGGTGCCGGCAGGGTCAGCGGGATCGGCGTGCTGCGGGTCTCGCCTTCCTCCAGCTTCTTGCCGAAGAGCAGCGAGAAGACGATCTGCAGGATCCACAGCCCGGCGGAGACGCAGGCGATCACGCCGAAGATGCCGGTGAGGCCCATCATCAGGTAGGCTGCCCCCGGCCATTCGTAGGCCATCGGCGCACCGGCGAAGGCCATGTCCCAGTGGCGACGTGACACGCCCAGCGTGCCCGCGCCCATCATCACCAGCGCCACCATGTACATGGACAGGCCGAAGAGATAGGGGAACATCTTGGCGTAGCCGGGGAACAGCAGTTCGCGCTTGAACAGCACCGGCACCAGGAAGTAGGTCAGACCCATGAAGGCCAAGGTGGTGCCGATGACGACCGTCGCGTGGAAGTGGCCCGGCACGTAGATGGTGTTGTGGATCAGCATATTCAGCTGTTCCGCACCCATCATGACGCCCGAAATGCCGCCTAGGAAGCCAAAGCCGATCAGCGACAGGAACATCGCCGAGAAGGCCGGGTTGCCCCACGGCGCCTTGCGCAGCCACTCGAAGAGGCCCTTGTTGTAGCCTTTCAGGCGCTGCGCCTGCTCGATGGCGCCCGGTACCGTCATGCCGTGGATCATGGAGGCCAGCACCGCGAAGTACATGAAGTACGAGGTGTTGACCACTTTCCACTCGGAGCCCAGGCCCGGATCGGACAGCAGGTGGTGGGCAGACGCAAGCTGCAGGAAGAGGATGTAGAGGAAGTAGGCCGTGCGGCTCACTTTCTCGGACATCGGCTTGGCGCCGAAGACGATGGCGGCGATGGCGTACCAGATTGCCACATGCGCGGAGACGTTAATCTGCTGCGAACTGTGGCCCAAGGCCCACCAGACGGTACGGTACATCAGCGAATCGATCTCGCGGATGTAGCCGAGCGACCAGAGGAAGGTCGGAATCAGGATGACGGCACCCGAAGCGATGGTGAAGATCGCGATGATGCAGGCCGTCAGCGCGCCGAAGGTTACGAGCGGGATCGAACCTTCGTAGGTCTTCTCCGCCTTGGCCACCACCAAAGTGCCGAGAAAGATGAAACAGGTGATGAGCGCGCCCACGGCGAAGAGGATGATGCCAAGGTAGAAGTGCCACTTGGCCTGCATCGGCACGTAGGAGGTGAACATCACGCTCGACTCGCCGGAGAAGATGGCGACGTTCGTCATGATGGCGCCAATCGCCATCAGCCAGAAGGAAACCCAGCCCAGCTTCGGTGTGGCCATCCGACAGCGCAACAACGTCGAGGAGGCGAAGAGCAGCACGGCCATCTCGAAGAAGATGATCCAGAAGATCAGCATGTTGATGCCGTGGGCGGTCAGCCACATGTAGAACACATCGGCCTCAAGCAGTTTGACGGCCGGCCAGCGGGTAAGAATGACGCCCAACGCCATGATGCCGCCCAGCAGCAGCGCAAGCACGCCGGCAACGGCGTGCCAGCGCATCAGCTTCTCGGCGTCTTTGTCGAATTGCAGCCCGGAACGCGGGCAGATGCGGTAAGTCGTAGTCATTTACTCGCCCCCTTTTGTCACGTACATGCGCCCGACCATAGTGTGATGGCCGATGCCGCAATATTCATTGCAGACGATGGAATAGACGCCGGCTTGGTTCGGCGTGATCTTGATTACATGGTCGTAGTTCGGATGGACCTGGATGTTGATGTTCTGCGGCTGCAGCGAGAAGCCGTGCATGTAGTCCATCGCCGAGAGATGCAACTTGTAGGTTTTGCCCTGCTCAAGTTCATAGATAGGCCACCAGTCCCACAACCGGCCGATCATGTAGATGTCGGAGCCAGCGGGAGGCTTGACGATGGGAAACTGTTTTTCGGCTTCGGTGCCGGTGCGCACCGTGTATTGATCGACCACGGCTTGTGCCTTGGCGGCATACATCTCCTTGGTCGTCTTGTAGGTCTCGTTGGCGAGGTTCTGGTTGCCGTAGATATGCCACCAGATCATCATCACGAACATAGCCAGCGACCAGACCAAGGCGATCGCGATCCAGGTGAATTCCAGCTTGTCGATCGGTTGGTTCCACCAGATCCGCTCAGAGGGCGGCAGAATTGCACTCATCAGTATTTCTCCCTGAAGTTAAAGGCTGTCGGACCGTCAGTGGGCGACCGGGATGTTGGCAATTTCCATCACGCCCCAAAGAACGTAGAGGACTGTGGGAATCGTGATGCCCAGGAATAACAGCAGGAACGGGTTGTCCAGTACCTGCTGCATCACGGGAACGCGTTCTTCTTTATCAGCCATTTAAGCCTCCTTTTGACGCCGCTGCGCGACGCAGTTTTTGATAAGACATAGTACGGGGATTTAACGGGCAAAATGTTGCCTTGGGGAGGTCCTGAATAGTTTGATCTAGGTTAAGAAACACCCAAATACGCAGTCACTTGCATGCGGCAGTGCGGCACGTTGTCGCATATAATTTCCATGCAAAACTCCAGCCTTGGATTCCCCAAAACCAGCCGAACGCCAGAAAAATGAACACCGTTGCGCGTCGCCAGATCGCCATCTGGCTATTCATCTGCTCCGCCATGGTCTTTTCCACCGTCGTCGTCGGCGGCGTGACGCGGCTGACCCACTCGGGACTGTCCATTGTCGAGTGGCAACCGCTGGTGGGCATCGTGCCGCCGCTGACACAGGCGGATTGGTTCGAAGTCTTTGAAAAATATAAGCTGACCCCGGAATACCGGCAGGTCAATCACAGCATGTCCCTCGATGAGTTCAAGGGCATCTTCTGGTGGGAGTATGCACACCGTGTCCTCGGCAGGACCATCGGCATGGTTTTTTTCCTGCCTTTCCTCTATTTTTTGTTGCGCCGCATGATTGATCGCCCGCTTGTTCCACGGCTGGCGGGCATCTTCATTCTGGGCGGGTTGCAGGGCGCAATGGGCTGGTACATGGTGAAAAGCGGCCTCGTCGATGATCCGCGCGTCAGCCAGTATCGCCTCACGGCTCACCTTTCCCTTGCCTTCCTGATCTTCGTCGCCATGATGTGGGTGGCGATGGGCCTGCTGTCGGAGCGGAGCGGGCGCATGGTCGACCAGGCCATCCTCAAGCTCAGGCGTTTCGGTTTCTGGCTGACCCTGCTGGTGCTCTACATGGTGGTCAGCGGAGGATTCGTCGCCGGCATTCGCGCCGGCAAGGCATACAACACCTTTCCCCTCATGAACGGCCATGTCGTGCCGCCCGAGATCTGGCTGCCGGAGCTCGGCATGCTGAATCTCTTCAACAACATGGCCACGGTGCAGTTCGATCACCGCCTTGGCGCCTGGCTGCTGGCAATCCTGGGGCCCTGGTTCTGGCTGCGCCTGCAGCGCTCTGCGGCCAGCGCCCGCGCCAAGTTCGCCGGGCATGTTTTCCTGCTCGCCCTCGCCAGCCAGATCACGTTGGGCATTGCCACCCTGCTCACTTTCGTGCCCGACCCGGTCATCGCGCTGGCGGCGTCCCACCAGGGCGGCGCCATGGTGCTGCTCGGCATCGTCCTTTGGGTCAACCACGAACTGCGTGTGGTGCCCATGCATCGAGGCTTCTGATGCGTAGCCGGCGCGTCCGCGCCCTGGCAATCTTCACGTGTCTGCTGTCCATCCTGGTCGTGACGGTCAGCGCCTACTTGCGCTTGTCCGGCGCCGGCTTGGGTTGTGCCGACTGGCCCGATTGCTATGGGCGAATTCTCGAGGGGGTGCCGCATGCGCCGTGGGAAGGCGCCCGGCTGGTGCATCGCATCGTCGCCACGCTGGCACTGCTGGCGGGCATCCTGCTCGTGTGGCGCTGCTGGCGGCCGCAGCCCTTGCAGCCGGCCGCGCGCTACGCGACCCTGCTCCTGGCGCTGATGCTGTTTCTTTCCGTCGTCGGGGTATGGAGTTCGGATCCGCGCATGGCGCTGGTGAACTTCATCAACCTGATCGGAGGACTCGGGCTGGTGACGTTCTCATGGCGGGTGGCCATTTCGGCAGAACCATCGCGTTTGGTGGTGCGCGGAGCGGGGGGTTGGGTATGCCGCGTGGCGCTGGCGATTCTGACGCTGACGGTGCTGATCGGCGGGCTTATCGGTGCACGCTACGCTGCCTCGGCCTGCGGCACGCTGCCCGATTGCCAGGGAACCTGGTGGCCGACAATGCAAGGCGGGTCGGCGCTGCATCCCTTCGTTGTCCTGTCGGGTCCGGCCGGGCCGGGCGAGGCCGGCGGAGTGGCGTTGCACCTGCTGCATCGCTACGCCGCCGCGCTGGCGGCCGTGCTGCTGATTGTCGTGGCGCTGCGCTTGCACGCCGTGCCAAGGGCGCGCAAGGCTGCTCTCGCGGTGCTGGCGCTGCTCGTCCTGGAAGGACTGCTCGGCGTCCTGATGGTGGCGAGCGGCTTCTCGATCTGGCTGGCGGTTGCCCACAATGTCGGCGCAGCGCTGCTGCTGGCGGCGGCAGCCAGTCTGATGCACAGCGTGAGGAAATAAATAAGCCCGCGGTTCCTCACCCTCTGCCCCTCTCCATCCCATGGAGAGGGGAGCTATCTGTTCCCTTCTCCCGCTTGCGGGAGAAGGGCTAGGGATGAGGGATGGCGCGGGCTCGTGTTCCCAGTTTGCCTCGGTCAGGCAAGTTGCACGGGAATCTTGTGGCGCTGGTTCATCATCCGATTGCGCGAATCGACGTAAACCAGATCGGGTTCGAACCTGGCGAGCTCCGCCTCATCGTACATCGCGTAGGTGGCGATGATGAGGAGGTCTCCGGGCGCAGCCTTGCGGGCCGCAGCGCCGTTCACGGAAATGATGCCGCTACCGCGTTCTGCGGAAATGGCGTAGGTGGTGAAGCGCTCGCCGTTATTGACATTGTAAATGTCGATCTGCTGGTATTCGCGGATATCCGCGGCATCGAGCAGATCCTGGTCGATTGCGCAGGAACCTTCGTAGTGCAGTTCAGCGTGTGTAACCGTTACGCGGTGCAGCTTGGATTTGAGCATCATCCGTTGCATCGTGGTCGCTCCTTCTCTCAGTAGCCGGCAGGTTGCGGTTTCCTCTCCCGCAAGGTGCGCTGCTGGTGCCCCGCCGGCCTGAGCGCATGGCGGAGCCCTAAACTTCCAGGTTGTCGATCAGGCGCGTGCTCCCCAGGAGTGCCGCGCCCAGCACCACCAACCCAGAATCGTGAGCGGCTGGCAATTGTAGATCAAGTTGTTTTCGCACCGCAACATACTGTGGAATCCAGCCACTGGCGCGGAGTTCCAGCATGGCCCCCTGCTCAAGCCGCGCCAGGTCTCGCTCTCCGGCCAGTATGGCCTGCCGAACCTTGTCCATTGCACGATACAGCCGGGGCGCTTCGGCCCGCTCGGCCTCGCTCAGATAGCCGTTGCGGGAGGACAGGGCGAGGCCGTCTTCCGCCCGCACTGTATCGCCTGGGATGATTTCGATGGGCAGGGCGAACTGGCGCACCATGTTGCGGATGATCATCAGCTGCTGGTAGTCCTTCTTGCCAAATATGGCCACCTGCGGCTGCACGGCGGAGAACAGCTTCATGACGACGGTGGCCACGCCGCGGAAGAAGCCGGGCCGGAACTCGCCTTCGAGGATGTCGGCCTGCGCCGGGTCGGGCTGCACATGGTAGGCCTGCGGCGTCGGATACATTTCCTTTTCGCCAGGCGAGAAGAGGTGGGCTACGCCAACCGCCGCCATCTTCTCGCAGTCGGCGTCGAAGGTGCGCGGGTAGGTGTCGAAGTCCTCCTTTGGACCGAACTGCAGGCGGTTCACGAAGAGGCTGGATACGACTGTGTCGCCGTGCGCCTGCGCCTGGCGCATGAGGGCGATGTGGCCTTCATGCAAGTTGCCCATGGTGGGTACGAAGGAGATGCGGCCGGCGCCTTTCAGGGCTGTGCGCAGGCCGGCAATCGTGTCATGGATCTGCATCGTCAATAGCAGTGTTCCGAGGCAGGAAAGCTGCCGCTCTTGACGGCGGCGACGTAGGCCTTGACGGCATCGTCGATGCTGGCCGCGCCTTCCATGAAATTCTTCACGAAGCGTGCCGTCTTGCCGGGGTAGATGCCGAGCATGTCGTGCAGCACCAGCACCTGGCCGTGGCAGTCCTTGCCGGCACCGATGCCGATGGTGGCCATGCCGGTTGCGTTGTGCGTGATGTCGGCGGCCAGCGGCGCGGGGACCATTTCAAGCACGATGAGCGCTGCGCCGGCCTGCTGCAGGGCAGCCGCGTCCTCCCTCATGCGCTGGGCGGCGGCGTCCGACTTGCCCTGCACGCGATAGCCGCCGAGTTGATGCACCGACTGCGGCGTGAGGCCGACATGGGCGCACACGGGCACGCCGCGCTCGACGAGGAATCGCACCGTCTCGGCCATGAATGCGCCGCCTTCCAGCTTGACCATCTGCGCGCCGGCAGCCATCAGCGGCACAGCCGAGCGCATGGCCTGCGCCGGGCTTTCCTGATAGGAGCCGAAGGGCATGTCGGCGACGACGAAGGGACGGCCCTGCCGGCCCAGGCCGCGCGCCACGCAGCCGGTGTGATAGGCCATCTGCTCCAGCGTCACCGGCAGTGTCGACGCCTGTCCCTGCAGCACGTTGCCGAGGGAGTCGCCCACCAGCAGCACGTCCACGCCGCAGCGGGCGAGCAGGGCGGCGAAGCTGGCGTCGTAGCAGGTCAGGACGGCGATCTTTTCGCCCTCGGCGCGCATGCGCGCGAGTTCGTTCAGCGTCACCGGGCGCGTATTTTCAAGGTAGCTCATGTCATTGCTCAGCCAATGTACGAGCGCGCATCATAGCCGGTCGCATGCTGCGCGCGAAAGATGAACTATAACGCGCTGACGAAACACGGCGCCTAAGCGGTCAGAATGCCTTGACGGCCTCGAGCCGGGTCAGCGCCTGGTCGCGCACGTTATCCAGCAATGCGACAGCCGGTCCATGGCCGGGAATCACCGCATTCGGCGCGATCTCGACCAACGGCAGCAACACAAAGGCGCGCTCGTGCATGCGCGGATGCGGAAGAGTCAGTTGCGCCGAGCGGCGCGTTTCGCCGCCATGCAGCAGCAGATCGAGGTCTAGTGTGCGGGGGGAGTGCAGGTACGCCCGCGTGCGTCCGAAGCGGACTTCGATGGCGAAGAGTTCCTCGAGCAGGGTTTCGGCGCTGAGTTGCGTATCAAGGGCGGCGACGGCATTGATGAAGTCCGGCTGGTTGTGCAGCCCGACCGGTGCGCTGAGGTAGAGCGAGGAGGCGGCGACCACTGCGCTGAGGGGCAGGCATTCCAGCGCGGCGAGCGCCGCCTGGACAGTGGCCTGCGGATCGCCCAGGTTGCTTCCCAGCGCGACGAAGGCCCGCGCCATCATGCGTCCGCTTCCGCAGGCGCCGCTTCGCCATCGCCCTTGCGGCGCCGCCGTCTTCTGCGGGCTGACTTTTTCTCTGGCGTGAGCATGGCCAGCCGTGCCTCGGTATCGGCATCGAGGAACTTACGCCACCACTCTGCCAGGCCGTGGTCGACCTCGCCGCTTTCCGCGCGCAGCAGGAGGAAGTCGTAGGCCGCCTTGAAGCGCGGCTGCTCGATGACCCGCAGCGGACGGCGTCCGGCGCGGTTTTCCAGGCGCGGCTGGAGGATCCAGATGTCCTTGATGTCCGCGGCGATGCGGCGCGTGATGGCCAGCTTGCCGCCCTGGATGTCGAGCACTTCGTCCATGGCCGTGTGCAGGGCGGGAATGGGCGGCTCGCCGTTTTTTCTGCGCGCCTCCCAGGCGGCCAGCACTTCGTGCCAGAGCAGGGTGGCGAAGAGGAAGCCGGGCGAGGTGCGCTTGCCGGCATTGACGCGCGCGTCGGTGTTGGCGAGCGAGAGCCAGACGAAGCGCTCGCCCAGCGGCTGTTCCATGATGACGTCGAGCAACGGCAGCAGGCCGTGGTGCAGGCCTTCCTCGCGCAACTGCTTGAGGCACTCGACAGAGTGGCCGGAGAGCAGCAGCTTGAGCATCTCGTCGAAGAGGCGCGCAGCCGGCACGTTCTCCAGCAGGTCGGCCATCTCGCGGATCGGCTTGCGTGCGGCAGGATCGATGGCCAGTCCCAGTTTGGCCGCCATGCGCACGGCGCGCAGCATGCGCACCGGGTCTTCGCGGTAGCGTTTGCGCGGGTCGCCGATCATGCGCAAGGTCTTCTGCCTGAGGTCGGCGACGCCATGATGGTAGTCGGTGATGGTTTCGTCGGCGGGATTGTAGTAGAGCGCGTTGATGGTGAAGTCGCGCCGCGCCGCGTCTTCCTCGACGTTGCCGAAGACGTTGTCGCGCAGGACGCGCCCGTGTGCGTCGGTTTCGGAATCGGCGTCGTTGCCGGCGCGGAAGGTGGACACCTCCATGGTCTCCCCGCCCGACATGACATGCACGATGCGGAAGCGGCGGCCGATGATGCGCGAGCGGCGGAAGACGCCGCGCACCTGATCGGGCGTGGCGTCCGTGGCGATGTCGAAATCCTTCGGCACGATGCCGGCGAGCAGATCGCGCACCGCACCGCCGACGACGAAGGCGGCATGGCCGTGCTCCTGCAGGCGCGCGACCGTCTGGCGTGCGCCGTGGGAAATCGACTCGCGGCGGACATGGTGCTTCTCGACGGGGATCAGCGCCGGTTCGTGGGCGGACGGTGACTTGCTGAAGACGCGGCGCAGCAGCTTGCGGATCATCCTGCTTTCGGGTTCATCGAAAAGGGCGCAATGATACCGGAAAGGCGGCCGCTGCCGCGCTCAGCGCCCGCCCGGCCGCCCGAAGGATGTTCAGAGCCCCCAGGGGCGGCAGCGATCGAAGTGAGCGTGGGGCCGTTCTTTTCAGGCGGCGGATTCGACACGATTGCGTCCATTCTCCTTGGCCTGGTAAAGGGCGGCATCGGCGCGGCCGATGAGGGCTTCCAGCGTTTCCTCTGTGTGCGCCTCGGCCAGTCCGACGGAGATCGTGACGCGGACCGTCTCGCCGCTCTCGTTCAGCGTCAGGGAAGCCCACTCGATGCCGTTGCGCACGCGTTCGGCGATGCCCAGCGCCTCCGTGTGCGACGTGTCCGGCAGCAGTGCCGAAAACTCCTCGCCGCCATATCGGGCCATCAGGTCCGTCGGCCGCAAATGCGCGCCGATTTGGCGCGACACATGGCGCAGCACGGCATCGCCGGACAGGTGGCCCCAGGTGTCGTTGAAGACCTTGAAGCGGTCGATGTCGATCATCAGCAGGCAGACGGGCCGCGCATCGTTGTAGCAGCGGCGCAGCATGCGGGCGAAGGTGTCGTCCAGCCAGCGCCGGTTGTGCATGCCCGTGAGGACGTCGACGCTGGCCGCATGCTCGAATTCGAGGCTGCGCGTGCGCGTCGTCTCGAGCGCCTTGTTGTGGCTGCGCATGCGGCCGGAGAGGATCCAGAGGAGGTTGAAGGCGACGCCGTGCGACCGGTTGAGCAATGCCCACATGGAAGCGTGGCCGAGGACGAGGACACGCGTTTTGCTTGCCGCCTCGACGCGGGCCGACGGGCGCTGTCCGTCGACCATGGATATCTCGCCGACGCACTCGCCGGGGCCGAGGTGCGTCACCTCGAAAGCTTCGCGGCCGGCAAGCTGCACCGACAGGTCGCCTTCGAGGACGATATACACCGCGTGGTTCTCCTGCTCCGGCTCGATGAGCGCGTCGCCGGCCGCCAGCGCATAGACGGGGCAGTCGGCAAGCACTTCCTCGACCGCATCGATGCTGATGTGGCGGAAGAGCTTGCTCTGCGCGAGGACCTTGCGGTCGGCGTCCGAGAACATGGCCCTATTCTATCGCAGCGAGATGATCGGCCAGCCAAGCTGCCGGGCGTGCTGTGCCAGGGTATCGTCGGGATCGACGGCGACCGGATCGGTCACCCTGCCCAGCAGGGGCAGGTCATTGAGCGAATCGCTGTAGAACCAGCTGCGTGCGAAATCCCCCATTGCGTGGCCGAGGCCCGCCAGCCAGCCGTCCACCCGCGCGATCTTGCCCTCGCGGAAGCAGGGCACGCCCTGCACATTGCCGGTGAATGCGCCTTCCGCCTGCTCCGGCTCCGTGGCGACCAGATGGGTGATGCCGAATTCGCGCGCGATCGGCGCGGTGACGAAGCTGTTGGTGGCAGTGACGATGGCGGCGAGCGCGCCCGCCTCGATGTGCCTGCGCACCAGTTGCCGGGCCTTGGCCGTGACCAGGGGCAGGATGCGCGTGGCCATGAAGTCCGCATGCCAGGCATCGAGCTCGTGGCGCGGGTGGCGCGACAGCGGCTTCAGCTGGAAGTCGAGGAATTCATGGATGTCCAGCGTGCCGGCCTTGTACTGCTCGAAGAACGCCAGGTTGCGCGCCTCGTACACTTCGCGGTCGAGCACGCCGCGGGAAATGAGGTATTGCGCCCACTCGAAATCCGAGTCGCCGGCCAGGAGGGTGTTGTCAAGGTCGAAGAGTGCGAGATCCATGCTATCCGGGCTTGTCGTTGAACTTGGTGAGCATTTCCTTCAGCAGCGGCACGGTCACCGGCCGCTTGCGCTCAAGCGACGCCTGGTCGAGTGCGTCCAGCACGGCCATCAGCGAGGGCAAATCGCGCGCGGTGTGGCGCAGCATGTAGCCGATCACCTCTCCCTCCATGCGCAGCCCGCGCTGGCTGGCCTGGCTTCGCAGCGTCGCCGCCTTGTCTTCGTCGCTGAGCGGCTTGACCTGATAGACGATGGCCGAGCCGATGCGCGTGCGCAAATCTTCGCGCAGTTTGAGTTCCAGCGGCGGCGCCGATCCGCTCAGGAGCAGCGCCAGCCCGGCAAGCCGGGCCGAGTTGAAGGTGCGGAACAAGGCCAGCACAGCCGCCTTTGTCACCGACCTTGTGAATCGGGTGATCTGCAGGGACGCGCTGGCAAAGCTGAAAGTGTCGGACGTGACGGCGGCGGATTTGGCCCGCTTTCATTCGCGCCTTTCCAAGACCCCGACCACGGCAAACCGGGCGCGTTCGGCGCTTTCCAAGGCGTTTGCCCTGGCCGAGACGTGGGGCTATCGGGCACGGCATTCAAACCCATGTGCTGAGGTGGAGAAATACCGCGAAACCTCACGCGAGCGGTTCCTGTCGCCTTCCGAGTTTGCCACCCTTGGCGATGTTCTGGCGAAGGCGGAGCGGGGCGAGCTGGTGATTGAAGAGGGCGGCAAGCCTAAGGCCGTGCGGGTGAACAAGTCCGCGGTGGCGGCAGTCCGCCTCCTGGTCTTCACGGGCGCGCGGCGCGGCGAAATTCTCGGGCTGCGCTGGGAATGGATTGACCGGCAGGCGGGCCGCGCCAACCTGCCCGACAGCAAGACGGGCAGAAAGCCCCTGATGCTTCCCCCTGCCGCGCTCGAGGTATTACGCGGGCTCGATATGCCCGAGGATGGCAAGGGCTACGTGATCCGGGGCGGTGACTATACCGACCCCGAGGTGCCGCTGGTGAACCTGAAAGGCCCTTGGGGTATCATTCGCAAAGCGGCGGGCCTGCCGGACGTGCGCCCCCATGACCTTCGGCATTCCTTCGCCTCTGTCATGGTCGCGGGCGGCGCTTCGCTTCCGGTGATTGGTGCGCTCTTGGGGCACGCCGATGTCAAGACAACGGCGCGTTATGCGCACCTCGCCACCGATCCATTGAAAGCCGCTGCTGACCATGTGGGCGGGGTTCTGGCCGGGC
>PHCS01000098.1 GCA_002840845.1 Betaproteobacteria bacterium HGW-Betaproteobacteria-14
GCGACGAAGCCGCGCCTGCTGCTGCTCGACGAGCCGCTGGCGGGCATGGGGCCGCACGAATCGCATCGCATGGTGGAACTCATCAAGAAGCTGGCCGGCAACCACGCCATCATGCTTATCGAGCACGACATGGACGCCGTCTTCGCCGTGGCGCACAAGCTGACTGTGATGGTGAACGGCGAGGTGATCGAGTCCGGCACGCCGGAGGCGGTGCGTTCGAGCCCGGCCGTGCAGCTGGCCTACCTCGGCGGGGAGGACAACCTCCATGGCTGAACTGTTGATTGAAGCCCACGGCCTGCACAGCTTCTACGGCGTCAGCCACATCCTGCGCGGCGTGAATTTCTCCGTGTCGCGCGGCGAGACCATCGGCCTCATGGGCCGCAACGGCATGGGCAAGACGACGCTGATCAAATCCATGCTCGGCCTGGTGCGGCCGAAGGAGGGCGCTGTCCGCGTGCGCGGCCAGGACATGACGCAGGCCGCGACGCACGCCATCGCCCGCGCCGGCATCGCCTACGTGCCGGAAGGGCGCGGCATCTTCCCCAACCTGACAGTGCGCGAGAACCTCGTCATGGCGGCGCGCGCCGGCGTGGACGGGCGCCGCGAGTGGGTCTTCGACCGCGTCATGGAGACCTTCCCGCGTCTGGCCGAGCGCATCAACAACGGCGGCGCGCAGCTCTCCGGCGGCGAGCAGCAGATGCTCACCATCGGCCGCGCGCTGATGACCAACCCCGACCTGCTTATCCTCGACGAGGCGACCGAGGGCCTCGCGCCGCTCATCGCCCGGGAAATCTGGAACATCATCCGCACCATCCGCGCCTCCGGCATCGCCACGGTGATCGTCGACAAGAACTACGGCGCCGTGATGGCGCTCGCCGACCGCAGCGTGGTGCTGGTAAAGGGCCGCGTCGTCTTCTCCGGCGCGTCTGAAAAACTGTCGGACAACGAAGAACTCATGCACCGCTTCCTCGGCGTGTGATTGTTTTTCCCCACTCCCTCGCAGGGAGCGGGCCACAAAACACCTCCCTCTCCCTCCCAGGGAGAGGGCCGGGGTGAGGGTCAAGGAACGCAAAACATGCAAACAGGGTTTATCGTAGCCGCCGGCCACAACCTCGAATACCGCCTCATCCCCGCCCACCAGGTGAACCGCCCGACGCTGGTGTTCCTGCACGAAGGCCTGGGCTCGCTGGCGATGTGGCGCGACTTTCCGGCGAAGGTCGCCGCCGCCACCGGTTGCCGCACGCTGGTGTACTCGCGCTACGGTTACGGCGAATCCGACGTGCTCGCAGAATCCTTCACCGTGCGCTACATGCACGACGAGGCGCTGATGGCGCTGCCCGAGTTGCTCGACAAACTGGAAATCGACAAGCCGGTGCTGGTCGGCCATTCCGACGGCGGCTCCATCGCGCTCATCCACGCCGGCGGCGCCGGGCGTGACGTGGCCGGCCTCATCCTCATGGCGCCGCACGTCTTCGTCGAGGACCTGTCGATTGCCAGCATCGCCCAGGCCAAGGTCACCTTCGAGACCACCGACCTCGCGCAGAAGCTCGGCAAGTACCATAGCGATCCAGTAAAAACCTTCTGGGGCTGGAACGACATCTGGCTGCACCCCGATTTCCGCGCCTGGAACATCGAGGAATATCTGCCGCGCGTGACCTGCCCGGTGCTCGCCCTTCAGGGCGAGGACGACGAATACGGCACCCCGGCGCAAGTCGAAGCCATCCGTCGCCAGGCGGTCGGCGAAGTCGAAGTGCTGATGCTCGCCGACTGCCGCCACTCCCCGCACAAGGACCAGCCGCAGGCCACGCTCGAGTCGATGGCGGGGTTCATCGAGCGGATTTCCTAAAGTCAGTCTCCGCAGGACGGCGAGCGGCAGGCTGTAACGCCGTCTCACCGGCACCGAATCTTATTCAGGCAGCCATTGATCCGAGGGCCAGGTTCAGGGTCGGGTTTCCATCTTTCCGCTGCAGGAAACCTTGATAGGATTTCCCTGCATCCCCTCCAGCGCGACTTCGAGCATGTCGATGAAGGCACGCGTTTTCGTCGGCATCAGACGGCGCCCCGGGAACACGGCCCAGGCCGAGTGGGACGGCATGCACCAGTCGGGCAGTACACGGCGCAGTTCTCCGCGACGCACGCTGGGTGCGACAAAGCAATCGGGAACTGCAGCGATGCCTGCGCCTGCCCGTGCCAGGTTGATCAGCAGGTCCGGTGCGTTGGCAACCGCCCGCGCCGGCGGGGCGCCTTCCCATTTTTGGTCGTCGCGCGTCAGGACCCAGCCGACCGCCTCGCCGTTGCGCCCGAGCAGCCGCAGCGAGTCGTGCTGATCGAGATCGTCAGGTGACGTCGGGTCACCGCGCTCGGCGAGATAGGCCGGGGCGGCATAGAGGCCGCTCGGAAGCACGGCGATGCGTCGCGCGGCAAGCAGCGCGTCGTCGGGCAGGTCGCCGATACGCACCGTCAGATCGAAATTCTCTCCGAGCAGATCGACGCGCCGCGGTGAAAGGTCGAGTTCCAGCGTTACCGCCGGGTGAAGCGCGATGAAGGCCGCCAGCATGTCGGTCAGCAATAGGGTCGCGAAATCGCTGGGCATCGATACCCGCAGGCGACCGCTGGGACGCACTTGGCGAAACTCGCTCAGCGCTTTGACGGCATCCACCTCTGCCGCCACCTGACGCGCATGTTCGAGAAGCTGCTGGCCGAACTCAGTGAGCGAGAGGCGGCGGGTCGTGCGCAGCATCAGGCGTTCCCCGAGTTGCTCCTCGAGAAATGCGATGCGTCGCGACACCGTCGATTTGGGCAAACCGATCCGTTCGGCGGCTCGGCTGAAGCTGCCGGCTTCAGCGACGCGGGCAAAGATCAACAGATCATTGGGCTCATATTGTTCCATATAAGGAACAATGATATCCGTTTTATGGGCTTCTGTTCTTCCTTGATCATCAATAAAGTGGGTGTCACATCGTCACCCACCCAAGGAGAGCCAAATGAACATCCTGCAAATCAACGCCAGCGCCCGCCGCGAAGCGGCCAATTCGACCCGTATCGCCAACTCCATCGTGGCTCGCCTGCGGTCGGCCAATCCGCAGGCCGGCCTGACGGTACGTGATCTTGCCGTCACGCCGCATCCCGTTCTGGATGAGGCCGCCCTCGCTGCGCTGTTCACCCCGGCAGACAAGCGCACCGCCGATCAGGCGGCGCGCGTCGCCCTCGATGACGCGCTGATCGCCGAAATCCAGGCCGCCGACGCGATCGTCCTCGGCGTGCCGATGTACAACTTCGGCGTGCCGGTGCAACTGAAGAACTGGATCGACGCCATTGCGCGCAACGGCGTGACCTTCCGCTACACCGAGCAGGGTCCCGAGGGCCTGCTCAAGGGCAAGACGGTCTATGTCGCCCTGGCGCGCGGCGGCAGATATCGCGGCACCGAGGCCGACAGCCAGGTGCCCTACCTGAAGACTGTGCTCGGCTTTCTCGGCATGACCGACGTGCATTTCATCTACGCCGAAGGCCTCAACATGGGCGCGGAAGCTGCCGAGCAGGGCTTCGCCCAGGCCGAAGCGGATCTGGCCGCGGCCTTGGCCTGAGCCCGCGTCGGCACAAGAGATTCATCAATCCGATCGAGGAGCCATCATGACAAGCCAGCAAATCCACGGTAGCGAACAGGTCCGCCGGTCACGCAGCGTCGAACGCCTGGTTGCCGGCAGGCCGACCTCCGATGGCGCCGGCGTCAAGCTGACGCGTGTGCTGACGCAGCCATTGCAGCGCCGTCTGGACCCCTTCCTGATGCTCGATGCCTTCGCCAGCGACAACCCCGACGACTACATCGGCGGCTTTCCGGACCATCCGCATCGGGGCTTCGAGACCGTGACCTACATGATCGCCGGCCGCATGCAGCATCGCGACAGCGCCGGCCACGAAGGCCTGCTCGAAAGCGGCGGCGTGCAGTGGATGACCGCGGGCCGCGGCGTGATCCATTCCGAGATGCCGCAGCAGGAGGCGGGGGTGATGGAAGGCTTCCAGCTCTGGCTGAACCTGCCCGCCAGGGACAAGATGAGCGCGCCCTGGTATCGCGATTTCGCCGCGGCCGACCTGCCGCGCTTCGACACCGATGCCGGGGTCGCGGTGACCGTGATTGCTGGCGAAAGCCACGGCGTCTCCGGTGCAGTGACGCGCGAGGCGACGGCGCCGCTGTACCTGGACCTGCACCTGCCGGCCGGCACGCGCTTCTGCCAGACGTTGCCGGCCGGGCATAACGCCTTTGTCTTCGTGTATCGCGGCGAAGTGCAGATCGGCGGAGAAAGGCTGCCGGCAGGCCGCATGGCGATTCTCGCCAACGAGGCGGCGGCAGACGGCGTCGTGATCGAAGCCGCCGGCGAAGCAAGAGCCTTGCTGGTCGCCGGCCGGCCGCTGAACGAACCGATTGCCCAATACGGCCCGTTCGTGATGAACACGGACCAGGAGATTTACCAGGCGCTAAACGACTTTCGGGATGGGCGCCTGGCCTGACATCCCGATTCACCTTACCAGGAGAAATGCAATGAACGATTCTTACAAGACCTATATTTCCGTTCTCGGGCGTCTGCTGCTGGCGCTGATGTTCATTCTGTCCGGCGTCGGCAAGCTGGGAAATATCCAGGGCACGGCGGCGTTCATCGCCAGCGGCGGGCTGCCGGCGCCGACGGTGCTTGCGGTCGCGGTTGGCGCGCTGGAACTGTTCGGCGGACTGGCGCTGGTGGTCGGCTACCAGGTGCGACTGGTGGGACTCGCGCTGGCCTTGTTTACCGTGGCGGCCAGCGTCGTCTTCCATGCCTATTGGTCGGCCCCGGCCGCTCAGCAATTCGTCACGCAACTGCTCTTCATGAAGAATATCTCGGTGGCCGGTGGCATGTTGCTCATCTCGGCGCTGGGTGCCGGGCCCCTGAGCATCGATGCCCGACGTGCCGCCGGAGCATCCGAGCGTTACAAGCCGGCGTAGGCGCAGAACGCCTGAGCCCTTGAACGAGTATCCGGCCATGATCCAGACACCCGTCTTCTTCATCTCCCACGGTGCGCCGACCTTCGCGCTCGAACCCGGGAAGCTCGGCGCCAATCTGAATGCGCTGGGCAAGGAATTGTCCGGTGTGAGGGCGGTCCTGGTGGTCTCGCCGCATTGGCAGACCCAGGGGCTGAGGGTCATGGCGAACAAATCGCCGGCAACGCTTCACGACTTCGGCGGCTTTCCTCGCGAGCTCTACGACTTGCAATACCCGGCGCCCGGGCATCCGTCGTTCGCGGCCGAGGCGGGGCAACTGCTCGTCGAGGCGGGATTCAAAGTCAGCCTCGACGACAAGCGCGGGCTGGATCACGGGGCCTGGGTTCCCTTGAGGCATCTTCTGCCGGCCGCCGACGTGCCGGTGTTTCAGGTGTCGATGCCCTACGCGCTGGATGCCGCGGGCGCGGTGCGCCTTGGTCGCGCGCTGTCTCCGTTGCGAGAGCGCGGCGTGCTGATCGTCGGCTCCGGCACCATGACGCACAATCTCTACGAAGTGGGCCAATCCGGTACCCGCGCGGCGGACTATGTCCGGGAATTCGCTTCATGGGTGCGTCAGGCCGTGTTCTCCCGCGACGTGGCCAAGCTGGCCGATTATCGCCAATCGGCGCCGCACGCCGAGCGAGCGCATCCCACCGAGGAACACTTCCTTCCGCTGCTGGTTGCGATAGGTGCGAGCGGCGGAGCGCCTGCTGCGCAGATCATCGAGGGCGAGATCACCTACGGCGTGCTGTCCATGGAGTCCTTTGTCTGGGGCATGGGAGACCGAAGCGCAGCACGGGAAACGCTCCCGCAGAATGCATATCCCGCTTAGCCTTTCTGAATGAGACGGGATGTGGATGTGATTCTCTAAGGGAATTCAGCATTGCGGCGCCGGGCGGGCAGGCTTCGGTAAATCCTCGCAATCTCGCCGACTGCCGCCATTCCCCACACAAGGACCAGCCCCAGGCCACGCTCGAGGCGATGGCGGGGTTCATCGAACGGATTTCCTAGAAAGTCAGCCGCCGGAAGACGGCGAGCGTTTCACTTCAGGGTGGGTCGGAGGTCCTCCAGCTTGTCGAAGAGGTGCCAGACGTACTGGTCCGTGCCCTTTTCCCGGTGCGGGTGCAGGTCGGCGAGCTTCGGGTCGTTGCAGTAGCCGTCGAAGGCCTCCTTCGAGGCCCACTCGACGAGGATCAGCACCTGGCGCGGCGCCACATCCCCCACCGCGGCCTCGCGGAACTTGCCCAGGGCGACCACGCGCCCGCCGTGCGCAGCCACTTCCCGCGCCGACTGCTTCGAGTAGGCGAGGTACTCGTCCTTGTTGGTGACGTTGAAGAGGTTGAGGGCGTAGACGGGGTTGAGCATTGGGGACATATTTCAGGAGACAAAAAGTATTCGCATTGGAATCTACGCTGAAATGCTAGTGGAAGCTAGGCGATACAGAGAAAAGTGCTTATTCGTTAAATTCGACCCCGTTCCTCTTATAGACGTCGCGATAGCGACACGAGCAAGAAGACGGCTCTTGTGGCCGTCTTCTTGCTCGTTGTAGCTCCCTCTCTCACCCCGGAAGGCTACAATCAATGCTGTTGCTCGTTACCGGCTGCGGGACGTTGTAGCTCCCTCTCTCACCCCGGAAGGCTA
>PHCS01000099.1 GCA_002840845.1 Betaproteobacteria bacterium HGW-Betaproteobacteria-14
GTCATTCCCGCGGAAGCGGGAATCCAGGGGCTTTGGGAGAGGCGCTGGATTCCCGCTTCCGCGGGAATGACAGGAGACAGCGCAGCTCATTTCACGCCGGCAAGCTGCTCGATCAGCTTGATCACCGCCATGTTGTCTTCCTCGCCCATGCCGCTGCCGACCATGGCGTTGAAGAGCTGCGAGGCGACGGCGGCGCCCGGCATGGCCAGGCCGAGCTCGTGGGCGCTCTGCAGCACGATGCGCAGGTCCTTCTGCTGCATCCAGGCCTTGAAGCCGGGCTTCCAGTTGCGCTCGAGCATCTTCTTGCCGTGGTGGTCGAGGATCTTGCTGTTGGCGAAGCCGCCGAGCAGCGCCTCGCGCACCTTGGCACCGTCCACGCCGGACTTCTTCGCGAAAGTCAGCGCCTCCGCCACGGCGAGCATGGTCATCGCCACCACCGTCTGGTTGCAGGCCTTGGTCACCTGGCCGGCGCCGGGCCCGCCGACCAGCGTCACGCTCTTGCCCATCAGCTCGTAGAAAGGCTTGGCCTTCTCGAAGGCCGCCTCCTCGCCGCCGACCATGAAGCTCAGCGTGGCGTTGATGGCACCCACTTCGCCGCCGGAGACCGGCGCATCGAGGAACTGCATGCCGTGCTCCGCAAGCCGAGCGGCGACGCGGCGCGCCGAGGCCGGCGCGATGGTGCTCGAATCCGACACCACCAGGCCGCGCTTGCCCGATTCGGCGATGCCGCCCGCGCCGAGGCAGACTTCCTCGACATCCGGCGCGTCGGCGACGCACATGAAGAGGAGGTCGGCATGCTTCGCCACCTCGGCGGCGCTGACATGCGCGTGCGCGCCGAGTTGGGCGAAGGGCTCGAGCGAGGCGGCGCGGCGCGCCCAGATGTGCAGCGTGTGGCCGCCGCGCGCGATGTTGATGGCCATGGGACGGCCCATGAGGCCGAGGCCGATGAATCCGATGTTCATGATCTCTCCGTGGGTTTTATGTGATTGTTGGAGCTTCAAGTGTAGCAGGCCGAAAACGCCGTTTCACGCCGGCAGTTCGACATTGAACGTCGCGCCCTGCCCCTGCGCGGTTTCCATGTGACGGATTCACAGCGACATCCCACATTGGCACACGGGCGTGCCGCCCCGCACCATCCAGCGCGCGGCCTAAGCACTACCATTGTGGGAGCGGCGTCCACGCCGCGATGGCAGCCGTTGCAATCGCGGCGCGGACGCCGCGCCCACATTGCTGATGCATGTCCACCCGCACCAGCAAGGCGCACCTCGCACCACAAGTGTGCGCACTTTTTTCTGCCGCCGTATCGCCGCGACTGACTTTCCATCAGTCGATCAGCGAGTTACGCCCTTGGCATGGCCCTTGCTGACATACCTGTGACATCAATGCATCGGAGCAAATATGTACCCCCACGCTCACATTCGTTCGCTGCCCCCCGAGGGGGCGCATGCCTCCCTTGGGGCGGCCCTGCTGGAGGCAATCCCATGAAGAAACCCAGGCTCGTCCTCGTCGGCAACGGCATGGCCGGCGTGCGCACCGTCGAGGAACTGCTCAAGCTCGCGCCGGACCTCTACGACATCACCGTGTTCGGCGCCGAGCCGCACGGCAACTACAACCGCATCCTGCTCTCGCCGGTGCTGTCCGGCGAGATGAAGCTGCCGGAGATCATGCTCAACGACCTCGACTGGTACCGCGACAACGGCATCACGCTGCACGCCGGCAAGAAGGTGGAGAAGATCGACCGCATCCGCCGCAAGGTGATCGCCACCGACGGCACCGAGGAAGCCTACGACCGCCTGCTGCTCGCCACCGGCTCGACACCCTTCATGCCGCCGATCCCCGGCCGTGACCTGCCGGGCGTGCTCGCCTACCGCGACATAGCCGACACCGAGGCGATGATCGAGGCGGCCCAGGCGCACCGCCACGCCGTCGTCATCGGCGGCGGCCTGCTCGGCCTGGAGGCCGCCAATGGATTGAAGCTGCGCGGCATGGACGTCACCGTGGTGCATCTGGCCGGCTGGCTGATGGAGCGCCAGCTCGACCAGGTGTCGGCCGACATGCTTCAGGCCTCGCTGGAGACGCGCGGCCTCACCTTCCTGCTCGGCAAGCAGACCGAGGCCTTCGTGCAGGGAGAATCTGGCCGCGTCTGCGCGGTTCGCATGAAAGATGGCCTCGAGATTCCCGCCGACCTCGTCGTCGTCGCCGCCGGCATCCGTCCCAATACCACGCTGGCCGAAGCCGCCGGCCTGCACTGCAGCCGCGGCATCGTGGTGAACGACACGCTGCAGACCTTCGACCCGCGCATCTACGCCGTGGGCGAATGCGTCGCGCACAGAGGGGTTGCATACGGTCTCGTCGCGCCGCTCTTCGAGCAGGGCAAGGTCGCCGCCAACCACCTGGCCAACTACGGCATCGCCCGCTACGGCGGCTCCTCGGTATCGACCAAGCTCAAGGTGACGGGCATCGACGTCTTCTCCGCCGGCAACTTCACTGGCAACGAGCGCACCGAGGAGATCGTCCTGCACGACCGCAGCAGCGGCGTGTACAAGAAGCTGGTGATCGAGAACGAGCGCCTCATCGGCGCCGTGCTCTACGGCGACACGGCGGATTCGGCCTGGTACTTCCAGCTGATGCGCGACGGCAAGGACATCCGCGACATCCGCGACCACCTGATGTTTGGCCAGAACCACATCGGCGACGTCGGTCACCAGGGCAAGAGCAACGCCGCCACATTGCCGGATACCTTCGAGGTGTGCGGCTGCAACGGCGTGTGCAAGGGCACCATCGTCAAGGCGATCAAGGAGAAGGGCCTGTTCTCGCTAGACGACGTGCGCAAGCACACCAAGGCCTCCAGCTCCTGCGGCTCCTGCACCGGCCTCGTCGAGCAGATCCTTGCTTCCACCGTCGGCGGCGCCTACCAGGCGGCCGAATCGAAAACCAAGCCCCTGTGCGGCTGCACCGAGCACACGCACGCGGAAGTGCGCCGCGCCATCCGCGAACAGCGCCTGCTGTCGATCGCCGAGGCCATGCACTTCATGGAGTGGCATACGCCCGACGGCTGCCCGACCTGCCGGCCGGCGCTCAACTACTACATCATCTCGACCTGGCCGCACGAGGCGAAGGACGACCCGCAGTCGCGCTTCATCAACGAGCGCGCCCACGCCAACATCCAGAAGGACGGCACCTTCTCGGTGGTGCCGCGCATGTGGGGCGGCCTGACCACGCCGGGCGAATTGCGCCGCATCGCCGACGTTGCAGAGAAGTACGCCATCCCGACGGTGAAGGTCACCGGCGGCCAGCGCATCGACCTGCTCGGCATCAAGAAAGCCGATCTGCCCGGCGTCTGGGCCGACCTGGGCATGCCCTCGGGCCACGCCTACGGCAAGAGCATCCGCACGGTGAAGACCTGCGTCGGCTCGGAGCACTGCCGCTTCGGCACGCAGCAGTCGATGAGCATGGGCGTCGACCTGGAGAAGATGCTCTACGGCATGTGGGCGCCGCACAAGGTGAAGCTGGCCGTGAGCGGTTGTCCACGCAACTGTGCAGAGGCCGGCATCAAGGACGTCGGCGTCATCGGCGTCGATTCCGGCTGGGAGATCTATGTCGCCGGCAACGGCGGCATCAAGACCGAAGTGGCGCAGTTCCTCTGCAAGGTGAAGACGCGCGAAGAGGCGATGGAAGTCACCGCCGCCTTCCTGCAACTCTACCGCGAAGAGGGTTGGTACCTGGAGCGCACCGTGCATTATGTGCAGCGCGTCGGCCTCGACCACGTCAAGCAAGCGGTGGTGGAGGACCAGGAGAAGCGCCGCGCCCTGCACGCCCGCATGCTTTTCGCCCTGAAGGACTACGAGGACCCGTGGCGCGCCGCCGTGGAGAAGCCCCTCGTGCGCCGCGAATTCGAACCCATCGAGGTATAACCATGACCGCCGCACTCGCCAAAAAGATAACTGCCGCCGAATGGAAGACGATCTGCGCGCTGGAAGACATCCCGCGCCTGGGCAGCCGCGTCGTCAAGTCCCGCGCCGGTGACATCGCCGTATTCCGCACGGCGGACGACCAGGTCTTCGCCCTGCACGACAAGTGCCCGCACAAGGGCGGGCCGCTGTCGCAGGGCATCGTGCACGGCCGACAGGTGACCTGCCCGCTGCACGGCTGGAAGATCGGGCTGGAAGACGGCAACGCCGCCACGCCCGACATCGGCTGCACCAAGCCTTTTGCCGTCAAGGTGGAAGGCGGGCAGGTCCTCCTGGCCGTCTGACGCCGCATGGAATACGTGAATTTCTTTACATCAAAGAGGGAAATACCATGGCTTACCTGACCCCAACCGAGTTCGTCACCAAGATGGTCGACGCCGGCGAATCGAAAGTCTTCATGTCCACTCGCGACACCCTGATCCGTGCCTACATGGCCGGCGCCATCCTGGCGCTGGCTGCGGCCTTCGCGGTCACCGTCACCGTGCAGACCGGGCAGCCGCTCCTCGGGGCCGTGCTCTTCCCGGTCGGCTTCTGCCTGCTCTACCTGCTCGGCTTCGACCTGCTGACCGGCGTCTTCACCCTGGTACCGCTGGCCTGGCTCGACAAGCGCCCCGGCGTCACCCTCGGCGGCATCCTGCGCAACTGGACGCTGGTTTTCTTCGGCAACTTCGCCGGCGCCCTGACCGTTGCCGTGATGATGGCGATCATCTTCACCACCGGTTTCACCGAAGCGCCCAACATCGTCGGCCAGAAGCTCGGCACCATCGGCGAGAGCCGCACGGTGGGCTACGCGGCGCATGGCGCGGCCGGCATGCTGACGCTGTTCATCCGCGGCGTGCTGTGCAACTGGATGGTCTCCACCGGCGTCGTCGCCGCCATCCTGTCCACCCACGTCAGCGGCAAGATCTTCGCCATGTGGATGCCGATCATGCTGTTCTTCTACATGGGTTTCGAGCACTCGATCGTGAACATGTTCCTGTTCCCGTCGGGCCTGATGCTGGGGGGCAACTTCTCGATCTACGACTACATGGTGTGGAACGAGATTCCGACCGTGATCGGCAACCTCGTCGGCGGCCTCTCATTTGTCGGCCTGACCCTCTACTCGACGCACATCAAGACGGCGCCGAAGCGCTCGGCAATCTGATCGTCGATGTAAAGTGATGGCCCCGCGCCGCACGGCGCGGGGCTTTCCCCTTGCCACGCTGATTTCATGGGCGCGAACCGACAACTCAGGCTCTCCATCGGGCAGTGCTCCGACAAGGGCCGCAAGGAGGTCAACCAGGACTTCCACGGCATCTATCTGGCGCAGGAACCCCAGCTCGGCGCCAAGGGCGTCGCCATCGCCCTGGCCGACGGCATCAGCAGCAGCCAGGTCAGCCAGGTCGCCGCCGAGTCCGCCGTGAAGACCTTCCTCGAGGATTACTACTGCACCTCCGACGCCTGGTCGGTGCGGAAATCCGGCGAGCACGTGCTGTCCGCCATCAATTCCTGGCTGCACGCGCAGACCCAGCAAAGCCAGCACCGCTACGATCGCGACCGAGGCTACGTGTGCACCTTCAGCGGCATCGTCGTCAAGTCGACCACGGCCCACCTGTTCCATATCGGCGATGCGCGCATCCACCGCCTGCGCAGCGGCGCGCTGGAACAGCTCACCGAAGACCATCGCGTGTGGGTCTCCGCCGGGCAGAGCTACCTCGCCCGCGCCCTGGGCATGGATCGCCGGGTCGACGTGGACTACCGCGCCGTACCGCTCATTGCCGGCGACCTGCTGCTGCTGGCGACGGACGGCGTCTGCGAATTCATGGATGCCGCGACCATCGCCGCCGCGCTGGACAACAGCAGCGATCTCGACGCGGCCGCGCGCAGGATCGTCGACATCGTGTTCGAGCGCGGCTGCCAGGACAACCTCACCCTGCAGCTGGTGCGCATCGACGAACTGCCGAGCCCGGAGGCCAACGAGATCTATCGGCAGGTGACGGAGCTGCGCTGCCCCCCGCTGCTGGAGGCACGCCAGAAATTCGAGGGCTATCAGATCGTGCGCCAGATCAAGGGCAGCAGTCGCAGCCACATCTTCCTGGCCGTCGACGAAGAGAGCGGCGAGCGTGTGGTGATCAAGATCCCCGCGACCGACATGCAGGGCAATCCCGCCGCTCTCGAGCGCTTCATGCTCGAGGAATGGATCGCCCGCCGCATCGACAGCCCCCACGTGCTCAAGCCGTGCAGCCAGACGCGCCGGCGCAACTTCCTCTACGTGGTCACCGAGCACATTGAGGGCCAGACATTGGCGCAATGGATGGTCGACAACCCGAGGCCCGACCTCGCCACCGTGCGCGCGCTCGTCGAACAGATCGCCCGGGGCCTGCAGGCCTTCCACCGCCTAGAGATGATCCATCAGGACCTCAAGCCCGAGAACATCATGCTCGACGGCAGCGGCACCGTGAAGATCATCGACTTCGGCGCGGTGCGGGTCGCCGGCATCGAGGAGGTCGAAAGCCCGATTGCGCAGATCAACCTGCTCGGCACTGAACAGTACGCCGCCCCGGAGTATTTTCTCGGCGAGAG
>PHCS01000027.1 GCA_002840845.1 Betaproteobacteria bacterium HGW-Betaproteobacteria-14
GCATCGTAGTCGTAGCGCGTGCGGTTGCCGAGCGCATCGATCACCTCGGTCGGCTTGGCGAAGCGCGGGTGGTAGAGAACCTGGGTGAGGTTGTCTTGCACGTCGCGCACGCTCGTGCGGTTGCCGCGCTCGTCATAGGTGTAGCGCGTGACGCGGCCGGCGGCGTCGGTCTCGGAGAGCACCAGGTTGGTGGCCGGATCGAGGCGGCGGGTCTGTATTCTGCCGAGGGCGTCTTCCTGGCGCGTCCAGTCGCCCAGGCCGTTGAAGCGGTAGCTGGTGAGGTTGCCGCGCGGGTCGGTGACCCGGGTTTCCATCACCATGCTGCCAGCCACGTTGTAGGCGAAGGCGTAGTTCGAGCCGTCGCCGAAGGTCTCTTTGACGGCGCGGCCGTTGGCGTCGTAGTCGTAGGTGGTGGCAATGCCGCGGGCGTTGGTTTTGCGGACGATGCGGTTGGTGGCGTCGTAGTCATACTTGGTGATGCCGCCCGCCGCGTCCGTCACCTGCGTCAAGCGGGAGCTGGCATCGTAGGCGAAGGCGAGCGTGCGGTTGGTCGGGTCGATCACCCTGGAGACGAGGCTGCCTGCGTAGTCGAGCCGGTAGACGCGCCCCATGGCATCGGTGACGCTTTGCAGGATGCCAGTGCCGTTTCGCGTCAGGGCGATGCGGTTGCCGTTGACGTCGGCTTGCGCCACCAGCGCCTGGTTGCCGCGACCGAAGCTGGCGAATTCGTAGCGCAGGCCGTCTGGGAAGCGCACCACCGTCAGGCTGCCTTCGAACCAGGCTTCGACGCCGTAGGCGCCCACCCGTCCGCCGATGGTGCGGAAAATGTTGTCGGCGCCCTTGGTGAGCACCCAGCGGTGGCCGGCCGGACTCATCAGCACCACCGATTCGGTGCCGCGCGCCAGTTGCCATTCGGTGTTGAGCATCGTGCCGCGACCGAAGGGGCCGACGCGGTCGGTGAGCGAGTTGTAGCTGCAGCCCAGACGCACCGGGAACAGCGTGTTCAGGCCCAGGCTGTGGTCATCCATGACCAGCGCCGAGCCGGTGCCGTAGACCACCGGGTTGGTGCTGCTCGGTCCGGCCGGGCAACTGCTCGGCGGTTGCGGCGGCGGCGGCGGGCTGGCCATGCTCGCCCCGCAGCAGAACTTCGGAATCCCCACGCCCGGGTCGGAGACGATGCTCTTGCCGTCTTCCGACACGGTGCCCTGGCCCATGATGCGCCACTGGTTGGAGTTCGGGTCGGGGGTGACCGACTCGTCGTAGTACCACAGGTCGGCCTTCTCGCCGGGCAGCGCGCCCATGTCGTTGGCCATGGTGACGGGAATCGGCACGCTGGGGTTGGCGCCACCCTCGCGGAAGAAGTAGTAGAGATACACCGTCTTGGCGGTGACGCCTTCCGGCACCGGCTTGATGGGCAGCCGGTCCACCGGCACGGTGCGCACGCTGACCTTGTCGATGGGCTGGCCGTTCCAGCCCATGAGCACGGCGCCGGCGGGGATGTTGAGGGCGTAGCCGGGCAGGCTCGGATCGGTCACGGTGGCCGCGGCACCCGGAACGATTGGAGTGAACTGGGTGGCGTCGATGGCCTGGATGTAGGAATTGAGGGCGCGGTTGTCCTGCCCGGCGACGATCATCACCGGCATGGCGATGGCCGAGGGGTATTCCTTCTCCGCGGTATTGTTGGTGTGGCCGTCAATCAGCACCACCTGATCGCCGGTGACACCCGGATCGATGAAGCGGTAATGGCCCGCAACATCCGTGAAGACGATCTGTGTGCCCAGGCGGATGCGGGCATTGACGAAGGGACGATCGTCCTCGGCGTGCAGCACGCGGCCGCTGACCGTGGTGGATCCTGCAGCCAGGACGTTGGCCGTCAGGGTTTTCGAGCGGGTAACGGTCGTCGTGTCGGAGGCGCCGCTGCCGCTGACCGTGACGGCGCCCGAGGCGGCGTCGGCAGTGGCAGTAAAGGTGACGAAGGCGTCCTGGGCGGCGGACACCTGCACCGGCTCGAAGCGCGCCGTGATGCCGGCAGGCAGGCCCGCGACGGCGAGCGCAACGCCGTGGGTGTAGGGCGCCAGGCCCGTGCTGACGAGCTTGACGCGCACCGTGGCGGCTCCGCCGCGCGGAATGTTGATGGCCGCCGGCTCCAGGGCCAGATCGAAATCCTGCTGCGCCTTGACGGTGAAGGGCGTGGGGCTGGTTCCCGTGCCTTGGGCGGTGGTGACAGTAACCGGGCCGGTCGTCGCCTTGACCGGCACGATGACGCGCAGGAGGCTGGCGCTGGCGGCGGCTACCACGGCGCGCTCGTTGTTGAAGCGCACGTCGTTCTTCGCCGGGTCGGGATCGAAGTTTTCTCCGGAGATGGCGACCGGCGTGCCGACCGGGCCGTTGTCGGGCGTCAGCGCGGCAATGCGCGGCCCGACCTGGACGGCGGTCAGGGTAAAGGGCAGGATGTTGGAGCGCTTGCCGTCCGCATTGACCACCTCGAGGGGAATGCTGCCCGCAGCCGAGGTCAGGGAGGCCGGCAGGGTAAAAGTCAGTTGCGTCGGGCCGGCGACGGCAGCGGGCAGGCGCAGCCCGCCGGCCTGCACTTCGGCGCCGGCGCGAAAGCCCGTGCCGGTGAGGGTGAGGGTCTTCGGCTGGCCGTCGGCCGGCGCGCTGGCGGGAACGATGGAAGCCAGCACCGGCGCCGGGAAAGGCGAGGCGACGGTGAACATGACCGTCGTGCTCTCGCCGCCGCCCGGCTGGGGATTGACTACCGCCACTGCGACGGCGCCGGCATTGGCGACGAGACTCGCCGGCACGTCCGCTTCGAGGCGGCCCGCAGACAGCCAACGGGTAACCAGCGACGTCGCGCCGAAACGCACCCGGCTGGCGTCGACGAAGCGGCTGCCGTGTGCGGTGAGCTTGAAGGCCGCCGCGCCGGCATCGGCCTGGGCCGGCTCCACCGCGTCGAGCTTGGGCAGCGGGTTGGGGAGCTGGATGAAAGAGAGCTCGTCCCGCTCCGCGGACAAGGCCAGGGCCTGGTTGAAGCGCGCGGACACCGCCAGTCGCGACGGCTTGTTCAGCGAGGCATAGAAGGGCGAGACGGTCTTTGCCTCCAGATCCACCAGCGAGACCGCGTCGGATTCGCTGCTGGCCACCACCGCGACATGGGTATCGGGGTTGAGCGCCACCTGGCCGGGCCGGCGGGGCAGGTCGAAGCCCTGCACGACCTGCAGCGTTTCGAGGCTGACCAGATAGACCTTCTTGTCGCGCGGGGAAGTGATCAGGGCCAGGCGCAGGCCCTCGTCCACCACGATACCTTCGGCGGGCCCGAGGTCGGCGCTGCGCGCGATGGCGCCGCTGGCCAGATCGATCTCGTAGAAGCGGCCGTCCCCGACGGCATAGGCAAGGCCGCGGGAAGTGTCCACCGCGACGTCGGCGAGCTTGTCCGGCACCTCGACGCTGCGCACCTGCAGGCTGCGGTTGTCGATGAGATGCAGGCGCGGCTTGGCGCTGGTGATGGCGACCGTGATCGAGCGGCTGCCGTCGACAGCCAGCGCCTCGACGCGATCGGCCAGTTCAGCCGTGCCCGTGAGCAGAACCGGCGCCGCTCCGGCAAGATCGACGTAGCGCAGCTTCCTGTCGCGGCTGGCGACGACGGCGCGGTTGAGCCCGCTGTCGATGCCGACGCGCAGCGGCGCGTTCGGCAAGGACAAGACCTGGGTGGTTTTGTCGGCGAGCTTGACGCGGGTCAGTTCGTCGCTCTTGTCGGCGATTGCCACCATCTCGTGGGTGACGTTGTTCACGGCCAGGTCGCGCAGGCGTTTTTGCAACTGCAGAACGGCGATCAGGCCGGCCTGGGCGGGATCCAGGCGCAGCAGGCGTTTCTCGTCGGCCTGCGAGAGAATGATTTTGCCGGTGGCGGCATCGAAGACCAGGCCGTGCGTGCGTCCCGGCAGGCCGTAGCGGCCCTCCAGGATGCGCCGCGCCAGATCGACGCGGTTCAGGCTGAAATCGTCACGGGTGGCGACATAGGCGCGGCCGGCCGCGGCGTCGACGCCGCTGCGTTCCGGATCGCCGTCGAGCGCCACGAAACCCGCCACCGTTCCGGCAGTTGGATCGACCAGGCTGATGCCGTCCTGGCGCTTGTGGACGGCAACGGCGAGACTGCCGGCCGGCCACCAGGCGATGTCGCGCACTTCGTCGCCGACGGCGGCGTTCGCCACGATTTGCCAGGTCGAGGTGCTGAAAACACGTACCGTGCCGCGCTTCTCTGCGACGAGGAGGCGGCCGCCGCTGGCATCCAGGGCCAGGCTGCGCGGCGGATGGTCCAGCCGGATGCGCTGGATGAGGGCACCGGTGGCGGCGTTCAGCCGCACCAGTTCCTTGCGATCCTGGTCCGCCAGGACCAGTTCGGGAACGGGCGCGGCCAGGAAGACGAGGGCGACCGATTCGCCGCCGGGCTGATAGCGCGCGAGAACCGACTTGCTTGCGGTATCGATACGATGGACGTCGCCCGCCTCGTCAAGGGCAAACAAGATTGCCCCGGTGGCATCGAACGCCAGGGCCAGCGGCTGACGCGGCGTGGCGACGAAGCCCAGCGACGCGCCCAGATCCGGGTTCATCAGCCTGACGCCGGAGGGCGACGCTTCACCGACCGCGAGCAGCCGCGATGTGGCGGGCGCGGCAACAAGGGCCAGGGCGCGCGGGTGTCCGCCGACTGTTGCGGATTCGATCCCTGCATTGAGGAGTTGCCAATCCGCCTGCGCCTGCGCCGGCGCCAGCCACAGGGCGCACGCCGTCATCAGCGCACCCCAAATGCGCCGACCTCTGCCGACGCAACGCAAGGCGCCTGCCGCCGATCCCGCCATTCCCCTTTGCATCTAGCGCGTTCCTTCCCTTATCCCGCTCGTTCTTTTGCCGGACCGAATCAGCCCTGGCTGCCCATGGTGGCCAGCAATGCCGCCGGCACGTCGAAGGTCTTGCCGGAGACGGTGATGAGCGTCATGGTCGAAGGCTGGCCCAGGGATGCGGTCAGGGTGATTTTCTCGACCCGTTCGTTCTCGGCGTAGCGGGAGAGTGCATCGCCCAGCGCGGCGACGATGGTGTAGGTGGTCTGCGCCATGAGCACGCTGGGGCCGGTCGGCAGGCTGACCGTCACGCTGGCCGCCCCGTTCTCCGTCGTGCCGGTGATGGCCGGACTGATGGCGGTGACCGGCGCGCCGTAGGACGGGGTCACGGTCAGCTTCACCGTATTGCCGACCGGCACGCCGGTGGTGGCGAAGGTGACGGTAACGGGGTTCGCCGTGCCGGAAGGCAGGGTGATGTCGGCATTGCCGGTCGGGTTGGGGGGTGCGGCCACGCCGGCGACGCTGCTGATCGTCAGGGTGGGCAGGCCGGCGACAAACAGGATTCCCGGAGCGCCAAAGGAATGGGTCGGGGTGGAGGCAGCGGTGCGGGTGATCGTCTCGGCCTCGAGGCGGATACGACCAACCGCACCGGCGCCACCGCGGCAAGCGTAGAGACTGCCCATCCAGCCGCCTCCGGTACCTGATACGCCGCCGGCTGCACTTATCGTCCCATTACCTGCGATCGTCGTCGCGACAATACGTATGGCGCCACCGGCGCCGCCACCGCCCGTCGCGCCCCGTCCGTCACCGCCCGTCGCACCGGAAGCGCCGCCGTTGGCGGTAAGCGTGCCGGAAACCGTGACCGTACCGGATGCGGCAATCAGGATGGCGCCACCGCCACCGCCGCCGCCAGAAGCCGGGAATGCGGCTCCGCCCAGACCGCCGCCGCCGCCCGATCCGCCGATCAGAGGCAGCAACTGGCTGGATCCATAGCTGGCGCCGCCCTTGCCTGTGGTCGCGCCGGAGTAGTTGCTGCATTCCGCATCGGTTCCATTGACGCCGAAGCCGCCACCACCGCCCGCTAGCAAGTACTGTGGCAGCAATTCGCCACCACGCATCCCACCACCAGGGCCAAGTCCGTTGCCTCCGGCCTTGTTTGCTGGAACCCCGCCCCGTCCGCCGCCGTAGCCGCCCGTGCCGCCACTGCCCGGCAGGCCGTCGTCGCCAACGTTGCCGCTGCCGCCGGCACCGACATCGGGCGAATTGCCGCCACCCAGCCACAGATTGCCGGCAATGTTTACATCGCCCGTAGCGAGGATGACGACGGGCGAATTCGCCGCATTCTTCTTGTAGCTGATGGTCACCCCGGCCGGGATATTGACGCTGGTGTAGTTGAAAACACCCGAAGCCGGCAGGTCGATCGTCTGGCTCACCGTGGGGTTGAATGCCCCGTCGGCGCCGGTGCTGCCGCTGTTGAAGGCCAGCGCCATGGCGGGCATCAGTGCGATGAGACTTGCTAAAACCTGGGTGAGCGTCTTCGTCTTCATGGTTTTCCTCCTGTCAATCGTGATGTAGGTTCCGCCCGTTTTGCATCACGGGCCGTAAACAGTGAAAGTATTCGCCGGAACGGCTTCGTCGCTGCTGGCCGCGCCCGGCACCCAGACGCGGATCACCTGCGAACCCAGCGGCGCATCCTGGGCGACGGCCAACTCCACCGTCAGCTCGGTGCCCGCAGCGTTCACCGTGCGGGTGTTCGAGAATGTGATGCCTGTTCCGGGGGTTGCCGTGACCGCGCTCGCCCCGTTGAAATTGGCGCCGCGGATCGTCATGGTGAGCTTGTCGCCCTGGCTGGCGAGAATCGGCGTGATGGATTCAAGCGTAGGCACGCCGGGGCCGACGACGATGAGCGGGGAAGCGTTCAGCGCGAACAGTATCTCGCCCTGGACGCCGGTCAGGATGACGCGCCGCGGCACCAGCGATTGGGCGTCCGCCGCGATGGAAAGCGGTACCGTCAGGGAAGCGCCGTCGCCGGATGCGGCATGCGCGCCGAGCGTGATGCCCTGCGCCGGCGAAAGGGCGACCGAGGTGACTTGATCGAGGCCCGCGCCGGTAATCGTCAGCATCCCGCTCGTGTCCGGAGCGAAGCCGGAAGGCGACCGTGCGGTGGCAACCGGCCCGACGGCGACGCCGAGTGCGCCACTGGCGACAAGCTGCGAGACCGAAGGCGGCGGGGTGCTGTCCTCCAGCACGACACCCAGCGAGGGCGAGAGGATCGGCCCGACCGGGGTGGATGCCGGTGGGGCGGCGCTTTCCAGCACGACGCCGAGCAGGGGCGAGGCGATGGGCGACTGGGCGGCGCCGACGCTGGATGCGATCGTCAGGGTGTTCGAGGCGGTGGCTTCCGTGCTCGACTGGCCGCCGGGCGTGGTGACCGTCACGACACGCGGCCCGGTGGCGGCGTCCGCCGCGGCGCTGATGTTGACGGTCACCTCCGTCCCCTCGGCATTGACGCTCGGCAGCGACACGACCATGCCATCCGAAGGCAGCACCTGCACCTGCGAGGCGTCTTTCAGGTTGCGGCCGCGGATCAGCAGCGCTTGCGGCGCCTGGGCGCGCTGGATCGCGATGGGCGAGATGGAGTTCAATTCCGGTTGCGGCAGCGTCACCTTGAATTGGGCATTGCCGGCAGAGGCGAAGGGAATCTCGGCGGCACCGGCCAGCACCTTGACGGCGCGCACCGTCTGCGGCGCATTCAGGGCGATCGCCAGCTCCACCGTCACCGACTTGCCGTCGGCGGCTGGCGTCACCGCGCCCACGCTCAGCCCGGTGGCGGGATTGAATTGAACCGCGCTCACCGCACCCAGCTCGGCGCCGCTCAGGGTCAGCGTTACGCTCGTCCCGATGACTCCGGCATTTGGGGACAGCCCGCCGATGACGCTGCCGACGGCCACGCCGAGGATGCGCGAGGCAACGCCGATGCTGCTGCCGGGCGGCGCAGTGCCGTCCTCCAGCACCACGCCGAGCGGGAGTGAGGCCACCGGCGTGACCGCATTCTGGATTTCGTTGACGACACGGAAGGTGTTGGCGCTCGAAGCCGCAGCACTCGATGCGCCGCCAGCAGTGTTGGCGACGACGACGTAATCGCCAAGCGCCGCAGCCAGCGCCACGGACAGGCGGATCTGCGCTTCCGTGCCATCGCTGCTGACTGTGGGATCGTTGCCGAACGCTATGCCGGCCGCGGGAACGCTCGTGGCCTGCAGCCCCTGCAGGTTGCGCCCGCGCAAGGTAACGGTAATGGTGGAACCGCGCGTGGCGAACAAGGGCGAGATCGAATCGATCTCCGGCGCCTGGCGCACGATCGAGATGCGGTCGCCATTGGGCTGCGCCACCGGGAAGGCGTTGCCCGCCGCATCCTTCACGACGATTTGCCGCATCCCCAGCGGCGCATTCGTGGCAACCGACAGGGGCACCGTCAGAGCGAGTCCATCGGCGGCAGGCGTCATCGCGCCCAAGGTCACGCCCGTGGCCGGTACAAGCGAAATGCTCGCTGCGGCATCCAGTCCGACGCCCGAGATGGCAAGCTGCGACGCTGCCGTGCCGATCGGATAATTGGTCGGAGCAACGGCCTTGATGTGACTGCCCACGACGACCCCGAGCAATCCACCGGCTACCGGCGAGATCGTCTGCGATCCAGGTGTCGAGCCCGACTCGAGAATGACGCCAAGCGGCTTGGCGTAGCTCGTGCTGATCCCCTGGAAATCCGCTGTCACGAATACCGGCACGGCCGTATTGCCGAGCGTCGTCGAATTCAGGCGAAATTCCGCCTGACCGGCGGTGACGCCCCTCACCGAGGCTGTCGCTTCGGTTTGCCCGGCAGCGAAGGTGACCTGCGCCGGCGTAACCGCGATATTGGCGTTCGAGGCCGAGAGCGCAACGACGTGATCGATGACATCGGGTTCGGACAGGCGCAGCGTGACCGGGCGCGCGACGTTGTCGGGCGGAATGGCCAGCGGCGTGGGTTCCACCGACAGCCGGGGCAGCGCGGGCGCCACAGAGAGGGTGGCCGTGGCCGAGCCGGCGGCGGAACTCAGGACGAACGCATGCGAGCCCAGGCTCGCGATGGCGGATACGGAAAGCGTGAACGTGATCTGGTTCGGGGTGGTACGGACATCGAGGATATCCAGGCCGTCATCCATATTGCTCACGGCGGCGCCGGACAGGTTCGCGCCCGACAGGGTGACCAGTCTGGTTTCCCCCCTGCGGATGGTCGAGGGAGCGATGGAGGAGATCGTCGGAGGTTGCGCCGTTCCGCTGCCGGTGACGACGCGAAGGATGTTGCCCGCCGCGTCGTACTGATAATCCGTGGCGCGGCCCTGCTCGTCGATGGCGCGGATCAGGCGGCCGAGTGCATCGTAGTCGTAGCGCTCGTAGCCGGCCTGGGCCTGCAGCCAGTATGCGCCGGCGCATAGCAGCATCGCAGCTGCGGCAAGCAGCCGGGCACCCCTCCCCTTACTCCCCTTTCCAGACATGCCGCGATTCTCGTTCTTGGTTATTATCGGCCGCAGTCTTGCCGCGGATTGTTTTTTTACGATACAGCCATGTGCTTGACGGCGGACATGTCTCTGTCCTACTAATCGGCACGGGCGGCAGCATGCCCATGTATTTTACGGCTGTCAACAAAATTGAGATATTGCTGCAATGCCATATAAGTATCGGCTTATTCCCTTCTTGTTTTATGTTTCTACGATATGGCCGATCTTGTCTACGTCATGTGAACCGGTGGTCATCCGGCATTCACATGGCCACGCCTCAGCCCCTTGGCATCTCTCCAGGATGCACTCTCCATGATTCTAAAGATGGCCTGTATTTCACCTTACGGAACGTTTTTGCATGAAAGGCAGAACGTGCCCTCGCAGAGATCGCAGAAGCGATCCCTGTGGCTCACCTCATGAGCCTTGGTTCGTGCAAGATGCAACCTGGGCTTGCTCGATGATTCGATTAAGCCGGCCACGAAATGCAATCAACATTCGACTGCAATGCCAATAACACCTGCAAATCAGCCAGTTTGTTAATTATTAAAATGCAATTTAATATTAAAATCCATTTTAATAATGCAAGGCTCGCGCATGCCGGATCGAAACGTCGTTGCAACACAGCAGGCGCTGAAGGCGCTGTCGAAAAGACCGCTGTCCATGGCTGAACATCATGTTCTTTGGCATTTGGCGGCCACCTTGCCGCCTACCGGGGATATGGTGTCCAAGGCGCAATTGCAGGAAGCGCTCGCCATCACGCAGGTGCACCTCAATGCGGTGATGCGCCGATTGTGCCAATACGGCTTTCTCATACGCGGGCCGAAGGCGGGGCGCTCCTACCATTACAAGCTCAATCCCGCGCTTCTCCGCATCATTTCGTAAATGAGCTCGCCGCTTTTCAATGTTGATCGTCTGTCGGTCAAATCCATCGTCCAGTCCGTTCTGGACGATCAGCGCTCGCTTGAACTGCTCCCCCGCGATCTCGCACTGCTGATCCTGATGCGGCATGAACTCGATTGTGCCGACGAGTCGGCGCTGGCCTTGCCATACGCAGCCATACAGACGCTCCACAGTCAGCTGGATATTCTGGAGTTGAAGGACGATCAAGGCGCCGAGCGCCGCCTGAACGAAACTCTGAACCGGCTCGTGAAGGCCGAGTGCATCGCCAAGGCCGACATGACCCGTATCGGCTTGTCGTCCAACACGGAATACCAGATCACACCGGTCGGCGACGCGCTCGCCGAATGGCATGTGAAGCAATCGTCGTTCTCGGGCGAGCCGCTGACTGCCATATTTCGATCATTCATCGGCCAGCTAGCCGCAATCGGTGACGATGCAGCCAAGTCCGAAACGGCGGACGACTGGCACTTCGTTGTGGTGCAGCCGATGCAGTACGCCCTGAAGGGGATGCTCGTTAACATCCAGCGCCACCAGAAGGAGCTGGATCGTCAGCATGCCGCGCTGCGCGACTTCATCCCGAGTCTTCTGCATCAAGGAAGCGAAGCGGCCATCGAGCAATGCGAAGCGCAGTTGTCCAAGGTCATCAAGACCATCGACGACCTACAGGAAGTGGTATTTGCTTCGACAAGCAGCGCACATGCCTTGATCGATCGCATCGCCGAGCAGGCGCGGCCTCATAGCCCCAAGGGGGTTGAAGCCAGTTGCGATGACCTTTCACGCCGGCTGCAGTCCGTTGCACAGTGGACGACACAACGCGCGATCGATTGGGTCGAGCATCATAATGTCGTCCATCATCTCCTCAGAACCAGCGTCCGCATAGACCGGCAAAGACGCATCACCGATGCCTTGAAGCGTGCGATAGCGACCGATCCGGGGTGGACTCTGGAGGTGGCGGACGAGCCCTATTTATTCCGCATGCGCGACGACGTTGTGCGCGACCCGAAACCCAGGAAGGCGCCGCGTCTTCCCAAGGCCCAAGCCGGCCTCGAGCGCCAGTTCGAGGAAGTCGCCCCCGACGAGATGCCCGACCTGCTGCTTCGCCACCTGAAGGCAGAACTCGCCCTTGGCGAGGCGCGCGCTTCCGTGCTCGTAGGCAAGGCCGCCAGCGCGGCGCCTTCGCTCGGCGATCTTGTTCATCACTTCCCCTGGCTGATAGGGGTTATGGCCCAAGCCGGGCGCATCGACGAGGCATCGCGCGACTGGACAACCTCGACAGATGGCATCGACGTCCAGGAGTTGAGGATTATCCCGTGACGATCTTTCATGACGAACAATTCGTCGAAATCGACCTCCTCTTGCGACGAGGCGCACACATCAACCGTTCGAGCCTTGCTCAATATGAGTTCCTGTGCCAGAACTTCGACGAACTCCAAACCTTCTACCGGCGCTACGGCTGTTCGCTGTTTCAGCATCCCGACGGCTTTTTCTATATGACGGTCAAGGGCGGACTGATTCGGTCGAGACTGCTACCCAAGTCGTGCGTTCACCTCGGCGAGTTTATCGCCCTGAAGGCACGCGATCCGGAAATCACCCGCTCCCTCGGCAGGATCGCGATCAGCCAAGTGCTGCAGGATATCGAAACCCTCGTGCCAAGAGAGACGCTGCAGGCCGTCTATGCCCCCAAGAGGAGGGACGCAGTGGTCGATGAATATATCTCGGACGAGATCATGCGTGCGCTCAAGATATTGGCCGATCTTGGCTTTATCGAAATGACCGATACGGCAATCCGGCCGCACGAGGCCATCCATCGATTCGCGGAACTGGCGCGGCATGACAATGCTCCGGGTGACGATGCGAAGCTGCATCTGAACACCCAGCGCGGCGTCGTATTCCACGATGCCGGCTCCGACGAGGAATACGAAGGGAGTGGCGATGACAACAGCCAAGATTGATCGCGTAGCGTATATCGGCTGGCGCGGCATTGCAGGTTGCGAGGTCATCGACCTCGACGAAGAACTGACGGGATTCATCGGGCCAGGCGGCGCGGGGAAATCCACGCTGATCATGTGCCTGGACTATGCGATCCTCCCCGACCGGCGCGCACTGGACATCCGCCCTGTGTCCGACTTGCACGACTCGCGGAGCGCCGGCATCGACTCACTCGCCGGCCGGATCGATCCGCGCTACGGATACGCTTACGTCGTGCTCGATATCACGACGCGCGACAAACAGCGGCTCATTGCCGGCATCCATGCCGAACCCGTCGACGGGCGCGCGGCCTTCAATCTCTGGCTGATCAAGGACCCTCCCAAGGATGTGTCAGTGCAGGACTTGATGCGCTGCGTCGAGGGGGAAGAAATCTACTTCCCGGATTTCCCGGCGTTGAAACGCCAGTTGTCCGCAGGCGGGATCGACATCACGACCTGCAAGACCATTGGCGAATACGGGCTGGCGCTCTACGAAGCGGGCATCCTGCCTTCTTCCATGAACTCTGCCTCGGACCGGAAGCTGTATGCCAATCTGATCGAAACGACATTTCGCGGTGGCATTTCACAGGAAGTGGCGACGCGGCTGAAGGATTATCTTCTACCCGCGCAATCGCAAGTGCAAGACCTTGTTCGCGGACTTCAGGAATGCACCAACGAAGTGCTGAAGACGCGCAATGCGGTCGCCGACGCGGACAAGGAACTTGCGCTTCTTGAATCCACCTATGGCATCGGCAAGGAGACCGTGCTGACGGCACTTCGCTGCATGGCCGACGACTCGGCGACGTCGCAGGCAGCAGTTTCTTCGCTGCAATCCCAGCTTGCCAACAAGGACGTCACCCAGCGCTCCCTGGAAGTAACCATACCTGCCGTGAAGGCCGAGATCGCCGTTGCGGAACAAACGAAGAAGAACACGCTCGCTGCCAGCATTCTGATTCTCAAGGGGCATGAGGAAAAAAAGGATACGGCGTTTCAGCAGCTTGGCGAGTGTAAAGCAGAATTGGAGAGGGCCACCGCAAAACGCAGGCAATTCGATCAGGGCGCGAAGCTGTGGGGGATGGTAGCCGGGCTGCAGATTAAGCACAGCGGGTATGAGGCTGTCAAGGAATGGTTTGACGCCGAACTCGAGCGAATCAACCGGGACATCTACGGGATCGACGTAGAGATCAAAAAACTTAAGGAGGAAGACGAGCGTTTGACGGGAGACCGGGCATCAATGGCATCGGAGCATTTAGCCGATGTTTTGGGGGGGCAACCCCTGGAGCAAGCCCTTGGGCATGTTTCGGACAAGGAGGCCCTGGCGCAGGAAATGTCCCTGGGCGGCCTGGTGGACGGGGTGGTAGGCGTCGGCCTCGATGCCCTCTCCGATCTATCGCCTACGGACGACATGCCGGACATGTTCTGGTTAGGCGAGCAGCTTCCAGAGGTCCGACCGACGAGAGAAATCGGACAATGGTACGTTAACGCAACATCGGGCGGGTATGTCGTCGCCAGTATGACCAGGGCGCCGGTCTTCGGTCGCGAGGCTCGGAAGCAACGCGGGGCAGCCATCGCAAACGAGTTGGAAAAGCTGAAGGGACGTCGTGGCGACAAGAAACAAGAGGCCGACAGGATCAAAGGGCGGAAAGACACCTTGTTGATGAATCACGAGGTCATCCACTTCTATCTGGCTAACCGGCAGGATGCACTTGCCATTGACAAGGCCGCGAAGGACGCGCAAAAGGCGTTCGATCAGTGCAAGGCGGAGCACGAGGCCGCCAAGAAGACCTGTTCCAATCTGCAGGACGAAATTGCCAAGGTGCAGGAACCCTATGACGAGAAGATTCGCGAACTGAACCGAAAGCTCTCCAAGGATGAGCAATCCCTGTCCGGTTTGCTCGCGGAGGTTGCCGAAGCGCAGAAGCGCTTGCAGGAGGAAATGGCGCGTCTCGCCGGATGCCAGGGGGAGCTGGCCGGTGCGAAGAATCTGCTTGGGGGCGAATTCGACCGGTTCCATACCGAGTGCATGGCACTCATCCTCGCTGCAAAGAACATTACCGGGCAGCAGGCCCAGCGCATCGCCGAGTTGGCGCGAACGCTTGGCGCAGAGGTTGCACAACTCGATTCATTCCGCAACGTCAACGCCGAGGACAGGGTGAGTGTGGTTCGTCTTTGGCCGGATCTGATGACCATCGTTCGGGAAACGGTCAATATCGACCTGGCCGATTCCGATGGCGGCGATCTGATTCAAGCGATGCGCGATCAACGCGGCAGGCTCGACGGGGACCTGGCAACATGGGAGACGGAGCTTGGAATCAAGGCCAAGAACATCTACATGAGCATCAGCGGCGCGGTGAAAAGCCAGCAGGTGAAGATCGGCAAACTCAGCAAATTGGGGCAGGTCATCGAATTCGGCAATGTGACCGGCATCCAGATCAAGCTCGCGCCACGCACCCGGCTGCTTGACATCCTTCAACAATTCGCCGACCAACTCACGCTATTCGCGAAGGACAAGCCCGTGGACCAGGTGCTCAAGGAGTTCTTCGACGCGAGCGCCGCGGGCGGCGTCAAAATGAGCGGTGAGCAATTGCTGGACTATCGGAACTACGTTGATTTGGCCATCGAGGCGCGTCGCAAGGGCGGCGACTGGGAATTGGCGTCGTCCCTGTCCGGCACGGAGTCCATTGGCGGCGGCTTGGCTATCGCCCTGATGTTGATCCGCTCCATCGCATCCCGGGGCGAGGCCGGCAACAGCGGCGTGAAGGTCGGCGACATCCGGCCGTTATTCGCCGTCGACGAAGCGAGCCGTCTTGATCCTGACGGACAACGGATGCTAGTCGAGTTTGCCAAACGCGAGCAATTCCAGTTGCTCGTGACCGCTCCGACGTTGAAACCGACGTACAACTGCAAGCTGTATGCGCTGTACCGTCACTTCGACCCCCACGAGAGGCTGATCATCAGGGGCATTAAGCACCGAGAGCATGCAGGCCAGCCAGCGACATGAACATGTCACTCGAAATCTGCGTGCTCGGTCGTCTTGTAGAGAAGCAGATGATCAAGGTAGGGGTGCGAAACGAGGGGCTGATCCGGCGCTTTGAAACCGCCCGTTGGATTGCACCCGGCACACGACGATCCGAATGGGTCATGCGCCCGGAGTCCCGTGAGAGCGTGGAGGAGCGCCTGGAAACGCTGCTGCCGGCATGGCGGGAGCAGTTTGCTTTCCTGCGCTCCATTGGCCGCGATCCACTTGACCCATCAGACATCGAGGCGCTGCCAATGCTGCGCCGTCAGATCGATGTGCCGGCGCCCTGGATCAACCGCCGCAACTGGAACGCTGCCGCCGGCCTCGGACCGAAGCACAAAGCGAAGGCGCCGGCCAACTGCATTCTCACTAAAGACTGGGTAATCAGGTTCCGCCCGAATCGGGGATTGGCCGGAATACGAGGTGGCGATCGCATCGATTTCGCCGATATGGCAGGACAGTGGACGGAGTGCGCCATCCCGGAGCGGGCCTGGGCTGAGTTCGAGGCGATCACCGGTACGCCGCCGGCGATCATCATTACCTGCGAAAACCTGGGCGCCTACGTGGACTTCCCGGCAACGGACTCAACGCTTGTGGTCTATGCGCCAGGAGCGGACACGGAGGCGGCGGCAGCGCTGCTGAGGAAGATTCCTTCGGCGCCTTGGGTCCATTTCGGCGACCTCGATCCGCAAGGGGTGGAGATAGCGAAGCGCCTTGCCGCTGAAATGCAGCGGGAACTGCGCATCTACATCCCGTCGTTCGCGGCCGAATATCTGGAGGATGCCGCCAAGCCGGTGAAAGCGGCATGGGATGACGCCTTGGGCATACCGCTTTTGTCCGAACTGCGGTCGCGTCGTCATCGGATTTTCCAGGAAGTCTTCATGCTGGATAGGCGGCTCGCCGCTGACGTGGCTGCAATTATCCAATCCGAGCCAGAAACACCCCATGTGAGCACGAATGGGAAATAGATGGACAGGCCATGACCAATGTGCGGTGGCCCTGTAGAAAATGCCTGAAAACGGAATTGAGATAATAAGCTGATCGCTTACCAACCGGCCTAAGAGCACAATGAGCCCGGCTTACGATTCCAGTCGCCGCAAATATTGAAACATCGCCGCCGCTTGCTTCTCCGGAGCGTAGGCCAGATGAAGAAGTATCTGCACGGGTTTCGGCATATCGCGGCCGGATTCGTAACGGGAGCCGCCCGATTGCGTCACCGCGATGCGCCCCCAGAACTCAAACTGGTTCACACCCAACTTCTGTCGGTGCTCCTTCGCCTCCCGGCCGGTTCGGAAAAGCAGTTTTGGTTTCTTGTCACTCATGATCTTCCTTGTTTCGATAATGAACGCCAGCCGTCTATTTACATGAGCGTTGGCAAATTTCGCAAGTCGAATGTCAAGCCGGATTCCCGTGGGGATCATAATCCTCGGCCTCGCTCTTCACCATCCGGGAATGCTAATCAACGCGACCTCACTGCACATACCGCGGCAAATTCCGGATAACGCTTGATCCACCTTGACACTGCAGGCGCCGATACACCCAGCCGAACCGCGATCTCCCCGTTAGCCGCCCCTTCACACGCCAAGCGTATCGCCTCTTGGACCAGCATTGAGGTCCTTCGCCCGCGCCCCCGCTTGCCAGGCGACACCTCTCCTTCCAGCGTTAACCAGATTTCCGCTCTGAGAACACGAAAACCCCAGGCAAAGTCATCCCATTCGTTGGGATCGATGTACATCCTCAAATGCGCAACAAGTTCCTCATGGGGCATGTGCCGGAAGCCGGATAACTTCGCTTGCTTCACAACCCGGGGAGCTCTTTCCAGGCTGAGCACAAGCCATTCCCGATCGGACTTCCATCCGTCGGCTGGCGTCATCGGGAAAAGCACATTCGGCAAGGTTAGCCGCTCATTTGAATGCTTGGCCACCCGATCATCCCACAAGCTCGACTCTAGCCCTCTCTTGTCTGCAAGTGCTTTGGCCAGACATCCTCTCCGATAGCGTATATAGGCGTCGGAACGGTTTTCCTTGGTTGCTCCGCTCTGCGTATGGAAATCGCAGTAGGGTTCGCTCGGCCGCGATCTCCGGAAACACAACCTGCAATAGCCGCATCGCAGGTGCTCCCCCCACCCCGCGCCGATGATGGCGAGCCCCCAGAGAATGGGCACGATCGGGTGCTCGCCGCTCACCTTCCCCTCGGTGGTCAGCCAGAATCCGAAGCGGACTACCGTAACGGGGTCTCGGGAAACATATCCGGGATTGCCCGCCAGACGCTTGCCGGCCTTGAAATCGGCGAATGCCGACATCAGCGCCTGCCGGCTCTTTAAGCCACCAAGGTATTTCCAGAGCGCTGGAGCATGTCCCTTCGCCAACCTTGTTATCCAGCGCCAGACGGCCGCCTTCACAACTGCTGATCGCTCGCCCAGCGTCGTGGTGTCTATTCCGGCAAGTTCTATGAGGGGCTGCAAGAGCGCGGCGTACTGCTCCCCGTCTATATAGCTGCGATTCCTCAACTCGGGGTAGTCGGGCGGCCAGTAATCGACCTCGGCGCCGGCATCCAGCGCCGCCTGATGGAGAGCCGCCCATCCCTCCGCCATAAATGACCGTCGTGCCGGCACTTTACATTTGCTGTTTTGATAGTGTCGGGCGGAATTGTCGCTCATGCACCAGAATGCATGCAACTGCATTTAATACGGAGCCTGTCATGTCCAAGCTGTTGGGTGCGAAAGACCTTGCCGCGCTGCTCGGCGTCAGCCTGAGGAAACTGGAACAGATGATCGAGCGCGGGGAGGTGCCCGCCTATGTCAGGCTGGGGCGCACCAGGAAGTGGAAAGAAGATCAGGTCCAGCAATGGCTGGACGGCATGTTCGCGAATAACTCGCGCAAGGGCGCTTGAAAGGCCCTGCCTGCCCAGATCAACCTGAATGGAGGACAAGACCATGAGGCCATGACGCTGACTGCAATATAGCGAGGCCCAAAAGACGCGAGGCGCCAGGAGCGGTAACTCCTGTCGCCTCGCAATGATCCGTCAGCAATTCACCCCTGACGCCATCATTGTCCGCGTCGAACCCCAGGTTGTCAAGAAAACTTGCTTGACAACCGGCGGCCTCCTTTCGCCCGCAAGGGCACACCGATTCGATCAATTCCCGTGGCGCTGGCTGAGCTTTCTGCAGCCGCACCCGGCACCGGCACTTTTGCCGAGCCCGACGTCCGCCCGGGACAAACAATGAAGGAGCAACACCATGCTATCCGAGAACGAGTTGCTGCAGCCGATGTCAGCACCACCATGATCTACACCCACGTCCAGCAACACCATGCTATCCGAGAACGAGTTGCTGCAGCTGTTCATGCAACAAGACATCCCCCTGATCGGCCGCAAGGCCATCGAGCACATCCGTGCATCCGAACCCGTGCGCAGGGTGGGCGGCGGAACCCACAACGTCGCCACCCGCTTCGCCAGCCAGAAGATGGCCTGCGTCATCCAGGCCGAAAGCCACAAGGGCGAGTTGCCCTGGATCTACCAGTGGGAACACGACCCGGACACGGCCGAGTTCTACGACCAGCCTTCCAAGGTCAAGCTCGCCTACCGCAACGGAAGCGACAAGAAAGTCTCCCATCCTTCCACGCCGGATTTTTTCCTCATCCAGACCCGGTGGATGGGCTGGGTGGAGTGCAAGCCGGAGGAGGATCTGCAGGAATCCCACCGGAGCGGCAGCGAACGCTTCGTACCGGACGGCAACGGCGGTTGGCGTTGCCCGCCGGGCGAGACGTTCGCCGCACAGTTCGGGCTCGGCTTCAAGGTCCTCTCGGACAAGGACACCAACTGGATTCTCGTGCGGAACCTGGAGTTCCTGTCGGACTATCTCAAGCTTGATTGTCCTCCGCCCACCGAGGAAGCGCTTGCCGCCATTTCAGGCTGTTTCGACACTGAACGCTGGTTGCCCCTGCAGAGACTACTGGAAAACGCAGGCGTCTCTGCCGACGCGATCTTCACGCTGATCGCCTACAACCGCCTGTTCGTCGACCTGGAACATGAACTCCTGTCGGAGCCCGGTTTCACCAACGTCTGCCGGGATGCCCTCAGCGCCGAAGTCTATCTGGGACAAAAGCGGGGTTCCAGCCGACGCGCTCTCGTTCCCTTGCACACGGTGCTCATGGCAGCCGGAACCCAGATCGTCTGGGACGGCAGGCCCTGGCGTATTCTGAATGTCGGTGCGTCCGACATCTTTGTTGAAGACGAGAACCGGGCGATTTCGAATCTGCGCCTGGAGGTTTTCCAGAAGCTGGTGGCCAGCAGAGCGATCACCGGCCTCTCCGAGGAGGGCCATCAGCGCAACTCCCTGGCAGAGGAGGTACTGCGCAAGGCCGCGCCCATTGACCTGAAGCGCACCATCGCGCGGGTGAGATGCCTCGAGGCTGCGCCCGGCGAGGCTGCCATTCCGGCCAGGACGCTGCGCTATTTGCGCAAGCGAGCCGCGGAGGGCGAAATCCTCTTCGGCAATCGTTTCGCCGGGCTGGTTCCCAGGATCAGCGCCCGCGGCAACCGCACCCGGAAGGTAGACACTGCGGTCGTCGTCGCCATGAACGAGGTCATCGATGCCGAGGTGCTGAATTCTGCGCAACCGAAGATACACATTGCCTTCGGCACTGCGCTGAACCTCTGCCGGGAACGCGGCTTGCCCCCTCCCTCGGAGAAAACCTTCAGGGCGGAAATCAAGCGGCGCAAGGAGGAAGCGCTGGTGCTCGCCCGCCAAGGACGGCGCGCCGCCTATGGCATCAGCGAGTTCCAATGGCACATCGACCAATCCACGCCGCGCCACGGGGAGCGTCCGCTCGAGATCGGCCACATCGATCACACCCAGCTCGACGTGGAGGCGGTTGACAGCCGTACCGGCGCCAACCTGGGGCGGCCTTGGCTGACGATACTCCTGGATGCCTACACGCGCCTTGTCCTGGCCTACTTTCTCACCTTCGACCCGCCCAGCTACAGGAGCTGCATGGCGGTCATCCGCAATGCGGTCCGCCGCCATGGCCGGATCCCGAAGACAATCGTGGTGGATCAGGGCAGCGACTTCGAGAGCCTCTACTTCGAAGCGCTGCTGGCCCGGCTGGGATGCCACAAGAAGTCGCGTCCGGCGGCAAAGGGGCGGTTCGGCTCGGTTATCGAACGCTTCTTCGGGGTGAACAACCAATCCTTCATCCACAATCTCGCCGGCAACAGCCAAGCCCTGCAACGCCCTCGCAGCATGTCGCCGAGCCACGATCCGCGTACTCTGGCCGTCTGGACGCTGCCGGCGCTGACGGATGCCTTCGAGGGTTTCGCGGACACGACATACGCCAACCTCAAGCACCCGGCATTGGGTATCCCGCCCAAGGATGCCATGGCCCGCGGGCTGGCGCTCACCGGCCTGCGCGAGCATGTGCTGATCCCCTACACGGAGGATTTCATCCGCCTGTGCATGCCGACGACTCCGGCTGGCAAGGCGGTGGTGCGTCACGGCCGCGGCATCAAGATCAGGGGCGTCCACTACTGGCACCCCGTGTTTCGCGAACCCAAGGTTACGCGCACGAAGGTTCACCTTGTCTACGATCCGTTCGACGTCTCGAGGGCGTATGCGCTGGTGAGCGGCGAATGGGTCCTGTGCCGCTCCGAACACCAGGCGCTTTTCGAGCGCCGCACCGAGCGTGAAATCGCAACTATCAGCCAGGAGATCCGGGCCCTCCACCGCTTGGCCGAGGTGCATCGAAACGTCAACGCCAGCGACATTGCCGCCTATTTCAGCCAACTGCGCATGTCGGAGACCGTGCTGCGGCAGCAGCGGCACGACGCCGAGCGCCGCACGGAGGAAATTCGCCAGCTGATGCTGGCCGATCCGGTGCCGGCCATTGCCCAGACACCCATCGAGGATCTCTGGACGGGACCGGTCACTCTTGAAGTCTTCGAGGAGCTGAAATGAACAAGAAACCGATTCAGGATCGCATTGCCGAGGCCCTTGCCGACTTCCAGGATTACGTTTTCACGCACCCGATCGCCAAGGAGACCTACGGCAACCTTGGGGCCGCCCTCGGGGCCTCCTCGTCGCCCCAGATCATCATCTTCACCGGTCCTACCGGTGTAGGCAAAAGCACCCTGGCCAGGGCGGCACGCAATCGCCTGCTCCAGTACTACCAGGAACGGATGTCCCTGGAGCCGGACTTCGTGCCGGTGGTGACGATCAACGCGGTTCCGCCTAATGGTGCCGGATTCAGCTGGAAAGACTTCCACATACGCCTCCTCCATGGGCAAGGGGAGCCCTTGGTCCATCGCAAGCTCCTTCTGCCCAGGCAAGGCTCCCTTCTACCAGATCACGGCTTCGAGACGAGCGGCATGGAGCAGTCGACCGCCGATGCGCTGCGCCGCGCCGTGGAGGAATACCTGCGACTGCGCAAGACCAAGCTGCTTGTCATCGACGAGGCGCAGCATCTGCTCCTGGTGGGCGGCAGGCAGCGCCTGGAATGCCAGTTCGAGTGTCTGAAGTCCCTCACCATCGAGACGGGAGTCACCATTCTGCTCATCGGCACTTACCGCCTGCTCGACATACTGGAGCAGAGCGGCCAGCTCACCCGGCGCAGCCAGTTGGTGAATTACCCCCGCTACGATTTGAGGAAAGGCGAAGATCGCAAAAACTTCCGCAAGATCCTCGGATTCCTGGAGCAACGGCTGTCGATGCACATCCCGACCCGGCTGGATGTGCATGCAGAGTACTTCTATCAGAAGTCCGCGGGGTGTGTTGGCATCCTGAAGGACTGGCTGGCCCGTTGCCTTGAATACGCCCTGCGCGAGAAGGCGCCGGTCATCGACGCTGCTTTCGCCGAGCGGTTCGCCCTGAAAAACCGGGGGCTCATGACGATCATCGAGGAGGCCTGCCTCGGGGAGGCAAAGCTGGCCGATGTCGGGGACGATCGGCTGCTCGATCTCCTGAAGAACGGCGTCCTGCTGGCGCGGGACGAACCCGGTCCTGCCAGGAATGCCCGCCGCCCCGGAAAACGCAATCCGAAACGCGATCCCGTCGGAGTGGTGCTCACATGACCGCCCTTCGAGATTGCGTCCTCGATGAGGATTTCCAGGCAGCGGTTCATGTCCCGCCCCGCAGTGTGCTGTTCTCACTGCCACCCGGCGGGATCGGCACGCCGCAGCAGGAAAGCCTCCTGTCTCTCCTGGTCCGAACCAGCCGGGCGCACGCGGTCAGTCCGCGACGGCTGGTGGGGGCCATCTTCAGCGCGGCATCGCCGGAGATTGCCAGGCTCGACTACGCGACTTTCTATCGCAGTCTTGCCGGAACAGTGAATGGACTTGGCCAGTATGCAGATGTCTTCGCCTCCGCAATGGCGCGACTGACCGGCCAGCCTGACCTACGCTGCCTGACCATGCTCCCATGGAAAGAGGTGTTGCCGCACAACGGACAGGGGCTGCTGGCACGCCATCCCAGATGGTGCCCGGTATGCCTGTACCAGCAGCGTCTTCTGGGGCAGGCCGCGACCTTCTCTTTGGTCTGGTCGGTCGAGCCGTACAAGGCCTGTCTGGAGCACGCATGTCTGCTCGATGAACACTGCCCCCATTGCGGCAAGACGCAGCCTTTCCTGCCCCGCTATCCCGATCTGGGCATCTGTCATCATTGCCGAAAACCACTCGCCGGTATTCGGCCTCCTGCGGCGTTGACGGAATTCCAGTCCTGGGTGTGCAAGGCGGTAACCGACATGGTGGTGCATCAGTCGGATACGGGACTGTCGATCTGTCTCGAACGCTTTCGCCATTACGTTGGAAATCAGGTCTCGACAGTGGCGGAAGGCAACAGGGCTGCATTCTGCAAGGCGCTGGGGTTCCATGATCGCGGGCTGAACGGCTGGCTGAACAAGGGAGAGCGGCCCAGCATCACCCACTTCCTGTCCCTCTGTTACGGGTTGAACGTGATGCCAACAGAGGTATTCGGAGCATCCTGGCCACAGGCAACCGCGCTGAGGCTTCTGCCGGGCCGGCTCAAGGATCGGAGCGCTTGCCCACGGGTTCCTCCCAAGCATCGCCAGAAAATCCAGGAGCATCTGATAGCACTGCTGGATGCCAGCGACGCCTTGCCGGTATCCGAAATCGCCACCAGCCTAGGCCTGACCCGAAGCTACCTGCGCTACTGGTTTCCTGAGCTATACACCAAGCTGACCAAACGTTTTCAAGCAGCCGTCAGGGCAAGATCCAGGGAACATCAGGATCGGCAGAGTCACCGGGTTGTGGAGGTCGTAGGGCAGATAAGGGCCAACAAGGAGTATCCCTCGCGACGGCGGGTGAATCGCCTACTGCACAGAGAGGGGATGTCTTTGGCCCAACCCCATCTGTTCCAGGCCTACCTGAACGCCCTTAAACGGCCGTAATACGTAAAACAAAGGCCGGATCAGCGTTAGCTGATCCGGCCTAAGACTGGAAGCATATTATTGCCAACCTCGTTTGGAAGCATAACCTTGCCTAAGCGGTAAGGTTATGCTTCCCGGTTCAGTTGGGACTGCTGTGGAAGTGTTCTTGGTGGACCGGAGGAGGATCGAACTCCCGACCTTCGCATTGCGAACGCGACGCTCTCCCAGCTGAGCTACCGGCCCGAAAGAGGGGCGGATTATAGCCGGTTTTGGGGAGAGGCTGCCACTTTGCCTCTCACCCCAGCCCTCTCCCCGGAGGGGCGAGGGAGAAAACCTCAGGTTTCGTCGTCTTCGCCGGAACCCGCCGCGGCGCGACTCAGGCGGTCGTTGACCGCCAGCCAGATGTCGCCCGCAGGCGGCTTCTGCACGAGGATGCGGGCGCAGCCGAGGGCGTCGAGTTCGCGCAGGCTGGCGTAGAGGTCGTGCGCGCAGCCGGCCGGGTCGGCCGGCACCTGCCGCCAGGAGACGAGCTCGTGGCTGATGGCCTGCGCCGTGGGCGCCAGCACGGCCACCCGCTCGCCGGCGACGAGGGCGTCGCGCAGGGCGAAGAGCAGGCCGTCGGAGGACACCAACTGCAGCGGCGTGCGCGGCGCGTAGTGGGCCTCGAGGGAACCCGAAACACGCGGGGCGTCCGTTTGCGGCAAAGCCATTTCTGGCACATGGCCGATGACCCGCGCGATGTCGGCCGCGCCGATGGCGCCGGGCCGCAGCAGCACGGGGCTGCCGCGCGACAGGTCGAGGATGGTCGATTCGATGCCGACCGGGCACGGCCCGCCGTCGAGGATCAACGACACACGCTCGCCGAGTTCCTCGCGCACGTGGGCAGCGGTGGTCGGGCTGATGCGGCCGAAGCGGTTGGCCGAGGGCGCCGCCAATCCGCCCCCATTCGCGCCGTCGAAGGCGGCGAGCAGTTCCAGCGCCAGCGGATGGTTCGGCACGCGCAGGCCCACCGTGTCCTGGCCGCCGGTGACGGCGTCCGGCACGTTCGCCTGGCGCTTGAGGATCAGGGTGAGCGGGCCGGGCCAGAAGGCGGCGGCGAGGCGCTTGGCCTCACCGGGCACGTCGCTGGCCCAACGTGTCAGGTGATCGGCCGATGGCAGGTGAACGATGAGCGGATGGTCGGCTGGTCGATCCTTGGCGGCGAAGATCTTCGCCACGGCAGCCGGGTTGGCGGCGTCCGCACCCAGGCCGTAGACGGTTTCGGTGGGAAAAGCGACGAGCTCGCCGCGCCTGAGCAGGGCGACGGCCTCGGCGATATCAGGCCGCATTGTGCTCACTCACTGACAAGTCTGTCGCGAGCAAAGTCAGCCTGCGCAACACGGCGTTCGAAACCGGAATGAAGCGGGTCAGGCTTCGGGCAGCGTCTTCGCCAGCACCTTCTCGGTCTGGCTGACGCGGAAATCGGCGAGCTTCTTCGCCAGCGCCTTGTCGGAGAGCGCCAGCATGGCCACGGCAAACAGCGCGGCATTGGTGGCGCCGGCCTCGCCGATGGCGAAGGTGGCGACGGGGATGCCCGCGGGCATCTGCACCATCGAGAGCAGCGAATCGAGCCCCTGCAGGTGCTTGGAGGGCATCGGCACGGCGAGCACCGGCAGTTCGGTCTTCGCCGCCAGCACGCCGGCGAGATGCGCCGCGCCGCCGGCCGCGCCGATCAGCACCTTGATGCCGCGATCGTCCGCCATGCTGGCGTAGTCGAGGGCGGCGTCCGGCGTGCGGTGCGCGGAGAGCACCTTGGCTTCATAGGGCACGCCGAAGCGCTTGAGCGTCTCGGCGCAGGCTTTCATGACGGGCCAGTCGCTGTCCGAACCCATGACGATGCCGACGAGGGGATGCTTGACCATGGTTGTCTCCCTTGGAACGTTATTTGGCCGAGGCGCGGTCGGCGCTCTCGATGGTGTTGGCGAGCAGCATGGTGATGGTCATCGGTCCGACGCCGCCGGGCACCGGGGTGATGAGCGAGGCCACCTCCTTCGCCGATTCGAAATCGACGTCGCCGCACAATTTCCCGTCCGGCAACCGATTGATGCCGACGTCGATGACCACCGCGCCGGGCTGGATCATGTCGCCGGTGATCATCTTCGGCTTGCCCACCGCCGCCACCAGGACGTCGGCGCGGCGCGTGTGGAAGGCAAGGTCCTTTGTCTGCGAGTGGCACACCGTGACGGTGGCGCTGGCGCCGATGAGCAGCAGCGTCATCGGCTTGCCGACGATGTTGCTGCGGCCGACCACCACCGCCTCCTTGCCGCGCAGCGAGATGCCCTCGGCGCTGAGCATCTCCATGACGCCATAGGGCGTGCAGGAAATGAAGCGCGGATTGCCCTGCGCCAGCAGGCCGACGTTCTCGGCATGGAAGCCGTCGACATCCTTCTCGGCCGAAACGGCCTCCAGCACTTCGTCCTCGTCGAACTGCGGCGGCAGGGGCAACTGCACGAGGATGCCGTGGATGGCCGGATCGGCATTCAGCGCGGCGATCCTGTCGAGCACCTGCTGCGGCGGCGTGTCGGCGGGAAACTCGTATTTCTCCGAGTGCACGCCGACCGCCTCGCAGGCCTTGATCTTGTTGCGCACATAGACCTGGGAAGCCGGGTTCTCGCCGACCAGGATCACGGCCAGGCCGGGACGGCAGCCTTGGGCGGCCAGTTCGGCCGCGCGGTGGCGGAGGGATTCGCGCAGTTTCGCGGAAAGGACGTTGCCGTCGAGGATTTTCGCAGTCATGGCAGTCGGAAATGAAGGCGGAGCCCGGAGGCTCCGCGGAATGAGGCTATTTTACCCGCCCCGTCATTCCCGCGGAAGCGGGAATCCAAAGGCGCATGGGTTCACGCCTGCGCGGGAACGGCAAGCCTAGGCCGTCGCCGGCGTCGCCGCCTGCGCCGCGGTGCGGCCGGCAGCGAAGGCCTTGCGGTTCATCTCGACCACGTTCTCGCCCTTGCGCGCGAAGCGCTTGACGATGCACTCGAGCAGCACCTCGGCCGAGAACGGCAGCTGGTCGGCGATGGCGCCGAGCATCACGGTGTTGCCCAGGCGCAGGTCGCCCAGGTCGCGGGCAATCGTGGCGGCATCGAAGGAAACGGTCTTCACGCCACGCGCGCGCATGTCGCCGATGGGGTCGTCCGGATACTTGAACAGGCCCAGTTCAACCACCGGCGGCACCAGGCGCGCATCGTTCACCAGCGCCATGGCGCCGGGCTTGAGGTAGTGGGCCCAGCGCAGCGCCTCGGCCGCCTCGAAGCCGAGCAGCACGTCGGCGGTGCCCGGCGCGATCTGCGGCGAGAGCACCTTGGGGCCGAAGCGCAGGTGCGAAGTGACGACGCCGCCGCGCTGCGACATGCCGGCGACTTCGGTCTTCTTCACGTCGTGGCCCTCGGCGATGGCCGCCTCGGAAAGAATTTCGGTGGCCGTCATGACGCCCTGGCCGCCGATGCCGCATACAAGAATGTTCGTTGTGTTCGGCATGCTGACCTCAAGCGGGCTGGATGGAAATGACCTGGCCGGCCGGGGCGAAATGCACGATCGCCTCCGGCGCGCAGGGCTGCACGCACAGGCCGCAGCCGGTGCAGGCGACGCTGTCGATGCGCGTGAAAGCGAGATCGACTTCCTTGCCCGAGGCCTTCACGACCTTTTCGCGGCGTGTGACGTGGATGGCCGGGCAGCCGACCTCGACGCAGTTGCCGCAGCCGGTGCACTTGTCCTCCTCGACGACATACGGCCTGAACGGCTTGAAGTCCTCGGTCAGCACGCAGGGGCGGTTGGCGATGATGACCGAGACGTCGTCGATCTTCGTCTCGTCGCGCACGGTCTTGAACAGCACCGGCAGCTCGTAGGGGTCGACCACCCTGATGCGCTCCGGTTTGACGCCGAGCGCCTCGATGAGCTTCGGAAAGTCGATGCGCGGCGCCTGCAGGCCGTGGATGTCGCGGCCGTTGGCCGGCGTGTTCTGGCCGCCGGTCATGCCCACCGTGCCGTTGTCGAGCAGCAGGATGGTGACGTTGCCGCGGTTCCAGGTGATGTCGAGCAGGCCCTGCATGCCCATGTGCATGAAGGTCGAGTCGCCGATGACGGCGACGATGCGCTTGTTCCTGTCGGCCTCGCCGCGGCCCTTGTCCATGCCGAGCGCCACGCCCATCGAGGCGCCCATGCAGATGGTCGAGTCGAGTGAGTTCCACGGGTGGCCGGCGCCCAAGGTGTAGCAGCCGATGTCGCCGGCGATGGTCAGGTTCTTCAGCTGCGACAGCGTGTAGTAGATGCCCATGTGCGGGCAGGAGGCGCACAGGGTGGGCGGGCGCGGAAAGAGCGGCGGCAGCGATTGCGCCGACTCCGGCTCGGGCGCCGCTTCCTTGCGCAGCAGGCGCTCGATGGCCGGCTTCACCACCTCGGGGGCGAGCTCGCCCGTGCGCGGCAGGATGTCCTTGCCATGCACGGCAAAGCCGGCGGCCTTCAGTTCCGTCTCGAGGACCGGCTCGACTTCCTCCACCACCACGACGGCGTCGGCCATCTGCGCCAGGGCCGCCACTTTCTCCAGCGGCCAGGGATAGGAGAATCCCAGCTTCAGCAGCGGCGCATCGGGAAAGGCCTCGCGCACGTGCATGTAGGCAGGGCCGCTGGTGATGAAGGCGACGCGGCGGTCCGTGCCCGGCTCCAGCACGTTGAGCGGCGACTGGTCGGAGAGGCGCTTCAGTTCCTGTTCGCGCTGGAACATCAGCGGAATGCGCCGCTTGGCGTGGCCGGGCACCATCACCCAGCGCTCGGCGTTCTTGGAGAAGCCCGTGGCCTTGTGCTCGACGCGCTCACCGACCTTGACCAGCCCCTTGACGTGACAGATGCGCGAGGTCAGGCGCAGGATCACCGGCACCTGGTATTCCTCCGACAGCTCGAAGGCGTAGCGGGCCATGTCGTAGGCTTCCTGCGAGTCGGACGGCTCGAGCATCGGCACGTGGGCGAAGCGGCCCCAGTGGCGCGAATCCTGCTCGTTCTGCGAGGAGGACAGGCCGACGTCGTCGGCGACGGCGATGACCAGGCCGCCCGCGACACCGGTCAGCGTCAGCGTCATCAGCGCGTCGGAGGCGACGTTCAGGCCGACGTGCTTCATGGCGCTGAAGGAACGCGAGCCCATCATCGAGGCGCCGATGGCGACTTCCAGCGATACCTTCTCGTTCACCGACCACTCGGTATAGATGTCGGGATAGGTGGCCAGCACCTCCATCATCTCGGTCGCCGGCGTGCCGGGATAGCCCGCCGCGACTTTCGCCCCCGACTCCCACACCGCGCGCGCCACGGCTTCGTTGCCCGACATCAACTGCCGGCTCGCCGCCGGCGCTGGCATGACTGCCGCCATCTGTCCCACCCTATTGAAAAATATGAAAAAGAAAGGCTTGAAAACTACCGTGCAAACGGCTCGCAGCCCTTGATACAGGTCAATGGTGATTCAGTCAGTGCGCTGAATCGGGAAGACGGCGCGACGGCTTGGTCACGCCAGTGGCGAGGTGACGCGCCAGGCAGGGAATTCGACGCTGAAGGTGCTGCCGACGCCCGGCTCCGAGCGAATTTTCAGGTCGGCCTGGTGGCGCATGAGGACGTGCTTGACGATGGACAGGCCAAGGCCCGTGCCGCCCGTCTCGCGCGAGCGGCTGCGATCGACCCGGTAGAAGCGCTCGGCCAGGCGCGGCAGGTGCTCCTCGGCGATACCGATGCCGCTGTCCTCGACGCTGTAGACGCCCCTGCCCTCGCGCAAAACCCAGCGCAGGACGATGCGGCCACCCTCCGGGGTATAGCGCACGGCATTGCTGACGAGATTGGAGAAGGCGCTGCGCAACTCCTCGCGGCTGCCTTTCAGCTGCGCCGGCTGAACCTCGCAGGTGATCGAATGGCGGCCGGCGGAGAGCCGGCGCGCCTCGTCGGCGACATCGAAGATCAGGTCGCGCACGTCCAGCGTTTCCTCGCGCAGGGCGTAGGTCTCGGATTCGAGCCGGGAGAGCACGAGCAGGTCGTCCACCAGGCTCAGCATGCGCCGGGCCTGGCCGTCCATGATCCCGATCTGCTGCCGGGAAGCGGCAGGATCCGGATCGGGCTCGGCCAGCATGTGCTCGAGAAAGCCGGCGATCACCGTCAGCGGCGTACGCAGTTCGTGGGAAACGTTGGCGACGAAATCCCGCCGCATCGCCTCGGTGCGCGCGATCTGCGTCACGTCGAAGCTGATCAACAGCTTGCGATCCTTGCCGAAGCGCAGGGTTTCGAGCGAAAGGTCCAGGTCCTTGCGGCCCAACGGGCTGCACTGCAGCGACTCGCCCGGCAAGGCATTGGCGATGAATTCGGCAAAGCGCGGCAGCCGCACCAGGTTGGCGATCAGCAATCCCCGGTCGCTCTCGCCGTTCAGCCCGAGCTGACTTTCGGCAGCGCGGTTGCACCAGAGGATGCGATCGTCGGCATCGAGGAATACCAGCCCATCGGGATAGACCTCGGCCGCCTGGCTGAAGACTTCGAAGTCGGCCACGATCCGCTCGCGCTTCTTTTCCTCGTCGCGCCGCAGGCGGTGTAGCGCGATGAAGGCATCGCCCCACGCGCCCCAGGCATCGGGCAGATTCCTGCCCTCCGGCTGCTTCAGCCATGCCTGCAGGCGGGACAGGTTGGCGACATGGGACATGACCACCAGCAGCAGTCCGGCGCAGGCCAACGCCAGGCCGGCGGCCAAGCCGAGCCAGGCACCGCCGATCAGGGCGAGCAGCGCGATGGCGCTGAGGCGCAACAGGAAGATGATCCAGGCCGAGGTCACGGTTCAGACAGCCAAACGGTAGCCCGCGCCGCGCACGGTTTCTATGTGGGATTCGCCCTCGGCGCCAAGCGCCTGGCGCAGGCGGCGCACATGCACGTCCACGGTGCGCTCCTCGATATAGACCTGGTCGCCCCATACCTTGTCGAGCAGCTGGGCGCGGCTGAAGACGCGGCCGGGATGGGCCATGAGGAAACGCAGCAGGCGGAATTCGGTCGGCGCCATCTCCAGTTGCCGGCCATTCAGCGCGACTTCGTGACTGGCCGGATCGAGCCGCAGCGTTCCGACAGTCAATGCGGCCTCGGCAGCATGCGGCGCGCGCCTGCGCAACACCGCATTGATGCGGGCCACCAGTTCGCGCGGGCTGAACGGCTTGACGAGATAGTCGTCGGCGCCGGACTCGAGCCCGGCGACGCGGTCGCCCTCCTCGCCGCGCGCGGTGACCACGATGATGGGCAGGTCCGCGCAACGCGCATCGCGCCGCAACTGGCGGGCGAAGGCGATGCCGGACATCTTCGGCAGCATCCAGTCGATGAGCACGACATCGGGCAGCGCCCCGCGCAATGCGGCAGCGCCTTCTTCCGCCGAGGAAACAATGGTCGGCGCGAAGCCGGACTTCTCCAGGGTGAAGCGCAGCAGCGCCTGGATGGCCGGGTCGTCCTCGACGACCAGCACCCGGCCGACCATTGCGTCAGCGCTCCTCGTCCGTTGCACCTCGCCGGCGTTCTTTGCCGGTGTGCCGCACATCGGTGCCGCGCACGATGTAGATCACCTGCTCGGCGATGTTCTTGGCGTGGTCGCCGATGCGCTCGATGGCCTTGGCGACCCAGACGATCTCCAGCGCGGTGGAGATGGTGCGCGGGTCTTCCATCATGAAGGTGATGAGCTGGCGCAGGATGCCGCGGAACTCGGTGTCGATGAGCGCGTCCTCGCTGATGATGCGCTCGGCCTCGTCGGGGTCGAGCCGCGCCATGGCATCGAGGGCGCGCCGCAGTTGCGCCACGGCAAGGTCGCCGGAGCGGCGCACCTCCGCCTGGAGCGGAATCTGCATCCCGCGCCGATCATGGATCAGCTTGGCCATGCGGGTGATCTTTTCCGCCTCGTCGCCCATGCGCTCGAGGTCGGTGACGGCCTTGCTCACGCCCATGATGAGGCGCAGGTCGCGCGCCGCAGGCTGGCGCCGCGCTACGATGTGCACGCAAAGATCGTCGATGTCGACCTCGTAGGCGTTGACGCGCAGCTCGGTGTCGGCCACCTCGGCCATGCGCTCGGTGTCGCCGCTGGAAAAGCACTCGATGGCGGCAAGGATCTGCGCCTCGACGACGCCGCCCATCTGCAGGACGCGCGCGCGCACGTCCTCGAGGTCGGAGTCGTATTGCTTGGAAAAATGTTCGCTCTGGGGCATGAGGGCTCCAATGACAACGTTAGCCGAAACGGCCGGTGATATAGGCTTCCGTCTGCGGGTTCTTCGGCTTGATGAATATATCATCGGTCCAGCCGAACTCGACCAGCTCGCCGATGTACATGTAGGCGGTGAAGTCGGAGACGCGCGCCGCCTGCTGCATGTTGTGCGTGACGATGAGGATGGTCACGCGCTGCTTCAACTCGGTGATCAGTTCCTCTATGCTGGCCGTGGCGATCGGGTCGAGCGCCGAAGTCGGCTCGTCGAAGAGCAGGATTTCCGGCTCGGTGGCCAGTGCGCGCGCGATGCACAGGCGCTGCTGCTGGCCGCCGGACAGGTTGAAGGCCATGTCCTGCAGGCGGTCCTTCACCTCGCTCCACAGGGCAGCGCCGCGCAGGGCCTCCTCCACCTTCTCCTCGAGGACGACGCGGCGATTGACGCCGCGCACACGCAGGCCGTAGGCGACGTTCTCGAAGATGGTCTTGGGGAAGGGGTTGGGCTTCTGGAACACCATCGACAGGCGCATGCGCACT
>PHCS01000028.1 GCA_002840845.1 Betaproteobacteria bacterium HGW-Betaproteobacteria-14
GGAGCGGCTTGGCGGCGATCGAAGCGCCGAATTCCCACGGCGCGCGCCATTCCAGGGCCAGCCTGACCAGACCGGGCGATTGCAGCAGGTCGAACTCGTACCAATGATGGGTGTTGTGCATGTGCCTTCCATTCATGATTGCGACGATGCGGTTATGCGTTTAACGGCACGCTTGCGCTTCGCTGCAGCTTCAGGCTGCGGCAGGCTGCGCTGCTTCAGTTCCTCGTGCGCCTCCAGCAGCGCTTGCGCCAGCTTGCGCGGATCGGGCATCGCCTTGCGCGCAGCGACGATGCCGAAATCGAGCGAGCCGGCATAGCTCATCACCGTGATGTTCACGCCCAGGCCGTGTTCGACGATCGAGAGGGGGAAATAGGCGCGCATGGGCAGGCCGGCGGCGTACAGGGTCTCCTGCGGGCCGGGCACGTTGGAAATGACGACGTTGGCGATGGGCGGAATGGCACTGGCGAGCTTCGTCTTGCCGTACAGCGAGGCCAGCCCCCCCACCAGCCAGGGCACGCCGATCGAGGGGAAATCAGTGGGGATCACCGACTGCGCGCTGCGGGCGACGGATTTCATGGCGCCGGACGCATCGCGGATCGCGCGCAGGCGCCGCAACGGATCGGCTATGTTCGACGCCAGGCTGACCAGGCTCAGCGTGGCCTGGGTGGAAAATTCGGTGTTGCCGGTTTCGCGCAATGAGATCGGCATCGTCGCAATGAGCGGCTTTTTCGGGATGCCGCCGCGGTGGGCCAGATAGCGCCGCAACGCACCACTGCACAGGGCGAGCACGACGTCGTTCAGCTTCGCCTCCTGGCTGGCGGCAATCGCCCTGGCCTCGGCCAGGGGAACCGACACACCTGCAAAGCCCCGCTCTGCCGTGATTGCAACGTTCAGCGGCGTCTTAGGGCCGAACGAGAAATTCTGGCGCAGCGGCGAAGGGCCGGGATCGCTCCCGCCGCCGGAACTCTTCACGATCCCGGCCAGGATGCGGAACACATCGGGCAGATGCCGCACGAACTTGACGTACTGGGCCGCATCGTGGCGAAGCGCGGCGCCCGCCAGGCTGACGACCCCCGGGCGCTCGGCGCGGGCCGGGACGCTGCGCGCCGCAACCGCCTTGCGGCCCGGCTGCGGCCCGACATCGAACAGCGCCCGGGCCAGTGCCACGCCTGCTGCACCATCGAGCACGGCGTGATGCACCTTCATGTAGAAGGCCGCCTGCCCGCTCTTCAGTCCCTCGATGACATGCACCTCCCACAGCGGCCGCCGGCGGTCCATCAGCTGGGCGTGCAGGCGCGCGGTGCAGCGCTCGAGCTGCACCCGCGTGCCGGGTCGCGCCAGCCTGACGCGGCGCACGTGGTAATCGAGCTCGACCGCGCCGCCGTCCGCCCAGACCGGGTTGGCAAAATGCAGTGGCATCTCCGCCAGGCGCCGCCGGTACAGCGGCGCCAAGTCGAGGCTGTGCGCCAGCAGCCGCCGGATCTCCGCATAGAAGTCGCGCTTGTAGCCTGGCGGCAGGTCGAACAGATACAGGGAACCGACATGCATCGGCGTCTCGGGCGTTTCGAGATGCAGGAAGCTGCCGTCGAGTCCGCTGAGGGATTTCATTGCGGATTTCAGGCGTCCGCGGCCATCCAGACGAACATCGCCCGGCCTTGCGCCCGCGCCACTCCGGCCAGGTCGGCCAGGTCGTTGACAAAACCCATCACCGCGTCGCTGGGCCAGCCGTCGGCCTCGAACTCCTCCGTGGCCGCCAGTTCCTCGCCGACCCGATCCAGCGCATCCTCGTCGAGCCGGGCAAGCTGCTGCACGGTTTCGTCCGGCAGCTTCATGAGCCACGGGCCCTCTTCGCTCGCCGCATAGACTGGCCCGCAATCGCTCATCGCCTCGTCGAACAGCTCGCCGGTGAGCAAGGCGTGGAGCATGGCGAACTTTGCCTGATCCAGCCCCCTGCTCTCGAAGCCCTTCCATTCTTCCTCGATCGGCTTTGGCGATTCGATGATCGCACCGGCATCTTCCGGATCGGCCACAACCACATTCACCAGCATTCCCATCGTTACACCCCTGTCCGTCAGTCTATGACCCTGCCGCGCAGGGCCTTGATCTCCCCCCGCTTGCTCTTGCTGTCCAGGCGCTTCTTCTGCGAACTGCGCGTCGGCCTGGTCGGCTTGCGTGGTCGAGGAGATGCGGCAACGCCTGCGATAAGTTCCTGCAAACGCTGCAGCGCAGCTTCCCTATTCTTTTCCTGGCTGCGAAACTGCTGCGCCTTGATGACGACCACCCCCTCGCGGCTGATGCGCTGATCGCTCAGCTTGAGAAGTCGCTCCTTGTAGTCATCCGGCAGCGAGGAAGCGCCGATATCGAAGCGCAGATGGATTGCGCTGGACACCTTGTTGACATTCTGTCCCCCGGCACCTTGGGCGCGAATGGCATGCAATTCGATTTCGGTCAGGGGAATGGCTACGCGGGCCGATATCTCCAGCACGGTTCCGGGAGCACGCTCCGCAGATGCCAGGCTGATGGCGAACGCGCGCTTGGCCTCAGGGGTCAGGCATTTGACTTCGTGCTCGGCCTTCAGCGCCGCCGATCGGTCAGGATATTCGGCGCTCGCCAGCAAGCGCTTGGGCGGATGCGAACGGGTATAGCGCGCGCCCTTGCCGCAGGCGTGGGCGGCATAGCGCGCGGCGACATCGACGGTAATGCCGGTATAGATGCTGCCGTCCTGGCACTCGATCAGGTAGAGGTACCAGGCGCTCATCTCAGCGCCCGCCCGGCCGCCCGAAGGGCGCTGAGCACCCCCCTCGGGGGGCAGCGAACGGGGTGAGCGTGGGGGCAGTTCATCTCACGCCTCGAAGCCGAGCTTGCGCCGCACCATCAGGCAATCGGCCGATCCCGCCTGGAACTCCCGGCAAACAAGCGGACGGTTCGCGTACACGCTGCAGCCCACCTTGCAGCCGAGTACGCCTTCCAGCGCAGCGCAGCGGTGTCCCCAGGACTGCATGCGCTGGTTGTCGAAGTCGATCAACTCGTCCGGGATGCCTTCGCCATCGCGCGCGCCCATCAGCACAGGCCAGGTTTCCGACCAGGCGCAGCAGCCGCCGCAGACAAGGCAATCGGGAACGCTGTCGCTGACAACCTCGCTCACTGCCCCATTCATGCAGCCACTTTCTTCATCGCTACGTACCTCTTTGCGTACCCGTCGCCCCAAGTTTCGCTATGCGAACGGTAATTTCGTTTTGCCTGTCTTCATGATATCTTCTCTGCCATTCAATTGGAACACACCCATGCGCGAATTCAATGACCGGACTGCAGTCATCACCGGCGCGGCCAGTGGCATCGGCCTGGCACTCGCTCATCGGGCGGCAAGAGAAGGCATGCGCCTCGTCCTGGCGGACATCGACGAGGCGATGCTTGCCGAGGTGAAGAAGACATTGCCGGTACCCGGCGAGGCGCTCTGCACCCGTCGCGTTGATGTCAGCCGCGAGGAGGATATCGCCGCCCTGGCGGATGAAGCCTACAGCCGCTTCGGCGCAGTGCATCTCCTTTGCAACAATGCCGGCGTCGGCCTGTCGCGGCTTGCCTGGGAACATACTGCCGCCGACTGGTCCTGGATACTCGGTGTGAACCTGTGGAGCGTGGCCCACGCCATCCATCACTTCGTGCCGCGCATGCTGGCGCAGGAAGGCGAAAGCCACATCGTGAACACCGCCTCCGTCGCGGGTCTGCTGTCCACCCCGGGAATGGCAGCCTACAATGTGAGCAAGCACGGCGTCGTCACCCTGTCGGAGACGCTTTACACCGAACTGCAGGCGCAGCAGGCCCGCATCGGCGTCTCAGTGCTCTGCCCGGCCTGGGTGCCGACCGCCATTCACACCTCGGAGCGCAACCGGCCTGAACGCTTCGGCATGGCGACACCGCCCTCGACTGCCTCGGCAGCCTACCAGGAACGCATGGCCCAGGCGGTGAAGTCCGGCCGCCTGACCGCGGACGACATGGCCAATGCCGTCTTCGATGCGGTTGCAGCGAATCGCTTCTACATCATCCCGCACAGCCGCATCAAGCAAGCCGTTCGCCTGAGGATGGAAGATATCCTCGTGGATCGCAACCCCACTCCCCTCTGAGAGGCCTGCCATGAAAGCCCTGCTGTGCACCGCATACGGATCTCCGCAAATGCTGTCAGTTCAGGAGGTCCCTTCTCCAAAGGCCGGGCCCGGACAGGTGGTGATCGACGTCAAGGCAAGCGCCCTAAATTTTCCTGACGCACTCATGGTTCAGGGCCTCTACCAGGTCAAGCCGCCGCTGCCATTCTCGCCCGGTGCGGAAGTGGCCGGCCTGATCAAGGAAGTCGGCGAAGGCGTGCAGGGCTTGAAGGCAGGCGACCGCGTCATGGGCTTTCCCGGCACGGGCGGCTTCGCCGAGGAATGCGTCGTCGCCGCGGAGAAGATCATGCCGCTGCCGGAGAACATGGATTTCGCCAGCGGCGCGGCGCTGGTGCTGACCTATGGCACTTCCCTGCACGCCCTGCAGGACTGCGGCCGCCTGCAGCCGGGCGAAACCCTGCTGGTGCTGGGCGCCGCCGGCGGCGTCGGCGCGGCGGCCGTCGAGATCGGCAAGGCGATGGGCGCACGCGTCATCGCCGCCGCGTCGAGCGAGGAAAAGCTGGCACTGTGCCGACGGCTCGGCGCCGACGAGACCATCGACTACGCGACGGAAGACCTGCGCAAGCGAGCCCTCGCGCTGACCGGCGAGAAGGGCGTCGACGTCGTCTACGACCCGGTGGGCGGCGGCTACACCGAGGCGGCGCTGCGCGCCGTGGCCTGGCGCGGCCGCCTGCTTATCGTCGGCTTCGCCGCCGGTGAAATACCAAAGATACCGCTCAATCTTGCGCTTCTCAAGGAACGTCAGCTGATTGGCGTGTACTGGGGCGATTCTGTGCGGCACGATCCGCGCGGCCACGTACGCAACATGCAGCAGCTGTTGGCCTGGTTCGCCGAGCGGAAGATCGCCCCGGTGGTCAGCGAGCAGCTGCCTCTGGCCCGTGCGCATGAGGCGATCCAGCGGCTTCTGGATCGCAAGGTAAAGGGCAAGATCGTCATCCTGCCAGAGTCCTGAACCGGAAGCCCAACATGGCCAAAACCACCCGCAAAGCGTCGATTGAAAAAACGCGACCCGCCGTACCCGCCAAGGACCGCCAGTTCGTCACGGCGCTGGCACGCGGCCTGGACATCCTGCGCGCCTTCACGCCCCGCCACCCCGTGCTGGGCAATAACGAGATCGCGCAGCGCGCGCACCTGCCCAAGCCGACCGTCACGCGGCTGACCTACACGCTGACCCAACTCGGCTACCTGAATTACTCGCCGGAATCGGGCAAGTATTCCCTTTCAGTGGGTGTTCTCGCCCTCGGTTACTCCTTTCTCGCCAGTCAGGATATCCGCGCCATCGCAAGGCCAATGATGCAGGCCTTTGCCGACTATGCCCGCGCCACGGTCTGCCTGGCGGCACGCGACCAGCCGCACATGGTCTTCCTCGAAGTCTGCCAGGGCAATCCCACCTTCCAGATGCGCCTTGAGGTCGGCGCGCGCGTGCCCTACGGCATGACCGCGCTGGGACGCGCCTACCACTGCGGGCTGCCCGAGGAGGCACGAGCGGCCATGCTGGAGGAGCATCGCAAGACGGGCCGCAAGGAAGACTGGGAAGGATTTCGCGCCAGTTTCGAGAAAGCAGCGCGCGAATACCAGAAGCATGGCTTCTGCGTATCGCTCGGTGAATGGAACAAGGATGTGTATTCTGTGGCCGTACCGCTGGTTTCACGAGACCACTCGAAGATTCTCGCCCTGACCTGCGCCGGCCCCCCTTTCGAAATGCCGCGCCAGCGAATCTTCGAGGAGCTCGGCCCGCGCCTGGTACAGTTGCGCGACCGGCTCTTATCGGCGACCGGCGGCAGTTTCTAGGTCTGCCTAGATACGGTAGTCCAGTCTCAGTTTCTCCTGCAACCTGCGAGCCTGCTTGAATGCTTCCTTGAGAATGTGCCGATCCAGTTCGTTCAAGTTGTCCGGATTGATTCGATTCTCTCCCCCTTCTTTCCCATTCAACTCGTGCTGGTGGCGAAGGCGCAACAGCTGGATGAAATAGAAGCCGTCGATCATCGCTTCCACACCCGATCCAAAGCTGGTAATTTCGGCCGCTCCGCGCAGTCTCTGTGCAGTCCCCGTGAGCGCCACCCCATGGCCAAGCGAAAAAATGCGTGCAGCGTCGACAAAGGGCCTCGATCCGTACATTTTCAGATCGATTGTGTGCGGAAACTCCTTGTTGTTGTCGAATATGAAATCACGAATCATGCCAAGCGGCGGCTGGCACTGAAGGGCGTTCTCGCTCATCAGGCGAAGGAACAGCGCAGCTTTGCCTGTGGCTTCCAGCAACCACTCGCGCAACATGCTGGACAACTCGTCGGCGCCATAAAGCGGGCGGAAATCGAAGAATATTGTGGCATTGAGGAGTGCTGAAGGTTCCGGCGCATGCAGCCACCATGAGAACTTCGCCCGCCACTCCTCCTGCGACAGGCACCACTCCGGATTGCTCGCCATGATGCCGCCCTTGCAAAGCGGAAAGCCGCAGGCATCCAGCTTGCGGTTGACCGCATCGGCAAACGGCAGCAGGCTGGCGCGCACAGCTTCGACACCCAGCCCATCGGTATCGAAAATGATCCCGTTGTCCTGGTCGGTGGATAGCGTCTGCTCGTAGCGACCTTCTGAGCCGAGGGCAATCCAGCACCATTTCACCTCGGGCAACTCGAACTCGTCGTGGGTCAATTCAATGATGCGCAGGGTCAGAAGGTCGTTCAGCGTCGAAATGAGGTGGGTCAGTTGTTCTGCGGACACCCCCTGTCCCAGCAGCGTGAGGGCCATGCCGCGGATCTCCCTGGCACAGGCCTGCAACGAAGGCAGGTCGCTGGCATCGCGGATATTGCTGGTGACGTTGCTCAATCCGGTTCGCTGAAGCGCGAAAAGATCGTTCTGTGAAACGATTCCAATCAGCTTTCCATCATTATTGACCACCAGGAGGTGCCGCAGTCCTCGCCGTCCCATGATGAGGGCTGCCTGGTATGCCGTGGTCTGGGGCGTGACGGTAATGACACCAGCCGTCATCACTGCAGCAATCGGCTGATCGAGATCGCAGCCTGGCAGCGTGACCCTGTGAAGAAGGTCGCGCAGGGTGAAGATGCCAAGGGGCATTCCGCTTTCTTTGTCAGCGATGATGATCGATCCGATGCGCTTTTCGTCCATCACTCCGATAGCCTTGCGCACTGAGGCATCGAGCGGCACCGAGATCGGCTGGCGCCGGATGAGGCTGCCGAGCGGGCTGTACATGGCGTTGAGATCGGCTTTGGGTGACTGTTCATCCATTTGTATGCCTCGGCAGCTCAGTATTTGACTCGCGCATAATAGGTACGCTCCGATGCCTCGCGTGCCTCGCGCAGCGTGCGGATGCCCATTTCTGCCAGCAAGGGGATCATCTTGAGGAAGACCTCTCCGGTAACAATGGCGTCTCCAAGCGCCGTGTGCCGGCCGATGACGCTTATGCCGAGGCGTTCGCAGATCGCCTCCAGTTTGTGCGACTCCTGGTTGGGATGGATCACCGCCGAGAGCAGGAGGGTATCCAGAACCGGTTTGCGGAAACGAATACCGGTCAGCTCCTCCTTCAGCTGCAGAAAACGCATGTCGAAAGCTGCGTTGTGCGCCACGAGCACTGTGTCGTCGCAAAACGCGTAGAAGGACGGTAGAACCTGGTCTATCGTCGGCTGACCGACCAGCATTTCCTCGGTGATGCCATGGATGGGGATACCCTCGGGCCGCAAGGGACGGCGAGGATCGACCAGCTGATCGATGCTCTCACTGCGTAGCAGGCGCCCATTGACGATCCGCGTCGCTCCGATCTGGATGATCTCATCGCCTGCCGATGGCTCCAGCCCTGTCGTTTCGGTGTCGAAAACGGTATAAGTCAGATCCGTCAGCATACGGTCATCCAGGGCCAGACTTTCCTCGGACTGCTGGAAAAGGTCGAAATCGTAGTACTCGGGCCGGCTCTCAGCATGCCGCAGCATGGCAATGTCAGTCTCCTTGGGCACTGCGGCCGGAACAAGAAGGCGGATGAATGATTTGTGGGATGCCTTCTCGCGCTCAAACCATATTTCACCGCCGTGACGCTCAATAACCTCACGCAAGCTCAATGGGCTATTTACCCCGGCTGCGCTCATAGGCTCGATTTCCCAGGCAAGCAGCGTCTGACTGCTCATCACGGCGCCTGACCAGACCATGTCGATGTGCGCCAAGCGGCCGGCGGGTTCCAGACGAAAGCGGATTTCACGAATGCCGTATTCATCCTTCAGGCGCGACGCAAGGTAGGTCAGTCCCTGCACCAGGGTGAAGCTGTCCACCTTGACCCATAGCCCAGCCGCCATCGACTCCAACTTGGTATTGAGATTCAGCTTATTCTCGATACGGCGCCGTACCGCCTCGACAAGGTCCTCCCCGAGCATTTCCTCCAGTGGCCAGCGAGTCTTGAGTGCTTCCGAGAATTCCGTGACCGTGCGATCAAGACGCTGTCCCATTGCACTCACTTCATCGCGGATAATTCCGAAAAAGCGATCGCGTTGAGCGGACTCCATGTCCGGGTATTCGAGCAGGCTCTCAACGGCCGCACGGACATTGCCGAGTGATGCGCGGCTGCCTTCGGTAAGAGACTGCAGCAGATCGTTTCGTTGGGCCTCGATCTCGAAATTACGTGTCACATTGTCAAGCATCAGGATATAGCCTGCGATGGCGCTATCGCTCGGTCCGACTTCGCCTTCCTCCCTGGAGGCGCCCAGCACAGGCGCCATCTGCACCCGAATCAGCTGACCGGCACGACTGGTTGTGACGAAATTGGCAACGGGCTGCAGGCTGCCTCTCGCCATTCTTTGCTGGATGTTCTCCAGCGCGTGGGAAATCAGGCCTCGCTCCAGAACCGCAAAAATCGATCGCCCCAGGCCGATCAGTCCCGCGTTGGCAGCAGCATCGCCCTCGGACAGTGCCTTGAACTGCAAGCGCGCACGATTGTTGTACAGCAGGATGCGCCCTTCAAGATTGCACACGACAACGCTCTGCGTCAGTTCCGACATGAGCGCGGCAAGACGATTTCTTTCTTCCTCAACCGAGGATCTTGCCTCGCGAATCCGGTTCTCGACATCACGCTGGAGCAACTCCCTCTGATCTGCGAGTGCATTGACGACCTGTGCCAGAGTGCGAATCTCCGGTGCGCCGATCTCTTGCAGCCTCAGCCCCGGATTGGCATTGACCATCACCAATGCCTGTTCGCGCAACGCCAGCGGAGCCAATACGTAGGAACGATAGATTGCATGCACGATCATGCCAAGCACAGCCCAGGTCATGAGGATGAACAATACCGAGAGCCCTATTCGTGGCATCAGGATGGCCATGAGCGCCTCACGCTCCTCCCCCTTCATGACCGCCCATAGAATTGCGCCCAGTGCACTGAACAGCACTGCCAGCAATATATAGATACCCGCAAGGACGAAGGCCAGCTTGTATCGGCCGAAAAGTGCTGCCATCAAGCCACTTCCAGCAACTGCCGCACCTGCTCGATCAGGTCCTTGGTCGAAAACGGTTTTGTCATATAGGCATCCGCTCCCAAAGCCGTTCCCTTGGCAACTTCGGTATCGCGTCCCTTGGCCGTCAGCATCACGATTTTCACGGACTGCCATTCCGGTCTGGATCGAATGGTTTGGCAAACCTCAAAGCCGTTCATCTTGGGCAACATGATGTCGAGCAACACCAGATCCGGCTTCAACTGCTCCATTGCCTGCAATGCGGCCTCGCCGTCACCGGCCACAACCACCTCGAATCCCTCGCGCTTCATGAGAAACTCGAGGGACACCACGATGTTCGGCTCGTCATCGACGATCAGTATCCGTTTCGTCATTGTTCAGTTCTCCCCTCCCGGTGCTCGGCACCGTTACCATTCAAGGGCAGGGTAAAGTAAAAATTCGCGCCCTTGCCCAATTCGCTCATCACACGCAAGCTGCCGCCAAAGTGCTCAATGATCTGGCGGCTGATCGGAAGTCCCAATCCGGTTCCCTGGGGTTTGGCGGTCATCGTATCGCCTACCTGGCGGAACTTCTCGAATATGGTCTGCTGATCAGCTTCGCCAATGCCGGTGCCATTGTCCTGGACATCAACGCGCACAACTCCGTCCCCTGCGGAGAGAGTCACCGTCACCTGTCCCCGCTCCGCCTCGCAGAATTTAACCGCATTCGAAAGCAGGTTCAGCATAACCTGAATCAAACGGTCACGGTCCGCCTTCACCTTCGGCACGTTTCCGGATAGCACCATGTTCAGCCCGATATGCTTGTCGCTGAAAAGAGACGAGGTCGCCGCAACAGACTCCTCGATGACTTCGTGAAGGTCGATTTCCGATGTATGCCACTCTGCGTTACCGGACTCGATCTTGGCCAGATCGAGCACCTGATTGATCAGGCGTGTCAGCCGTTCGGCTTCTCGGACGATGATCGCGAGGAATTTTTTTCTCTCGATCAGGTCAGTTTTTGGATCTTCCAGCAGTATCTCGGAAAAGGCGCGGATGGAGGTAAGGGGCGTGCGAAGTTCATGCGTGACCGTGGACATGAAATCATCCTTCATGCGGTCGAGTTCCTTCAGCCGCTCGTTGGCCGCGCGCAGCCCGGAGGTGGCCTCCTCGAGCTCCTGTGATTTCTGTTCCAGCTGTCGCGAATATGCGCGAACCTGCGATGCCTCATCGAGTATGTTCATGACCTCGTCGATGCCGAGCGGCTCTTCTTTCACCACCGATGCCACGATGACGCGCGCCGAGGCGCCACCGATCGCGCCTGCCAGCAGGTTCTCGGCGAAATGCACCAGGTCCGGGTTGGCCTCCAGCGCGTCGATCGAGGCAAGGCCGCGACGGCGGGCGTAGGCAAGGAAGGCAGCGCGCGCGCGATCCGGCCCGAGGAAACGACCGATCAATGGCAGCAACTCCTGAACTTGGGCGCTGCCGCGCCAGAACCGCGTGCCTTCAGCACCAGCAGTGCGTTTGAATACATCAACGAACATCGTGCCCTGCCCGGTCTCCACGACAGTGGGCCGCACCCGCAACGATATGACTATGTAACAGCCGATATTGGCCAGCATGCTCCAGAACAGGCTGTGTGAGATTTCGTCCAGTCCTGCCAGGCCAAACAACTGCTGCGGTTTGAGCAGCGCAACGCCGAACAAGCCCTCCTCGATGAAATTTATGGAAAGCCAGCCTGACTTGGCAAAAGACGGCAGCAGAAGCGTATAGGTCCACACGGCAAAACCGGCCAGCAATCCGGAGATTGCCCCCTGACGAGTCCCTCCCTTCCAGTAGATGCCCCCTATAATCGCCGGCGCGAACTGCGCCACCGCGGCAAAGGATATCAAGCCAATGCCGACCAGCGCATACGCCTCGCCGGCAGCGCGGAAGTAGATATAGCCCAGCAGCAGAATCAGGGCGATCGCCCAACGGCGAATGGATAGCAGCAGACCCGACAAGTCCTGTTTTTCATGCAGGCGCAGCCACTTCCAGCGCAGCAGCACAGGCATCGCCAGGTCGTTGCATACCATGGTGGACAGGGCGATGGTCTCGACGATCACCATGCCGGTCGCGGCCGACAGCCCGCCGATGAAGACGAACAGAGCGAGCGCCTCCTGCCGTTCGGCCATCGGCAACGTCAGCACGAACGTGTCGGCATCGACGCTGCCGTCGGGAAAATGCATCAGGCCTCCCACGGCAATGGGCAGCACGAATATATTGATGATCAGGAGATAGAGCGGGAACATCCAGATCGCCCGTGCCAAATGCCTTTCATTCACGTTCTCCACGACGGCGATCTGGAACTGGCGGGGGAGCATGGACAGGAAGGTCAGCGACCACCAGCTGCCATAGCTTGCACCCGTGTCCGCCACTGTCATCAGGCTTTTCAATTTTGGCACGGCCTCAACGCGCGAGAAAATGTCGCCGAAGCCGCTGAAGATGCCGTAGGTGACGAAGATTCCCACCGCGAGGAAGGCCAGCAGCTTGACCACCGACTCGAAGGCGATGGCCGCCACCATGCCCTCGTGGCGTTCGGTGGCATCCAGGTGGCGCGTGCCGAACAGAATGGTGAAGGCGGCCAGGATCATGGCGATATAGAGTGCGCTGTCCTGCAGCAGCGGCTGTGCGGCGGCCTTGGCCGGCATGACAATCTCCGGGTAATGCAGCAGGATAGTGAAGCTGTTCGAAACCGCCTTCAATTGCAGCGAGATGTAGGGAACGATGCCTATGACGGCGATCACGGTGACCAGACCGCCAAGCAGCTGGCTCTTGCCATAGCGGGAGGATACGAAATCGGCGATGGAAGTGATGCGGTTGGCCTTGCTGATGCGGATGATCTTCAGCATGACGAACCACCACAGCCCGGCCATCAGCGTCGGGCCGAGGTAGATAGGCAGAAAGCCGATACCCGTCGAGGCGGCACGGCCGACGCTGCCGTAGAACGTCCAGGTGGTGCAATACACTGCCAGCGACAGTGCGTAGATAGTGGGATTGTCGATCAGCGAGCGCCCGGCATCGGCACGCTTGTCGCCGAAATAGGCAATGGCGAAGAGCACCCCCAGATAGGCGAAGGACACGCTCGCGATTACCCAGCCCTGGAGCATCGCCGCTAGTCCTCCCGGCGTTCGATGAACCAGGCCATCAGTCCGATCAGCAGCACCCAGACTGCGAATATGTAGAAGTAAAGCAGCGGGATGTCCAGCAGCTTGGCAGGCTTGTTGAAGAGCGCGATGAGCGGATAGTTGAACATCACGCACCCGAGCAGAAAAATCGCCACCAGGCGCTGACCGGTCAAGATGGATCGATTCATGTCGCGTCTCCCCTGCAGTTACCTGACACCCATGTCGTTCGATTATAGCGTGGCGAACTGCAGGTAACGGGCCGAAAAAAAGGGCGCCCGTCGGGCGCCCTTTCCTTGCTGACAGTCGCAACGCTCAAAAAGAACTTTCCTTGAGTTGCTGCAGGATGGCAGGGTTTTCCAGCGTGGTGACGTCCTGCGTGATCTCCTCGCCCTTGGCGATGGAACGCAACAGCCGGCGCATGATCTTGCCGGAGCGGGTCTTCGGCAGGTTGTCGCCGAAACGAATGTCCTTCGGCTTGGCAATGGCGCCGATCTCCTTGGCGACATGGGCGCGCAAGGTGTCGGCAATCTTCTTCGCGTCGGCCCCAGAGGGGCGGGCTTGCTTGAGCACCACGAAGGCGGACACGGCCTCGCCGGTCAGATCGTCGGGACGGCCGACGACGGCGGCTTCCGCCACAAGGGGATGGGCGACCAGGGCCGATTCGATTTCCATCGTGCCGAGACGGTGCCCGGAGACGTTGAGCACGTCGTCGATGCGCCCCATGATCCAGAAATATCCGTCCAGGTCACGGTTGGCGCCGTCGCCAGCGAGGTAATACTTGCCGCCAAAGTCTGCCGGATAGTACGACGTCTTGAAGCGTTCGGGATCGCCCCAGATGTTGCGGATCATTGAAGGCCATGGCTTCTTGATGACCAGAAAGCCGCCCTTGCCGAGTTCCACATCCGCACCGGTTTCGTCCACGATGGCGGCCATGATGCCCGGCAGGGGAAGCGTGCAAGAGCCGGGCTTGAGCGGCGTCGCACCGGGCAGCGGCGAAATCATGTGCCCCCCGGTTTCCGTCTGCCACCAGGTATCGACGATCGGGCAACGGCCCTGACCCACTGTGTTGTAGTACCACATCCAGGCTTCCGGGTTGATCGGTTCGCCCACCGTGCCGAGGATGCGAAGAGAAGACAAATTGTAGTTCTTCGGCAATTCGGCACCGGCCTTGATGAGCGAGCGGATCGCCGTCGGCGCCGTGTAGAAGATGCTGACTTTATGATCCTGGATCATGCGCCAAAAGCGGCCGGCATCCGGATAGGTCGGCACGCCTTCGAATATGATCTCGGTCGCACCCATCGCCAGCGGGCCATAGGTGACGTACGTATGGCCAGTAACCCAGCCGACGTCAGCCGTGCACCAGAAGATATCGTTCGACTTGACGTCGAACACCCACTTCATGCTCATGACCGCGCCAAGCAGGTAGCCGCCGCTGGAATGCTGCACGCCTTTCGGCTTGCCGGTCGAGCCTGATGTATACAGGATAAACAGCGGATGCTCGGCACCCACGGGTGTGGGTGGGCATTCGTCGGGCAGGCCCTCCTCCAGGTCATGCCACCAGATGTCATGGGTAGTATTCCAAGTCACCTCGCCGCCGGTGCGCTTGTATACGATGACCTTCTCAATGCAACCGCAGCCTCCGAGCCCAAGCGCCTCATCTACAGCCGGCTTGAGTGCCATCTCCTTGCCACCGCGATATTGCCCGTCGGCCGTGATGACCAACTTGGCCTTGGCATCAATGATGCGTTCCTGCACGCTCTTTGCCGAGAAACCGCCGAAAACCACGGAATGAATCGCGCCGATGCGGGCGCAGGCCTGCATCGCCACCACCGCCTCGATGGACATCGGCAGATAAATGAGCACACGGTCGCCCTTGGCCACGCCCAGCCGCTTCAGGCCATTGGCGAAGCGGCAAACGCGGTGATAGAGCTCCTTGTAGGTGATCTTCGTCACCTGGCCGTTGTCGGCCTCGAAAATCAGGGCTGTCTTGTGCGGTTTCGATTCGAGGTGGCGGTCGAGGCAGTTGTAGGAAACATTGAGTTCGCCGTCCTCAAACCAAGTATAAAAAGGAGCGTTGGACTGGTCCAGCACCTTGGTGAACTGCTTATGCCAGATCATGTTGTCACGGGCTATCTTGCCCCAGAATCCCTCATAGTCCTTTTCGCTCTTGGCGTACAACTCCAAGTAGGCCTCCATGCCGGATACGTTGGCCTGGGCAACGCATTCGGGGGAAGGCGGGAATACGCGGGTTTCGTTCAAGACCGATTCGATCGTGGACATCAGCATCTCTCCTCTGGCAAGTACCGGAATAGTGGGCCAACAATACCTGGAATGTCCCGACGGCAGCGAAATTCACTGGAAACCGTGGGCAATTCCTCATAAGGAACAACGCATTCCATTCTAGTGAAAGTAGGAATCTATAGAAACAAACTTACGTTCTACTTACATACCTTGGTCGCCGAATTGTGCTTCTGTCGCATTGCAACATGAATGATAGAATTTCCGCCCTGACATATTTTCTACCGTAAATAACATGCAGAAATCCACTGAACGGCCCATCAGGGCGATGGAAGGTTTCATCTTCTGGAGCCGCTGGCTGCAAGCACCGCTCTATTTGGGCCTGATCGTCGCCCAGGGCGTCTATGTCTTTCAGTTCATGATCGAATTGAGCCATCTCGTCGGCAAGGCAGGCAGCCTGACCGATACCGACGTCATGTTGATCGTACTGGGGCTGATCGACGTGGTCATGATCGCCAATCTGCTGATCATGGTCATCATCGGCGGCTACGAAACATTCGTGTCGCGCCTGGATCTGCAGGGGCATCCCGACCAGCCGGAATGGCTCTCGCATGTCAATGCCGGTGTGCTGAAGATCAAGCTGTCCACCGCCATCATCAGCATCTCTTCGATCCACCTGCTGAAGACCTTCATCAACGCGGAAAACATCCCCGACAAGACCATTCTCTGGCAGGTGGCGATTCACGTCACATTTCTTGTTTCAGCCCTGACGATGGCCTGGACCGACAAGATCATGACCAGTTCGCTGGTCATGGCAAGGAAGCATTGAAAGGCTAATCATGAGTGCCATCCGCCAGGAAGATTTCATCCAGAGCATCGCCGACGCCTTCCAGTACATCAGCTACTACCATCCGGCCGATTACATCAAGGCGCTCACCGCCGCCTACGAGCATGAACAAAGCACCGCAGCCAAGGATGCCATCGCCCAGATCCTCATCAACTCGCGCATGTGCGCCGAGGGACATCGGCCGATCTGCCAGGATACGGGCATCGCCGTGGTGTTCCTCAAGGTCGGCATGAACGCCCGCTGGGAGGCCGCGATGAGCGTGCAGGAAATGGTCGACGAAGGCGTACGTCGCGCCTACAGCAATCCGGACAACACGCTGCGCGCCTCAGTGCTGCGTGACCCGGCCGGAGCGCGCGCCAACTCCAAGGACAATACCCCGGCCGTGGTGCATGTCGAGATTGTGCCAGGTGATCATGTCGAGGTGATCTGCGCGGCCAAGGGCGGTGGTTCCGAGAACAAATCCAAATTTCAGGCCCTCAACCCTTCCGACTCCATCGTTGACTGGGTGCTGAAGACCGTGCCGACCATGGGCGCCGGCTGGTGCCCGCCCGGCATTCTTGGCATCGGCATCGGTGGCACGCCTGAAAAGGCCATGCTGCTGGCCAAGCAATCGCTGATGGCCCCTGTGGATATCCACGACCTCATCTCACGCGGACCGAAGAACCGTGCAGAAGAGCTGAGACTGGAGCTTTTCGAGAAGGTCAATGCACTAGGTATCGGCGCACAGGGCCTGGGGGGATTGACCACCGTTCTCGACGTCAAGGTACTGGACTACCCTACTCACGCCGCCTCCCTGCCGGTAGCCATGATTCCCAACTGTGCCGCCACTCGTCACGCGCATTTCCATCTGGATGGTTCCGGCCCAGCCACGCTGGAGCCACCCAACCTGGAGGATTGGCCCAAACTCGCCTACGACAGCAGCAAGGGCCGGCGTGTCAATCTTGATGCCATCACGCGCCAGGAAGTAGCCAGCTGGCAACCCGGCGACGTGCTGCTGCTCAACGGCAAATTGCTCACTGGTCGCGATGCAGCGCACAAACGGATGATCGACATGCTGAACAAGGGCGAGAAGTTGCCAGTGGACTTCAGCAACCGATTTATCTACTACGTCGGCCCGGTCGATCCGGTGCGCAACGAAGTGGTCGGACCCGCCGGCCCGACCACGGCAACCCGCATGGACAAATTCACCCGCCAGATGCTGGAACAGACCGGATTGCTCGGCATGGTCGGCAAGGCCGAGCGCGGCCCGGCCGCCATCGAGGCGATCCGCGACAACAAGGCGGTCTACCTGATGGCCGTCGGTGGTGCCGCCTACCTGGTGTCGAAAGCCATTCTCGCCGCTCGCGTGGTGGCCTTTGCGGATCTAGGCATGGAGGCAATCTATGAGTTCGAGGTGAAAGACATGCCGGTTACCGTAGCGGTGGATTCACAGGGGACTTCAGTACACCAGACCGGCCCGCGCGAATGGCAGTCCAGGATCGGCAGGATCCCCGTAGTTACGAACTGACGAGGCGCTTCAGCTTCGCCTCGGCGTCCTCGGGGTTCATGCCCAGTTTCAGTTCGTTTTCGATCAGCTTGAGCAAGGGCATGAGCTGGACGGCGAGCGCTGCCAGATGCGACTTGACTCCTTCCGCATTGCCTGCATGCAGCAGGGCCATGGCATCTTCGACACCCAAACTTGGCATAGGTGGCTTGGCATCCTCCTCGACATCTGCCGGCTCGACAAGCTTCGCCTCCTCCTCTTCGACCGCACGACCTTCGGCAAGCTGCAACAGATGGGTCATGGTCTGCCATTCGTCGTCCCTGCTGTTGGCAAGGCCGAATTTCAGATTGACATCGACCCGCTCACCGCGATAACTGATCGTGGCATTGCGAATGGTCTGATCCAGGCGGTTGGCGAAAGCACGTGCATCGTCCAGGCCAATGCCTGGACAAACGACCGTGAACTGCGCCTGGCCAGTTTGAGAGACTGTGTCTTCCAGCCTGACCCGCTTCGACAAGATGGCGCGAAACTGCTTGATGAGCTGGTCGCCAACAGGCCGTCCAAACCTTCCAATCAAGTCATCGAGGCGATCGATCTCCACAACGATGACGCTGATTTCACTGCCGTGGCGTTGCGCCAAAGCCAGCGCCTGCCGACCCTGTTGTTTGAGGTATTCCTCGCTGGAAAGGCCGGATTCCGGATCGACCATGACCTGCTTGGCCATGGCCTCGAGTTCGCTCCGGGTTGTTGCCAATCTGACCAGTGCATCGAGCCTGGCGAGCAATTCGGCAGTGCCAATGCCCTTGGTGATGAAGTCGGTGGCACCGCATTCCTTGGCATGGTGGCGCGCCGACTCGTCCTCGTCACCCGAAATCATGATGACCGGCATTTCGCGGATGCGTGCGATATTGGATCCGCGAACGCGCTTCAGCAGGCCGTAGCCATCCAGTTTCGGCATGGTGAGGTCGGAGATCAGTACCTTGATGTTCGAATCCACCATCAAAGTCTGCCAGCCTGCTTCGCCATCCCCCTCTTCGCGCACCTCGAAACGGCCCTTGATGAGCTTGACGATGGTCGCGCGAACCATGCGCGAATCATCGACGATAAGGACTCGCGGCAAAGCTGGGACTGCTGTTTCGCTCATGGCTGCGGGATTCAGCCGGCGCAGTCAACCACGACGCGTCCATGCGCCTGGCCTTTGATGAATTCATCGAATACGGTCGGCAGTTCTGCCAGTTTGACCATGCGAGTCATGCCGGCCAGGTGCGCGGGACGCATGTCAGTGGCCAAACGTTCCCAAACCTTGCGTCGCAATGGCATGGCGGTGTAGCCGGAATCGATGCCGAGAAGGCTGGCGCCACGCAGGATGAAGGGTGCCACCGTCGTATTGAGGCTCATGCTCGCAGCCAGTCCGATGCTGGCGATCACCCCGTTCTGTTTCATGTTGCTGGCCATCCAGGCAAGCACATCGCCGCCGAGATTGTCCACGGCGCCCGCCCATAGCGTTTTTTCGAGCGGCTTGATCTTGCTCAGGTCCAGGCTTGAGCGCAGCAACACTTCCTTCGCACCCAGGCCTTTCAGATATTCAGTCTGGCTTTCCTTGCCGGTGAGTGCCACGACCTCGTAGCCCAGGCGCGTGAGGATGTCGACGGCAATGCTGCCTACACCGCCTGTGGCCCCGCTGACGACCACCCTGCCATTGGCCGGCATGAGGCCGTTCTCCTCCATGCGCACCACCGCCAGTGCTGCGGTATAGCCTGCGGTACCCAGCGCCATCGCATCCTGCAGCGACAATCCGTTTGGCAGCGGCACCACCCAGTCAGCGGGAACACGGCCGTATTCTGCATAGCCGCCGTGGTGCGCCACTCCTATGTCGTAGCTGGTGGCGATGACGGCATCGCCTTCCTTGAAGCGTGCATCCGTACTTTTCGCCACGGTGCCCGCCATATCGATGCCGCCGACGCAAGGATAGCGGCGAATGATCCGACCTGCTCCCGTAGCAGCCAAGGCGTCTTTGTAATTGACACTGGAATGGGAGATCCTGATCGTGACCTCGCCCTTGTCGAGTTGATCCTCGCTAAGTTGAGTGAAGCCGGCGACGGTCTTGCCTTCCTTCTGCTCAATCAGATAGGCTTTGAAAGCGTTCATGACAATACCTCCTGTGACGTGTAACTTGCCGCCAGCACTGCCAGCTGCCAGCGACGGACGAATCGATTATACTCAATCGTCACTTGATTTTCTGTTATTGGTCAGAACGATGCAGCTAGTTCTTCATGTCGATACGTAAATCTGCCTTTACAAACTGCAGACGCACAACTATAGTCAAGTGCATGAAATTTCGACACATTGCCTTTGGCCTGTGCTTTCTGATATTTGCCTCGGCCACCTGGGCCTCGGAAGAACGCACTGCTGAGAAAACGCAGACATTGCTCGATCGCTATACATCGAGCGCGCAGGAACTGGCGTTACGCGCCCTGTCCTTTGTCGGAGTGAGTTATCGGCGCGGGGGCGAATCCCCGGAAACCGGCTTTGACTGCAGCGGTCTGGTTCGCCATGTTTTTCGTGAGGGCCTGGGCATGATCCTGCCTCGCACCTCTCGCGATATCAGCCGAGTGGGCGAGACCATCGACCGCGATGCCTTGCGACCAGGTGATCTCGTGTTCTTCAATACCCTCCGCCGCGGCTTTTCGCATGTTGGCATCTATCTAGGCGAGCATCGTTTCGTGCATGCGCCCGCCTCAGGTGGCGAGGTGAGAATAGAGGATATTCGTCATCAGTACTGGACCAGGCGCTTCAATGGCGCCAGACGCATCGCCGCAGCGGAAATCAGCAATCCCAAGCAAGACCCCTAAGTCTCGCCATTCGGGCGCACCGCCCAAGTCCGCAGTAACGGGCTGCCAATTTAATCGCTAATGCGAATGATTTGCATTCTGGTTATTTTTTTGTTAGGATTCGCCCACTGAAACCTTATGGGAATATAGCCATGCCATCGATCCGCCCCTGCCTTTTCCTGACCGCAGCGATCTGCACACTTCCTGCCTTGGCCCAGGAGAATGTACTTAACCTGTATTCCGCACGGCACTACCAAACGGACGAGGCGCTCTATGCCAACTTCACCAGGAATACCGGCATCAAGATCAACCGCATTGAAGGCAAGGAAGACGAACTGCTCGAGCGCATCAAAAATGAAGGTGCCAACAGCCCGGCGGATGTTTTCATCACGGTAGATGCCGCGCGTCTGGCCCAAGCCGATGCCCTAGGAATTTTTGCACCGGTCAAATCAAGGATTCTGGAGGACCGAATTCCGAACAACCTGCGTTCCCCTGGCTGGTTCGCCTTTTCAACCCGCGCCCGCGTCATCATCTACAACAAGGACTCGATCAACCCGTCCGACGTGCAGAAATACGAGGATCTGGCTGGCACAAAACTCAAGGGCAAAGTCTGCGTGCGCTCGGGCGCCCACCCCTACAACCTCTCGCTCGGTTCCGCACTGATCCAGCACCTTGGTGCACAAAAGACAGAAGAATGGGCCAATGGGCTGGTGGCGAATTTCGCGCGCACGCCCAAGGGGGGCGACACCGATCAGATTCGTGCTGTCGCTGCCGGGGAATGCGGCGTATCCATTTCCAACACCTACTACATTGCAAGACTATTGCGCTCCGCGAAACCTGAGGATAAAAAGGTCATGGAGAAGATCGGCGTCGTTTGGCCTAACCAGAGCACTTTCGGAACGCACATCAATATTTCCGGGGGCGGCATGCTGAAATCCGCGCCGCACAAGGAAGCGGCAGTTAAGTTCCTTGAATACCTTTCCAGCGACGAAGCTCAGGCCTACTTTGCAAATGGCAACAACGAATGGCCGGTAGTGAAGACCGCAAAAGTCAACAATCCGGCACTCGAGTCGCTCGGCACCTTCAAGCCTGACAGCCTTAACATCGGCATCCTGTCGAAAAACACGGCACAGGCACAGAAGATCTTCGACCGGGCCGGCTGGCGGTAGGCATTCTTCCCGCATGAGCGCCGGTCGCATCGAACGACTGGCGCCCCATTGTTTCCGAAATGACTTGAAGCAAATCAGGCAACGTCATGTTTACAAGGATGTGTAAGCGCAACATCCTGATGCTATTGAAAAATTTTAGGGGGAAAAGCCTAGAACTGACTACATGCCTTGGTTATCTCAACCGTTAAGAAGGCTACAAGGGCAACGGAGGTTGGCCATGGCGACGACGGCTCAAGGCAAGGTCATGAAGGTAACGGCACCGGGCTTCCACGACGAAGCTTTGTGGCGCAAGCGGGGGTCAAAATGGACCTGCATCAGTGCTGGGCCGATTCTGCACTGGATGATCGGCAAGCCCTATCACGAGGTGTCACGCTATATCGAGCGCAAGGGCTGGCGGGTAATCTGGGGCTAGCGCTTCAGCATCCCTGCGCGGATTTTCCCTTCGCGATTTGTCGCGACACTGCGATCAGCGGGAGAATGCCGACTGCGACGATCGCCAAGGCGGCTGTCGAGGCTTCCGCCAGCCTTTCATCCGACGCCAGCGTGTAGGCCTGCGTCGCCAGCGTGTCGAAGTTGAACGGCCGCATGACCAGAGTCGCAGGCAACTCCTTCATAACATCCACGAACACCAGCAATCCCGCCGTAAGCAGGCTGCCGCGCAGCAGCGGCAAATGAACGCGGCGTAGCGTCGCTGCCTGGCCCAAGCCGAGCGAGCGGGCAGCATCATCCATGCTCGACGTGACCTTTCCGAGGCTTGCCTCTACTGTCTGCAGCGCTATCGCCAGAAAGCGTGTCAGATAGGCATAGACCAGCGCGGCGATGCCGCCCGTTATCAGCAGTCCGGGATTGACGCCCGACCAGGAGGCAATCCAGCCTGCCAGCCAATTGTCCAGGCGCGTTACCGGAATCAGGACGCCGACGGCGATCACCGAGCCCGGCACGGAATAGCCCAGCCCGACGATGCGGTTCATCCACTGCGGCCAGCGCGACCGCGACAAGCGTGCGGCATAGGCCAGCAATACGGCAAATCCCACCGCGAGCAGTGCGGTCAGCGCCGCCAACATGAAGCTGTTGCCTGCCAACTGCACAAAGCGCGCACCGAACTGGGCATCGCCCTCGACAAGCGCCATGTGCAGAAGGATTCCAGAAGGCACGAGAAAACCCAGCAGCAACGGCACGGCGCAAACCAGGACTGCTCCGAACGCCCTGATCCCCGACAAGCGGCGTCCTGGATGCGGTCGGTTGCGTCCGGTGGTGTTGTGAAAGCGTGCGCGACCGCGACTGGCGCGCTCGAGCAGGAGTACCAGCACGACAAACCCAAGCAACGCGGCGGAAAGCTGCGCGGCGGCGACACGGTCGCCCAGCGAGAACCAGGCGCGGTAAATGCCGGTCGTGAAGGTCTGAACTGCGAAATACGCCACCGTGCCGTAATCGGCAAGCGTCTCCATCAGGGCCAGTGCCGTTCCCGCCGCCACGGCCGGTCGTGCCAGAGGCAGTGAAATGCGGAAAAAACTCCCCCATGCCCCCAGGCCCAGCGAACGTCCTGCTTCCAGCATGCCGCTCGCTCGCTCCATGAAGGCGGTGCGGGCGAGCAGATAGACGTAGGGATACAGAACGAAAATGAACATGACGATTGCGCCGCCCAGCGTTCGCACATCGGGAAACCAGTACTCCCCCGCCTGCCAGCCGAAACTTTCGCGCAAACCGCTCTGAACCGGCCCGACGAACTGCAGCAGGTCGGTGTAGGTATAGGCCATGACATAGCCCGGTACGGCAAGCGGCAGCACCAGCGCCCATTCAAAAAGGCGCCGCCCGGGAAAATCGTGCATGGTAACCAGCCATGCCGTGGAAACGCCGACAAAGATCACGCCGCAGCCGACGCCAAGGCACAGCCACAGGGTATTGGCAATGTATTCCGGCAGGACGGTCGCTGATAGATGCGACCAGGTGTCGCCGGTTCCGCCGCCAAACAGATTGGCCCAAACGCTGAAGATGGGTGCTGCCGCCAAAGCGGCAATGCCGAGCGCCGCCAAGGCGAGCGCGCCCAAGCCGCGATTACCGGGTCGAAAAAACAATGGCGTGGTTGTGGGTTGCATCTTGGTCGTGCGTCAAGCTGCTGCCTGAAGCATAATGAGAATTGTAATTGATTGTGATTGCTTGGCCATGCCCTTGCTTGAACTTAAGAACATCTCACACGCTTACGGCAACCACTCCGTAGTGAACAATCTTTCCTGCGCGCTTCAAGAGGGTGCAATCGGCTGCCTGCTCGGCCCTTCCGGCTGCGGCAAAACGACGGTATTGCGGGCCATTGCCGGATTCGAGCCCATCCATGGCGGAGAAATCCATCTCAAGGGAAGCGTGGTCAGCAGCCCGGCCCTGAACATTCCACCGGAGCAACGCCGTATCGGCATGGTATTCCAGGACTATGCCCTGTTTCCCCACCTGAACGTCAGCGCCAACATCGCATTCGGGCTGCGCGGTGCCGCCGCATCCGAACGGTGGAGCCGTGTCGATGAACTGCTCGTGACGGTGGGCCTTGCTGGAGCCGGAGAGAAATATCCGCACGAACTGTCCGGCGGCCAGCAGCAGCGCGTCGCGCTGGCGCGTGCCCTGGCGCCCAAGCCCCATCTGCTCCTGCTCGACGAGCCTTTTTCGAATCTCGACGTCGACCTGCGCGAGCGCCTCTCGCTGGAGGTGCGCGACATCCTCAAGCAGTCCGGCATCACCGCCATCCTCGTCACGCACGACCAGCACGAAGCATTCGCCGTGGCCGACGAAATCGGCATCATGCACGAGGGCCGCATCCAGCAGTGGGACACGCCTTACAACCTCTACCATCGCCCCGCCAACCGCTTCGTCGCGGATTTCGTCGGCCAGGGCGTTTTCCTCACGGGAAACGTACTCAATCCCAGGGAAGTCGAGATCGAACTGGGCAGGCTGACCGGCAGCATCCCTTCGGAATGCACGGCAGGATGCGATGCCTGCGGCAAGGGCTGCCAGGTATCCGTCCTGTTGCGTCCCGACGACATCGTGCACGACGATGCGGCCGCCACCCAGGCGGAAGTCGTGGCCAAAGCCTTCCGCGGCGCAGAATTCCTCTACACGCTGAAGCTGCCGAGCGGCGTGCGACTGCTTTCGCTGGTGCCCAGCCACCACAACCACGACATCGGCGAAAAGATCGGCATTCGCCTCGATGTGGACCACGTGGTGGTGTTCCGCAATCTCACCGAAGCCACGTGATTTCCTGGCTGGCGCGCAATGACCCCTTCCCTCCCGTGGGCAAGGCGCTCACCCGTCCCAATGGCCTGCTGTGCGCCGGCGCAGACCTGTCCCCGGAACGCCTCCTCGACGCCTACCGCCAGGGCATCTTTCCCTGGTTTTCCCCCGGCGAACCCATCCTTTGGTGGAGTCCGGACCCACGCATGGTGCTGTTCCCCGAGGAAATGAAAATCTCCCGTTCTCTCGCCAAGGCCCTGCGACGCGGAAACTACGAAGTGCGCCTCGATACGTCCTTTGCGTCCGTGGTCCGCGCATGCAGCCAGCCGCGTCCGGGGCAGGATGGCACCTGGATCACGGAGCAGATGCAGAAGGCCTATTGCCGCCTGCACGAACTCGGCCACGCCCATAGCGTCGAAACCTGGATTGACGGGACGCTCTCCGGGGGACTCTACGGCGTGGCGATCGGCCGCGCCTTCTACGGCGAGTCGATGTTCTCACGCGTCACCGATGCCTCGAAAATCGCCCTGGCCCATCTGGCCCGTTATCTTGAACGCCAGCGTTTCGCCGTGATAGATTGCCAGATGAAGACGGCACATCTCGCCTCGCTGGGTGCGAGGGAAATCCGGCGGATCGAACTGGTGCGTGGCCTGGAATCCTGGACGGCGGAAGGCATGGGTCCAGGCAGATGGCCGCAAGACGACGCAACGATACGCTTTGGCGCCAACAACACATGAGCCTGCTCAAAGACCTGCCCTTCCCGCTGCTGCAGTTCTATGCCACTGCACCGTACGCCTGCTCGTACTTGCCAGGCCGGATCGCGCGGTCGCAGGTTGCCACGCCCAGCCACCTGATCGATGCGCACATCTACAGCGAACTGGTAAGGTCCGGCTTTCGCCGCAGCGGCATATTCACCTACCGACCCTATTGCGATGCCTGTCGCGCTTGCGTCCCGGTGCGCATCCCGGTCGACCGCTTCGTGCCCAGCCGCGCGCAACGGCGCTCGGCGGTGCGACACGGCAGCCTGGTGGCTGGCGAACTGCCGCTGGCCTTCCATGAGGAGCATTACGCCCTATACCAGCGCTACCAGGCCTCGCGCCACTCCGGCGGCGGCATGGATCAGGACAGCCGCGAGCAGTACGCCCACTTCCTCCTGCAAAGCCATGTCGACAGCCGCCTGGTGGAGTTTCGCGAGGACGGCATGCTGCGCATGGTGTGCATCGTCGATGTGCTGAGCGACGGCCTGTCCTCGGTCTATACATTCTTCGACCCGGATGTGCCCGGCACAAGCTACGGCACCTGGTGCATCCTCTGGCAGGTGGCCAGATGCCGCTCGCTGGGTCTGCCCAATCTCTATCTCGGCTACTGGATCCGCGAAAGCGGCAAGATGGCCTACAAGTCCAGGTTCCGCCCCATAGAAGGCCGAATCGGCGGCATCTGGCAAGAACTCGACGACAATGACCTGCTGTGCCGTTAGGCGAGGATGCGATGCGATAATATCGCGCCATGCTCTATCAATTCGCCCGCCCGTTCCTCTTCGCGCTCGACGCGGAAACCGCCCACGACCTGACCCTCGCCAGCCTCCGCACCGCGCATGCGTTGCACTTTCCTGTGGCCTGCACTGCACCGCAAGGCACGCCGGTGAGCGTCATGGGCCTGGAATTCCCCAATCGGATCGGCCTGGCCGCCGGGCTCGACAAGAACGGCGAGTGCATCGAGGGGCTGGCGGCGCTGGGTTTCGGCCATATCGAAATCGGCACGGTGACGCCGCGGCCACAGCCAGGCAACCCCAAGCCGCGCCTTTTCCGCCTGCCGCTGCGGCAGGCCATCATCAACCGCATGGGCTTCAACAACCATGGCGTCGATACCCTCGTCGAGAATGTGCGGCGCTCAACCTACAAGGGCATTCTTGGCATCAACATCGGCAAGAACTTCGACACGCCGATCGAGCGCGCCGTTGACGACTACCTGGCCTGCCTGCGCAAGGTGTACCCCCACGCCGGTTACGTGACCGTGAACATCTCCTCGCCCAATACCAAGAACCTGCGCCAATTGCAGGGTGCTTCCGAACTGGACGGCCTGCTCGCCCCCCTCAAACGAGAACAGGAAGTCCTCGCCCAACAACATGGCCGCCATGTCCCGCTGGCGTTGAAGATCGCACCGGATCTCGACGAAGCACAGGTACAGGCTATTGCCGATGCCCTGAGGCGCCATCGCTTCGACGCGGCGATCGCCACCAATACGACGCTCTCACGCGAGGGCGTCGAGCACCTTGCCCACGCCGACGAAGCGGGCGGCCTGTCGGGCAGGCCGGTCTTCGAGAAGTCCACCACCGTCCTGGGTGCGCTGTCCCGTTGTCTCGGCAACGAAATCCCCCTGATCGGCGTCGGCGGCGTAATGGACGGGAAAACGGCGCGCGCCAAATTGGAGGCCGGTGCGCAACTGGTACAGGTCTATACGGGGCTCATCTACCGCGGGCCGGCGCTGGTGAAGGAAGCCATCGCGGCGACGCGGGATTTCCCGTAGTCGGGCTTCAGCCCGATGACCGAAGGAAATCCGACCGAAGGAAGTGCAGAGCCCTGTGGGACGGCCTAAGGAAGTCCCCGGGGCAGCAGCCGTCGGCCTGAAGGCCGACCTACAGGGAGGCAACACGATGATGCGGGTCGGCGTACCGAAGGAGATCAAGAACCACGAATATCGCGTCGGCCTGACACCTGCCGGGGTACACGCACTGACTTTGGCCGGCCACGAAGTGCTCGTCGAGAAGCATGCCGGTGCCCGCGTCGGCTTTGCCGATGCCGACTACGCCGCCGCCGGCGCCCGTGTCGCGGCCAACGCGGCCGAGGTGTACGACCGGGCGGACATGATCGTCAAGGTAAAGGAACTCCAGGAAGCCGAGTTCTCCCTCACACGCAAGGGACAGATCCTCTTCGCCTACCAGCATTTCGCACCCGACCCGATTCTCCTGCAGCATGTCCTCGACTGTGGCCTGTCCTGCGTGGCCTACGAGACGGTGGCCGATGCGCTAGGCAACCTGCCCCTGCTGGCGCCCATGTCGCGCGTGGCCGGGCGGCTGGCCCCTCAGGTCGGCGCGTGGGCGTTGCAGATGGCGAATGGCGGCTCGGGCGTGCTGCTTGGCGGCGTGGCTGGCGTGCCGCCGGGCAAGGTGGTCATCGTCGGCGCCGGCAACGTCGGCGCAAATGCCTTGCAGATTGCCGTCGGCATGGGCGCGCAGGTGACCCTGTTCGATCGTGGCGTGAGCAAGCTCGCTGCCCTGGAGCAGATTTACCGGGGCCGCGCCGCCACCTGCGTTGCCGATCCGCTTTCTCTCGAGCGTGCCGTCGCGGACGCCGACCTCGTCATCGGCGCGGTACTCATTCCCGGCAAGCTGTCGCCGAAATGCATTTCGCGGGCCCTGCTCCAGCGCATGCGTCCCGGGTCGGTCATCGTCGATGTCGGCATCGACCAGGGCGGCATCGCCGAGACTTCGCGCCCCACCTCGCATGACGACCCGCTCTATGTCGAGGAAGGCATCGTCCACTACTGCGTGCCCAACATGCCCTCTGCCGTGGCGCGCACTGCCACCCTGGCACTCACCCAGGCCACGCTGCCTTACGCCCTCAGTCTGGCCAATCTTGGCCTGCGCCGGGCGCTGCAGGAGGATGCCGGCTTCAGGGCAGGTCTGCAGGTGCACGCCGGCCAGGTGACGCATGCCGGCCTCGCGGAAGATGCGCGGCGCCCGCACACACCGGCGGACATATCGTTGGAGAGCTAACAATCCAGCCTCAATTATCCAGAAAAGTCATAAGGCTATAACTAGATCAGGGTTGTTTGGCGCGCCGCATAAAGCGATAATTCATGATCACTCTAGGCCTGTCGGCATGACCGGATATCTCTTCATCGTCATTGGCGCCGTTCTCGTCAACAACGTCGTCTTCGGCCGCGTCCTCGGCCTGTGTCCCTTCATGGGCGTATCCAAGAAGCTGGAGACGGCCGTCGGCATGAGTGCCGCAACGACGTTCGTGCTCACCGTGGCCACGGGCGCCGGCTACCTGATCGACCGCTACCTTCTGGTGCCGAACGGCCTCGAGTACCTGCGCACGCTCTCCTTCATCATCGTCATCGCCGGCCTGGTGCAACTCACCGAGATGATCGTGCAGAAGACCAGCCCGCTGCTGCACCAGGTGCTCGGCATCTATCTGCCCCTCATCACCACCAACTGTGCCGTACTGGGCGTGCCGCTGCTCAACATCGCCTTCAGGCACAACCTGCTCGAATCGCTGCTGTTCGGCTTCGGCAGCGCCATCGGCTTCTCGCTGGCGCTGGTGCTCTTCGGCAGCCTGCGCGAGCGGCTCGAGGGCGCCGACGTTCCCGTTCCCTTCCGCGGCACAGCCATCGCCATGATCACCGCCGGCCTGATGAGCATCGCCTTCATGGGCTTCGCCGGCCTCGACAAATATCACTGATGTTCACTGCATTGCTCGTCATGGCCGGCATCGCCCTGGTGCTCGGCGCGCTGCTCGGTTTCGCCTCGATCCGCTTCAAGGTGAAGGGCGACCCGCTGGTGGACAAGATCGACGCCATCCTGCCGCAGACGCAGTGCGGCCAATGCAGCTATCCCGGCTGCAAGCCCTATGCGCAGGCCATCGCCAAAGGGGAAGCCGAGATCAATCAATGCCCGCCGGGCGGCGAGGAAGGCATCCGCAAGCTGGCCGATCTCCTCGGCAAGGAATTCAAGCCGCTGTCCGCCGAGCACGGCGTGGAGAAGCCGAAGCAGGTGGCCGTCATCGACGAATCCGTCTGCATCGGCTGCACGCTATGCACGCAGGCCTGCCCGGTCGATGCCATCGTCGGCGCGGCCAAGCAGATGCACACCATCGTGTCGCCGCTGTGCACCGGCTGCGAACTGTGCGTGCCGCCCTGCCCGGTCGATTGCATTGCCATGGTGGCGGTGCCGGAAACGGTGGAAACCTGGAAATGGCGCTACCCGATCATCCGCCTCAAGGAGCAGGCGACATGATCGCGTCGCTCTTCTCCTTCAAGGGCGGCGTCAAGCCTGCTGCGCACAAGGACGAGTCGGCACAGGCACCGATCGCGCAAGCGCCGCTGCCGCACCGGCTGGTCGTGCCACTGCGACAGAGCGCTGGAGGCGCACCGCTGCCGCTGGTCAAGGCCGGACAGCGCGTGCTCAAGGGCGAGCGCATCGGCGCGCCCGAGGGCAACTTTTCCTCGGCCATCCATGCCCCCACCTCCGGCCAGGTGCTGGCGGTCGAAGCACGCATGCTGCCGCACCCCTCCGGCTTGTCCGCCCTGTGCGTGGTGATCGAAGCGGATGGGGATGAGCGCTGGATCGATCTCGTTCCGACAAACTACATGACCGAATCGCCTGACGCGCTCAGGGACATCCTGCGGGATGCGGGCATCGTCGGCCTGGGCGGAGCGACCTTCCCCAGCCACCTCAAGTTGAAGCCGGGTGCCACCGGCCGCATCGAAACGCTGATCATCAATGGCGCCGAATGCGAACCCTGGATCACCTGCGACGACCGCCTGATGCGCGAGCGTGCCGACGAAATCGCGCGCGGCATCGCCATCCTCCGCCACATCGCGTCCGCCGAGCGGGTGCTGGTCGGCATCGAGGACAACAAACCGCAGGCCATTGCCGCCATGCGCGCTGCGCTTGCGACGTCGGAAGGCGTCGAGGTCGTGCCGGTACCGACCCGCTATCCGGCCGGCGGCGAACGGCAGCTGATCCGCGTGCTCACCGGCATCGAAATCCCCTACGGCCGCTACGGCACGGACTTTGGCGTGCAATGCTTCAACGTCGCCACGGCCTGCAGCGTGCATCGCGCCATCGATCTGGGCCAGCCGCTGATCTCGCGCATCGTCACCCTTGCCGGCAATGTCGAGCGACCAGGCAATGTCGAGGCGCTGATCGGCACACCCATCGACGAGTTGCTGAAGCTCGCGTCGCCGAAAGCCGACACGGACCGCACCATCCTGGGCGGCCCGATGATGGGCTTTGCGCTGCCCCGCACCGACCTGCCGGTGACCAAGGCGGCCAACTGCATCCTGGCCGCCAGTCCGGCACTGTTCCCGCCGCAGGGCGCGGAGTTGCCCTGCATCCGCTGCGGTGCCTGCACGCGCGCCTGCCCCGCAGAACTGCAGCCGCACGAGCTCTACTGGTTCTCCCGCGCAAAGAATTTCGGCAAGGCGCAGGAATACGGCATTTTCGATTGCATCGAATGCGGCTGCTGCGCCTACGTCTGCCCCTCGAACATCCGCCTGGTGGACTACTATCGTTTCGCCAAGTCTTCGATGCGTGCGCTGGAACGGGAAAAGGCCGTGGCCGACGCGGCGCGCGAGCGCTTCGAGTTGCGCAATCTGCGGGAGGAGCGCGAGAAGGCCGAAAAGGCGGCGCGCCTGGCCGCCAAGACAGCTGCCGGCAGGCAGGCGGCGGAAGGCGCTGCAGCAAAGGCGGCCGGGGCCCCCGCGGCGCCACAGGCGGCTTCTCCGGAGGAGAAGCCGCTGCCGGCCCTGGACGAGCAGAAGAAGGCGCTCATCGCCGCCGCCATCGCGCGCGTCGAGACACAGAAGGTTGGCGTGCAGCCGAGAAACACGGATAACCTGACGCCCGAGAAGCAGGCCGAGATCCGCGAAATCGAGGCGCGCCGCAACAAGGTGCGCGAACTGGCCAAGACGCCGCCGGAAGAACCGATTTGACAACAGTCATGAACAACTCGCCCCACGTCCATCTGCCGATCAGCGTCCGCGTGATCATGCTCAAGGTGCTGGTCGCCCTGCTGCCGGGCATCGCGGTCTACGTCTGGTTCTTCGGCGCGGCCATCCTGGTGCAGATCGCGCTCGCCTCCACCGCGGCGCTGGCCGGCGAGGCGGCCATGCTGCGTCTGCGCCGCAAGCCGGTGGGGCTGTTTCTCGCCGACGGCAGCGCGCTGGTGACGGCCTGGCTGATTGCGCTGACCTTTCCCCCCATCGCGCCCTGGTGGCTCATCGTCTCGGCCACTCTCTTCGCCATCATTGTCGCAAAGCACCTTTACGGCGGGCTCGGGCAGAATCCGTTCAATCCGGCGATGGTGGCGTTCTGCGTTTCCATCATTGCCTTCCCCGCCCTGATGTCGCAATGGCCGGCCGTCGGCTTCACCGATTTCACGGCGCAGGTGCGCGTCATTTTCGAAAGTCAGTCCGCACAGGACGCCGTCACCATGGCCACGCCGCTCGACGCACTGCGCACCTCGCTGCACACGCCCGAAGCGCGCGCCACCGTGGCCGGCATCCTCGGCTCGCACGCCACCTTCGGCAACATCGGCGGCAAGGGCTGGGAATGGATCGCGCTGGCCTACCTTGCCGGCGGCCTGTGGCTGCTGCAGCAGCGCATCATCACCTGGCACGTGCCGGTCGCCTTCCTCGGCGTGCTGGCGGCGATCGCCACCGTGTTCAGCCTCGCCAACTCCGACAGTTTCGCCGGACCGACTTTCCATGTCGTCACCGGCGGCGCCATGCTGGGCGCCTTCTTCATCGCCACCGATCCGGTCTCCGGCGCCACCACGCCGCGCGGCAAGCTGATCTTCGCCGCCGGCGTCGCCCTGCTGACCTGGATCATCCGCACCTTCGGCGCCTACCCTGACGGCATGGCCTTCGGCGTGCTGCTCATGAACCTGTGCGTGCCCCTCATCGACATGGGCACCCAACCGCCGGTGTTCGGCCATAAGAACGGCAAAAAAGAGGGGAAGCCATGAGCGCCGTCCGCCGGGCCGCGAACAACCGTCACCCCCTTCCTCGGGGCGAAGCCGGGGTTTCGCAGAGCACTGCTCTGTGCCGGCAGAGCCGGCTGGCTGTGCTAAGCCAGCCGTGGGGCAGGGGACGGGGGAAAGGCTCATGAGCGAACCGACGGCCCTCCGCGTCTCCCTGCGCACTGCCTTCATCCTGACGGTGTTCACCGTGGTGTTCACCACGCTCATGGCGACGACCTACCGGGCGACAAAACCTGCCATCGACGCCAGCGTCGAAGCGGAGAAGATGAAACTGGTGGACGAAGTCCTGCCCGCCCACCATTACGACAATGCCCTTCTGGACGATTTCATCATGGTGGCGCCCCGCGCCGAACTCGGCCTCGATGCACGGGACGACGCCGTGCGCCTGCTGCGCGCGCGCAAGGCCGATGCTCCGGCGGCTCTGGTATTCGAGGCCGTGGCGCCGGACGGCTACGGCGGCAAGATCCGGCTGATTCTCGCAATCGGCACGGACGACCGGGTGATCGGCGTGCGTGTGGTCAGCCACAAGGAAACACCGGGCCTGGGCGACTACATCGACCCGAAAAAGGATCGCAACAAGTCGGCTCCCTGGATCCGCCAATTCGACGCAACGGGATTCGGACAAGTCGCCGACGCCAACTGGAAGGTGAAGAAGGACGGCGGGCATTTCGACGCCCGCGCGGGCGCCACCATCAGCGCCCGCGCCGTCACGAACGCGGTGCGCCGCGCGTTGCAGTTCGCCGTCGAACACCGCGACAAACTCTACGCACTTCCGGCAAAATCCGTCCTGGAGAAGGAGCCCACGCCATGAGCGCATTCCGCGAAATCGCCCACAACGGAGTCTGGAAGCAGAACACCGGCCTGGTGCAGCTGCTCGGCCTGTGCCCCATTCTGGCCGTCAGCACCACTTTCGTGAACTGCGTCAGCCTCGCCCTCGCCACCATCCTGGTCATGGCCCTGGCCAGCGGCATGGTGGCCAGCGTGCGCAGTTTCATTCCCCGCGAAGTCCGCATCCCGGTGTTCATCCTCATCATCGCCTCGCTGGTGACGATGGTCGACCTCGCCATGAACGCATGGCTCCACGAGCTGTACCGGGTGCTCGGCATCTTCATCCCGCTCATCGTCGTGAACTGCATCGTGCTGGCCCGGGTGGAAGCCTTCGCCGCCAAGAACACGCCGTTGATCGCCGCCTGGGACGGCGCCATGATGGGCGTCGGCATGGTCGTGGCCATCGCCGTGCTCGGCGGCCTGCGCGAATTCATCGGCACAGGCATGCTGTTTTCCGGCATCGAGATGGTGATCCCCGGCGCGCAAGCCCTGCAACTGCTGCCCGAGCGCTATCCGGGGTTCCTCGTCGCCATCCTGCCCCCCGGCGCCTTCCTCGTGCTCGGCTTCATGATTGCCGGACGCAACTTGCTGGATGCCCGCGCCGCCGCGCGCGTGCCGCCCGTTCATAAAATCCAGGCACAGACTTGAGCCGACCATGACGCCGAAGAAAGTCCGCGCCATCTTCGAGCGCTTCGCGCAGGCCAATCCCGCCCCGACCACCGAACTCGAGTACAGGACGCCCTATCAACTGCTGGTGGCGGTGATCCTCTCCGCGCAGGCCACCGACAAGAGCGTCAATCTCGCCACGCGCGAACTGTTCAAGGCCGCCGGCACGCCGCAGAAAATCGCGCGGCTCGGCGAGCAAGGCCTGATGCCGTACATCAGCCGCATCGGCCTCTACAAGACCAAGGCCAGGAATGTCGCCGCCATGTCGAGCATTCTGCTGGAGCAATACGGCGGGCAGGTGCCCAACGATCGCGCGGCCCTGGAAGCCCTGCCCGGCGTCGGCCGCAAGACCGCCAACGTCGTCTTGAACACGATTTTCGGCGCACCTACGATTGCCGTGGACACCCACGTCTTTCGCCTGGCCAACCGCAGCCGCCTCGCACCCGGCAAGGACGTGCGCGCGGTTGAAGACAAGCTGCTCAAGGTCATACCCGTCGACTATCTGCAAAACGCCCATCACTGGCTGATCCTGCATGGCCGCTACGTCTGCAAGGCGATGAAGCCGGACTGCCCGCATTGCCTCATCAACGACCTGTGCGAATGGCCGGAGAAGACGGCAGGATGAGCGCCGTCCGCCGGGATTTCGGCGTAACGCCCGCGCCTGCGAAGCTGCGCAGTGAAGCCGAATTATTGCCGCGCTCCGCTGCGCACGTTCCAAGGCGCAACGCTCCCGCGCGGCCCCCAAGGACGGCGCAACCAACAGCATGGAGCCGCGCAGCGGCGAACTTCCGTCACCCCCGCCCTCGGGGCGGGGGCTGGGGGGCGGGTGCATGAATCAGATAGCAACAGCCTTGGCCACGGCCGACAAGGCCGACCCGGAGTTGGTGGCTGCCGTCGTGCGCGCAGCGCTCGACCGTGCCGGCGTCGGCATCGCCCGCAGCGTGCTGCTCTTCCTCAGCACGGATTTCGCGCACATGGCCCACGCTGCCGTCGTCGCCGCATCGCGCGCCGCACATTGCCTGCAAGTCACCGGCTGCACGGCGCCGGGCGTCTTCACCGAAGAAGACTGGGTACTGGACCGCCCTGCCGCCTGCGCCATGGTCTTCGGCGGCGACTGCAGCCTGGCAGCCCACCCCGCAGCGGACGCGCCGCTGCTTACCCTGGCCGCACCGAATGCCGTCGGCGGCAGCTGGCTGCAAAGCGGCGGACCACGCTACGGCCTGCTGTCGACAGACAACAGCGCGCACGGCGCCGGCCGCATCTGGTGCCACGGCAAGATGGCAACGGAGGGCCGCGGCGAGACGGCAATCGCCGGCGCACACGCAGCCATAGGCGTTTCGCGCGGCATGCACATCCTGAGCCAGCCGCAGCCGGCGACCAGCAACGGGCGCGATGTGCTGAAGGCGGGTGCGCATCCTGCACTCAATGCGCTGCTGCGCGAGTTGCCTGTGGCGTTGCGGGAGATGGAAAAGCTCCCCTTCCACCTCCTGGCCGCCGGCGTCGTTGCCGGCGATCCGCAGCGCGCCATCGAGGAAGGCCGCTATACCCTGGTGCCGATCATCGCCGCCAGCCACGATGAACGATCGGTCACGCTGGCCATGCCGCTCGAACCCGGTGCGCAAGTATTCTGGGCCATGCGGCAGCCCCAGGCGGCGGCAAGCGACATGCGCCGTCTCGTCGACGAACTGGACTCCCGCCTCGGCGCGACGCCGGATTTCGGCCTGCTCTTCTCCTGTCTCGGCCGCGGCCCCTACTTCTTCGACGGCGAGGACCGCGACCTGGCGGCCGTCAAGGCGCGCTATCCGGGCATGCCATTGATCGGAGCCTACGGCGGCGGCCAGATCGCACCCCTCTTCGACGGCAACCGGCAGGTGCATAACACTGTGGTTCTCGCCCTCTTCGCCGCACATGCCACGGATGGCGGAGCACGCGCGCATGTTTGACCCGTCCCGCGACCAGGCCCGCCGCTTCTTCATCGATGCCTGGCGCAAGCACCTCGCCCGGGACGTCGTCTCGCCGCTCGAGGATGCGGCCATCCGCCTCGTGGCCCTGCATCCCGAGTATCACGGCCTGCTGGCCGAGGGCGAGACGGCGCTGGAACGCGAGTGGACGCCGGAATCGGGCGAGGCCAATCCTTTCCTGCATCTTTCGCTGCATCTGGCCGTGGAGGAGCAACTCGCCATCGACCAGCCGCCCGGGCTGCGCGCCGCCTTCGAGGCGCTGCTCGCCCGCCAGGGCGATCGCCACGCCGCCCTGCACGTCTTGCTCGAATGCCTTGGCGAGACCCTGTGGCGCGCGCAGAAAAGTCAGTCCCCGCCGGACGGCGGGGCTTATGTGGAGTGCGTCCGGCGCAAAGCCGGCTAGCGGGACCGGAGAGTCAGCCTCCGCGATACGCCTGGATCTCCTTCAGATCCACCGCCAGGCCGCGCGCGAGGTCGTCGATGTCGTCCTCGAACCAGCCAAGGTGGGCCAGTGCGGCTTCCTTGTGGCATTCCCACTCGGCATCGTCGGGATAGCCGAGGAAGCGCGCGACGATGTGCTCCGAAATCAGGCGGATTGCCACCAGCAGGCAGACGTCGGGCGTCGCATGGCGGCCCGGCGCGGTGAAGACACTCGGTTCATGATGATAGCGGACGGCCCAGACCACCTGTTCGGGCAGGTACCAGTTGCGCGCCAGCAGGGCGCCGACGACGACATGGTTGGTATGGTGGTGCTCATCCTCCAAGGAAGTAAATGCCAGCGGCGCCGCATTGGCCTGCGCCAGCGTCTGCCGGTAGTCGGGGAATTTCTGCATCAGGATGGATATGCCGGCATCGTGGAAGAGGCCGAACGTATAGGCGTCGTCGGAAGAAATGCCCGGCAGGCGGCCTGCCAGATAGGCCGACACCACGGCGTTGTAATTGGAACGTTCCCAGAAGCGCGCCATCTGCGGCGCGTCCGCCCCGCCCAGGCTCTGCTTGAGCACGATCCCGTAAACGATCTTGAGCAGGTTGCGCAGGCCCAGCACCGCCACTGCCTGCTGCACGGACTGCACCTTGCGGCGCAAGGCAAAGAACGGTGAGTTGGCGGACTTCATGACCGCTGCCGCAAGGGCCACATCGCCCGTTATGAGGCGCGATATGCGGATGAAGTCGATGTCCTCGCTGCGTGATTCCCGGAGCAGTTCGACGACGATTTCCGGACAGGGCGGGACGGAGACATTCCTTAATGTCTCGATCGCCGTTGCGTCGGATAAATCGGCATCGAAGAAATCCGTCACATCCATCGTCGCTCCCGGGGCCGGCACGCTTTCATCCTGCATTGTAGCGAAAGTATTGCCGCAGACTCGTGCCGAATAGCCCTTTACACAGCGTTGGATAAATCACTGCTTCAGCAACTATAATTGATCCTCTCCCCTCAATGGATGTTCACCATGCGCTTCGAAGGCTCCACCGATTATGTCGCCACGCCGGACCTCATGCTGGCGGTCAATGCCGCCATCACCCTGCAGCGTCCGCTTCTCGTCAAGGGCGAGCCGGGCACGGGCAAGACCATGCTGGCGGAAACCGTCGCCGCGGCCCTCGGCCTGCCCCTGCTGCAATGGCACATCAAGTCGACCACCAAGGCGCAACAGGGCCTGTACGAATACGACGCCGTATCGCGCCTGCGCGATTCCCAGCTCGGCGGCGAACATGGCAGCCGCGTCCACGACATAGCCAACTACATCGTCAAGGGCGTACTCTGGCAAGCCTTCAGCGCCGAGACGCCGACGGTGATCCTCATCGACGAGGTCGACAAGGCCGACATCGAATTCCCCAACGACCTGCTGCGCGAACTCGACCGCATGGAGTTCTACGTCTACGAGACGCGCGAACTGGTCAAGGCGCGCCATCGTCCGATCGTTTTCATCACCAGCAACAACGAGAAGGAACTGCCCGACGCCTTCCTGCGCCGCTGCTTCTTCCATTACATCAAGTTTCCCGACAAGGAAACGATGCAGAGCATCATCGACGTGCATTACCCGGGTCTGAAGAAGACGCTGATCCGCGAGGCGCTGGAGGTGTTCTTCGAACTGCGCGAAATTCCCGGCCTGAAGAAAAAACCCTCCACCTCGGAGCTGCTCGACTGGCTCAAGCTGCTCGTCGCCGAAGACATTCCCCCGGAGGCGCTGCGCGCCAAGGACCAGAAAGCGGCCATCCCCCCCCTGCACGGCGCACTGCTGAAGAACGAGCAGGACGTGCACCTCTTCGAACGCCTGATGTTCATGGCAAGGCAGAACCGCTAGGGCCTGCCGCCATTCGCACTTGCGGCGAGAGACGGATTATCCCGATGCGCTTCCTCCTTCTCCTTTTCGTTCTGCTGCCGCTGCCGGCCGGCGCGCTGGAGAAGGTCGTCCTGCAGTTGAAATGGCACCATCAGTTCCAGTTCGCCGGCTACTATGCGGCCGCGGCGAAGGGCTACTATCGCGAAGCCGGCCTGGACGTGCGCATCGTCGAAGCAGGACCGGCCATCGACCCGGTCGCAGAAGTCGTCTCCGGCCGCGCCCAATACGGCGTGAGCAATTCCGCGCTGATCCTCGCGCGCGCGCGAAGCGAGCCCGTGGTGGCCCTGGCGGTCATCTTCCAGCACTCGCCCTTCATTCTGGTGGCGCGTGCCGATGCCGGCATCCGCTCGGTGCAGGACATGGCGGGCAAGCGCCTGATGATCGAACCGCATGCAGACGAAATCTATGCCTTCCTGCGCAAGGAAGGCTTGAACGAAAACCGCCTCGTCGTCTTGCCGCACAGCTTCGACCACCAGGACCTGATCGACAAGCGCGCCGATGTCATGACCGCCTACAGCACGGACCAGCCCTTCTTCTTCGAGCAGCGGGGCTTCCGTCATCTCGAATTCACGCCACGCACGGCGGGGATCGATTTCTACGGCGACAACCTGTTCACTTCGTCGCAGGAGATTGCCGATCACCCTGAGCGCGTGCAAGCCTTCCGCGAAGCCAGCCTGAAGGGTTGGCGCTACGCCATGGCCAACCCCGAGGAGATCGCCGATCTGATACTCGCGAAGTACAGTCGGCGCCACGCGCGCGCGCACCTGCTGTTCGAGGCGAACAGGATGGTGCCGCTGGTGAAATCCGAACTCGTCGAGATGGGGTACATGAGCCCTGCCCGCTGGCGGCACATCGCAGGCACCTATGCGGAACTCGGCATGCTGCCGCGCGAATTCGCCATCGACGGCTTCATATACAAGCCGGCACCCGCATCAGATCCGCAAATGACGCGGGCGCTGGCTGCCAGCACGGGGACTGCTCTGATCCTGGCTGCGGCACTGGCCGGACTGTTCGGCATGACGCGCAAGCTCAAGCGGGAAATAGCCGGACGCAAGAAAATCGAAACCGAGTTGCGCGAAAGCGACGCCAAATTTCGCACCATTGCCGACACGACGCCTGTCGCCCTGCTGATCACGCGTCCCGAAGACGGCAAGGTGATTTACGCCAATCGGACCGCGGCCGAACTCGGCGGCCTGCCGCTGGAAGAGCTGATCGGCAGCGATGTCACGAAATTCTATCCCGACCCGGCCGCACGCCAGCGCTTCCTCGAGGAGATTGAAGCCAGCGGCTCCGTCCGCAACCAGGTCATCGAGTTCATCCGGCCCGACGGCTCCCCGGTGCTGACCCACCGCTCCGCGACGCTGGGCACGCTCAACGGCGAGCCGGCGCTGTTCGTCGCCATCGCCGACCTGCGGGAACGCCAGCGCCTGGAAGCCGCGCTGCAGGCACGCAGCGCGGCCATCGAGGCCGCCGCGGAAGGCATCGCCATCACCGACCCGGGCGGCATCATCGAGTACGTCAATCCTGCCCTCACCGTCATCACCGGCTATGACGCGGAGGAACTGAATGGCCTGAGCACGCGCATTTTCAACAGCGGCAAGCATGACAAGGCCTTCTATGACAACCTCTGGAACACCATCCGCGCCGGCCAAGTGTGGCGCGGCGAGATCGTCAACCGGCGCCGGGATGGCAGCCTGTATACCGAACTGATGGCCATCGCGCCCGTTCGCAACAAGAAGGGGGAAACGATCCACTTCGTCGCCATCAAGCACGACATTTCCGAGAGAAAGCGGATGGAGACCGATCTCCAGGACACCAATACGATGCTGCAGCATCAGCTCGAGGAAATCCACCGCCTGCAGGAGGAACTGCGCGAACTGGCGGTGCGCGACGGCCTCACCAACCTTTTCAACCGCCGCTATCTGGACGAGACCCTGGAGCGCGAACTGTCGCGCGCCAAACGCGAGGGCTACCCGCTCTCGCTGGTCATGATCGACATCGACCATTTCAAGAAACTGAATGACACCTACGGCCACCAGGCCGGCGACAAGGTGCTGCGCGAACTGGCGGCGCTGCTCTGGGGCAACATCCGCACGGAGGACGTGCCCTGCCGCTACGGCGGCGAGGAATTCCTTGTTCTGCTGCCGCGCATGCCGCTGGGCATCGCCCTGGAACGCGCCGAGTCCTGGCGCAAGGCGTTCGAGGCCACGCGCATTCCCTTCGGCGATTTCCAGCTTGAAGGGACGCTTTCCTGCGGACTCTCCGGCTATCCTGGTCATGCGCGCACGCCGGACGACCTGCTGCGCTGCTGCGACGAGGCGCTCTACAAAGCCAAGCATCTCGGCCGCAACCGCTGCGAAGTCTTCGAATCCGACCATCCCGCCGAATAATTCAATAGCATGCTGATCGATTTCTTCCACCATCTGAAGCAGTCCAAGCTGCCGGTCTCGACCAAGGAATTCCTCACGCTGCTCGAGGCACTGCAGAAGCATGTCGCCGGCCACAGCATCGACGAGTTCTACTTCCTCTCGCGCACCTGCCTCGTGAAGGACGAGTCGAACTACGACAAGTTCGACAAGGCTTTTGGCGAATACTTCAAGGGCGTCGAGCGCATCCCCGGCCTGGAGGCGGAAATCCCCGAAGACTGGCTGCGCCTGATGGCGAAGAAGCATTTGACGCCGGAGGAAAAAGCCAAGCTGCAGGCGCTCGGCTGGGACAAGCTGATGGAGGAGTTCAAGAAACGACTGCAGGAACAGAAGAAGCGCCATGCCGGCGGCAGCAAGTGGATCGGCACCGGCGGCTCCAGCCCTTTCGGCGCCCATGGCTACCATCCGGAAGGCATCCGCATCGGCGGCGAATCCGCCGGCAACCGCACGGCGATCAAGGTGTGGGAGAACCGCGAATACCGCAACCTCGACGACAAGGTGGAACTGGGTACGCGCAACATCAAGGTCGCCCTGCGCCGCTTGCGCCGCTTCGCGCGCGAGGGTGCCGAGGAGGAGCTCGACCTGGACGGCACCATCTCGTCGACGGCACGCAATGCCGGCTGGCTCGACATCCTGATGCGGCCGGAGCGCCACAACAAGGTGAAGGTGCTGCTCTTCCTCGACATCGGCGGCTCGATGGACGACCACATCCGGGTCTGCGAGGAGATGTTCTCGGCGGCCAAGACGGAGTTCAAGCATCTCGAGTATTTCTACTTCCACAACTGCCTCTACGACCACGTCTGGCGCGACAACCGGCGCCGCCACACCGAACGCTTCCCGCTGTGGGACGTCATGCACAAGTACGGCCCGGATTACAAGCTGATCCTGGTCGGCGATGCCACCATGAGCCCCTACGAGATCATGCAGCCGGGCGGCTCGGTGGAATACATGAACGAGGAATCCGGCGCCACCTGGATGCGCCGCCTGCTCGACACCTACCCCCACGCGGTCTGGCTCAACCCCGAGCCGGAGCATTTGTGGCCTTACCGCCATTCCATCACCCTCCTGCACAGCCTGATGGGCGGCAGGATGTTTCCGCTGACGCTGGAAGGCCTCGAACGCGCCATGCGCCTGCTCAGCAAATAGCGGACAATAGCGGCCTTCGATTGGAGAAAAACATGAATCACTCAGAAATGGAACGTCAGGCCCGCCGTGAAACCCTGCTCAAGCTGGCCGCCGCCGGGGCGCTGGGCGCCGGCGGCATCCTCGGTCTGGTGCGCGATGCCCTCTCCGCCGGCTCGCTGCCGGCCACGCCGGGTTTCCGCCACATCAAGGGCCCGGTGGGCGTGGATGCCACGCGCGCCTCGATCGGCCTGAACATCAAGCCGGGGCAGTCGGTGATGACCGGCGTGGGCGGCGAGGCCGTCTACATCGTCGGGCCCGACGCCTTCCTGCAGCGGGAAAAGACCAAGATCACCTTCGAAGAGAGCGGGGGCGCGCAGTTCCTGCGGGTCATTACGGGCAGCGTCCTCAGCGTCATCGGCAAGGGGCGGGACCGTGAGCGCAACCTGCAGATCGTCACCCCCACCGCCACCATCGGCATCCGCGGCACCGGCTGCTACATCGAGGCCGAGGAGGCGCGCACCTACTTCTGCCTGTGCTACGGCGAAGCCGAGGTAACGCCGAAGGGCGATCCGAAGCTGAAGGAAACCATCAAGACCAAGCATCACGAACACCCGATTTACATCCATGCCTCGGGCAGCCAGATGATGGCACCGGCAAAGGTGATCAATCACACCGACGAAGAACTGATCATGCTGGAGAACGCGGTGGGCCGCTGGCCGCCCTTCTACGGTCAGGGCGGTTCACGGTATTGAGGCTTCCGGGAATCCGCAGGTCGGGCTACAGCCCGTTGTCCGAAGGAAATCCCCGCGGGGCAGCTACTTCTGATTATGCGCACAAGTCGGGCTGAAGCCCGACCTACTCGTTCTGCGCCGGCGGCGCTGATTGGAGTATTTCCTCCAGGGTGGTGACGCCGGCGGCAACTTTCATCGCACCAGAAATGCGCAGCGGCTTCATGCCCTCGCGATAAGCCTGTTCGCGCACCCTGGCCAGGTCGGTGGTCGGCGTGATCAGCTTGCGCAGCTCGGGCGACATGAGCATGATTTCATAGAGGCCGACACGGCCCATGTAGCCCGTCATGCGGCAATCGAGGCAGCCGACCGGATGATGGATCTGCTGCGGCTTGGCGGCCTTCCAGGGCGCCACCAGCGCCTGCCAGATGTCCTCTTCCTCCGGCGTCATGGGCGAGGCCTTCTTGCAATGCGGGCACAGCGTGCGCACCAGGCGCTGCGCCATCACGCCCAGCAGCGTGGCATTGAGCAGGTAGGCCGGCGTGCCCAGGTCGAGCAGGCGGGTCACCGCCGTCGGCGCATCGTTGGTGTGCAGGGTGGACAGCACCAGGTGGCCTGTCAGCGCCGCCTGCACGGCCATGTCGGCCGTCTCCAGGTCGCGGATCTCGCCCACCATGACGATGTCCGGGTCCTGCCGCATGAGGGCGCGCACGCCGGCGGCGAAGGTCATGTCGATATTCTGCTGCACCTGCACCTGGTTGAAGGCGGCCTCGATCATCTCGATCGGGTCCTCGATGGTGCAGACATTCACTTCCGGCGTGGCGAGCTGCTTCAGCGTCGAATAGAGCGTGGTGGTCTTGCCCGAGCCGGTCGGCCCCGTCACCAAGATGATGCCGTTCGGCTTCTCGGTCATCTGCGTCCAGCGCGCCTTGTCGTCGTCGCTGAAGCCCAGCTCTGCGAAATCGCGCACCAGCACTTCCGGATCGAAGATGCGCATCACCAGCTTTTCGCCGAAGGCGGTGGGCAGCGTCGACAGGCGCAGCTCGATCTCCTGGCCATCGGCCGTGCGCGTCTTGATGCGCCCGTCCTGAGGTCGGCGCTTTTCCACGACGTCCATACGGCCGAGGATCTTGATGCGGCTGGTCATGGCCGTCAGCACCGACATCGGAATCTGGTAGACCTGGTGCAGCACGCCGTCGATGCGGAAACGCACGATGCCGAGTTCGCGCCGCGGCTCGATGTGGATGTCGCTGGCGCGCTGCTCGAAGGCATATTGCCAGAGCCAGTCGACGATGCTGACGATGTGCTGGTCGTTGGCGTCGAACTGGCGGTTGGACTTGCCCAGCTCGACCATCTGCTCGAAATTGGATACCCCGCTGCGCACATCGCCTTGCTGCTCGGCCTTCTTCACCGAGCGGGCCAGGTTGTAGAACTCGACCAGGTAGCGGTCGATGTCCTGCGGGTTGGCGACGACGCGGCGGATGTCCTTGCGCAGGATCGGCTGCAGCTCCTTCTCCCACTCGCGCAGGTAGGGCTCGGCCGTGGCGATCACCACCTCGCGCGTATTGACCTCGACGGGCAATATGCGAAAGCGCGTGGCATAGGCATTGGACATCACGTCCGTAACGGCCTGGAAGTTGATCTTGAGCGGATCGATATGCAGGTAGGCGAGGCCGGTGCGCTTCGCCAGCCATTCGGACAGGTATTCCAGCGTGAGCGGCTTGTGCGGCTCGACATGGGCCTTCCATTTCTGGTCGGCGACGACGACCAGGGGATGGATGTCGCCCTTGAAGTAGCGCCGTTCCTTCTTGAAGGCTTCGCCCACGCCCTTGGGGATGAGGCCGTCCCCGGCCAGGGCG
>PHCS01000100.1 GCA_002840845.1 Betaproteobacteria bacterium HGW-Betaproteobacteria-14
CACGTCACGACCAGCAGCGCCAGCGTGGCGCCGGCGAGCCCCGCCGAGAGCACCGCACCGATGGCGGCGGCGGAAAAATCCAGCCGCGCCAAAGTCAGCCCCAGCAGCACGCCGGCCATGCCGGTGGCGAGCGCGCGCAGGAAGGCGGCGGCGATGATCAGTCTGCGGTCTTTCATCCGTCGCGCCTTTTGCTAGAATTCATCGCGGGGAAAGTCCGGACTCCCCCTCAGACGGCGTTCCGTCCAAGTTCCGTCCATCGTGTTATTGCGAGGTCATCAACGTGGACACCGACAGCACGCCCAACGCCCCTCCCCCGCCCGTCTCCTTCGGCGAAGCCTTCCTCTACTGGCTGAAGCTCGGCTTCATCAGCTTCGGCGGCCCGGCCGGGCAGATCGCCATGATGCACCAGGAACTGGTGGAACGCCGCCGCTGGATCTCCGAGCGGCGCTTCCTGCATGCGCTCAACTACTGCATGCTGCTGCCCGGTCCGGAGGCCACGCAGCTGGCCGTCTACATCGGCTGGATGATGCATCGCACGTGGGGCGGCATCGTCGCCGGCGTACTGTTCGTGCTGCCTTCCGTGTTCATGCTGGCCGGCCTCACCTGGGTCTACCTGGCCTTCGGCAACGTGCCGGCGGTGGCCGGCATCCTCTACGGCATCAAGCCGGCGGTGACCGCCATCGTGGTCTTCGCGGCGTACCGCATCGGCTCGCGCGCACTGAGAAACGGCGTGCTGTGGGCCATGGCCGCAACGGCTTTCGTCGCCATCTTTGTTTTTGACGTGCCCTTCCCCGCCATCGTGCTCACCGCTGCGATCCTCGGCTACGCCGGCGGCCAGATTGCGCCGGAGAAATTCAGGGCCGGCGGCGGCCACGCCGCGGGCGGGAGGCATTATGGCGCCGCCCTCATCGACGACGACACGCCATCGCCCTCCTGGGTGCGCTTCTCCTGGGGCAGGCTGATCGCCTACAGCGCGATGGGCCTGGCGCTCTGGGCCGGCGCGATGGCGCTGCTCATGGCGCAGGGCGGCTGGTCCGGCGTGCTGACCCAGATGGGCTGGTTCTTCACCAAGGCGGCGCTGCTCACCTTCGGCGGCGCCTACGCCGTGCTGCCCTACGTGTACCAGGGCGGCGTCGAGCAGTACGGCTGGCTCACGGGCCCGCAGATGATGGACGGCCTGGCGCTGGGCGAGACTACGCCGGGGCCGCTCATCATGGTGGTGGCCTTCGTCGGCTTCGTCGGCGGCTGGACGAAGCAGGTATTCGGCCCGGATGCGCTGGCGCTGGCCGGGATCGCGGGCGCTTTCGTCGCCACCTTCTTCACCTTCCTGCCTTCCTTCCTGTTCATACTGATCGGCGGCCCGCTGGTCGAGGCCACCCACGGCGAGATCAGGTTCACTTCACCCCTGACCGGCATCACCGCCGCCGTGGTCGGCGTCGTCATCAACCTGGCGGTGTTCTTCGCCTGGCATGTGCTTTGGCCGCAGGGCACGCCGGCCCTGCCCTTCGCCGGGAAGTTCGAATGGCTCTCCGCGCTGATCAGCTTGGGCGCCGCCATCGCCCTGTTCCGCTTCAAGGCCGGCATCATGCCGGTGATCGGCGCCTGCGCAGCGCTCGGCATGGCTTTTGCGCTGCTTCAATGAGGCCATAAGGGCGCATGGCTTGCCTCTGAAAGTTTTATGATTCAATATTGCTAAAGACATGCCGTGAACCCGCATGAAGGGCGCAATGCCGCAAGGCGCCGCGCCGTTTACGGAGAACGGCAATGGCTTATCGACTAATATCCGCGCTGATCTGTGCCAGCGTGCTTCTTACGCTGCCCGCACAGGCCGGGGCTGGCGGCGCGCTGGTGCTGACCACAGGCGTGCGCGCACCCTATACGCAACCCGACCATGGCGGCTTCCTCGACCGCCTTGTCGCGGAACTGTTCCGTCGCCACGGCCTGCAGGCCGTGGTGCATGTGTATGGGGCCTCCGAGCGCGCCATGCAGAATGCCAACGCCGGCATCGACGACGGCATCGCGATGCGCATCAAGGGCCTCGAGGCCCAGTACCCGAACCTCATTCGCGTGCCCGAGAAGGTCATCGACAACGATTTCGTCGCCTACAGCCGCGGCCAGGCCTTCCCGACGCACAACTGGGACGCCCTGGCGCCCTACAGCGTCGCCCACATCATCGGCTGGAAGGTATTCGAGAAAAACCTGGGGGATCGCCAGGACGTCACGCGCGTGCGCAATGCGGAACAGCTCTTCGAACTGCTGCGCCTGAACCGCACCGACGTCATCCTCTACGAGCGCTGGCAGGGCCTCTGGTGGGCGCGCCAGATGGCCCTCGACGCGCGCCAGCTCGAGCCGCCGCTGGCCAGCCTGGAGATGTTCATCTACCTGCACCGCAAGCACGCTTCCCTGGTGGAGCCGGTTGCCGCGGCGCTGGCCGCCATGAAGAAGGACGGCGCCTACAAGCGCATTTACGACGAGACCCTGGCGCCGCTGGCTGCCCGGCGCTGAAATGCTCCGCGACCTGCCCCATGTCCTCAGCCATGCGCTCGCGCGCCGGCTGATCCTGTGGACCATCCTTTTCAGCGGTTCGATCGCCTTGCTGATCACCGTCCTGCAATTGACGTGGGAGTATCGCGACGACCTGCGCGAAGTGGAGGAACGCTTTGACCGGCTCGAGCAAAGCTATCTGCCCAGCGTCGTGGAAGCAGTCTGGATTTCCGATCGCCGGCAGCTCGCCATCCTGCTCTCCGGCATCAGCAAGCAGCGGGATTTCAGCCACGCTGAAGTCGTGGCGGACGGCCAGACGCTGGCCTCCTCCGGCGATGCGAACAAAGCCGAGCGCATGACGCGACGCTGGCCGCTGGAATACGATTACCGCGGCCGCCGCCAGGCGATCGGCGAACTGGTCGTGCGGGCCGACCTGGACGCGACGCGGGCCCGCTTCGTTGATCGCGCCGTCTTCATCGTCGTCGCCAACGTCGCCAAGACGGCGCTGGTGGCCCTGTTCATGTTCCTGCTGGTGCACCGCCTCGTCACACGACACCTCGAAAGCCTCGCCCGCCATGTCGGCAAGGCCTCCTTCGAAAACCTGAACACGCCCGTCGTGCTCGAACGCAAGCCGCCGCGCCGGCCCGACGAGCTCGATGCCCTGGCCTCCGCCTACAACGCCATGCGGGAAAACCTGGCCGACTCCTACAACCGCATCCGGCCGCTGTTTCATGCCGTCGAGCAAAGCCCAGTGTCGATCTTCATCACCGACACGGAGGCGAGGATCCAGTATGTCAACCGCCACTTCACCCGCATCACCGGCTACCGGCCCGAGGAAGTCATCGGCCGCAGGCCGAGCCTGTTCAAGTCCGGCCGCACGCCGGAGTCGGTCTACAAGGATATGTGGCATACGATCACCGGCGGTGCCATCTGGACGGGACAACTCTACAATCGCAAGAAGGACGGCACCCTCTACTGGGAAGAGACGATAATCGCCGGCATCACCGACGATCACGGCCGCATCGTCAACTACGTGGCGGTCAAGGAGGACATCAGCGCGCGCGTCGAAGCCGAGCGGAGCATCCGCGAACTCAACGAGACGCTGGAGCGGCGGGTGGCCGAGCGCACCGAGGAACTTGCCCGTGCCAACAGGGAGCTGGAGTCCTTTTCCAGCACCGTCTCGCATGACCTGCGCGCGCCGCTGCGCGCCATCAACGGCTTTTCCCGGATCCTGCTGGAGAATGAGCGTGCCCAGCTCTCGGGCGATGGGCAGGGCATGCTCGACCGCATCGTCGCCAACAGCAACAAGCTCGGCACGCTCATCGAGGAAGTCCTCGAGTACAGCCGCGCCGCGCAGAAGCCGCTGGCGCGCGCGCCAGTGGACCTTGGCAAGCTCGCCCGAGGGATCGCCGACGAGTTCTCTGGAGACTACCCCGCGGCACGCATAGAAGTGGCGGCCCTGCCCTTGGTCGAGGGCGACGCGACCATGCTGCACCAGGTTCTCGCCAACCTGATCGGCAACGCGCTCAAGTTTTCCGCCGGACGCGAAGCGCCGCGCGTCGAGATCGGCTGCTGCCAGGATGGCGGCGAGCAGGCCTTCTTCGTGCGCGACAACGGCGCCGGTTTCGACATGCGCTACGCCGACCGTCTGTTCGGCATGTTCCAGCGCCTCCACAGCGAGAAGGATTTCCCCGGCACCGGAGTCGGCCTGGCCATCGTCAAGCGGCTGGTCGAACGGCACGGCGGTCGCATCTGGGCGGAATCCAGCCCGGATGCCGGCGCGACCTTCTATTTCACCGTCCCGAAGGCATGAATCAGCGGCGGATCGCCGCGAGGATGCCTCTGAGCAGGCTGACGGGTGGCGGCGGGCAGCCGGGCACGCGCACATCGACCGGGATGACGTTTTCCACCGCGCCGCAGCTGGCGTAGCTCTTGCCGAAAACGCCCCCCGTGCAGCCGCAGTCGCCTACCGCCACCACCAGCTTCGGATCGGGCGTGCAGTCGTAGGCCACCTTGAGGGCGTTCTCCATGTTCTTCGTCACCGGGCCGGTGACCAGCAGCATGTCGGCGTGACGTGGGCTGGCAACGAACTTGATGCCGTAGCCTTCCAGGTTGTAGTAGGGATTGTTGAGCGCGTGGATCTCCAGTTCGCAGCCGTTGCAGGAGCCGGCATCGACCTGGCGGATGGTGAGCGCACGGCCGAGGATGCGCAGGATGTCGTCGCTCAGCTGTCTCATTTCGCGGGCAATTTCCCGCTTCTCCGCTTCGCTGGTTTCGCGCAGCGGCTCGCTGACGATGCCGGTGCGCAGGATGCGCTTGATCAACGGGATCACAGGTCGGCCCCGCTGTAGGAAAGGTTGAACGATTTATTGATGAGCGGGAAATCGGGAACGATGTCCTTCATCACGGCATGCTCCAGCGCCGGCCAGATTTGCCAGGACGGGTCGTGCGGATGGACGCGCGCCAGCCGGCCGGCCTCGTCCAGGTCGACGCCGACCAGGACCTCCCCGCGCCAGCCCTCGACCACACCGAGGCCGCTGCCGCCGGATGCGGCAGGGACATCGATGCTGACCGCGCTGTCCGGCATGCCGATCGCTATTTCCCGCAGCAATCGCAGGCTCTCGAACACCTCGTCGAAACGTACCGCCACCCGCGCCGCCACATCGCCGCGCTCGTCCGTCGCCGGGCGCACGCCGAGCGCCGCGTACGGCGGCGGCGGGGTATAGCCCTGTCTATGGGCACGCCCGTCGAGGATCATGCCGGTGGCGCGGGCCGCCACGCCGGTCAGTGACAATTCCCGCGCCAGGGCGGCGTCGATGGTGCCGGTGGTCTGGAAGCGGTCCTGCAGGCCGGCATGCTCTTCGTAGATCTTGCTCAGTTCCTTCACTTCACGCCCCATGATTTCGCACTGGTCGATGATGGCGCGCAGCGCGGGCGCCTCCAGGTCGAGCGCCGCGCCGCCCGGCACGATGCGGTCCATCATGAAGCGGTGGCCGAAGAGTTCACCGTTGAGCCGCAGCCAGTCCTCCTTGAGGCGCATGAACTGGACGAAGCCGAAGGCCAGCGCGGCATCGTTGCCGAGCGCACCCAGATCGCCGAGGTGGTTGGCGACGCGCTCGCGCTCCAGCATCAGCGCACGCAGCATGAGGGCGCGCGGCGGCGGGCTGACGCCGCAGGCTGCCTCCACTGCCGCGGCATAGGCCCAGGCGTAGGCGCAGGTGGCGTCGCCCGAGATGCGGCCGGCGAGGCGCGCGCCGTCGGCAATGCTGCCGCCGATGAACAGCTTTTCCACGCCCTTGTGCTGGTAGCCGAGGCGCTGTTCGAGGCGCAACACCCGCTCGCCGATGACCGAGAAGCGGAAGTGGCCCGGCTCGATGATGCCGGCGTGGATGGGCCCGACGGGAATCTCGTGTGCGCCCTCGCCGCCGACCTGGACGAAATCGTAGTCGCTGGGTTCGTTCGGCAACTCCCTGCCCTCGCCCGCGTCGTGGCGCAGCGGGAACCAGTCCGCCGGCCAGGCTCCGTGGCGCAGCCAGGGGCGCTGGTCGCCGCCCTCGAAGGCGATGCCGAGCAGGTCGCGCGTCGCGCGCTGCATGCGGTTGGCCGCAGGAAAGACGCCGGCCAGATCCAGGTAACCGGGGTTCTGCGCCGGCAGGTCGAGGCTGACCCGGGCATGGCCCTCGTTGAGGCCGAAAACGCAATGCAGGTCGAAGCCGCCGCCCCGCTGCCGCGCATCGGCGCCCCACAGCGCGGCAAGGCGGCCGCCGGCGCGATGGGCGGCGATGGCGAAGCGCTGCAGCTGGGCGCCGTCGGCGGCGCGCCCCGACCACACCGGCGCGGCGCTGCCG
>PHCS01000101.1 GCA_002840845.1 Betaproteobacteria bacterium HGW-Betaproteobacteria-14
AACCCAGAAACAGATCAAAATCAACGGCTGTGGTGGCTGCTCTGGTTGCTGCCGCGGTGGTCACACTGCTGATCGGGATGGTGCTCGACTACAAAACCGGGATGGCATTTGGCTTGTTTGCCGCCTTTGTCACCCTTGCCCCCCTTGTCGGCCATAACCGGACCCGCCATCAGGGCGCCTGCCATGACGAGGGCCAAAGCAAATTTTGCTGCCAGGGAAATGCGTTTCATACGGGTCTCCGGAATAATGTTGTTTGGATTGACGCGCCGTTCGGTGTCAAGCGGAATTTGCGGCTGACAAGCCTCGTGGCTTGGCCATTTACGCTGAAGGCAGGTGATTCACGTCCAGACGAAGCATCTCGTCGGGCTACGTACTGCCTGACGACTACTTTTTATTCTCACCTTTTGCGGCATCCTGAACGCTTTCTCCGGCCTTCTCGATCTGCTGGCCGACCTTGTCCATCGCCTTGTCGACACTCTTGCCGGCTTTCTCCGCCGGGCCTTCCTGCTTTTCGCAGCCTGTTACTGCTGCAAACAAGACGCCCACCACCACGGCTGCGCCAGCCACCTTGCGAAGTTTCATCATTTCCATCTCCTGTTGGTCGCAGCCGCTTCGGAATCACGGCAACGAGCGGCCGCGAAGCGACTGCCTGCCAGGGCATCCGCCTCGCGGACCGATCATCACTCCTTGCCGACTTCATGCCCGATGATGCCGCCGACGGCGGCGCCGCCTACGGTTCCTACTGCGCTGCCTCCGGTAAGCACGGCGCCTGCGACGGCACCTGCGCCAGCGCCCACGGCCGTGCTCTTGTCCTGTGCCGACATTCCGGCGCAACCCCCCAGACCCAGCAGCATTGCCGCAAGTACTGTGCTGATTGCAAGTTTCTGATTCGTTTTCATTGGATTACCTCATATACACGTTGTGCATCGGATACTTCGTTCTTGCTCGAGTGCGACCGGCTATATACCAAAGTCCACCTTCGCCTGATTCAGATAACCATCCTGACCACACGGCTTAGTACCCCGTCGCCACGTGGTCAGGTATTCAATCTGCAACGGCACTGCTGCCAGGGCGATTACAGGGCAACCAGGGGGCCCGTCACTTCGATTTCAACCCGCCGGTCAGGCTGCAGGCAGGCAATTACATTGGCACCCACGCACTCGCCGGCCTTTGTGACCGGCTGCGTCTCGCCCTTGCCTTCGGTGTTCATGCGATTCGGCTCTATGCCCTTGCCGACCAGATAGCTCTTGACCGACGCCACGCGCTTCTCGGAAAGGCGCTGGTTGTAGCCATCGGAGCCGATACGATCAGTGTGGCCGACGGCCATGATCATTTCCGGATTGATATCCTTGATCTTGACGAGGAAATCATCCAGCGCCAGCCGCCCTTCCGGACGCAGGACCGCCTTGTCGAAGTCGAACAGCGTGTCGGCATCCAGCGTCACGCGCCGGGTTACGGGTGCCGGAGGCGCCACCGCAGCAACCTGCTGCGGTTTCGGTTCGACGTACGCAGCGACCGGCGCCGGATCGCAAGCGGCGGTGTATCCCTTGGCGGGATCGGTGGCAGCGTTCCAGCACAGCCCGTAGCCGCTTTTCACGGCGTTGCCGCGCTGGTCAACCAGATATGACTGATGTGCAGCGTTGAAGGCTGTCTCCCCCGGGAAGGATTCGGCAATTGCCGCGCCGGTTACAAAATAGAGCGCCATGGCACACGATACGGCTAGGCCCATCTGCTTCTTGGTAAGTGAATTATTCATGATTGCTCCTATTGCTATTACGACTTCCTCCGCCTTCAGATGCGCTCAAGTGTCGACTGCCTGCAAAAGCGGCGGGATACTGACAGTCACGGGTAAACCATCCGGCCCATCGTCGGATCTGCCATGTGCAGGACGACTGATGAATCGGGTTGTGCGTTAGGTCCTCTGGCGATGGCAATCTTTATGGAAGGCGATCGGTCATTGCGGCCATCATTCCTCTAATCAGGAACTATCTCTGTGCGCTAGCGCGCATTGCACACAATCGCACCAGCGACCATGTAGTTTGCACACGCCACCGCTAACGCAAAAAAAATCACCATTGCCGCGCATCGGCGTCGTAGTGCCTGGCGTCGTTGATTGATTGCGCAGCGCACGTTAGTACGCATAGCAAGGCGCGGACAGCCACCAACGCAAGGCGGACATTGTTTCTCTGTGCGTTGGCATACAGACGATCCTCCACGTCTGCGTAGACTTGCGGATACCCGCTTTGGAAAAGTGCGAAGTTCTTCACTTGATATGCCAATCATTTGCGGATATGTATTTCGGCGACATGAATGAACCTTGAAGGGAAATCGAAATGAAATGCTTGAAGAGTTGGAAATTGCTTGGTCTTTCGATGCTGGTGGTTGGTGGCCTTGCCGCATGCGACAAGCCAGGCCCGGCAGAGACCGCAGGCAGGAATATTGACCAGACCGCCGATGCAGCAGGCAAGAAGATGGGCGAAGCTGCGGACAAGGTCGGCGAAAAGCTTGGCGAGCAGGGCATGAAAGCCGGCGCGGCCATTGAGGACGCCGAGATTACGGCCAAGGTCAAGGCCTCCATATTTGCCGAGCCAGGTCTCAGGACGCTGCAAATCAGTGTCGATACGGTAAGCGGCGTGGTAACGCTGACCGGATCGGTCGATACGCCGTCGAGCGGCGACACGGCCGGGAAATTGGCCGCTGCTGTGGCGGGCGTAAAGGAAGTTGATAACAAGCTCGTGGCAACGTCGGCCAAATAAGGTCGGGCTATTGTCAGACACTCAAGGAGTGGATCATGGAACTGAAGAACGCCTATAGGCGGAAACTCGCAGCGCAACTCAAGGAATGGGGTGCGCAAATCAACCTGCTCGAGGCCAAGGTGGAGAACGCAGGGGCCGATGCAAGGATCAAGGGGGCAATGGAGCTTGACAACCTGCGTGCCAAACAGCGTGCGGCGTCGGCAAAAATGAAAGAGATGGAGAAGGCTAGCAGCGAAGCATGGGGACAACTCAAGGAAACCGCTGACACCATCTGGGCGGATCTCAAAGCAGGCGTCGCTGACGCCCAGGCGAGATTCAAGTGACGCATTGATCCAGGTCGCAGCCTGGTTCGGCGGCACCCTGAGCCCCATCGAAGACGCGGAGAGGCCGGAACGGTGGATTGATTAGCCGAGTCATACTTGGACTTACGCACCAGCACGGACTCAACCACATGGCCGGATGAGGCCGACGAGCGTCCCGAACTCATGCCGGAAGCTGGACACTCAATTTGTGCTGGATCAAACCGATTAATTGAATGGAATGCTTATTCGGACCAGCCGCTTTGGGCCATAGCGGGACTGCCGCTCTTTTCTCGCGAAGGCGCTTCGGCCGGAAAACGGTCATGCCAGACCGTTCCGCACCATCACTTAGTAAAAGTCAGCCTCCACAGCACGGCGCAACAAAAGTCAGCCCCCGCAGGACGGCGGGCATTTTCCATCGTTCTGCATGGACACGACCTTATTGCGCCGGTACGCACACTTCCACGGTGTGTTCGCGATGGTCATCGACCAGGGCAATCGGCTGATTTCCTTGTTCGATGCCGTCCACCGTCACCCGCGTTTCGCCGCTCTTGCCTTCTTCGCCTGCGGGGGTTTGCACGATGGCGATGTGGTAGACCGTCTCGCGGTAGCGGTAGTGAATCTTCAGGCCATCCCAGTGCGCGGGCAGGCAGGGCGCGACATGCAGCTTGTCCGTTTCCAGGCGCAGGCCGAGCAGGGATTCGATGATGAGCCGGTACATCCAGCCGGCCGAGCCGGTGTACCAGCTCCAGCCGCCGCGGCCGATGTGGGGCGCCACGGCGTAGACGTCGGCGGCGATGACGTAGGGCTCCACCTTGTAGGTCTCGATGGCTTCCCTTGAGGCAGCATGGTTCGCCGGGTTGATCATGGTCGTCAGTTCCCAGGCGCGCTGCCGGTCGCCCAATGCGGCGAAGGCCATGGCCGCCCAGATGGCGCCATGGGTGTACTGTCCGCCGTTCTCGCGCACGCCCGGCACATAGCCCTTGATGTAGCCGGGATCGAGGTCCGTCTTGTCGAAGGGGGGATCGAGCAGCTGGATGAGCGCATGGTCGCGGCGCACGAGCCGCGCGTCCACCGCCTGCATGGCCATGCGTGAGCGCTCGGCGTCGCCCGCGCCGGAGAGCACCGCCCAGCTTTGCGAGATCGAATCGATCTGGCATTCGACATTGTCGGCCGAGCCGAGCGGCGTGCCGTCGTCGAACCAGGCGCGCCGGTACCAGGCGCCATCCCAGCCATGCTGTTCGAGGTTCTCGCGCAGGCGCGTTGCCTCGGCCGCGCAGAATTCGGCGAAGTCGGGATCGTTGTGCTGGCGTGCCAGCGCGCCGAAGCGGCCGAGCACTTCATAGAGGAAGAAGCCGAGCCACACGCTTTCGCCCTTGCCCTGGATGCCGACCCGGTTCATGCCGTCGTTCCAGTCGCCGGTGCCGATCAGCGGCAGGCCGCGCGCACCGAAGTTGAGCCCGCGCCGGATGGCCCGCACGCAATGCTGATAGAGGGTTTCTGCCGCCACGGAGCGGCCGGGCAGGTCGTAGTAGGAATCGTCCTCCGCACTGAGCGGGCGGCCTTCGAGGAACAGCACGGGCTCGTCGAGCACGCCGGTGTCGCCGCTGCTCTGCACGTAACGGCAGGTGGCGAGGGCCAGCCACAGGTAATCGTCGGAGCAATGGGTGCGCACGCCACGGCCGGACGGAGGATGCCACCAGTGCTGGACATCGCCTTCGCGGAACTGGCGCCCGGCGCACAGGAGCAACTGGGCGCGCAGCAAGCGCGGCTCGGCGTGCACCAGCGCCATCGTGTCCTGCAACTGGTCGCGGAAGCCGAAGGCGCCGCCGGACTGGTAATAGCCGCTGCGCGCCCACAGGCGGCACGCCAGAGTCTGGTAGAGGAGCCAGCCGTTGGCCAGCACGTTGAGCGATTCGTCGGGCGTTGCCACCTGTACGGCGCCGAGGGTGTGGTTCCAGTACTGCCAGACCGCTTCGAGCGCACGCCGCGCGGCGTCGGCGCCACGGAAGCGATGCACCAGGCTGTTGGCATCGAGGATTGCGTCCGGGTTCGAGGCATCCCCGCCCGGCATGCCCGCCAGGCCGAGCCTGAAGACGATCTCGCGTTCCTGCCCGTCGGCCAGATCGAAGCCCAGCTGGATCGCGGCGCAGGGGTCCAGGCCGGTGCCCAGCTTGCCGGACAGGTGGGTGCGCGACATCGCCGCCGGATTCGCCAGGCTGCCGTTGCGCCCGATGAATTCGGCGCGATTGCAGGTGACGGTCCGCTTCATGTCACCCGCGTCGCTCGCGTCGCCCGCGTCGAAGAAGGCGACCCGGTCGGGGAACTCGGTGTTGTACGGGTTGCGCGCGTAGAGCGCGCCGCTGTAGGGATCGACTTCGGTGGCTACGTGCATGGCCGATTTGGTGCGCAGATCGCCCAGCACCCATTCGACGTAGCCGGTGGCGGAGAGCCGGCGCGGCCGGCCGGATGCGTTGCGCACCTTGAGCACGGAAAACTTGATCGCCGCATCGTGGGCGACGTAGACCCACAGCTCCGAGCGGATGCCGCCCTCGGTGTGTTCGAACACGCTGTAGCCGAAGCCGTGCCGGCTGACGTAGGGCGTTGCGCCACGCCGCGGCAGCGGTGTCGGCGACCAGAAATGAGCGCTTTCCTCGTCGCGCAGGTAAATGGCTTCTCCGCTTGAATCGGATACCGGGTCGTTGTGCCAGGGGGTGAGGCGGAACTCGTGGGCATTCTCGCCCCAGGTATAGGCCTGGCCGCTCTCCGAGACGACGCTGCCGAAGCGCGGGTTGGCCAGCACGTTCGCCCACGGCGCCGGCGTGAGCTGTCCGGGCGCGGTGGTGATGACGTACTCGCGGCCATCCGGGGTGAAGCCGCCGATGCCGTTGGAGAGAATCAGATCGTGCTGCGGCAGCTCGAAGGCGGCGGGCGGTTCGGCGGGATGGGATTTCTCCGGCACCAGTCGCGGCACGCGCACGGCCACCGCAGCGGGGCGGTTGACCTGTTCTGCCAGCGTGCCGCGGCTGTCGCTGAGGATGACGCGGGCGACGGTCTGGAACAGCGTGCGGTCTTCCTCCGAGATCTGCTCGGCCGAGCGGACGAAGATGCCGCCGGGCCGATCCATCACCT
>PHCS01000029.1 GCA_002840845.1 Betaproteobacteria bacterium HGW-Betaproteobacteria-14
GCGCTGCGGAAGGACGGCTTCTCGGCCACCGTCTCGCCGCGCGCGTTGGTGAGTCTCGCGCCCATCGAGGCGTCCTTCGCCCAGGAGGGCACGAGGCCCCACTTGACGCTGGCGGCTTCGCGCCTCGCTTCGGGCTGCTGCCAGGGCTGGCGGATGACGAGGATGGTTTGCGTCGGCGCGATGTTGTAGCGCGGCGCCATCTCGGGCACCTCGTCGAGGCCGAAGTGGTGCATGAGTTCCGCCGGAGGCGCCTTGAGGGCGAAGCGTCCGCACATTATGAAACTCTCGGAATGTCCGCCCAGCGGGTGGTGTAGCAGGGCGACATCATGCCGCGACGCATGCGCCAGTCGCGGTTGCTGGCGGGCACGCCCTCGGCAGCCAGGCGCAGCGTGCCGTGCCCCCACAGGCCGTTGATGCGGTCCATGACGCGCATCAGCGCCGGGTTGCCGCGGTCGGCTTCGAACAGCGCGCCCTGGGTGTAGCGGGCATCCGAGAGGTCGAGCAGCATCACGCCGGCCTTCTGGTAGGCGTAGCCGGGCTTGTAGAGGCGCTTGAGACCGGCGAGCGCCGCCCGCGCCAGCAGACGCGTGTCGTCGCTGGGATCCGGCAGCGGCACGGTGAGACCGCGCTGGTACTGCGGGTGGTCTTCCTTGAAGGGGTTGGTGCGCACATAGACTTGCACGGCGCCAGCCACCGAACCCTGTCGGCGCAGCTTCTCGGCGGCGCGGCCGATGTAGGTCGTCACCGCTTCCTCCAGCCCGGCGAGGTCATACACGTAGGCGCCAAAGGCGCGCGAGCTCATGATCTGCTGTTTGGCGGGGGCGGCCTCCTCGAGGTCGATGCAGGGGATGCCGCGCAATTCTGTGACAGTGCGCTCGAGCACCACCGAGAACTCGCGCCGCAGCCATTTCGGATCGGCGTCGCGCAGGTCTTTCACGTTCCCGATGCCGAGCGCCTTCAGGCGCGGCGTGCCGCGGTAACCCACACCCCACACTTCGCCGACATCGATGCTCGCAAGCAGGGTGTCCTGCGCGACGGGGGAGAGCGCGGCGAGATCGCACACGCCGTCGAACTCGGGGCGCTTCTTGGCGGCGTGGTTGGCAAGCTTGGCGAGCGTCTTGGTGGCGCCGAAGCCGACGCAGACGGGCAGGCCCAGGTACTGTCGCACGCGGGCGCGGATGTCCTGCCCGTAGGCGGTCAGGTCGTAGTGGCCGAAGCCTTTCATGCCGAGGAAGCACTCGTCGATGCTGTAGATTTCCTGCTCGGGTGAGAAGCGGCCAAGCAGCGCCATCATGCGCGCGCTCATGTCGCCGTAGAGGGAGTAGTTCGACGACTTGGCGACGATGCCGTGCTGGCGGGCGAGGTCGCGTAGCTGGAACCAGGGCACGCCCATCTTGACGCCGAGCGCCTTCACCTCCTGGCTTCGCGCCACGACGCAGCCGTCGTTGTTGGAGAGCACGACGACCGGCCGCCCCTCCAGCTTCGGATCGAAGACGCGTTCGCAGGAGACGTAGAAGTTGTTGCCGTCGATGAGGGCGAACATCGCCCACTCCCTACCTGAGGCGACGGACGATGCTGGTGACGACACCCCACACCGTCAGTTCCTGGCCGTCTTTGAACTCGATGGGGGCGAAGCCGGGATGTTCGGCCAGCAGGCGCACGTGGCTGCCGCGCCGAGACAGGCGCTTGATGGTGAGTTCGCCGTCGACCACCGCCACGACGATGTCGCCGTCGCCAGCTTCGAGGGAGCGGTCCACCACCAGCAGGTCGCCGTCGCTGATGCCGGCGCCCGTCATCGACTGGCCCTTCACGCGCACGAAGAAGGTCGCCTCGCGGTGCTCGATAAGATGTTCGTTTAGGTCGAGGCTGCACTCGACGTAGTCCTCGGCGGGCGAGGGAAAGCCAGCCGGCACGCGCGAGAGAAAGAGCGGGCGCGTCGCCCGCGGCGGCTGCGGAGTGGGAATGGCAATCATGGCGTTTGTCCTGTGCAAGGGTCGACCGATGGTAAAGCCAGTCCGGGTTCACCGAGTGAGCCACTGTTTATTAAGAAGAATTCCGTGAAGAAAAAATCCAGAACGGCCCAGGTCACCTCTGTAGCCTTGTATCGGCAGTTGATAAAGGAGATGACATGGATATCGAAGCGTTTTTATTGCCGTCGGCAAGCACGATGACGGTTGGGCAATTTCTGATTGGTTCGCTATTGGGCGTAGGTGTTGGCATCACCCTTAGCAGGAACGGGATCATGGTGAGCAATCCACAAACACGCTGGCTTTTCATAACGATTCTGTTTGCCGTTTCGGGCCTGTACGGACTGCTCTGCGGCCTGCTGAACAGTTGAGGGGAGGGCCACAAAGCATGTATGAGCTGCTCTTCTATTATGGTACTGGCATTATTTCACTATATGTAATGGCCATATTTGTTGCCGGTTTGATGATTATGCATTTACCTACGGAATGGGATGATGAAGACGAACAGGAATGATGGCCGACAGGCATTGAGGATGCCCGCCAGGGTTCACGGAACGGTACTGGGCGCACTGCTGATTGCACTGGCACCCATGCCGACCGCAGGACAAGAATCCATGCGGGACATCATGGGCTCGACCTACCGTGAGAAGATGGTCTTTGCCATCTACGATTTTCCTTCCCTGGAAGTCCAGCCAGCGGAAATTGAGCGGATCGCGCTCAATTCGATTCGGCTGTATGCCCGGGATGCGAGCGTCAGGCATGGCATCCCGCCGGCTCTGCCATATCCTGCCCATCCGAGCCGGATGCAACTGCAGGAGCAGGGGGGCGGAAGACCAAGGACGGTTTGTACCGGGGAATTATTCTCCTTGAGCGGAGTCGATGCTTCGAACGCGAGAGCAGGGGAAATCACCGGCCATCGCGCCTGCCTCTTTCCCTATGCCCGGGGATTTCGTCTCAACTACTTCGCGATCTATGGGCAGCAGTCGGGCATTGGCAACTCGAATCCGAATGTTGCTGCCGCCATGGCCGGTCGTGCGCTGGCCAACTTGTTCGGAATAGGGGACGCCAGCAAGTTCATCGAGAAAATCCTTGACCGGATGGAATCCGGCTTCAAGGAAGCCGGTATTCCCTACAGGCTGGTGCAGTTGCATCCGGCGAATATGGAAGGGCGAACCGTCGTGGCGGATGATCTGCCATTACAACAGCCTGCCCAGGCCGTGGCCGCATCTCACGTTCCGGCCACGGCCGCTCCGGCGCAGCCCCAGCCAATGCCTGTGCAGCAGGCCGTGGCAGGTGTAATGGCAGCCACTCCGCCTCCGCAGAATCTCCCGCCCGAGCTTGAGAAATTCCGGCAGACCATGAATGAGCAGCGCGAAATGGCGCGTCAGCAGTTGGGCCAAAAGGGGACGCAAACGTCTTTCGGTCCGGAACAGGCGAGCCAGATCACGGCGCGAAAGGAACTCCACGCAATGGGCTTCCAGTATTTCAACCGGGATCAGTTCCTGGAGGCCATCAGGAGGGGAGACCGGCTGGTTGTCGAACTATTCGTTTCGGCCGGCGGGATCGGCCTGAGCGACGCGGACCACAACCAGCAGACGCCGCTCCGAGTCGCAGAGGCTGCCGGGAAATCGGACATCGTTACCTTCCTCAGGGAAAAGGGCGCAAAGTAGTTCCAGCCTGGATCCGTTCAATGATGGCTGGAGCAACTCTATGTTGCTTCAGCCATGCTGGATGCATCCATTCAATTTGTACTGCAATATCGTTCCCAAGAGGCTCACCTGGTGAGACTTGCGCTTGGTAGCCTGAGAACATGAGCGGGAGAGAACACCCCATGGACAAACTTATTCGTGTCGGGCTGACCAAACCTCGCAATCAGGAGGCACTCAAAATTCTTGCAGAGGTCACTGAGTACGTCACGACCCATGCAGATGTAGAGTCAGTCGTGGTCATGGTCGGGCGGCCCGGACAATGCCGTCCTTTCGTGACCCCGATTGGCAACCCCCTCGACTTCGTCGGCATGCTGGAACTGATGAAGCACGACCTTTTCAGGGAGAAGTGACATGCTCGGAGCCGTCATCGGCGACATCATCGGTTCGGTCTATGAGTTCAAGGCCTGGAAGAGCCGCGAGTTTCCGCTTTTCTCCGAGCGTACTGAATTCACCGACGACTCCGTCTGCACCATTGCCGTGGCGGAATGCCTGCTGGATGGCAATGACCCGGCACTGAGCTTGCGCAAGTGGTGCCATCGCTACCCCGGGCGAGGTTACGGCGGCGGCTTCGCCGCATGGTTGCGTCAGTCCGACATGGAACCCTACGACAGCTATGGCAACGGTGCAGCGATGCGGGTGAGCCCGGCAGCCCTGCTTGCCAAAAGCCTGGAAGAGGCGCTTCAGCTGGCTGATCGCGTAACTCGAGTGACTCACAACCATCCCGAAGGACTCAAGGGCGCGGCTGCGGCCGTCAGCGCCATCCGCCTGGCACTTGAAGGGGAGACGCCGGGGAGCATCCGCAGCCACATCGCTGGTACTTACGGCTACAACCTCTCGCGCAGCGTCGACGAGATCCGGCCGGACTACCAGTTCAACGAAACCTGCCAGGAGACGGTCCCCGAGGCGATTGTCTGTGCACTTGAGGCAAGCAGTTTCGAGGAGACGATCCGCAACGCGATCTCCCTTGGCGGGGATGCCGACACGCTGGCGGCGATCGCCGGACCCATCGCCGAGGCGCGTTTCGGCATTCCGGAGGACATCATGAAGAAAGGCATGGCTCGGCTCCCCAAGGACATGCGGGATGTTCTGGAACGCCTGTACGCCAGCGCAATGCGCTGAGTCAAAGGATTATTTGCTTCGTTCAGATATCAGGCTCACGCCCTGAGCTTGTCGCCTGTCCATAATGGGTTCCAACCACAAAAGGGAGCCCGAAATGCCCGCACTGCGCTTAACCCAACATGCCCAAGCCCGCATGCAGCAGCGGGCCATCCCGCCGGCGGTCGTCGAGGCGCTCCTCGACTACGGCCGCGAAGAGCACGACCACCACGGCGGCACCATCGTCTTCTTTGACAAGGCGGCACGTCGGCGCCTTGAGCGCCTGCGCATGAATCGCGCCCTTGACCGCTATCTCGATGCCTATGCCGTCGTGGCGCAGACGGGGGAGGTCATCACTGTCGGCCATCGGGACAAGCGCATTCACAGGCACTGATCTGGAGAAATCCCACGACCGAGACCTGTCCCCAGACGAACCCGGCGGCCAGTTCCGAGAAGAATGCCATGCCTTCCCTGTTCAGCGGGACATGGCGGTCTCGTCCAGACTTGCCCGGATTGATGAAGACGCTGCCGTTTTCCGGATTGAAATCCTTCGCCTGAATACCGGCAATCTCTGAGCAGCGGTCTCCGGTTAACAAGGCAGCCTTCACAAGCGTGCGCATGTCGGGTTGGCTGGCATTGATCAGGCGTGTCGACTCTGATTCGGTGAGAAATCGAATGATAGGTTCGTCAACCTTGCGGAATGCCTTGACCTTTCGCCATGCCTGATTGTCCTTGGCCAGTTCATGCTCATAGGCTTTGTTGAGAATTGCCTTGAACACCGTGAGGACGCGGTTTGCGGTTGATTTACGGGCGCGTTTTCCATCTTCAGAAACAGGCTTGTCACGGAACTGCTGTTTTTTGGCGAAGCGACTTGTGCGTTTCCGTGCAGGCATGTTCGCCAGATCCTGGTGCCACTTCCTGATGGCACTTGTGTCGAGTGCTGTCAGATGGGTGCTACCGAAGGCGGAATGATGTGGGCACTGATCGTCGTTTCTGTCTCGCGGATTGCCTTGCCATGCTGGCGAAGCCAGTCCAAGTATTGGTCGATGGCATCATTGACGGTCAGTTTCTTTCCCCTGATCGTAGATGCAGAAGGGTGGCGAAGTTCCTCAGCCATCTTGCGCGCCCTTTCCTGGGCCGCGAAATAGTCAAGCACATCGCTATCATTGGATTCAATGAAATCGTCGGCTTTGGCAAGGGAACGGAAAGTAATGCTTCGTCGAGCTAGTTATAGGCTTGGTTGTCATAGCGGTTCAGCGTGGTCTCAAGTATTCTATGCGAATAACCTAATCGGGTAAGAGCTCACCGGGTGAGCCTAGGCAGGATTATCCTGGCGTGGGAGGCTAGGAATTCAATGAATCGGCTCGAAACTGTAAGCACGAATACCCACAGAGCTCCACGATTGGTGGTGGCGATCTCCTCGCACGCCCTGTTCGACCTTGACCAGGCCAATCAGGTATTTGAAGAGGAGGGGGAGGAAGCCTACTCGCGTCACCAGATCGATAATGAAGGCGAGCCCCTTTCCCACGGCGTTGCCTTCCCCCTGGCGAAAAAACTCCTGGCGCTGAAAGGCAAGGGAACGGATCGCGTCGAAGTGATCCTCATCTCCCGAAATAGCGCTGACACCGGCCTGCGCATCTTCAATTCAATCCGGCATCACAATCTGGACATTACCCGTGCCGCCTTTACTCGTGGCGAGAGCCCCTACCGCTATATCAGCGCCTTCGGCACCCGCGACCTCGGCTACGACGGCGCACCCTTCGCGTGGAGCCCCGAGCGCCCCGCCCTGCTGCGTGCCGAACTCGACGCCTATTACGCCAGGCTCTACGGCCTTACCCGCGACGAACTGCGCTACATTCTCGACCCCGCCGACATCTACGGCGACGACTACCCCTCCGAAACCTTCCGCGTCCTCGAGAGCAACGAAACCCGCCTGTTCGGTGAATACCGCACCCGCCGGCTGGTGCTGGAGGCGTCGGATCGGCTGTTCGAGAAGCATTGAAGCATGGCCTCGGGGCTTGCATGGCTTGATTTTTCGGAACGCGACCAGCGCCGGGCGAGAGAACTCATCCAGTTGTTCCTGCAGCCGGAAAGCCGGGATGAGCTGGGCATTGGCACGGTGCGGGATGCTCTGAGCGACCTCCTGTTTCCGGGCATTTCGGTTATCCAGACGCGCGCGCGGTATTTCCTTTTCGTTCCCTGGCTGTTCAAGGAAGGCGCGAGAAGGGGCCGGCGCGGCCGTGAGTTGCTGAACTGGGTCGACAAATGGCAGCGCATCCACGTCGAGACGCTCAGGCAATCGAATGCCGTCGACGGATTGATAGGCCGCGTGGCGGGCGCGCGCGTCAAAATATTGCCATCGACGATCTATTGGAACGCGCTCCTGCGTTTCGGCATCCTTCGGCTTGACGGCTCTCAGGAGATCATTGCCGCGATCGATCCGCAACGCCGAATGCCGGAAGAGGCACTCAGGGAAGTAACCGGCCTGAACGAAAGCGTCTGGCAAAGGAACCTGCCGGATGCGCCGCAGGGCTTTCCTGACGTTAGGGAACTGACCTTCGATCTGACGCCCGATGAAGCCGATTGGCTGTCGGAACGCATTCAGGACACCACGGATGGAACGCCCCTTGCCTGGCTGGCTTCCCTGAATCAGGCCCCAACGGGGGAGTTCCCATGGGGGGAACCTCTCTTCTCCGGCGCTCCGGCAGCGATGAAATCCCTCCTTTTGCACGCGGAGTTGTTCTCGCTGGCCATGCACGGCGCGGCATTGCTTTACAACCTTCTCCTGGCCCGTCGCTCGGGAGAGCTCGGGGACGAGCGGGCGGAAGCGCTAGTGACTGATTATGAGCAAGCCATCGAAGGCTGGGCCGAAGGGGTTAGCCTCAGACAGAAGGCGCTTGTTGGCTGGGACCGATTATCGATGTGGCGGCTGGCAACGGGCCAGAACCCGGGCATCAAGCCGCAGACACGCTCGTTCATCGAAGCATGGTGTGGCAGCGGAGTGTTGAGCGATCCGCTGATGGCACTGAAGGATCCAGGGCTCGGGCAACTGGTGGCCATGCGAGAGAGAGAACAGAAAAGGGGGCAAGCGCGGCTGAAGAACGATCGCCTGATGAAGCAATGGGGCGGCGCTTCCGGCAGCGGCCGCGTGATTTATCGATGGGATCGCGTGAAAACGATTCTGGGCGACATCGCACGAGGGAAAGTCGATGCTCTCGCCTGACAGCCGGCTCCTGCTCCTCGATGCGCTGCGCCCGCCCGCCGGGTTTCTGTTTGATCGGGCAATCGCCACGACATTCACGCTGGATCTGGAAACCGCGTTGATGGTTCCGCTGGCGCTTTCCGGGTACGCAATCAAGGAATCTCCGGATCCGGTCGAGGTTCTGGACGCGATCAGGAGCTGTGCCGGCAAGATAGACATTTTTTGCCAGGCAGGCGGCATCAGGGCGGATCGCTGGCCTTCAGATCTGATAGGCCTGCTGGAGAACTCGATACACCAGGTGCCGCGCCCGAAGCCGGGATGCCTGTTTCATCCCAAGGTGTGGGTCCTGCGCTACCTTGCCCAGGGTGACAGAGAGCGCAGCTATCGCTGCCTCGTCCTTTCCCGCAATCTGACTCAGGACAGGAGCTGGGATCTTGTGATCAGGCTCGACAGCGATTCGATTTCCGGGGGCCGGGGAATCAATCCGTCCAACCAAAACCTGAACCGGTTTGTTTTGGCGCTGCCAGAACTGGCTGTCATGAACGAGGACAGCGAACGGGCCAGCGCCATGGCGGAGCTTGCCGAAGAGCTGCGCAAGGTATGGTGGGAATTGCCCGAGGATGTGAAAGAAATCCAATTCTGGCCCTTCGGCTTGCCGCGCATGAGGAAGCCGAAAACGGAGGAAATGTTTACCGGCTACCGCCACTTGGTCGTTTCCCCGTTCATCAGTCCCCAGGGAATGGCGATCGTTCTCGGGGAGAGCAACGACACCGTCGTATCCATCATATCGAGAGGGGACGAGCTCGACCGACAGCCGCAAGACCAGATGCCGGAGGGGACCTACTACCAAATCAGCCCCCTCGCCAACCTGAAAGGAGACGAAGAGCGCAGCGAAGTATCGATACAGACTGAGCAAATGCTGGGCGATCTCCATGCGAAGCTTTTTGTCGTTGAAACCAACCGCCGCGCGCGGGTGTATGTCGGCTCGGCCAACGCAACGGAAACGGCATTCAATGGGAATGTCGAGTTTCTCTGCGAAATTTCCGGCGGCGCGACGCGCATTGGTGTCGACGCCTTGCTGGGTGAAGGCAGCCCGCTGCGCGAAATTCTCGAGGAGTACAGCTTCCCGGAGGCACCAGCGCAGGACCCGAAAAAGAACCTTGCACACAGCGTCGAGGCGTATCTGTTTGACCTGGCCGGGATGAGGTTCCGCGCGGATGCGAGAGGGACTGCCGACGCCTGGAGTGTGCATGTGACGAGCGATGATCCGGTGCCGATGCCGGCGAAATTCGATGCCGAGCTCTTCATTTCCCCTCTGAACAGAACAGACAGAAAGCGGTTGGCCTTTGGCCAGTACGTCGCGGCTGAATTCGCGCCGATGGCAGGGGCTGACATTACGCCATTCATGGCCCTGACCTGCGTCGGCAGGGGGGAGGGGGGCGAGGTCGAAAAACAGATGGTCGTTCGTGCGGAACTGGTCGGGGGGCCGTCTGAGCGGCTGGATGAAATATTGGTGCGGCAGATCGACACACCGGAAAAATTCCTGCGGCTGCTCGATCTGTTGCTTGGACTGGGCGGGGCTCTCGTGCCCGTATCAATGACGGGGGCTCACGCCACCGATGGAAGTTGGGGCAATGCCGGCGTGGGACCGGGGTTGCTCGAACTGGTGGCTCGATCTCTGGCCGAGCGTCCGGAGGCATTGGATGCGCTGGATAGCGTGGTTGACCGGCTTTCTTCGACCGAGCGTGGCCGGGCCATATTGCCGCCAGGCTGGAACTTGCTCTGGGAGGCAATGCAGGGCGCGCGCATTTTGGTGGGACGGGAACACGGATGACCAGGCGCTTTACTTCCAATGCAGTGCTGGAGCAACTTCATGGTTTCCAGCGAGCGACGGCTGAGCATGGGTTTCGGCGCCTTTACCTTGATGGAGATTCAACTCGGCGCTTTCTGGTGGCGGATGAAACTGGCCTGGGGAAAACCCACGTGGCGCGGGGAATCATTGCGAAGACGATAGAGCATCTGCAGGATGACGATGCGGTCAAGCGAATCGACATTATTTACGTTTGCTCGAATATCGATATTGCGGACCAGAATCTCAGGAAGTTGATGGTCTCTTCCGTGCACCGGAAGACGCCGGCGACACGGCTGACAATGCTGGTCGCCCAGCCGGAGCTGCTTGAACCGCTACCCGACAATGCGCTGAAACCCGTGACGTTCCTCTCCTTCACGCCCGCCACGTCGTTCGATTTTGGCTGGCAGACAGGGAAAGCGGAAGAACGGGCAGTGCTCTACCTGCTTCTGAAGGATGTACGGGAACTTCAGCGGCGGGAGGACACCGCGCTTCGCCGAATTCTTCAGGGGAACGTCGGTTCGCTTGATGGCTTTGAGCGCTACATCGACATTCGCAAGCGAGGTGGTGAGGACGGGATGCCTCGTTGGGAGCCCGGCATTCATCGACTCTTCATGAAAACATATCGCAGCTCGCATCTGCGTGACCGTGTCGAGGGCCTTGTCGAGGCGGTAAGCGGTCGCCCCGGCCTTACCAAAGAACAACATGGGTTGGCGCGCAAACTGACGGCCGAGCTCAGACAGATGTTGGCCCGCTGCAGCGTGAAGGCGCTTGACCCGGACTTGATCATCCTGGATGAATTCCAAAGGTTTAGCGACCTGCTCGCCACGGGAGAGGAGCGCAGCGAAGCCGCAGAACTGGCCAATCATCTGTTCGAGCAGGAAACGGCGCGTGTGCTTCTCTTGTCGGCCACGCCATACAAACCTTACACGCCAGCCGATGAAGCGTTGCATGGCGAAGATCATTACCGGGATTTCTTCAATACCCTTCGCTTTCTCGATGCCGGGAATGGCCGGGTGGATGGCATACGCAAGGATTTGGCGGAGTTTCGACGAACGATACTGGCCGGGCACGATGTCACGAGCTTGCGTGAAAAGCTCGAGGGCGAGTTGACCAAGCTGTTATGCAGAACGGAACGACCTCTGAATGAAACCAGCGGCACGGGAATCGAGACAGTCATCAAGTCTGAAACCGCGAGCGCGCTTGATCTTGCCGGGTATGTTGCTTTACATCGACTGGCCGAGGCGGTGGATGCCCCGCTGTCGGTTGAGTATTGGAAGTCGGCGCCGTATTTTGCAAATTTCCTCGATGGGTACCGGGTGGGAGAAAAGGTCAAGCATGCATTGCAGGACGATGAGAAATTCCACCATTTGCTGCCGCTGCTCCGTTCGACACAACGTATACGGCAGCGCGATGTACAAAGTCTGAAAAAACTGGATTGGGGGAATGCGCGGTTGCGGCTGTTGGCAGAGGACACGGTTGAAAAGGGATGGTGGCAGCTTCTCTGGTTGCCGCCATCCTTGCCGTATTACCAGTTTGGCGGGGTATTTTCGGAGTTCGCGGATCAGGGCCTGACAAAGCGGCTGATTTTTTCGAGTTGGGTCGCCGCGCCATCTGCCATCGCCTCCTTGATCAGCTACGAAGCCGAGAGGTCGATAGCCATATCCGCCCATCGGCATGAGAACTGGCGAGACACCCGCCGCGCATTTCGTCCCCGACTTCAATACCGTGTTGAGGATGGACATCCGGCAGCGATGACGACCTTAATGCTGTTCTGGCCCAATCCGGGCCTGGCTGCCGTCACGGATCCGCTGGAGGCGGCCAAATTGATGCCGGAAGGCATCATGGACATAGCCGCTCTAGAGGTCTGGGCGTCGAGCCGTCTAAGTATCGACGACATAGCGGGCCGGCAAGAATCGTCTGGCAAGGCCAGTACAGCATGGATATGGTCTTTGGCTGTAGGGTACTTGCAGAGGCCGGACGAACAGCCAATGCTGATGCGGGCCTCCGATATGGAGCTTGCCTCCCCCATGATTCTGGAAGCGAAGTCGCTGAGCGAGATGGAGTCCGCGGATACCCCGCGCGGGATACTGGAACATGTACTAGCGGCCCGGCACGTCTTGTCTGGCGATTATTCTGAATTGCCGAGAGAGATTCCCAAGGGACTGGTGAGCATGCTGGCAAGGATCGGTCTTGCCGCTCCGGGGAATGTGGCTTGGAGATCCCTTAAGAAATTCGCCGGTCCTTGCGTCACGGAACTTGGCCTATGGCAGGCGGCGGCGGCATTGGCCAATGGATTCCGATCCTTGTTCAATCGCCCGGAGTCGACTTTGTTGCTCGACGCGCTCTACCCGGCCGATGATGAATCTTATTGGCAGGCCATCTTGATGTATTGCAGGGATGGGAACTTACAAGCGGTCCTGGATGAATACATGCACCATCTTGTGGAAGCGGACGGCATTACTACCGACTCTGATCAGGGGATCATGGAACTCGCCGAAGCGGCGAGAAGAGCTTTGACTATACGGGCCGCCCGATATGTTGGCGCCGACCTTGATCAACCTGGCAAAGAAGGAATCCCGTTTCATAGTCGCTTTGCCCTGCGATTTGGCGGATTACGCCAGGATCAAGACGATGTGCGCCTGCCGGAAGTGCGCGCAGCCTTCAACTCGCCATTTTGGCCCTTCATTCTTGCCACAACATCCATAGGTCAGGAAGGCGTGGACTTCCATTGGTGGTGCCATGCTGTCGTGCATTGGAATTTACCCACAAACCCGGTGGATTTCGAGCAACGGGAAGGCAGAGTCAGCCGCTACAAAGGGCATGCGATCCGCAAAAACATAGCCGAGAAGTTTCGCATGGAAGCACTGCGAAGCTCTTTGAAGGATATATGGACGAACTTGTTCGAAGCTGCCAAAAACGGGCGAACCAGTGAAACAAAGGGGCTAGTTCCGTACTGGATTTTTCCAGGACGTCACAAGGTCGAGCGTCACATGCTTGAGTTTCACCTGAGCCGCGATGGCCGTCAGTGGGAGAGGCTTCGCGACTCATTGGTTCTCTATAAGCTGGCTTATGGGCAGCCACGGCAGGAGGACATGGTCGATTTGCTTGCGAAGCGCGGGATTAACTTGGATGTTCAGACCATTGACCATTACCGAATTCGGTTGAAGCCGCGATAGATTGTTCGGCTTAAAACACAAGCTCCTGGATTGGAGCCTTAGTACCGTGCATCGTATGAACGGCTGATCGCTCGCATCATAATCACTTGCCGATGGAGCAAACCATGAAATACTCAAAAGGACAACGCGTTAAACATCCCGGAAAACCCGAATGGGGTCTGGGGCAAGTGCTTGAAGACAGTAGTTCCACCTCTGTGAAAGTGTTCTTTGTCGGCGCAGGAGAGAGACAGTTATCACTCTCTCATGTGACCTTGATACCGTTTTCAGGCAAAGAGGCGGAGCATATCGTTCTTGATAACCTAAGACCGATTTCAGACGGGCCAGGCATACGCTATATGAGCCTACCCCGCGCGGTAGAGAGGTTCCTTGAATTGTTCCCCCAGGGTTTCCATGGAAAGAAGTACACTGGACAGGAAAGGGATTACAAGATCAAGGCACATCAAATGGCGCAAGAGCTGATTTCCGAAGCCGAGCTGAAGCGCCTGCTTGCGGAAGGGAAGTACGAGGAAATTTGTCGTCGCGCGCTGAGAGTTGCCAATGCCACCAATCTGATCTTCCCCAACGAGAAAATGGCATTGAAGGATGGTCTGGAAAATCCGCTTGCCCGAACGGATTTTGCCACTGCTTTGTATGGCCTCCTCTACACGCCGGGCTCGTTCAAGGCGGGCTTCGACGGATTTGCGCGCGTGCTAGGAAGCATTGGCGCTAACAAATGGACCACTGCGACATACTTTCCCTTCATTGTTCATCCGGATCAATACATGTTCGTCAAGCCTACCGTGACGCAGAAGGCTGCCGAACTATCGGCATTTGAAATCAACTATCGCCCCGAGTTGAACTGGCTGACTTACGAGAGCGTGCTGAAGTTTTCGAACTACTTGAGATCTGAGCTGGCGGAGCTGAAACCGAGGGACATGATTGATGTGCAGTCCTTTATGTGGTGCATTGCCCCTGAAATTTGAGCTTACGGAGATGTCGGGTTGGCATTGCGTTTGACAATGGCCTTCGCCTCTTCCGCCACCTTGCTCCGCAGCGACGCCGGCCCCACCACTTCCACCGCCGCCCCATGCCGCAGGATGTCCATCATCAGTTCCTGCGGGTGGGAGAAGGGCACTTCCAGCAGGTAGCTGCCGTCCGGTTCGAAAGAGCCATTCTGTTTCGAGTGCCAGCGCTCGGCGGCGACCCAGCGCGCCCGTTCGGGCGTGAAGCGCAGCTTAGCCCAGGTCACGGCCTTGCCCGAAAATATCCCGTAGCCCGCGCCCAGCACCTCGTCGAGCGCTTCGGCGGACACGTCCTTCGCGCGGCTCTCGAGGATCTCGATGCGCTCGACGGCGTCCACGGCGAAGCTGCGGATGTCGTTCCTCAGGTGGCACCAGCCGTCCAGGTACCAGTTGTCGCGGTAATAGACCAGGCGCTGGGGCGAGACCTCGCGCTCAGTGGGCTGGTCGTTGTAGCGGGCGTGGTAGCGGATGTGCAGGCGCTTGCGCCGGAGCAGCGCCGAGCCGACGGCGGCGAAGTGCTCCAGCGGGAGGTTGCGCACCTGCACGCCCAGTACGCGCACGCGCCGGCTGACCTCGTTGGCAGAGTTGTCGGCGCTGCCGAGCAGTTCCTTCAGCCGGGCCATGAGGGGTTTCAGATGGGGGCCGAGGAGACCGCCGCGGTCGAGGCCCGAGATGAGCTGCTGCATGGTGAGCAGGGCATGGATTTCGGCGTCGTTGAACCAGAGGCCAGGCAACTCCGTCTGCACCGGCTTGCCGCTGCCGCCGTCCAGCCGGTAACCGCCCAAGTCCTTGTCGAAGACGATCGGCATTCTGAGCCGGTCGCGCATGAACTGGATGTCGCGGTTCAGTGTCGCCCGCGAGGCCTCCGTGCGCTCCTGCATCAGCGCGAAGGGCACGACGCTGCGGTTCTTGAGAAGCTGTTCCAGCTTGTAGATGCGTTCGTTGAGCGGCATGGCGGCCTCCCTGTGCTTTCTTCTTGCCGGCATTATGCGGTTCGCACGCCGGCGAGACAACAAACGGCCGCATTTTCAGCGGGAAATCATTCAGGCTCACCATGTGAGACCGGCATCCCCTATCTTTGAGCTTGACGGAGACGACATGAAGCAGGGTTGCCGATGGTGCCGTTGAACTGCTTACCGCCTAATTTGGCGGTACCATTCGATATTCCAGAGACATGCCGAGCCGACTCAGGCACTGAATGGGATGGCGAGTCGAATTGAAAGACGGGAATTACGTCAAGGAATGGAAATGACCAACAAAAAGCGGCAAGTCATCTTGCAGATTTTAGGGGAGGGGGGCGAGCTCACCCTTATCGGAGACAACACCTCCAAGGGCTGGATGTACACCCTCGCCATCGTCGACCAGACACTGACCTTTATCGAGGAGGGCGGCGAAATGAGCGGCATCTGCGGCACGGCCTCGACGTGGCGCGGCGCCCTGAAGCTTATGGATATCTATCCCTGGCACATGCTCTCTGCGGTGCATGTGCATCCGGAGTTTGCCGGGCGCATCCTGCGGGCTGCCTGCGCGCGTCTCGCTAAGAAGAATTCCTCGCACGCGGAAAGCCGGCTGAGGCGCTGGCAAGAGAAATGCCGCCGGCCGGAGGCCGAGTAGTGCCCGGATTGCGCGTCACCTTCGGCCTGCACCTGGACGGCCAGCGCGCTGTGCAGCCAGCTGACCGCCTGGGCGAAATCACGGTCGGCCCTCTCGGGCTGCTCGCCATCCTGGAAACCCACCTGGGCCTGCTCGGCGAACAGTCTTCGCGCGCCGAGCGGATCGTGCAGTACCGGGAATGCCTGGCGAAGGCCGACGGCGTGGCGGTCTTTTATCACGCGAGCTTCGCCACGGATCCCCAGGGCGTTGCCGATGCGCTGCTCGAATGGCGCGACCTGTGGCATCTGCACGGATGGGATGGACACTTCGACGACGTCCTACCTGCCCGCCTGCGCGATCTGGCTGCAGTCGAGGAAATCGCCGCGCGACAGCTTGCCCCTTCCCTCGGCGAGCGCCTGGCGCGCGTCCACCGCGAACTCGACCGGCGCACGCCACCCATTGAGAGCGTACGGCTGGCGGAGGCCTTGGAGGCGCTGCCGAAGCGCTGGCGTGAGGTTTTGGCCAGGCTGCCGGTCGTCGCCTGGACTCTTGAGGCGGCTGGCGAGGGGTTTCTCGGAAGACTCCAGGAAGCGCTCAGGCGCGCCGCCGCCGGCGAGAAACCCGGCAGGATGCCTTGGCAGGAAGACGGCAGCGTCAGGGTGGCACGCAGCGAGACGCGCTTTCTCGCCGGCGCCTGGCTGGCGAATGAAGTGGCGGATGCGCCGTCCACGCTTCTCGTCTCGACCCTGGAAAACGCCCGCCTGGATGAGAGCCTGGCGCGCGCCGGCCGGCCGCGCCACGGCTTGCGCGAGGCGAGCGCCTTCCGCCCGGCGCTGCAGGTGCTGCCGCTCGCCCTGGAACTCGTCTGGGAGCCGCTCAATTTCTACGGCCTCATCCAGTTCCTCACCCATCCGGTGTCTCCCATCCCGGGCTTCGCCCGACGCAAGCTCGCCGCGAAGGTCGCCGAGCGGCCGGGCATCGGCGGCGCGTCCTGGAATGAAGTGCTGGCCGAGATCGACGGGCACTACGGCGAGGGCGCCGCCGCTGTTCGCGAATCGATTCGCCTCTGGGTGGAACATCCGCGCCATCGGCCCGAGGAGGGCGCGCCGGTGTCCTTTGTGCTGGAGCGGGTCGAGGCCCTCGCCGAATTCTTCCGCTTCCACCTCGGCGAGGAGGATGCCGCGCGCCGGCTGGCCTACCATGCCGGCCATGCGCAAGGCCGGGCCTGCCTGGAATCGCTCAGAGTCCTCATTGCCCAGGGCGCCGCCACGATCCGGCCGCGCCAGTTGCAGAAGCTCGTTGTGCAGGCCACTGCCAACGGCAGCGACAACCCCCTGCTCGTCGCGGAGGTCGGGGCGAACCTCGCCATCACCCAGCCGGGCGCGGCCGTCGAGGCAGTCGACCGGGTGATATGGTGGCAGCTCGCCGCACCCGTCCTGCCCCCGCCCTATCCCTGGTCAGCGCCCGAATTGGCGTCGCTGCGGGAAGCCGGCGTAGATCTGCCGGAGGGGGAGCGGCGCTACGCCCGCATCGCCGAGGAATGGCTGAGGCCGGTGCTGGCCGCCCGCCGCGAATTGCTCCTGGTGCTGCCGCCGGAGGGCGAGGAAGTCCATCCGCTCTGGCAGATGATCGAGGCAGTGGCGGACAAGCCCCGGATTGAGACGTTGGAACTCTTCCTCACCGAGCCGTCTCGGACGAGCGCGCCGGTCGCTCACAAACCGCTGCCCGCCCCGCGGCGCTGGTGGCAGCTGCCGGACGACGTGCGCGTCGAGCCGCCTGGCAAGGAATCCTTCACCAGTCTCGAACTGCTGCTCTTCAACCCCTATCACTGGCTGCTGAAGTATCCCGCGAAACTGAACCCCTCGCGCGTCCTTACGATTGGCGGCGACTTCCGGTTGATGGGTACGCTCGCCCACGACCTCGTCGAGCGCTATTTCCTGCGCGCCGATGCCCTGAAGATGAATGATGCCGAATTCCTTGCCTGGTTCGATCCCGCCTTCGACCAATTGATGAGTGAGGAAGGGGCGATACTCAGGATGCCCGGCCGCGGCGCAGACTTGGAAGGATTCCGCCACCGGCTGCGGCAGGCCCTGCTCGGCCTGCGCCAGCAGGTCGCCCGCGCCGGAGTCGTGTCGGTCGCTCCGGAGATGGAGCTGAGCGGCCAGTTCGCCGGCGGCGATCTCTCCGGCTTTGCCGATCTCGTCATGCAGAAGAAGGACGGAGCGCACGCCATCGTCGACATGAAGTGGTCTGGCGCAAAAAAGTATCCCGAGAAGCTGCGCCAGAACCGGCACCTGCAGCTCGCCATCTATGCCGAGCTGCTGCGCCAGAAGGAAGGCGTCTGGCCCGCCGTGGCGTACTACATCCTCGACCGCGGCCGTTTCTTCGCCCCGGACAGGGCTGCATTCCCCGAGGCTGAGGTGGCGGCCGCGGAATCCGGCGAGAACACCGCCCGGCTCTGGCAGCGCTTCCTGGCGACCTGGAAGTGGCGCCGGGCGCAGATCGAGTCCGGCGCCTACGAGGTGGTCCTCGAATCCATTCCGCCCACCGAGGAGTCGGAGCCGCCGGAAGAGGCGATGGAAATGGAGTATCTCAACGAGGCCTACAACGATTACCGCTCTCTGGCCGGCTGGGGGCGATGAGATGAACGCGCCGGCCGAACCGCGCATCACCTTCATCAGCGCCGGCGCCGGCAGCGGAAAGACGCATAGGCTGACCGAGATTCTGCACCGGGAGCTTTCCGCTAAGCGGGTACGGCCCGCCGGCGTGATCGCCACCACCTTCACCAAGAAGGCGGCGACGGAGCTGCGCGAGCGGGTGCGCGGCCACCTGCTCGGCCAGGGCGAATTCGCCCCGGCCAACGCGATGGGTCAGGCGCGCATCGGCACTGTCAACAGCGTGTGCGGCCAGCTCATCGAGCGCTTCGCCTTCGAGGCCGGCATGGCCGTCGACCTGCAGGTGGTGGAGGAAGCGCAGGCCGCCACCCTCCTGGACAGGGCCATCGACACCGTCATGGACGGGGCCGCGATGGGGGAATTCCTGTCGATCGCGCGCCGCCTCGGACTGGCCGAAAGCTGGAAGGAAGAACTGCAGAAACTGGTCAACCAGGTTCGCGCCAACGACATTTCCTCGGAACGCCTGCGCGCCTTCGCCGAGGCCAATGCCCAGGATTTGCTGACGCATTTCCCGCGGCCAGGCAAGGCGGATCTCTCTGACGAATTGAGGAATGCAATTCGCACTGCTCTGCCCGGCATCGAGCGCCAGGCGGAAACGGGCGGCAAGAAAAACACCAACGACTACCTGTCCCTGCTGCGCGGCTTCGCGCGCGATCTCGAAGCGAACTCGGCCGCCTGGGGTGACTGGGTCAAGCTTTCCAAAACCTTCCCCGAGAAGAGCCTTGCACCGCTTGCCGAGCCGATCGCGGCGGTCGCCGCACGGGTGGCCGAGCATCCCATTCTGCACCAGGACATCGGCCGCTATCTCGCCCAAATGTTCGATCTGGCGGCGCAAGCTCTTGGCATCTATGCGGAGAGCAAGCGCGAGCTGGGCGTGCTCGACTTCACCGACCAGGAGCATCTGCTGCTCGGCCTGCTCGACCGGCCGGCTGTCGCCGAAGTGCTCGCGGAGGAACTCGACTTCCTGATGGTGGATGAATTTCAGGACACCAGCCCGATCCAGCTCGCGCTCTTTCTCAAGCTGGCCCGCTTCGCCAGGCGAGTCTTTTGGGTCGGCGACGTCAAGCAGGCCATCTACGGCTTCCGCGGCAGCGACACTGAACTGATGCTCGCCATCCTGCAAGCGTTGCCGGAGTTGGGTGGTGCCAAGGAGGTGCTGCCGAATTCCTGGCGCTCACGCCAGGAGCTGGTTCGCCTGGTGAACGAGGTGTTCGTTCATGCCTTCGCTGACAGCCTGCCGGAGGGGGATGTGAAACTTGCACCTGTCCGCAAGGAGGCGCTTCCGGATCCTCCCGTCGCCAACTGGATCCTGGGCGGAAAGAAGGCCGAAGAGGAATTCGCCGCCCTGGCCCTCGGCCTGCGCAAGCTGGTGGATTCACGCTATCAGGTGTTCGACAAGGAATCGAAGACGCTGCGGAGTGTGCGCCATGGCGACATCGCGATACTGTGCCGTACCAACGATCACGTTCTTGACTTGGCGGCTACGCTGCGCGATCGGGGCATTCCCACCGCCATCGCCCAGCCGGGACTGCTGAAAACACCGGAGACCGTGTTGGCGATGGCCTGTCTGCGCCGCCTGAACGATCCGGGCGACACCATCGCCACGGCAGAAATCGTCTCGCTCGCTGATTGTCTGGAGCCGGAAGAATGGGTGGCCGACCGCCTGCGCCATCTGCAGGCCGGCGGCGACGCCGATGCATGGCTGGAAAAGGATGCCGGCGATCGCAAGGCGCACCCGCTGCTGGCGCGCATCGTTGGATTGCGCGCCAGCCTGCCGTTGCTCGCGCCGCGGGAAGCTCTGCAAACCGTCATGACGGCCTGCGGCCTGCCGTCCATCGTCGTGCGCTGGTCGCAGGATGCCGAGGAGGGACGGGTGCGACTGGCCAATCTCGAAGCCCTGCTCGATTTGGCCTCGCAGTACGAGGATCTCTGCCGCGGCGGGCAGCATGCGGCGTCGATCTCCGGCCTGGTGATCTGGCTGGGCGAGATCGTCGAAGAAGAACTGGACATGCTTGCCGAGCCCGCCATCGATGCCGTGAAGGTGATGACCCACCACGCAGCCAAGGGCCTGGAATGGCCGGTCGTCATACTCACGGGACTTGCCGCGAACGTCAAAGACCGGCTCTGGTCAATCTCGGCGAGGCCGGGGGAGTCGTTCGTCGTGAACGATCCGCTCAAGGATCGCTTCATCCGCTACTGGCCCTGGCCATTCGGCCAGCAGCAAAAGGTCGCGCTTTCCGACGAGATCGCCCAGACACCGCTCGCCGCCGGATTCAGGAAGTCGGCCATCGAGGAGGGAAAGCGCCTGCTCTACGTCAGCATGACACGGGCGCGCGACCTGCTAGTGCTGACTCGTTCCAGCCGCAAGCGGACGGGCGAGTGGATCGATTGCATCGAATCGCCCTGGCTACTGCCGGAGAAGGAAAGCGAAACCATCGCACCGCCCTCGGACGAACCTATTTCCGCCGTGCACTGGACAATCGAGCCCGACGCCATGCCGACGCAAGGAAGTGCATCGGATCAGATCTACTGGTTCGAATCCGCGCCAGATAAAGAGCCCAGGCTGTCGCTCAGTTTCAATCCCTCCACCGCTACACCGGCAGCAGCGAAGGTGATGGATAAGTTGATAGTCGGAGAGCGCATTCAGATACGCTATGGCGCCGACATGAGCGCATTGGGCAACGCGATCCATGCCTGCATGGCCGCGTCCTTCTGTGACCGTGAACGGCCTCTCGCGGAAGACGACGTCAATCGCCTCCTCGCCGCGTTCGGCGTGGCCGGCTGCGTAGCTGCCGGCGATATCCTGCGCCAGGTGTCCGCCCTGCACGACTGGATAGTCGGCCGCTGGCCAGGTGCCGTTCCGCTTGCCGAACATCCGGTCCAGTGCGTGCTGGAGAGTGGGCAAGTGCTGAACGGCCGCATCGACCTGCTGCTGGACACCGCCGACGGCTGGGTGCTGATCGACCACAAAAGCTCGCAACTGCCTGCGGAGAACTGGGATCGGCTTTCGGATGAATACGGGGCGCAGCTGCATGCCTATAAGCAGGCCATCGAGCTGGCTTCGAACCGGCCCGTGCGAGAAGCGTGGCTATACCTGCCTGTTGCGGGAGGAGCGATTCGTTTGGGAGGGGGAGCAGATTAGGAAAAAGCGTTGCGCTGCAGTGAGCGCAGAGATTGCCCGGGGAGTGACGGCTTGGACGACGGCAAGGAAAGAGCAGGGAATTTTTTCAGCTTGCTGATGGCGTTTCTGCGCGGTGCGTTTTTTGCGTGGGTCGTGTTTTATCTGGTTGTCCTGGCCGGGAGATCCTGCGCATAGTGGAGTAGCCATCCATCCCAGGTTGTGGCATTGGCGCTATCGATAGACCTCACAATCCCTTCAGTCTTCCAGTTCTCTGACGTCCCCTCCAGCGGAGATAAAGAGGACAGTGACTCCGGTGCGTTTCTTAGCCAGCTGCGGCAGGCGTTTCCAGAGATTGCGGAATTGCGGTATGTCGGGCAGCGCGATCGAATACCGGGTAAAGGGATCGTCCATGCGCTGCAGGGTTTCTCCGAGGATGCCGATGAAATAATTCACCCGCATCTCGGGCCTGGAGCCGATGCCCTTGACCTCGATCAGCCAACGCTCCGTGCCGCGCTTTGCGTGGATATCGATGCCACGCTGCTTGGCCCAGGCGATCTCGGTGCTCCAGCCGGACGCGCCAAGCCAGTTTTCAAGAACCGCCTTCAGCCGGTCTTCCGTCAGGTTGTCGGTCTCACCGACTAGAGGTGGGCGCGGTTGCTTTTGCGCAGGCTCGATTGCAGCGCCGGCCGGAAAGTTGCCGATCAGACCGTCGTCGCGCTTCCTGCGGATAAGCCTGCCTCGATTGGCGAGCCCCCTCGCCGCGATATTGATCGGTTGTTGCTGTGCCGATTTGCCGCGCAGGCGGTTGGTGATCTCGCGATCGGTCAGACCGGGCATCTTGCTCAGGAGCTCAAGGATCTGTTCGGCCAAGGTAATCACTGTAGGTTTGCTCATCGTGTGGCGGATGTAACAAGAATGGTAGTGGCGGAGCTCCATTTCCCAGTGCTGCCGTGAAGCCCGAATCCTTACTCGGCTAGCGGCAGCTTTACATTGAATGCCGCCTCGGCTTGTTCGGGGGTGAGGCCCAGATCCACAATAGCCTTCATTGCCGACCAGATTCTAATTTCCGAATCATCTACGCCAGCCATTATTTCCCTATGAAGGGCTGTATCCGATACAACATCATCGAGGGTTTTAATGCCAATTCTTGAATGCTCTTGGGTCATTACACGCCTTCCATCCTCGCCGCCCACCCCACCCCCTGCTGCGCCGCCACGAACTCGCGCGACCCCTTCGTGCCCGGATCCACTTTAGAGCGTATCAGAATGCGTGTGCCCCAGGCGTTCTGCGCCGGCCGTGGGCCGTGCAGGCAGCGGCCTTCCTCGATGACGGCCATCATCGCGCGGCCGTAGCTGCCCTGGAATTTCCACCCCTCGCCGCCGTTAATGGCGCGCTGCAGGGCTTCGTAGTAGGCCGGCTCGCCGGTGGTGCCGCCCTCGATGATGTCGATGCCGGCACCTGGTAAACAGATGTACTTGTCGATGTGCCAATTCATGATACGGCTGGGTGATGCTGCCAAGGAGGCTCAAGACGGAAGGCTGTACGGGATGCTGAATTCGTGAAGCTCAGGGGCAGTCCATCTGTGAAAGCCACTGAGAAAAGAATCGCCTCGAAGTCGGCTTTGTGCATGGCCTGGAGGGCGCGTCCTGGAAACTATGCTGAATGTGATGGATGTCGTTGAGTGGTGGAACGATCATCCTGCTAAGCGATAGGCCTTACTTTGCGATCTGGTTTATGGCCAAAGCCGGGCAACAGGTTCCGAACCGCATTGGCCAGAGTTCTATCACACAGGTGCGCATAATGCTTCGAAGTCATGCGGGTGTCCGAATGCCCGAGAAGCTTCGAGATCACGAGCAGGTCCGCGCCAGCCTGTGCGAGAAGCGAGGCATAGGTGTGGCGCAGTTCGTGGAAGGTGATCTCCGGTTCGATCCGGGCGTTGCGGCAGGCCTCCTTGAGCGCCCGGACATGATGGTTCTTGCCCCATGGCGTGCCATCTGACTTGATGAACAGCAGCTCGCTGCCTTTCTTGCCAGCGGCCAGTTCCGAGAAAAAGGCCATGCCTTCCCTGTTCAACGGGACATGGCGCCCACGCCCTGATTTCCCCGGGTTGATGAAGATGCTGCCGGTGTTGGAATTGAAATCCATGGCCCGCATGGCCGTGATCTCGGAGTAGCGTGCTCCGGTAAAAAGCGCGGCGTGAATCAGGCTGCGCAGGTCGGGGGCGCAGGCATTGACGAGCCTGGTTGACTCCGCTTCCGTCAGAAAGCGGATGACCGGCTCTTCCACCCTGCGGAAGGCCTTGACCTTGCTCCAGGCCTGATTGTCCTTGACCAGTTCGTGATCGTAAGCCTTGTTCAGGATGGCCTTGAACACGGTCAGAACTCTGTTTGCGGTCGACTTTCTGGCGCGTTTCTCCTCTTCGGTGGCGGGCTTGTCGCGGAACTGCTGCGCCTTGGCGTAGCGGCTCGTGCGTTTCCTCGCCGGCATCCTGGAAAGATCCTGGTGCCATTTCCTGATGGCTTGGCTGTCCAGATCGACAACCTGCATGTCGCCGAAGGCGGGGAGAATGTGGGCGTTGATGGTTGTTTCCATCCCCTTCACGGATTTGCCGTGATGGCGATACCAGTCCATGTAGTGGTCGACGGCGGCCTTGACGGTCAGTTTCCTGCGCCTTGCAGATACCGCAGTCGGGTGGCGCATGTCTTCTGCCGCCTGGCGGGCGCGATCCTGCGCCGCGTAGTAGTCAAGAACATCGCTTTCGTTGGCATCGATGAAATCGTCGGCCTTGGCCAGGGCGCGGAAGTCATAGCGGCCGTCTGGCATGAACACCCTGACTTCCCAGTTTCCCGATCCTTCCGGGCCGCGACGGTAGCCAAGCGAAATGCCCTTGCCGATTCTGACGTAATGGCGTTCACCGATGGCCAATTTCAGGCGGCTAGTGCGGGTTTCGAGCTTGCTGCTGCGGGCGGTTCTGGCCATGGGGTATTATGCCATATGCAAAGTCTTGCTTAAGTATTGCTTAAGTCGCGTACCTGGACGGCTGTAGACGTCGGTGGACTGAAATTACGTAAGTCCATGCAATGATTGGTATATTATCATTCCATTGAAATCCGCGAAAGTCCATATTAATCGCCTTTCACGGCGGTAACCGGGGTTCGAATCCCCGTGGGGACGCCAGACCAGACATAAACGCCTGATTCTGAACTGAAATCAGGCGTTTTTGTTTTTGGATCCTTATCTCACAACCGATTCGAACCCCAGCTTTCCAATGCTTAATTTCGGACGGTGCTCTGCCTGAATGCAGGTGTCCATTGAACGCCTCCTTGGCATTCGCTAGAGCCAAACTGTTGGTGATGGTGACATCGCCAACAGATGCCTTGTAAGTCGGGATGTTCTGCCAGACCAGTTTTCCATATTCGATGGAACAGACCGTCGGATATCCATTCTTGAAATCTCAGGTGTAGTGTGCTGCCACTCGCGAAGCGATCGCGTGGGATTTTCTTCCATGCAGTGCCGGTACGCAGTACATAAACGATTCCTTCGAACACTGCGCGGGGGTCCCCTCTTTTGCGCCCACCGCCAGGTTTTCGCTTACGATTGCTGGCTTGTGGCTCAGGGGCACGCAGCAATAGAGAGATTCGAGACCACAGGTCATCCGATATTTCAGTCGGTGGCTCTCGAGAATGTTCCACGTCGAAGCTCCCAGCGAGTGGTTTCCCCAAGTTGTCTGCCTCGGTGATGTGGGCCGCAGCCCTGGGCTTGCGTAACTGATCCATCAACTCGAACATATGCAGGACATCGGGATGATTGGTCGAGGAGACCAGTGGTCTCTTTCGCGTCATAGCCAATAGCCGCTCATAGCTCTATCTATGGACTTGAGAAGAATGACTGTTCAAGGCAATATGCTGCAGATATAAAACTAACAACATTTTTTCGCTGAGAACATGAGCATTATTCTTTCCAATCGCGTACGCAATCACATCGACTCCGTAGTAAAGAGTCATCTCGTTATTCGAGACTGTAAGGCGGCCGATGATCCTAGAGTCTACTCGCGCGGCCTAGTTGCGATTTGTTTGGCCGGCCTGTCCGGTGCGGATTACAGTCATGTTGCCAAGTACATCATTGACGGGCCCCAAGATAATGGAATTGACGGCGTCTATTACGACAGCCCGCGAAACAAGATTTATCTGGTGCAATCGAAGTGGTCTGACAAAGGTACAGGCACAGTCGAAACGGGCGAGTTGCGAAAATTCATTGCGGGCGTCTATGATCTGCTGAACGAGGATTGGGCAAAATTTAATAGTCGGCTCAAATCCATATCCGCTGAGATCTCGACAGCCATACGGAATGATCCGGAAGTTGTGCTTATTGCCGTTTACAACAGTGACAACCCTATCAGCGGGGACTGCCAGAACATTGTCAATAAATTTCTTTCCGACAACAATTCTGACGCCCAAGAGGTTGTAACGTTCTCGCCCTTTCCGCTTACCCGAATTCTGCGAACAATGAAGAATGTAAAGACCGGTTCGCATTCTGACGTCGAAGTTAACCTGCTGCAGTGGGGGGAGCAGAAGGACCCGTATTATTCAATATATGGGAAGATTTCTTGCGCGGACGTCGCGGAATGGTATGCCAATTATCAGGACGTTTTGTTTACCGAAAACATAAGAAACACTCTTTCAGAGAGCGATATCAACCAGCAGATCGAAGCGGCCCTCCTCACGAACCCGTCCGACTTTTGGTACTTGAATAATGGAATCACTGCAATCGCGGATTCTGTGAACCGCCGCCCGATAGGCCTAGGAGATCAAAAGGAAAGCGCCTATTGGAATGTGGGTAACCTCAAGATCGTGAATGGTGCGCAAACCACCGGATCAATCGCGAAGGCTTATGGGAAGGATGCTAAGGCCGTAAAGAAGGCCTACGTCCAAATCAAGATCATCTCGTTAGAGCGCGCGCCCCTAGATATCGCCAACAGAATTACTACTGCGACAAATACGCAGAACAAAGTAGAGCCGAAGGATTTCCTAGCCTTGGATCCTGTGCAAGACGGCATCGCCGAGTCTATGAAATCTCTCGGGAAGCAGTACTGCTATCGACGAGGCGAAAAACTGGCAGACCAGGCGAATGGGATGGACGTGCAGGAATTGGCATTAGCGCTAGCTGTTGTTAGTACCAACATGACCATCGTGACTATCGCCAAGCGCAATGTTGGCGCCTTGACCGACCCGAGCGGGTACTACCCAAAGTTGTTCGAGAAGCCAATAAATGCAACGGAAGCGTGGGAACTTGTATCCCGGTGGCGAGTTGCTGCCGCGGAAGTTGCGAAACTGGGGTCAGTTCTTAGCGGGCGAGACGCTCAGTTGGCAGTGCATGGCAATCGCTTCATCGAGCATATTGCGCTGGGCTTGAAGAAGGACATTACCAGGGAACTTGTTGAGCAGATACATAGTAAACTGAAAACAATTGTCGACGAGTTGCATGGTAGCGACTGTTACCTCGCTGTTCTGTTCAAGAACACCAAGAAGTGTGAGGTCCTCGAGGCGAAGGTGACGCCATTGCTTACTGCGCAGTAGGAGCGCAGCGGCGGCCACTTGCACTGTACTCGGGAGTCGCAATAATCCGGGCCTTGTCGCTTGCGGCTAAGCTGCCTTGCGGTTCGAAGGTGCCTGAAACGGCACCGAGCCATACAGAATGGGGTTATCACCAGATCGCCGTGGGGACGCCAAACAACAAAACCACCCGCATGGGTGGTTTTTTTGTTTGGCTTTCCTGCGGGTGCAGCAGAACCCCGTGGTTCGACCAGCGCTCCTAGGCGGCGAGGGGCGTCACTTCCTGCTCGATGCGCTTGCGCATCTCCTTTTCAGTCGTCTCCAGGTCGTACTGCGCCTGGAGGTTGACCCAGAACTGCGCGTCGGTGCCGAACAGTCGGGCTAGGCGCAATGCCGTGTCGGCCGTGATGCCGCGCTGCCCGCTGCAGATTTCGTCGATGCGGCGCTGCTGCACGCCGGCCAGCTTGGCGACCTTGTAGCGGGTGAGCGCCATCGGCTCGATGAAGTCCTTCATCAGCACTTCGCCAGGATGCACCGGCGCCAGGCGGCGTCCGGTGGCCACATCCCGGAAATTCGTCTCTTTCAAATCTTCGCGCCTGATTGCCATGGTGCCTCCTAGTGATAATCCGCGATCTCGACCTTGAAGGCATCGCCGCCAACCCATTCGAAGCAAATGCGCCACTGGTCGTTGATGCGGATGCTCCACTGCCCGGCTCGATCGCCCTTAAGCTGTTCCAGCCGGTTTCCCGGCGGCACGCGCAGGCTGTCCAGCGTTGCCGCCGAGTCGATCTGCTTCAGCTTTCGCCGGGCGGTTCCCTGGATTTCCTTCGGCAGTCTTCTGACCTGAAAGCCCTCGAAGATCGCAGCCGTCCGCTTGTCGGCGAATGTCTTGATCATGAAAGATGATGGTATTGCAGTAAGATAGTATTGTCAATCGTTACTACACGGCAGGTAATGACGTTTACTACTGTGAAGGGTGGTAACCGGAGTTCGACCAGCGCTTCAACCAATCAACAAAACCACATCAACCGTGACAGTTTTTCATTCCACCGTCAGCGGCTTGCCGTTATGACGCGGGCCGAGTGCGAGCAGGAAGGGCACCGCCTTCTGCGCCCAGTCCTCCGGCCCGAGATAGCCGCCTGCGTCCTCGCCGAAGGTGTTGCGCAGCATGTCGGTGTCGATGATGCCGGGGTTGAGCGGCACGGCAGCCATGCCGGCCGGCAGTTCCAGCGCCAGTGCCCTTGTCAGGCCTTCGATGGCCCACTTCGTGGCGCAGTAGGGCGCCACCTCGGCGTCGACGGCACGGCCCCAGCCCGAACTGAAGTTCACGATGACGCCGCGGCCGGCCTTCACCATGGCCGGCACGAAGTGGCGGATGACGTTCGCCACGCCCTTGATGTTCACGTCGATCACGGCGTCGAACTCGCGGGCAGGCACCTTCCACAGCGGGGCGTTGCGGTTGACCAGGGCGGCGTTGTTGATGAGCAGGTCGGGCGCGCCGTGGGACTTCAGTACCTCTACGGCCCAGGCCTTCACCGCCGCATCGTCGGCGACGTCGACAATGTCGAAGCGGTGAGGAGCGCCGAGGCGCGCCTGCAGTTCGGCGACGGGCTTGCGGCTGCGCCCGCAGCCGATCACCGTGTGGCCGAGTCCGGCGAAGCCCTGCGCCATGGCGCGGCCGAGGCCGCGGGAGACGCCGGTGATCAGCACATGGCGTTGCAGGGGAGCCGGTTTGCGGGCGGTCATCATGGGAGGGTTCGTTTTCTTGATCAGTACTCGAAGAATAGCCCGACTATTGCGCCGTGTCGCGGGGACTGACTTTTGCCGGATGCAAAAAGCCGGCTTGCGCCGGCTTGTTGCATGGATTCCCGCTTGCGCGGGAATGACGGTGCGCTTCAGGAAAACGCCTGGATGCCTGTCTGCGCACGGCCGAGGATGAGGCCGTGGACGTCGTAGGTGCCCTCGTAGGTGTTCACCGTCTCCAGGTTCACCATGTGGCGGATGACGTGGTATTCGCCCGAGATGCCGTTGCCGCCGTGCATGTCGCGCGCCATGCGGGCAATGTCGAGGCTCTTGCCGCAGGAGTTGCGCTTGATGAGCGAAATCATCTCCGGTGCCCACTTGCCCTCGTCCTTGAGGCGGCCGACGCGCAGGCAGGCCTGCAGGCCGAGGGTGATCTCGGTCTGCATGTTGGCGAGCTTGGTCTGCACGAGCTGGGTGGCGGCGAGCGGACGGCCGAACTGCTTGCGGTCGAGCGTGTACTGGCGCGCGGCCTGCCAGCAGTATTCCGCCGCGCCGAGTGCGCCCCAGGCGATGCCGTAGCGGGCGTTGTTGAGGCAGCCGAAGGGGCCGCCGAGGCCCTGCACGTTGGGCAGCCAGTTCTCGTCGGGGACGAACACCTCGTCCATGACGATTTCGCCGGTGGTGGAGGCGCGCAGGCTGAGCTTGCCCTCGATCTTCGGCGCGGAGAGGCCCTTCATGCCCTTTTCCAGGATGAAGCCGCGGATCACGTTGTCCTCGGTCTTGGCCCAGACGATGAAGACGTCGGCGAAGGGCGAATTGGTGATCCACATCTTGGCGCCGGAAAGCGAATAGCCGCCGGGCACCTTCTTCGCCCGCGTGATCATGCTGCCGGGGTCGGAGCCGTGGTTCGGCTCGGTCAGGCCGAAGCAGCCGATCCATTCGCCGGTGGCGAGCTTGGGCAGGTATTTCTGGCGCTGTTCCTCGGTGCCGTAGGCGTTGATCGGGTGCATGACGAGGGAGGACTGCACGCTCATCATGGAGCGATAGCCGGAATCGACGCGCTCGACCTCGCGCGCGATGAGGCCGTAGGAGACGTAATTGAGGCCGGCGCAGCCGTAGCCCTCGATGGTGCAGCCGAGCAGGCCGAGCTCGCCCATCTCGCGGAAGATGGCGATGTCGGTGTGCTCCTTCTCGAAGGCCTCGCGCACGCGCGGCTGCAGCTTCTCCTGGGAGTAGGCGTAGGCGGTGTCGCGCACCATGCGCTCTTCCTCGCTGAGCTGGTCGTCCAGCAGGAAGGGATCGTCCCACTTGAAGGCGGCTTTGAATTTTTCGGTCGGTTTGTTCATGGCGATTCCAGTATCGAAAAGGGATTAGCGAATAGTCAGCCCGCCGTCGACGGCGAGGATCTGCCCGGTGATGTAGCTCGCCCCGTCCGAGGCGAGGAAGACGAAGGCCGGTGCCACTTCATACGGCTCGGCCCAGCGGCCGAGCGGGATGCGCTCCAGGTACTTGTCCTTGAAGCGGTCGTCGGTGCGGATCACCTCCGTCATCGGCGTGGCGGCGCCTGGGGCGATGGCATTCACGGTGATGCCATGGCGGCCCAGTTCCTTTGCCCCCGACTTGGTCATGCCGGCGATGGCGGCCTTGGCGGCGCTGTAGTTGATCTGGCCGATGGTGCCGAGCATGCCTGCGGCGGAAGTGACGTTGATGATGCGGCCGTATTTGCGTTCGATCATGCCGTTCACCACCGCCTGCAGGCAGTAGAAGCTGCCGTTCATGTGCACATCGATGACCTGCTGCCACTGCTCCGGCGTCATCTTGTGCAGCATGGCGGTGCGCGTGATGCCGGCGTTGTTCACCAGGATGTCGACGCGGCCCCATGCGGCGGTGACCTCGGCCGCCATCTTGTCGACCGAGGCGCGCTC
>PHCS01000030.1 GCA_002840845.1 Betaproteobacteria bacterium HGW-Betaproteobacteria-14
AAGCCCTGGGTCAGCCACGACAGCACCCGCTCTGGGGGAAAGTCGAATACGGGCCGGAAGTCCGGCCCCAAGACGTAGGACTTGCCCTTGGGGTCGTAGTCGATGTTGCCCGGGGCCAACTCCTTGTACAGCGCCAGATCCCTGGATGCGGCGGCGGACTGGATGCCAAACCGCGTGACCAAGTCCTGACGACGTATCTCCCCGATGAAGCGCACGCGCAACTCCACGAACGCGAGCCGGTCGCGTTGTGGCTGGGTTAGATCTGCAAGCTGTTCGTTCGACATCCTGGCTGGCTCGTTCGGGTTAGCGAATGCTTGTACGGGTTATTGCAGAAAGTATATGGTCTGCCCTAGAATCTGTCCATGACTCTATTTTGATTTGTGTGTGCGTCGTATTGTGATAACCACAAGCGGCGCAGCGATAAAAGGATCGGTACGGGCGCCATGCAAGATTTCGCGGAGCTTCACCTCAAGCCAGAGACGCTGGCGCGGTACGGGTTGCCGGACATCCCGTACCCGGTCCCAGCGGCCGATCTGAAGTCGGCCCTGCTCGATAACGGGGACCTGCCGCTGGCCGTGATGCTGCACGGTCTGCAGCAGCGTAGCCGGGATGGGGATGCCGAATGGCAGCAGGTCGAACCTGCAATGGATCGGCTTGCCGAGCTATTGGCACCCGACGATGCCCGCGATGTCGTTTCAGCCGCTGGTGACCACTGGTGGCTCGAGGTCGGGCCCGTGGACCTCGGCGGCAAACTGGTCACCATCCAACGTGGCGATGTTCTGATCGCTGCCATCACCGCCCGGGACGACGGACGCTTGCGGGTGGCCGTGTTTCGCCCGTTGGACGCCAAGAGCGCGGAATACCTGATCGGGCTGGGGCAAGTGCCTCACCCTGAGCACGGAGTCTGCATGCGCGAGAACAACTGGGAGTACGCGCTCGACTGCTCCGCCGGCAACGGCAACTACTACGCCGCCGACCGGGGCGAGGCCTACCTGTCCTACTGGGAGAAAGGCCTGGGCATCAGTTGGGACGGCTCCGATGTGCCTGAGTGGCGTAAGCAGCTCGACCTCGTTGCCCGGCCCGCCGCCCGCGTGGTCGCAGAGTTGGGCATCCATTACACCTTGTCTGGCAATGAGGACGAGGAGCCTGTTGTCGATGCGGGCGCGGCGGAAGAATTCGAGACACCGGCACCACTTGCCTGGCGCAGCAAGCGCCAGCAAAAACGCACGGTCCAGGGGCGGTTTCTGGGCTGCCTACTCGGTGGTGCAGTCGGTGATGCGCTGGGCGCTCCGGTGGAGTTCATGAAGCGGACCGAGATTCTGCGTCGCTTCGGTCCGAAGGGAATCGCCCAGTACGCACCGGCTTATGGCGGCATGGGGACGATCACCGACGACACGCAGATGACCTTGTTCACCGCCGAGGGGTTGATCCGAGGCTGGGTGCGCGGCTGCTTCAAAGGCATCACGACTTATTCCGGGGTAACGGCCCACGCCTATTTGCGCTGGCTGCAAACCCAAGGCGAACGCCCGATATGCGACATCGACTTCGGCACCGATGAGCCTGGCTGGCTGTTTCAGCAGCGTCAGCTGCACAGCCGTCGCGCACCGGGCAACACCTGCCTATCGGCCCTGCGGGCGATGAACTCGCTCGGGGAGCCGGCCCGCAACGACAGCAAGGGCTGCGGCGGCGTCATGCGGGTTGCGCCGGTCGGTCTGTTCGCCTGGCGCCTGCGGCAGTACGAATCTCCCCAAGACGCCTTCCGGCTGGGTACCGAGTTGGCTGCGCTGACCCATGGGCACCCGACCGGAGCCCTGACCGGTGGTGTGCTGGCGGTGCTGGTCCTGGCACTGACCGATGGCGCGTCGCTGCGCGAGGCATTGGCCGCCGCCAAACTCATGCTGCGAGCCGAGCCCCGCCACGAAGAGACGCTGCGTGCGATCGAGATGGCTGAGGAGTTAGCCGATTCGGGTTTGCCACATGAAGAAGCCATTGCCCGGCTGGGCCAGGGCTGGATCGCCGAGGAGGCCCTGGCGATCTCCATCTATTGCGCGCTGGTCGCCCACAATTTCAAACAGGGCGTGATCCTGGCCGTGAACCACGATGGTGACTCCGACTCGACCGGAGCGATCGTCGGCAACCTGCTGGGCGCGATGCACGGCGTGAAGGCGATCCCTGCCGAGTGGCTGGAGCCGCTGGAACTGCGCGACGTCATCACCGAATTGGCTGAAGACCTCTACGCCTTCAAGGATTGGGCGATCGGCGAGTACAGCGACAACGAAGAGCTGAACCAGCGGATCTGGCGGAAGTACCCGGGATTCTGAGATGGAGTGAACTGGCATGAGCGGAAATCGATGGGACCAGCCGGGTGTGCCCCACAAAGGATGGCACTGCGTGGACGTGGTCGACCTGCGAGCCGACGGCGAGTCGGCGGACGAAACCGATTACGCGACCTGCCAGATGTGCGGCAACGAGAAGATCCGCTACGTCCACATCATGGAGCATCCGGACCTGGACGAGAACTTCGACGTCGGGTGCGTCTGCGCCGAGAAGATGAGCAGCGACTACGAGGGGCCCAAGCGCCGGGAAAACCGTCTGCGCAATCGGGCGGTCCGTCGAAAGAAGTGGCTCACGCGAACTTGGCGCACGTCCTCTAAGGGGAATCCGTTCCTGAACATACAGGGGCACAACGTCGGGGTGCACATAAACAAGTTCAAGCGCTGGGGGTACCGCATCGAAGGTCGTTTCGGAGCAAAGACCTATCCCACGATGGAAGCCGCCAAGCTCGCGCTGTTCGATGAATTCTGGATGGCGACCCAGGATAACGAGCAACTGTGGAGCAATGATTGATGAGTCCCGGAGAAATGAGAAATGGCTAAACCTGTCTTAATCGGCTCGCGGAGCTTCCGAACCCAGAAAAGCGCACTGGACCATTACAAGGCGCTGCTACACCGGTACCAGGACGGGGATCGCATCTCTGACCCAGGGGACCACGCCGACCTCGTGGCCCTCGTCGAACGGTATGACCCGATTCTTGACCAGGTTGGTGAGCCGGCGAAGGGTTGTGGCCAGATCGGCCACTTCGAACGGCGCCTGAACACAGGAACGGGCTGGAGCAACTCCGGCTTTTGGGTGGTGCGACTGGACGGGTCCGCCACGGACTTTTCGTACATCTGGGCCGTCAAAGGCCTACCAGGGGACCGGTCGAAGGATTTCTACGGTGCATGCCGGGAGGCTGTCGCACTCGATCTCGTTCTGGCCAAGAAGCGTGCCTTCGCGGAGCATGGCGACGCTCATGGGTTGGTTGCATGCGAACTGACTGGCGTGATGGTCAGCATCGACGACGCCCATCTGGATCACGCTTGGCCCAACTTCTCTCACATCGTCAGCGGCTTCCGGGCGGCCAGGGGCTGGTCAGGTGACATCCCGGACGGAATCGTGTCCGCCCCATCTGACGGGCAGACGACGCCCACCTTCGTCGACAAGGCAGTTGCGGACGCCTTCCGGGACTACCATCACAACCAGGCGATGCTGCGAATCCTCTCCAAGTCGGCCAACCTCCAGACCGCCAGCCAAGCTCGAAGACCGAAGATTGCACGCCCAGTGCGGTTGGCTTGACTGGTTTCGGACGCGGGTTCAATTCCGCAAACGGGAATCGAACTGGCGTCCTGTCTGATGCACTTGGCTGGTGACCCCGGCCGGGCAGAACTGGTAGGCTTGTTGGCAGTTGGGGCTGGATTCCGCACCTTTCCGCAGGACTTCGTAGCGGTTCTAAGGCGCTGAGTTACATAGGTTTGGCGCAGGGTTCCACCCCACCACCAAACTAAATGCCACCCCAATGCGGGTGGCGTTTTGTTTTTTCTCGGTATACTCTTCGCCTTAACGATTCCGGCCTGGAGACAATGATGCGCCCTGCACTCACCATGACCCTTTTCCTGGCGGCTTTACTTGCCGCTCTGCCGGCCGACAGTGACGCCCAAGGTTCTGACGGCGATGCTTCTTCCAGTGACGCCAGTACTGTTGCGCAACCGAATGAGCAAATGCGCCACATGGCGCCGCAAAGCGAAGCGGAGAAAGCCGAAGCCAAACGCCTTGCCCGGCTGGAACAGCAGAAGGAAGAGGAGCGATTGCGCCAGGAGCGGGCTCGTCAGTGCGTGATCAAGCCAGTGATGACCGATGCTGAAATCGCCCGCTGCAAGGAAGTCTGGCGCTGACCCGACAGCGCTCCCCGAACAAAAAAGCCACCCGAGGGTGGCTTTTTCCATGCGCAGCCTTTTCGCTCAGCCCTTGACGCGGTTGCGGTATTCGCCGGTGCGGGTATCGATTTCGATCTTGTCGCCGATCTCGCAGAAGAGCGGCACGGACACTTCGTAGCCGGTGGCAATCTTGGCCGGCTTGAGCACCTTACCTGAGGTGTCTCCGCGAACTGCCGGTTCGGTGTAGATAATCTCGCGCACTACACTGTTGGGCAATTCGACGGAAATCGCCTTGCCGTTGTAGAACACCACCTCGCAGGCCATGCCGTCTTCGATGTAGTTGACCGCGTCGCCCATGCTTTCCTTCTCAACCTCGGACTGGTTGTACTCGGCATCCATGAATACGTACATCGGGTCGGCGAAGTAGGAATAGGTTACTTCCTTGCGCTCGAGCTGGACGATCTCGAACTTGTCGTCCGCCTTGTAGATGCTCTCGCTCGGGGAGTCGGTGAGAAGGTTCTTGAACTTCATCTTGACGACGGCTGCGTTGCGGCCGGACTTGTTGTACTCGGCCTTCTGCACGACCATCGGGTCCTTGCCGATCATGATGACGTTGCCTACGCGGAGTTCCTGTGCCAGTTTCATGTGCAAAATCCTGCAATAAGGTGGGCGTAACCAAGCCGCCGGGCTAAGCGACGCATAATAAACGGGAAATTATAGCTTATCCGGGCAGAATTCCGCCAGCCTGGTAGCCGTATCCCCATTCTTCTGCAGGGCCTTCGCCCATCCTTCGGCATGATTCGCCAGTACCGCACGCTGCGCCCAGAACGCCGGCCAGGAATCACCCGGCGCCTCGCCTCGGCTCCAGGCTTCCCACAAGTCGGTCACGGCCTTCGCCGCCTCAGCAGGCAATTCGTGGCAATAGATTCGCAGAAAGGCGCCCAGCTTGCTCAGATGCGCCCCTTCGGCCTGGGGATAGGGCTGCCAGACAAACGGTTTCAGGGCCCATTGGGCCCGCACGAAAGAGTCCTCGCCGCGGACGAAATTGCAGTCGCAGGCCCATAGAAGCCGGTCGTATTGCTCCTGCTCGAGGAAAGGCAGGATGCGCACTTCCAGGCTGCCCTGCTTGAGCAAGCTGCCGGCCGCCGGCGCGGGCCGACCAAAGAAAGCGGCAATCGCCTCCCCGGCAACGCCCTCCGGCACCAGGCAGGTCACCGGCTGGATCTGTTCCCGCCAGAGGGCAAACAGGGTCTCCACCCGGCTGCCCGGATAACAGAACAGCGAAATGCGGCGCTCGTCCGCGCACGGCGGCACCATGCCGAGATCCTGCCAGAAGGCGGCCTGTGCATGCGCATCCTGCCGGAAAGCCCTACGCTGCTGCGGAAGCGCCCGTTCCATGGGCAAGCCGCCGGTGTTCGGCGCGAAACCGGGAAAAAAGAAATGCTTGGTCAGGGGCAACCGCGGGTTGCGCGATGCCATGCCGTGGCATTCGCCAACCCAGTCTTCCGCGCTGAGGTATTCGAGATTGATCCAGCAGGGTTCCACCACACGAGCCGCCATCGCCTGAACATAGCGTTCGGGAAGTTCACAGGCGAATGCCTCGACTACCGTCTGCGCTGGTTCAATATCGGGAAACGGCTCCGTCCAGTGCCGAATCTCCACCCCCTGGCATGTCTGAACCGTCAGCGTCGAATCGATACTGTGGCAGATACGTTTGAAGGCAGACAAATCGTCTACCCAGAGACAGATTTGCAGGTCGTACTCGCCCGCCAGCTGGCGGGCAAGGCGCCAGCAGACTCCGATATCCCCAAAGTTGTCGACGACCCGGCAGAAAAGATCCCAGGACTTTTGCCGAGACATGTATCTCATTGTTGCGAAATAATTTTCATCCTGATAATGGATGCCGCCCGGCTGATCGGCCTCAAGCCATCCAAATCCGTGCCGTAATTATAACTATCGGTAATGGCTGGAAAATTTAACTTCGATGCTGCAACGCCCGCTGCCTGATCTCGAGTCCTGGGTGAAATACCTCAGCCAGGCCGACATTCCCGTGTTGAAGCGCACTGCACGGGAATTGGCACGTCTGCGCGAGAACGAGGAGAACGTCAGCGGCCGGCAGGTCGCCGGAGCCATTCTGCAGGATCCGTTGATGACCCTGCGCGTGCTCGCCTACATCGAAGCCTCGCGGCGTTCCAGCCAGACGGCCGACATCACCACCATCGACCGCGCCGTGATGATGATCGGCATCACGCCATTCTTTGCCAGGTTCGACAACCTGCCGTTGGTCGAGGACAGGCTGAAGGAGCAACCGCAGGCTCTCATCGGCCTGCTGCGCGTGATTGCGCGCGCCCGTCAGGCCTCGATCTTCGCGCGCGACTGGGCGGTGCAGCGCCATGACCTCGACGTGGATGAAGTCACCATTGCCGCCCTGCTCCACGACAGCGCGGAAATCCTGCTCTGGAGCTTTGCCCCCACGCTGATGCTTGACATCCGCGCCCTGCAGGCGAATAACCGCGGCCTGCGCAGCGCTACGGCACAAGAAGCCGTGCTCGGCATCCAGACCACCGCGTTGCAGCTCGCGCTCGCCCGCGCCTGGCGACTTCCGGAACTGCTGCTCAGCCTGATGGACGACAGCCACGCCGAGCACCCGCGCGTGCGCAATGTCATACACGCCGTCAACCTCGCGCGGCACTCGGCCAACGGATGGAACGATCCGGCCATTCCAGACGATATCGCCGAGATCAGCAAGCTGCTGGGCATCTCGGGAGAAACGCTTATGGCTCGCTTGCGCCGGCTGGTAGATATCCCGCCCGCGGAGGAGTTGCCGCAAGCCGGGGAAGGCGCACCGAGTCCATAGCAGTCGGAATCCTGAACAGTCGATTACAATACGCGCACGTTGCTCAAACCAGGGGGGGAATCATGGGTATCGTTTCACTGGTGGTGCTGGGCATCATCGTCGCCGCCGCGGTGTATGGCGTGATGATCTACAATGGGCTGGTGATGGTAAAGCATGCCGTCGCCAAGGCATGGGCCAACATCGACGTGCTGCTCAAGCAGCGCCACGACGAACTGCCCAAGCTGGTCGAGACCTGCAAGCAATACAAGCAGTTCGAGCAGGAAACCCTGCAGCGCGTGGTCGAGGCGCGCTCCCGCGTGCAGACTGCGCGGGAGAGCCAGAACATCCCGGCGCTGGGTCAGGCCGAAGGCGCCCTGCGCATGGGGCTCGGCCAGATCTTCGCGGTCGCCGAGGCCTACCCCGAGCTGAAGGCTAACGAAAACTTCATGCAGCTGCAGGGCCGCATCACGGCGCTCGAGAACGGCATCGCCGACCGTCGCGAGCTGTACAACGAATCCGTCAACATCAACAACGTGCGCATCGAGCAGTTCCCCGACTCCATCATCGCCGGCATGTTCAGATTCGAGCCCAAACCCTTGCTCGAATTCGCCAGTGCGGAGAAGGCGGATGTCGACATGAAGGCCTTGTTCAGCTGAAGCGCGCTGCGTAATGCTCGTCTCCCTGCGCCGGGGGTACAGCAATCTCGTCACCTCCGGCGGCCAACTCGTCCTGCTTTTGATCGGATTCCAGACTGAGTCGTACGTCGGCATGTTCGCCTGCGTGGCGCTGATGGTGCCGCTCAGCCTGTTCGCCTGGACTTCGGCATGGCGCCGCGCCCGCGCCGTCGCCGACACGCCGACCTCAAAGGTGGCCTCGGCAGCGCAGGGCTATGTCGAACTGATCGGCAGCGGCAGGCCCCTCGCCGGCGCGCCCCTGATCAGCCCGGTCTCACAGTTGCCCTGCCTGTGGTACCGCTACAAGATCGAGCGCAAGACCAGCGACAACAAGTGGGTTCTGGAGGACAAGGGCGAAAGCGATGCCTCCTTCATCCTCGAAGACGGCACCGGCGAGTGCGTCGTCGATCCCGAAGGCGCCGAGATGCTGGTCACCAAAAAGGACTCATGGATACAGGACGATCGCCGCTACACCCAGTGGCTGCTCATAGAGCGCCAGACCCTCTATGTCCTCGGCCAGTTCGCCACGCGTGGCAGCGTAGACCTCGACATGAACGTCGCAGAGGACGTCAAGCTGCTTTTGTCAGAATGGAAAACGAGGACCGGCGAGCTGCTCGAACGCTTCGATCTCGACCGGAATGGACAGATCGACCTAAGGGAATGGGAGCTCGCCCGAGCGCAGGCCAGGCGCGAGGTCGTCGCCAACCACCGCGAACTGCGCGCTTCCGCAGAGTTGCATGTCATGCACCTGCCTGGAGACGGCCGCCTCTACCTCATCTCGGACATGAATCCCGACAGCCTCGCCTCAAGGTATCGCCTGTGGTCGTGGTTCCACATCGCGGTCTTTTTCGGCGCCTTGATCGCCCTGCCCTTTCTCTGGGGCATGGAAGGCGGTTTTTGATATTGCGTCGCCGTACTGCGGCGGCTGACTTTCGTCAGAAGCCGGATGCACGCGCTTCCAGTTCTTCCCAGCGTTGCATGGCTTGCGCGATGTCCCGATCCAGCGCGGCGAGCCGCGCTTTCAGAGCCGGCAGTTCCTCCGGCGAACCGCGATACAGCGTCGGATCGGCAAGACGTGCATTGAGGGCGGCCTGCTCGGCTTCCAATCTGCTGATGCGTTCGGGAAGCGCCTCCAGTTCGCGTGTCTCCTTGAACGACATCTTGGCCTTCGGGCGTGCATCGCGCGTCTCCTGCTTGTTCTGAACGTCCTTGCCCTTTCCAGGCGTGCTCGCAGCAGCGGGTGGCTGTGCGCGCCGGAGCATTGATTCCCGCACCCAGTCCTCGTAGCCGCCAACCGTTTCCCGCCAGGCCCCGCCGCCTTCGGCTGCGATCACCTGCGTGACGATATTGTCGAGGAAGCTGCGGTCGTGGCTGACGAGGAATACCGTGCCGTTGTAGTCGGCCAGCAATGTTTCCAGCAGTTCCAGCGTCTCGATGTCGAGGTCATTGGTCGGCTCGTCAAGCACGATCACGTTGGCCGGCTGGCTGAACAGCCGCGCCAGCAGCAGGCGGTTGCGCTCGCCACCGGAGAGCGACTTCACCGGCGAGCGCGCCCGTGCCGAGGGAAAGAGGAAATCCTCCAGATAGCTGATGACGTGCTTGCGCTCGCCGCCGACCTGTACGTAGTCCGAGCCCGGGCTGATCACGTCGGCGAGCGTGGCTTCCTCGTCGAGCGCGGCGCGGAACTGGTCGAAGTAGGCCACCGTCAGCTTCGTGCCAAGGCGCACGCTGCCGGCATCCGGCTGGATCTCGCCGAGGATGAGACGGATCAGCGTGGTCTTGCCCGCGCCGTTGGGGCCGATGATGCCGACGCGGTCGCCGCGGAGTATCCGGCAGGAGAAGTCGCGCACGATGTCGCGCTCGCCGTAGCGTTTAGTGACGTGCTCCAGCTCCGCCACCAGCTTGCCGGAGGCTTCACCGCGCGCGAGCTGGAAGCTGACGCCGCCGAGCCGTTCGCGCCGCGCCGCGCGCTCGCGGCGCAACTGTTCCAGCCGCCGCACGCGGCCCTCGTTGCGCGTGCGGCGCGCCTCTATGCCCTTGCGGATCCACACTTCCTCCTGCGCCAGCAGCTTGTCGAACTTGGCGTTCTGCTGCGCCTCGGCGGACAGCATTTCGGCCTTGCGGCTCTGGTAATCGGCGAAGCTGCCGGGGAAGCTCACGAGCCGTCCCCGGTCGAGCTCGACGATGCGTGTGGCGACTGCATCGAGAAAGCGCCGATCGTGCGTGATCACCACCACCGCGCCATCGAAGCCGGTGATGAGTTGCTCCAGCCAGAGGATGCCGTCGAGATCGAGGTGGTTGGTCGGCTCGTCGAGCAGCAGCAGCTCCGGATCGCCGGCCAGGGCGCGGGCCAACGCCACGCGCTTGAGGCCCCCGCCGGACAGTTCCCCCAGCCGTGCTTCGCCCGGCAGGTTCAAGTGCGACAGCGCCTGCTCGACACGCGTACCGAGCCGCCAGCCATCACTAGCTTCCAGTTGCGTCTGCAACTCATGCAGATGCGTCATGGCGGCTTCAGTGTGGTCGTGCGACAGGCGCTGGGTGGCGGCATGGTAGTCGACGAGCAGGCGGCTCGCCTCTCCGACACCGGAGGCGACTGCCTCGTAGGCCGTCTGCTCCGGCGGAAAATCCGGCTCCTGCGGCACATAAGCCACACGCAGGCCGTCGCGGCGCCACACCGTGCCGTCGTCCAGCGTAGCGACACCCATCAGCGCGCGCAGCAGGCTCGACTTGCCGCTGCCGTTGCGGCCGATCAGCGCGATGCGCTCGCCGGCATCCACCTGGAAGTCGGCATGGTCAAGAAGCGCTACGTGGCCAAAGGCCAGGCAGCCTTTATCCAGAGTGAGGAGAGGCATGGATTGTCAGACGCGGATGTGCGCCGGGGGAGCATTGCGATGGCAGGATTATAGCGGAGAGGCTAAAATACGCGCCCGCCTCCTCGTAGTTCAATGGATAGAACGGCCGCCTCCTAAGCGGCAAATACAGGTTCGATTCCTGTCGAGGGGACCAGTCGGTAATCCTCCGCGAAAGTCAGCCCCTGCAACACGGCGGCCCATTGCTGCAACCGGCCTACTTTTGCCTCGGCGCCATTTTCTGCTCGACGGCGAAGACCGCCGCCTCGACTCTGGAGGTCAAATTGAGCTTGGAGAGGATGTGGCGCACGTGCAGCTTGACGGTGTCGTGCGAGATGTCGAGCGCGCGTGCGATGGCCTTGTTGGACTGCCCCCGTGCCAGGTGGTCGAGGATCTCGCGCTCGCGCGCGGTGAGTTGGGCGAGCAGGTTCTCGCGCGCCGTGTTCTTGCTGCCGCCGCCTTGCAGGAGATCCACCAGCTTGAGCGTCATGGCGGGCGCCACCACCGTCTCGCCGCGCACGGCACGCTGGATGGCGTCGACGACATCGTCGGGTTCCATGTCCTTGAGCAGGTAGCCGCGAGCGCCGGCACGCATGGCATTGGCGAGGTCGTCCTCGGCGTCGCTGACGGTGAGGATCAGCGTCGGCCCGTTCCAGGCACTGGCCTGAAGTTCGCGCAGCAGGGCCAGCCCGCCATGCGGCGGCATGTTGAGGTCGAGCACCACCGCATCGGGCTGCGCCGCGTCGATCAGGCCCGCCGCCTCGGCCGGGTTGCCGGTGGTGGCGACGACACGGATGTTGTCGCGGCCATCGAGCAGTTCTGCCAGGCCCTTGCGGAACAGGGTGTGGTCATCCACCAGCATGACCTTGATCGTGTCGCTCATGCCGCCTTCTCCGTATGGATCGGCACGAGCAGGCGCAGGCGTGCGCCGCCCTGCGGCCTATTGGATATTTCGATGTTGCCGCTAAGGCGCTGGGCGCGTTCGCTCATGATGCTGATGCCGAAATGGTGGCGCAGGTCGGGCTGGGCGCCCATGACGAAGACGCCACGGCCGTCGTCGTCGACGGTGAAGGCGTAGTGCCCATCGACGACGTCGAGCGTGAGCTTGGCGTCCTTGGCGCCGGAATGGCGGGCGACGTTGGAGAGCGCTTCCTGGAGAATGTGGAACACCTGCACTTCCTGGTCGACCGTCAGGTCGAGGTCGGGGATGCGGTTCTCGAATTCGAGGCGGACGCCGGTGCGGTCGAAGTAGCCGGCGGCAAGTTCGTCGAGGGCGTGCTCCAGTCCGAGCGGATCCATGCGGTTGCGGAACTGGGTGAGCAACTCGCGCAGGCTGGCATAGGCCTCGTCGAGCGCCTGCTGGATGTCGCCCGAATACTTGAGGGCCTTGCCGCTTTCGTATTGCAACAGGGCCTCTCGCAACAGCTCGATGCGCATCTTCATGTAGGCCATGGTCTGCGCCAGCGAATCGTGCACCTCGTTGGCCATCATCTGCCGCTCGCTCATCAGCGTCATGCGCAGGTTCTCGCGCAGCAGGCGGGTGTTTTCCACGGCCATGGACAGGTGTTCGCTGATCGTGCTGAAGAGCAGGGACACCTCCTCCGGAATCGGCCGGTCCTCGGTCATGTAGAGGTTGTAGACGCCGAGCAGGCGGCCATTGTGCTCGAGCGGCACGACGACCATGGAACTGCACTGGCCGAAATAGGGTTGTCCGCTGCGCTCGACACAGTGCCTCATGTCGCGCGTCTGCTTGATTTCTTCGCTGCGCAGCGCGGCCCCGCAGATGCCGCAGTTGATGTCGACAAGGCGCTCGTTCTCAACCAGTTCAGCGGGCAATCCGAGCGAGGCAGCAAGCCGCAAATGGCGGCCGTCACTGGTGACCACGCGCACAACGCCACCGGAGGCGCCGGAAAGCCGTACCATCATGCCGAGAAAACGGTCCAGCAGCGTCTCGAGATCATATTCCGAGGTGAGCGTGGCCGTGACTTCAGAGAGGACGCGCAGGGCCTGGAAGCGATTGCCTTCGCCCGCGAGCGATTCAGCGCCTGCCTGCTGCAGCGTGGTGCTGCCTTGCGTCATGCCTTGCCTCCACCGTATCCGTACGCCCGCTGGGTATGGGCGATTGGATGATTTTACACGTCATCAGTATTCGCTGAAATTCTGATTAACCCGCCTCAGGCAACGGCCAACGCCCATCGAGCACACGTTCAGCCCAGAGTAGCGCGGCGACGCTTTTGCCATCAGTCAGGCGACCATCGCGCACGGCATCGAGGGCCTCCGCCAAGTCCAGTTCATGCACCTCGAGGAATTCACCGTCGTCGAGAGCATGTCCGACATGGGACAGCCCTCGCGCGAAGAAGATCTCGATGCGCTCGTCTGAGTAACCGATGCAGGGATGGATCAAACCGAGGTGGTGCCAGTGCTCCGCCACGTAGCCGGTCTCTTCCTGCAGTTCGCGGCGGGCAGTCAGCAGGATGTCCTCCCCGGGATGGATCTTGCCGGCCGGCAGTTCGAGAAATACGCTGTCGAGCGGGTAGCGGAACTGCCGCTCGAATAGCAGCTTGCCGTTGGGCAGTTCGGCGATCATCACAACCGCGCCGGGATGGCATACGAACTCCCGTACAGCCTGCTTGCCGTCCGGTAGCCTGACTGTGTCGCGCCTGACGCGCAACAGGCCACCGGAGAAAACCTCCTCTCCCGCCACAATCGACTCTCTCAAGTGATTGTCTTTATTTGTTTTTTTATGATCATCCATGGACGGAACTTATATCCGACTAAATTAGTCTATTATAAGGGTTCGCTTATTAACAGAAGGAGGCACACTATGTCCGGATTCATTCCCGGTTTCAATGACGAAGGCGTAGTGACAGTCAACCGCGTGCTGCTCAAGCCCGAGTATAGCGTTGACGATCTTGAAGAACGCGTTGCCATGCTCTGCGAAAATGTGAAGACCTACCATTCCGACACCGGCTTCGTCGGCGGCCTCGTCGTACTCAATTCCGGCATGATTTCGAACGAAGGCAGTTCCATTGGCCAGGCCGTGCAAAGCCCGCTGAAGGATCGCGAGGCGCTGATCATCACGTTCTGGCGCTCCTTCGAGGAACATGAGGCCTCGCACCGCAGCGAGACCTTCCAGCCGTTGTTCATGCAGGTGCTGGAATTGTGCGAGAACGGCAACGAGGAAATCGCCTACCGCATGCTGTGGTCGGGCAAGGCCTATTCGCCTGAGGAGGCGCAGGCTGCACGCGAAGCCAAGGCGGAATACGCCTCCTAAGTGGCATCTTGATCGGGCAGTGCGCCTATGCGCCCTGCCCGCAATGCATCAATGCCCGGCGAGGAAAGCGTAGGAGGCGTAGATCGAGTACTCGAGCACACCCTGCGGCAGCAGACCGAGCAACGCTACGGCCAGCCCATTGATCGAGAGCAGGTAACGCATGTCGCGTGGCGCCTCGATCGGCGCGGTGTCGGTCGGCGCATCGAAGTACATCACCTTTACCACGCGCAGGTAGTAGAAGGCGCCGACCAGCGAGAAAAGGACGGCGAACACCGCCAGCCAGACCATCTTGGCGGCGACCACCGATTGCAGCACGGCAAACTTGGCGAAGAAGCCGACAAAGAACGGCATGCCGGCCATGGAGAACATGAGGATCATCATCATTGCGGCGAACCATGGGCTGCGCTTGTTGAGTCCCTTGAAGTCCTCGATGTTCTCGGCCTCGAAGCTGGCGCGTGACAGCAGAAGGATCATGCCGAAGGAACCCAGGCTCATCAGCACGTAGGTAATGGCATAGAACATCGCCGAGCTGTAAGCGTTCAATGCGAAGCGCGGATCGCCGCCGACGATGCCGGAAAGGATGCCGAGCAGCATGAAGCCCATGTGCGAGATGGCCGAGTAGGCCAGCATGCGCTTGAGATTGGTCTGCGCGATCGCCGCCAGGTTGCCGAGCGCGATGGACAAGGCGGCGAGGATCGTCAGCATCACCTGCCAGTGCTCGGCTAGTTCGGCCAGGCCGGTGACCAGCACACGCATGGCGATGGCGAAGGCGGCAAGCTTGGGCGCCGAGCCGATGAACAGGGTCACCGCAGTCGGTGCGCCATGGTAGACATCGGGAATCCACATATGGAAGGGCACCACGCCCAGCTTGAAGGCAAGGCCGGCCACGACGAAGACCAGACCGAACACCAACACCGTCTTGTTGCCACCGCCGGTGGCAATGCGCTGGCCCACTTCGACGATGTCCAGGCTGCCGGTTGCGCCGTACACCATCGAGATGCCGTAGAGCAGGAGGCCGGAGGCCATGGCGCCTAGGACGAAGTACTTCATCGCAGCCTCGGTGGCGCGCGCGGAATCTCGGTCGATGGCCACCAAGGCGTAGAGCGACAGCGCGAGCAGTTCGAGACCGAGATAGATGGTGAGGAAATGGCTGGCCGAAATCATCACCATCATGCCCAGCGTGGCGAACAGCACCAGCAGGTAGAACTCTCCCTTGTCCAGGTTGCGCGCGGCGAGGTACTCGCGGCTGTAGACCAGCATGACGGCCACCGCCGGATAGAGCACCAGCTTGAGGAAGTCGGCGAACAGATCGTCGACGAACATGTTGCTGAAGGTCGTCACCGCCTGCCCGTCGAGGGTGAAGAAGGTAATGCCGAAGCAGCCTGCCAGGGTCAGCTGGGTCAGCAGGTAGACCAGCCAGTGGCGGCCCTTGCCGGCAAAAAGGTCAACCAGCAGAACCGCACAGGTCATCAGCAGGAGAAAGATCTCCGCCGAGGCGGGGTAGAGATCGGGCATCACGAAGTTCATGTCTTGATCGTCCGCTCAGAACTTGGGCACGGCGACGTGCTTCAGCAAATTTTCCACCGAAGCGTGCATGACTTCCGTGAACGGGTAGGGATACAGGCCCATGCCCAGCACGCACAGCGCCAGAATCCCGAGGATGACGAGCTCCCGCGCATCGATGTCGGCCAGCTCGGCGACATGGTGGTTGGCCACCGCGCCGAACACGACGCGCTTGTACATCCACAGCGTGTAGGCGGCGCCAAGGATCAGCGTGGTCGCGGCGGCGAAGCCGACCCAGAAGTTGAACTGCACGGCGCCGAGAATGACCATGAACTCGCCGACGAAGCCGCTGGTGGCCGGCAGGCCGGCGTTGGCCATGGCAAAGAACATGAACAGCGCGGCAAATTTCGGCATGGTATTGACCACTCCGCCGTAGTCCGCAATCTGCCGGCTGTGCATGCGGTCGTAGAGGACGCCGACGCAAAGGAACATGGCCCCGGAGATGAAGCCGTGCGAGATCATCTGCACCAGGGCGCCCTCAATGCCGAGCGAGTTGAAGATGAAGAAGCCGAGCGTGACGAAGCCCATGTGCGAAATCGACGAATAGGCGATCAGCTTCTTCATGTCGGCCTGCACCAGGGCGACGAAGCCGATGTACACCACGGCGGTGAGCGACAGCGCGATCATCAACCAGGCCAGTTCGCGCGAGGCATCCGGCGCGATGGGCAGCGAAAAGCGCAGGAAGCCGTAGGCGCCCAGCTTCAGCATGATCGCCGCCAGCACCACCGAGCCGCCGGTTGGCGCCTCGACGTGGGCATCCGGCAGCCAGGTGTGTACTGGCCACATCGGCACCTTCACGGCGAAGGCCATGAGGAAGGCGAGAAAGAGGTAGATCTGCGCCGTCAACGGTATCTTAAGCTGGTGCCATTCGAGCAGGTTGAAGCTGAACCCCGACTGGAAGAAGAGATAGATCAGCGCAACCAGCATCAGCAGCGAGCCGAGCAGCGTGTAGAGGAAGAACTTGAACGCCGCATAGACCCGGTTCGGCCCGCCCCAGACGCCAATGATGATGTACATCGGGATCAGCGAGGCTTCGAAGAAGACGTAGAACAGCACGGCGTCGAGCGCCGAAAAAATGCCGTTCATGAGGCCGGACATGATGAGGAAGGCCGCCATGTACTGTGCCGCCTTCTCCTCGATGACTTTCCAGCCGGCCAGCACCACCAGCGGCGTGATGAAGCTGTTGAGCAGGATGAACAGCACCGAGATGCCGTCCACACCGAGCTGATATTGGATGTTGAAGCGCGGAATCCACGGCAGCAGCTCGGTGAACTGCATGTCGCTGGTCGTCGCATCGAAGCCGACGTAAAGCGGGATCGTGACGAGAAAGCCCGCCACTGCGGCAATCAAGGCGACCAGTCGTGCCAGGCCTGCGTTGCGGTCGCCGCCGGTGGCGAGCACCAGCAGCCCCCCCACGATGGGCAGCCAGATCGCAATACTGAGCAAGGGAAGACCCGTCATTTCCTGTTTTCCTAGGCGCGATTCATCCAGAGCGTCAGCAGCACGAATACGCCGATGATCATGGAGAACGCATACTGGTAGATGTAGCCCGACTGGAACAGGCGGACGATGGATGCCACCCAGCCGACCATTTTGGCCGAACCGTTGACCGCCAGACCGTCGATCAGGGTCTGGTCGCCGCCCTTCCACAAGCCGCGGCCGAGCAGGCGGGCGCCGCCGGCGAAGGCCCACGCATTGAACTCGTCGAAGCCATATTTCTTCTCCAGGATGCGGGCCAGCACGCCCGACTTCGCCTTGATCACTGCCGGCAGGTCGGGCCGCACGATGTAGAGATACCAGGCGGTCGCCGCGCCGCCCAGCGCCAGCCAGAACGGCGGCGTCATCAGGCCGTGCGTGATCATGCCCAGCGCGCCGTGGAAATCCGCCGCCATGCGGGCGATGGCCGGATGCTCGGGCGCGATGTAGATCGCGCCGCCGAAGTAGTTGCCGAACAGGGCAGGTCCGATCATCGCCCAGCCGGCGATGACGGAGGGAATGGCCAGCAGGATCAGCGGCACGGTGACCACCCAGGGCGACTCGTGCGGCTCGACCGGGCCGTGGTGACCGTGGTCGTCGTGGCTAGCGGCATGCGCCTCATGACCATGCGGCGCCGCATCGCGAAAGCGCTCTTTGCCATGGAAGGCCATGAAAACCAGCCGGAAGGAATAGAAGCCGCCGACGAACACGCCGGCAAGGATCAGCGGGTAGGCAAAACCGGCGCCCGATGTGGTCGACAGATGCACCGCCTCGATGATCGAGTCCTTGGAGAAGAAACCGGCAAAGGGCGGAAAACCGGCGTTGGCGAGCGCGCCAATCAACACCGTGAAATAGGTGATGGGCATGTACTTGCGCAGGCCGCCCATGCGACGCATGTCCTGCTCGTGGTGCATGGCGATGATGACCGAGCCGGCGCCGAGGAACAGCACCGCCTTGAAGAAGGCGTGGGTGGCCAGGTGGAACATCGCCGCCGAATAGGCAGAGGCGCCCAACGCGGTAGTCATGTAGCCGAGCTGCGACAGCGTGGAGTAGGCGACGACGCGCTTGATGTCTGTCTGCACGATGGCGATCAACGCCATGAAGAAGGCGGTGATGGCGCCGACGACGATGACGAAGGACAGCGCCGCGTCCGACAGTTCGAACAGGGGCGACATGCGCGAGACCATGAAGATGCCGGCCGTCACCATGGTGGCGGCATGGATCAGCGCGGAGATCGGTGTCGGGCCTTCCATCGAGTCGGGTAGCCAGACGTGCAGCGGGAATTGCGCCGACTTGCCCATGGCGCCGATGAACAGGCAGATGCAGACCACGGAGATGAGCATCCAGGGCAGGCCGGGGATCAGCTCGATGCTGGTGCCGGCCAGCTTCTGCGACATGGCGAACACTTCCGTGTAGTTCAACGTGCCGCAATAGGCGGCAATGAGGCCGATGCCGAGGAGAAAGCCGAAATCGCCGACGCGGTTTACCAGGAAGGCCTTCAGGTTGGCATAGATCGCCGTCGGCCGGGTGGACCAGAAACCGATCAGCAGGTAAGAGACCAGGCCCACCGCTTCCCAGCCGAAGAAGAGCTGGAGGAAATTGTTGCTCATCACCAGCATCAGCATGGAAAAGGTAAAGAGCGAAATGTAGGCGAAGAAGCGCTGGTAGCTGTTTCTGCCCGCAAGGCTGTCGGCCGGCCAGTTGTCCTCGTCGTGCGCCATGTAGCCGATGGTATAGATGTGCACCATCAGCGAGACGAAGCTGACCACCAGCATCATGGTCACCGTCAGCTTGTCGATAAGGAAACCAACCTCGAAACTGAGGCCGCCACTGGCTATCCACGTATAGACCGTGCCGTTGTACGGATTGCCGCCCTCGACATCCTTGTAAATGAACCAGGAGGCAACGAGGGAAACGAAAACGCCGAGGATCGTCACCCAGTGAGCGCCGGTGCGGCCGATGGACTTGCCGAAGAAGCCGGCGATGATGGCGCCGGCGAGGGGCGCCAGCGGCACCAGCAGGTAGAGTTGTTGCATGTCTGTCATGGCGTCTCGTTTATCCCTGCAGGCTGTCGAGGTCGTCCACGTGGATCGTGCGCAGGTTGCGGAATAGCACGACCAGGATGGCGAGGCCGATGGCGGCCTCCGCAGCGGCAACCGTCAGAATGAAGAAGACGAACACCTGCCCGTCAATGTCGCCGAGGAAATGGGAGAAGGCGACGAAGTTCATGTTGACGGCGAGCAGCATCAGTTCGATGGCCATCAGCAGGACGATCAGGTTCTTTCGGTTGAGGAATACGCCGACGATGCCGATCGAAAAGATGATCGCGCCGAGTATCAGGAAATGGGAAAGGCTCGGCATCGCTTATTCCTTCTCCGCGGGCATGGACACGATGCGCACGCGATCCTTGCGCTTGACGGCAATCTGGTCGGCGGGATTCATCTGCTTGGTGTCCTTGCGCTGGCGCAGGTTCAGCGCGACGGCGGCAATCAGCGCTACCAGCAGAATCACCGAAGCCAATTCGAAGGGATAGACATATTCGGTATAGATGGCCACGCCCAGTTCCTTGGTGTTCGAGTAGCCCGCCGCAGACGCCGGAGGCGCGGGCATTGCTTCGATACCGAAACTGCGCACGGAAAGCACCGCCACCATCTCGACTACCATGAGAACGGCGATCGGGCCGCCGAGCCAGAGGTTGTTCCAGAAGCCTTGGCGCAGCCGCTCCAGGTTGATGTCGAGCATCATGACGACGAAGAGGAACAGCACCATGACCGCGCCGACATAGACCACGATCAGGGCGATCGCGAGAAATTCTGCCTGCAGCAGCAGCCAGAGGCCGCTGGCATTGAAGAAGGCGAGGACCAGGAACAGCACGGCATGCACGGGGTTGCGCGCGGTGACGACACGCAGCGCCGCGATCACCAGGATCGCCGACAGGATATAGAAGAGCGCGTTCTTGAATTCCATGGGCGTCACCGGAACCTGGCGTCCTGCTCGCGATCGGCCGCAATCTGCGCTTCGTACTTGTCGCCCACCGCCAGCAGCATCTGCTTGGTGTAGTAGAGATCGCCGCGCTTCTCGCCATGGTATTCCAGCACCCGCGTCTCGACGATGGCGTCTACCGGACAAGCCTCCTCGCAGAAGCCGCAGAAAATGCATTTGGTGAGATCGATGTCGTAGCGCGTGGTGCGGCGCGACGTCTGGCCGTTCGCATCCTCGCGCTCGGTCGATTCGATGGTGATGGCCAGCGCCGGACATACCGCCTCGCACAGCTTGCAGGCGATGCAGCGTTCCTCTCCATTCGGGTATCGACGCAGGGCATGCAGGCCGCGGAAGCGATTGCTCTGCGGCGTCTTCTCCTCCGGATACTGCACCGTGATTTTCGGCGCGAAGAAGTAACGCCCCGTCACGGACATGCCCTTGAACAACTCCTTGAGGAGCAGACTGTTGAGGAAATCCTTGGCGCCCATAGCTCAGATCCTCACTTGAAGACGTTCCATGGCGACACCATCCAGGTGCCGATGAAGGCGATCCAGACCAGGGTCAGCGGAATGAAGACTTTCCAGCCCAGGCGCATGATCTGGTCGTAGCGGTAACGCGGGAAGGTGGCGCGGATCCACAGGTAGATCAGCAGAAAGAAGGATATCTTCAGCGCGAGCCAGAAGAAGCCGTCCGGCAGGAAGCCGACCGGCGACAGCCAGCCGCCGAGGAACAGGGTCGAGGTAAGCGTCGCCACCAGGATCATGTTGGCGTATTCGGCGAGGAAGAACATGGCGAAGGCCATGCCGGAATACTCGACCATGTGGCCGGCGACGATCTCGGACTCGCCCTCGATCACGTCAAAGGGCGCGCGTCCGGTTTCCGCCACGCCGGAGATGAAATAGACGAAGAACATCGGCAGCAGGGGCAGCCAGTTCCACGAGAGGAAGCCGACGCCGTGGTCGGCAAACCAGCCGCGATCCTGGGCTCTGACGATTTCCGTCAGATTCAGGCTGTTCGACACCATCAGGACGCAGATCAGCGCCAGGCCCATCGCAATCTCGTAGGACACCATCTGCGCAGAAGAGCGCATGGCGCCGAGGAAGGGGTACTTCGAGTTCGAGGCCCAGCCGGCAATGATGATGCCGTAGATGCCCATGGAGGTCATGGCAAGGATGTAGAGCAGGCCGGCATCGATGTTGGCGAGCGCGCCGCCGTCGAAGAAGGGCACCACCGCCCAGGCCGCCAAAGCGGGCGCGATGGCGAGGATGGGGCCGAACAAAAACAGGCTCTTGTTCGCGCCGCTCGGCACCAGCACTTCCTTGAAGAACAGCTTCATGCCATCGGCAATCGGCTGCAGCAACCCCATGGGTCCGACACGGTTCGGTCCGATGCGCACCTGCATGTAGCCGATCACCTTGCGCTCGGCCAGGGTCAGGTAGGCCACCGTCAGCATCAGCGGGACGATGATGGCGACTATCTTCATCAGCACCCAGATCAGCGGCCACACCGGCTCGACCAGCGCCCACAGCGCATCCCATAGGCCGAACAGGTTCCAGAACCACTGAAAGAACTGGAGAACCGTGGATTCCATCAGGCACGCTCCACGGTGATTTCGCCCTGCAGGGCGCCCAGTCCGGCAGTCAGCTCATGGCCTGCGGCAACGCGTACGCAGCCGTCGGGCAGGCCGTCATCGAGTTGCGCTGTCAGGATCGCCGTCCCGCCGGAGCTGACTTTCACCTGCATGCCGGCGTTCAGGCCAAGCTTTGCCAACGTGGCGGCATTCATGCGCGCGGCAGGCGGCGCCGCGTCCCGGGTCTTCTGCAGCGAGGGCGCGCGGCGCACCAAGGCGTCGGCAAAATAGATCGGCACATCGGCAATGCGCTGAAGTGCCGGCACAGCGGCAGTCAAGTCGATAGCGGGGCCTTCTGCCCGATTGTTCAAACGTTCGCTGACGAACTCGGGCTTGCCGCCCAGCGCCTCGGTGCGAACGGCTTCGGAACTGTCCTGCTCGAAACCCGCAAGGCCAAGCAGGTTGCCCAGCACACGCAATACCTTCCAGGCCGGACGCGTCTCGTCGAGCGGCTTGACGACGGCATTGAAGCTCTGCACGCGGCCTTCGGTGTTGATGAACGTGCCGGACGTCTCGGTGAAAGGCGCGATCGGCAGGATCACGTGGGCGTAGTCGATGGCGCGCGTCTTGAAGGGCGTCATTGCCACGACCAGGTCGGCCCCTTTCAGCGCAGCCATGGCCTGATGCGGGTTGGCGCAGTCGAGCTCAGGCTCGGCATGCAGGACGAAATAGGCCTTGCGCGGCTCGGACAGCATGCGCGCAGCATTGAGCCCCTGTGCGCCCGGCACTGCCTTGGCGATGTATCCGCCGACCGAGTTGGCCGCCTCGCCCAGATAGCCGAAGCGCGCACCGGTGATGGCGGCCAGTTGCTGCGCCAGCGCATGCAGTGTCGCCGACTGGGCAAGCTGCTGGGCGTAGTTGCCGAGAAAAATCGCAGCGTTCTCGCCAGATACCAGGCTCTCCGCAATCTGCCTCGCTGCCACGGACGGTTGCACGTTGGCCAGCGCTGCATCGACTGCCGCGCCCTTCGCCTCGGTTGCGGCTTTGACGATGCCGGCCAGTTCTGCGGCCAGCGCCGACGGCGCGACGACTGACTTGGCGTGGAGCGCGATCAGTTGATCGTCGTCCGCCGCATGCAGCAGGCTGACACGGGTGAATTTCTTCGCTGCCTGGCGCAGGCGCTGGGCCAGCAGCGGATGGTCCTTGCGCAGGAAGCTGCCGATCACCAGCACGCGGTCGAGCTGCTGGATGTCGGCAACGGGCATGCCGAGCCAAGGCACGACATTCTTGCCGTCGAGAGAAAAGTCAGTCTGGCGGAGACGGCAGTCGATGCTATCGCTGCCGGCGCCACGCACGAATTTCTGTAGCAGATAGAGTTCTTCCAGCGTGGCGTGCGGCGAGGCCAACGCGCCGACCGAGGCGGCACCGTGATCGCGCACGACGCGCTTCAGATCGGTACCGATAAACTCCAGCGCTGTCTGCCAGTCCACCTCGCGCCATTCGCCGCATTGCTTGAGCATCGGCTTCGTCAGGCGCGCATCCGAGTTTAGCGCCTCATAGGAGTATCGATCTTTGTCCGACAGCCAGCACTCGTTGACATGCTCGTTGTCCAGCGGCAGAACGCGCAGCACCTTGTCGTGCTTGACCTGGACGATGAGGTTGGCGCCAAGTCCGTCATGCGGGCTGACCGACTTGCGGCGCGACAGCTCCCAGGTGCGGGCGGCGAAGCGGAAGGGCTTCGAGGTCAGCGCGCCGACCGGGCAGAGGTCGATGACGTTGCCGGACAGCTCGGAGTCCACCGTCTTCTCGATGAAGGGCATGATCTCGGAGTGCTCGCCGCGGAAGGCCTGTCCAAGTTCCATCCAGCCCGCGATCTCCTGCGTGAAGCGGACGCAGCGCGTGCAATGGATGCAGCGCGTCATGTCGGTGGCAATGAGCGGTCCGAGGTTCTTGTTCACCACCACGCGCTTCTCTTCCTGGTAGCGTGAGGCGCTTTGGCCGTAGCCCACCGAAAGATCCTGCAGCTGGCACTCGCCGCCCTGGTCGCAGATCGGGCAGTCGAGCGGATGGTTGATGAGGAGGAACTCCATCACGCCCTTCTGTGCCTTGACGGCGGACTCGGAATGCGTGAACACCTTCATGCCGTTGGTGACCGGAGTGGCGCAGGCCGGCAGGGGCTTGGGCGCCTTTTCCACCTGCACCAGGCACATGCGGCAGTTGGCGGCGATGGACAGCTTCTTGTGATAGCAGAAATGCGGCACGAAAATCCCGAGCTTGTGGGCGGCATCCATCACGGTGCTGCCGTCCGCCACCTCGGTTGTCTTGCCGTCGATCTCGATTTCCAGCATTTTCTACGATACCTTGAAGAAACCGCTGCCCGCCCGCTGCACATCCTCGGGCACGAGGCATTTCTTGTTCTGGATGTGGTACTCGAACTCCGCGCCGAAATGCTTGATGAAGCTCTTCACCGGCATGGAGGCTGCGTCGCCCAAGGCGCAGATGGTGCGGCCCATGATGTTGTCGGTGACGCTGTTGAGGAGATCGAGGTCCTCGGGGCGCCCCTCGCCGTGCTCGATGCGGTGCACGACGCGATAGAGCCAGCCGGTGCCCTCGCGGCAGGGCGTGCACTGGCCGCAGGACTCCTCGAAGTAGAAGTAGGACAGGCGCTCCAGCGCCTTCACCATGCAGGTGGTCTCGTCCATGACAATCACGGCGCCGGAACCGAGCATCGAGCCGGCCTTGGCGATCGAGTCGTAGTCGAGCGTGCATTCCATGATGACGTCGGCCGGCAGCACCGGCGCGGAGGAGCCGCCGGGAATGACCGCCTTCAGCTTGCGCCCGCCGCGCATGCCCCCGGCCATCTCGAGCAAATCCTTGAATGGCGTGCCCATCGGCACCTCGAAGTTGCCGGGGCGGTTCACATGGCCCGACACGGAAAACAGCTTGGTGCCGCCGTTGTTCGGCTTGCCCAGTTCGAGAAACCGGTCGCCACCCTCATTGATGATGTAGGGCACCGAAGCGAAGGTCTCGGTGTTGTTGATCGTGGTCGGCTTGCCGTAGAGGCCGTAACTGGCCGGGAACGGCGGCTTGAAGCGCGGCTGGCCTTTCTTGCCCTCGATCGACTCGAGCAAGGCAGTCTCCTCGCCGCAGATGTAGGCGCCATAGCCATGGTGAGCCTGCAGTTCGAAGCTGAAGTCGGAACCGAGAATGTTGTTGCCAAGCAGATTCGCCGCACGCGCTTCCACGAGAGCCTCCTCGAAGCGCTTGTAGATGTCCCAGATCTCGCCGTGGATGTAGTTGTAGCCGCGCTGGCAGCCCATGGCATAGCCGGCAATGATCATGCCCTCTATCACCATGTGCGGATTCCAGCGCAGGATGTCGCGGTCCTTGAAGGTGCCGGGCTCGCCCTCGTCGGAGTTGCAGACGACGTATTTGGCGCCGGGGAATTGGCGCGGCATGAAGCTCCATTTGAGGCCGGTCGGAAAGCCGGCGCCGCCGCGGCCGCGCAATGACGATTTCTTCAACTCGCCGACGACCTGGTCGGCGGGAATCTTCTCGCTGAAAATTTTCTTCAGCGCGTCGTAGCCGCCGCGCTTGACATATTCGGCGAGGCGCCAGCTGCGCTCCCCTTCCGCCGCCTCGAGGATGAAGCCGAGGGTGCCCATTACTTGCACTCCCCTAGCAAGCTGTCTATTTGCTCGGGTTGCATGAAGCTGCACATGCGCACGTTGTTCACCAGCATCACCGGCGCGTCGCCACAGGCGCCCATGCACTCGCCCTCCTTCAGCGTGAACCGGCCATCGGGCGTCGTCTCGTTGAAGCCGACACCGAGCTTCTGTTTCAGGTAGTCGGCGGCATGCACGCCGCCGGACAACGCGCACGGCAGGTTGGTGCATACGGTGATCTTGTACTTGCCAACCGGGGCAAGGTCATACATGTTGTAGAAACTCGCCACTTCATAGACCGCCACTGGTGCCATGCCCAGATGGTCGGCAACGGCCTCGATGGCTTCGGTGCTCAGCCAGCCCTGCTCCATCTGGACGATGGCCAGTGCCGCCATCACGGCCGACTGCTTCTGCTCGGCGGGATACTTGGCGATTTCGCGGTCAATTTGTTGTCGGGATTCTTGGCTCAGCATGGCATTTCCTGTGCTATCGATCCGTATCGCCCAGGACAAGGTCGATGGTGCCGATGATGGCCGTGGCATCGGCGATCATGTGGCCCTTCGCCATCTCGTCGGTGGCGGCCAAGTGAGGAAAGCCCGGCGAACGCAGCTTGATGCGATAGGGCTTGTTGCCACCATCGGAGATGGCATAGACACCAAACTCACCCTTCGGGTGCTCAATAGCCGCATAGGCCTCGCCGGGCGGCACATGCATGCCCTCGGTGAACAGCTTGAAGTGATGGATCAACTCCTCCATGCTGGCCTTCATCTTCTCGCGCGACGGCGGTGCCACCTTGTGGTTGTCGGTGATCACTGGTCCAGGATTCTTGCGCAACCAATCGATGCACTGCCTGACGATGCGGTTGGCCTGGCGCATCTCTTCGATGCGCACCAGGTAACGATCGTAGCAGTCGCCATTGACGCCGACGGGCACGTCGAACGCCATGCGATCGTAAACCTCGTAGGGCTGCTTCTTGCGCAGATCCCACTCGACGCCCGAGCCGCGCAGCATCGGGCCGGTGAAACCCAGCGCCAGTGCCCGTTCAGGAGAAACCACGCCAATGCCGACGGTGCGCTGCTTCCAGATGCGGTTATCGGTGAGCAACGTCTCGTACTCGTCGACGCAGGCCGGGAATCGATCCGTGAAATCCTCAAGGAAATCGAGCAGAGAGCCCTGGCGAGACTCATTAAGCCTGCGCACGGTCTCGGCATTCTTGAACTTGTTGACCTCGTACTGCGGCATGCGGTCAGGCAGGTCGCGATAGACGCCGCCGGGACGATAATAGGCTGCGTGCAGACGTGCGCCTGAGACGGCCTCGTACACGTCCATCAAGTCCTCGCGCTCGCGGAAGGTGTACAGCACCATGGTCATGGCGCCGATGTCGAGTGCGTGCGTGCCGATGTTGAGCAGGTGATTGAGGATGCGCGTCACCTCGTCCATCATGACGCGGATGTATTGGGCGCGGATCGGCACCTCGATGCCGAGCAGTTTCTCGACGGCCATGACGTAGGCGTGCTCGTTGCACATCATGGAAACGTAGTCGAGACGATCCAGGTAGGGAACGGTCTGCAGCCAGGTCCGGGTTTCCGCCAGCTTCTCGGTGGCACGATGCAACAAGCCGATATGCGGGTCGGCGCGAACGATCACTTCACCGTCGAGCTCCAGCACCAGACGCAATACCCCATGCGCCGCGGGATGTTGCGGACCGAAGTTGATCGTGTAATTGCGGATCTCAGCCATGCTCCGCGTCCCCGTAGTTTTCCTCGCGGATGACGCGGGGGGTCACTTCGCGCGGTTCGATGGTCACAGGCTGGTAGACCACGCGGCGCTGCTCCGGGTCGTAGCGCATTTCGACGTGGCCGGAGATCGGAAAGTCCTTGCGGAAGGGATGGCCGATGAAGCCATAGTCGGTCAGGATGCGACGCAGGTCGGGGTGGCCCTCGAACAGGATGCCGTAGAGATCGAAGGCCTCGCGCTCATACCAGTTGGCACTGTTCCAGAGCTGGACCAGCGAAGGCAGCACGGGAAAGCCGTCATCCGGAGCAAAAACACGCAAACGCAGGCGCCAGTTCCTGGACACGGAGAGCAGATGGCACACTGCGGCGAAACGCGGACCCTTCCATGCGCCGTCACCCCAGGCCGAATAATCAACGCCGGTCAGGTCCACCAGTTGCTCGAAGCGCAGATCGGGATGGTCACGCAGGATGCGCGCTATCTCAATGTAGTGCTCGGCGGCGACTTCGATGGTGACCTCGCCTCCTGCCGTCCTGATGCTTGCAATGCGGTCGGTGAGGACGTTCTGCAGATTCTGGCAAAGCGATTCGAGCTTGGAAGCCATCACAATAGTGTCTTTAGCGCGCGATCGTACTGGTGCGCTTGATCTTGTTCTGCAACTGAATAAGTCCGTAGAGCAGCGCTTCCGCAGTCGGCGGGCAGCCCGGCACATAGACATCCACTGGCACGATGCGATCACAGCCACGCACGACCGAGTATGAATAGTGGTAGTAGCCGCCACCGTTGGCGCACGAGCCCATCGACACCACCCAGCGCGGCTCGGCCATCTGGTCGTACACCTTGCGCAGGGCAGGCGCCATCTTGTTGGTCAGCGTGCCGGCGACGATCATCACATCGGACTGGCGGGGGCTCGGGCGGAAGACGATGCCGAAACGATCCAGGTCGTAACGCGAGCATCCGGCATGAATCATCTCGACGGCGCAACAGGCCAGGCCAAAAGTCATCGGCCACATCGAGCCGGTGCGCGTCCAGTTGATGACGGTATCGAGCGTGGTAGTGACGAACCCTTTTTCCAGTACGCCTTCGATGCTCATGGCCTGTTCACTCCCAGTCCAGCGCGCCCTTGGCCCAGGCGTAGACATAGCCGATGGCCAGGATGCCAATGAAGATCATCATCTCGATGAAGCCGAACAGCCTCATGGAATCCGAAGCAACGATGTCCTTGAAGATCACCGACCAAGGGACGAGAAAGGCGATTTCCAAGTCGAACAGGATGAAGATGATTGCAATCAGGTAGAAGCGCACGTCGAACTTCATGCGCGCATCCTCGAAGGCCTCGAAGCCGCATTCGAAGGGTGAGAGTTTTTCGCTGTCGGGGCGATTCGGCGCTACAAGCCAGCCGAGGAGGATGGGAACACACCCGAAGGCCAGGCCAACGAGGATGAATACGAGGACAGGAAAGTAGTTTTCCAACATAGTCTGCGCGGAAGGTCTTCCCAACCTTGCCGCCGAGCCCTTCACGTTCCCGCTGCAATTCAAGCCCGATTACTACCGGGCCTGGGAGGAATTCTGGTGCCGACGGTGAGACTCGAACTCACACGGCTCTCGCCACTACCCCCTCAAGATAGCGTGTCTACCAATTTCACCACGTCGGCATTCGATCCATGGTTCTGTCACATAGCCTGCGACGGAGCCACTGATTCTTATGGCGACGAAAAAAGAAATTATACCTTCTTTTTTGCGCCGCAACATCTCTTACTTCGGTATTTCCTTGGCCTTTGAATCTGCGTCGGCGGTCGGCTTGGCCGGCGCCTGCTCGACCGGCACGTCCGGCTGGTTCTTAACCCGCTCCATGACACTGGTCGGCACCTGCGTGCGATTGGTCGCGAGATAGCTCAGGCCCAAGCTGGTCAGGAAGAATGCGGTTGCCAAGACTGCGGTCGTACGGCTGAGAAAGTTGGCCGATCCCGAAGAGCCAAACAAGCTGCCTGAGGATCCGCTGCCGAAGGCCGCGCCCATGTCGGCGCCTTTGCCATGCTGCAGCAACACCAGGCCGATAATGGCCATGCCGAGCAGGATATGCACCGTCAGCACCAGGGGAAAAAGCATTCCTTCCATTGCGAATCCGTTCCTAAGTTATCCAGCTGCAGCCGCACAGATCGCCAGGAAATCCTGAGCGACGAGGGAAGCGCCGCCAATCAAGCCGCCGTCTATGTCGGCCATGCCAAAAAGTTCGGCTGCATTCTGCGGCTTGACGCTGCCGCCATAGAGAATCTGTATCCGCTGCGCCAGTGCCGCATCGCTTCCGGCCAGTCGTGCCCGGATGAAGGCATGCACGTCCTGAGCCTGCTGCGGCGTCGCCGTGCGTCCTGTGCCGATGGCCCATACCGGTTCATAGGCGATGACGGCATTGGTCAGTCCGTTCATGCCGGTAGCCTGCGTGACCGCATCAAGCTGGGCGGCTATGACCTTCTCGGTGATATCGCCCTCCCGCTGCTCGAGCGTTTCGCCCAAGCAGAGGATGGGGGTCAGTCCGCTGCCCACCGCTGCGACGAACTTGGCAGCCACTGTTTCATTGCTCTCGCCGTAGAGGCTGCGACGCTCGGAGTGGCCGACGAGCACATAGCGGCAACCGAAGTCGGCCAGCATGGCTGCGCTGACTTCCCCCGTGTAGGCCCCCTGGGGGTGTTCGGACAGGTTCTGCGCGCCCCAGGCAATGGCTGTCCCTTTGAGCTGTTCCTGGGTCTGGCTGAGGTATGGGAAAGGCACACAAACCGCGCAATCGGCGCTGCCGCCCTTGCCGGCCGCCTGCACCAAGCCGTCAAGAAGATCGCGATTGCGCGCAAGACTGCCGTGCATCTTCCAGTTGCCTGCCACCAGTTTGCGCCGCATTTCCAGCCTTCCCCGAACTCGTCAAAAGCCGGTGATTCTAGCGTCTGGGCTCTCTGCGGTCAAATGAAACGCCGCTCAAACTGCGGCGGGCGCCACGCGAAGCCAGAAGGTGACGGGGCCGTCATTGGTCATGCTGACCTGCATGTCCGCGCCGAAGCGTCCGCTCGCCGTACCGGCATGCAGGGCGGCCGCACGGGAGACGATGAAATCGAAGAGCCGCTGCCCTGTCTCGGGCGGCGCGGCAGGGGTAAAGCTGGGCCGATTGCCGCTGTTGGTATCCGCGGCGAGCGTAAACTGCGGCACGAGGAGGAGCCCCCCTGCAACGTCGCGCAGACTCAGGTTCATCTTGCCGAGCGCATCAGAAAAGACGCGGTAGTTGAGCAGGCGCTCGAGGAGTCGCCCGGCGCTTGCTTCGTCGTCGCCCTTTTCCGCGCAGATCAGCACGAGCAGGCCGCGTCCGATGGCGCCCGCTGCGCGCTGCACGACGTCAGCGATGCTTCTGGCCAGGGAGGCCACTCGCTGAGCTTCGCGTCCCTCGACCATGACACGCAGCAACGGCTCGGTGCCCGAAGCACGCAAAAGCACCCGCCCGCTTTCACCCAGTTCGCGCTCTGCGGCAATGCGTGCCGATTCGATTTCAGGCCGGCTTTGCCAGTCGAATCCGCTGGGCAGCTTCACGTTGACCAGCATTTGCGGATAAAGCGTGAGGCCGTCACTGGCTTCCGCCAGGGATTTCCGCTGCAGTCGCAGCGCTGCCAGCACCTGCAGGGCCGAAACAATGCCGTCACCCGTAGTATGGCGGTCGAGACAAATGATATGGCCCGAATTCTCGCCGCCCAGCTTCCAGCCACGCTCGATCAGCGTCTCCAGGACATAGCGGTCACCGACCTTGGCGCGAACGATGGGAACGCCAAGCCTAGCCAAGGCATGTTCCATGCCGAGATTGGTCATGAGCGTACCGACCACCCCGGCGAGACCACCGTTCATGAGGCGCTGCCGGGCAATGATGTAGAGCAGTTGATCGCCGTCGTAGAGCCGGCCCGCGCCATCGGCCATGAGGACACGGTCGCCATCACCGTCGAGGGCAATGCCAAGATCGGCTTTCTGCTCCGCGACAGCCTGCTGCAGGGCTAGCGGCGAGGTCGCCCCCACGCTGTCGTTGATATTGAGCCCATTGGGCTCCGTACCGATTGCGCAGACCTCCGCACCCAACTCGTGAAACACCTTGGGTGCAATGTGGTACGCGGCGCCGTGCGCGCAGTCGACGACGATGCGCATGCCGCGCAGATCCAGTTCGGCGGGAAAGGAGCTCTTGCAGAATTCGATGTACCTGCCCGCAGCATCGTCGATCCGCTGCGCCTTGCCGAGCTTGCTCGGCTCTGCGCAACCCATCGGATGTTCGAGCCTGGCTTCGATCTCCGCCTCCACCGCATCCGGAAGCTTGGTGCCGCCGGCGGAAAAGAATTTGATGCCGTTGTCGGGATAGGGATTATGCGAGGCCGAGATGACCACGCCAGCCTGCACGCGCAAGGCGCGGGTCAGGTAGGCAATGGCCGGCGTCGGCAGCGGCCCGGTCAGCATTACGTCCACGCCAGCTGCGGAGAAACCGGCCTCCAGCGCGGCTTCCAGCATATAGCCTGAGATGCGTGTGTCCTTGCCGATCAGCACCGCAGGATGCTCGCCAGAGAGCAGATGCTCGCGCGCCACGAGCGTGGTGCCTGCGGCATAACCCAGGCGCATGATGAAGTCTGGCGTGATGGGCGACTCACCCACCTTGCCGCGCACCCCGTCAGTACCGAAATACTTTCGTCCCATGCTTCCCTTATCCTTCCATGGCCGCCCAAACTGCAAGGGCATCCTTCGTTGCCGCCACATCATGCACGCGCAGGATTCTAGCCCCATTCTGTGCGGCTAGGAGCGCCGCCGCCACGCTCGCCGTGCCACGCTCACTGACTTTCCGTCCAGTGATCTCGCCCAGCATGGATTTACGCGACAGCCCTGCCAGCACGCAGGCGCCAAGACCGCGGAACGTATCGAGGTGCCGCAGCAGGGCCAAGTTGTGTGCGAGGCGTTTGCCGAAACCGAAACCGGGATCGACGATGATGCGCTCGCCGGGGATGCCTGCCTTCTGCACCGCCGCCACGCGCACGGCGAGGAACGCACGAACCTCCTTCACCACGTCGCCATAAGATGGGGCCGTCTGCATGGTGCGTGGTTCACCCTGCATGTGCATCAGGCACACCGCTGCGCCCGACTCCGCAGCCGCCACCAAGGCCTCCGGAGCCCGCAGGGCTGAGATGTCATTGATGACTGAGGCGCCGGCTGCGACTGCCCTTCGCATCACTTCGGGTTTGACCGTATCGACAGATAGCGGCACGCCACAATCCGCCAGCGCCTCGATCACCGGCAGCACCCTGCGCAGTTCTTCCTCGGTGGATACGGAATGCGCGCCTGGCCGCGAGGATTCGCCGCCGACATCGAGCATGTCTGCGCCCTCCTCCACCAGTTGGCGTCCATGCATGACCGCGCGAGCCGCATCGAAATGGCGTCCCCCGTCCGAGAAGGAATTCGGCGTGACATTGACTATCCCCATGACGAGCGGAAGCTCGAGGGACAAATGGTAACTGCCGCAAACGAGTTGTGAGGCCATAAAGAAAAGGCCGGATCGGTTGCCCGATCCGGCCGCTTGCTTGACAGGTTCGTCAGGCCGGCGCGGTCGCGTTGGGCGCCGCGCCGGGCGAATTGTCCGCCGGTGTACTGGCCGGCGGTGCGGTACGCTTCGGCTCGCGCGGCGGCTTGCCGGCCATGATGTCGTTGATCTGGTCCGCATCGAGGGTTTCCCACTCGAGCAGAGCATGCGTCATGGCCTCCACCTTGTCGCGATTCTCCTCGATCAGACGTCGCGCCAAGCCGTACTGCTGGTCGATGATGCGGCGGATCTCGGCATCGACCTGCTGCATGGTCGCCTCGGACACGTTCTTGTGCGTGGTGATGGATCGGCCAAGGAAGACTTCACCTTCGTTCTCGCCATACACCATCGGGCCGAGCGCATCGGACATACCCCACTGCGTCACCATGCGGCGGGCGATTTCCGTGGCACGCTCAAAATCGTTCGAGGCGCCGGTGGTCATCTGGTGCATAAAGATTTCCTCGGCGATACGTCCGCCGAACAGCACAGCAATGCTATTGAGCAAACGCTCGCGATCCTGGCTGTAACGATCCTGCTCCGGCAACTGCATGGTCACACCCAGCGCACGGCCGCGCGGGATGACAGTGACCTTGTGCACCGGATCTGTCTTCGGCAGCAACTTGGCGACCAGCACATGGCCCGACTCGTGGTAGGCCGTGTTCATGCGCTCCTCTTCCGGCATGACCATGGAACGCCGCTCGGCGCCCATCATGATCTTGTCCTTGGCACGCTCGAAGTCCTCCATGTCGACCAGGCGCTTGTTGCTGCGCGCGGCAAACAGCGCCGCCTCGTTGACCAGATTGGCCAGATCTGCGCCGGAAAATCCGGGGGTGCCGCGGGCGATGATGTCGGCCTTGACGTCGGGCGCCATCGGCACTTTTCGCATATGCACCAGGAGGATCTGCTCGCGGCCGCGAATGTCGGGCAGCGGTACCACCACCTGACGGTCGAAACGGCCCGGACGCAACAGCGCCGGATCCAGGACGTCGGGGCGGTTGGTGGCGGCGATGACGATGACGCCCGCGGTACCCTCGAAACCGTCCATCTCGACCAGCAGCTGGTTGAGCGTCTGTTCACGTTCGTCGTTGCCGCCGCCAAGGCCAGCGCCGCGCTGGCGGCCGACGGCGTCGATTTCGTCGATGAAGATGATGCAGGGCGCGCTTTTCTTCGCCTGCTCGAACATGTCGCGTACACGCGCTGCGCCAACGCCGACGAACATCTCGACAAAATCGGAGCCGGAAATGCTGTAGAAGGGCACCTTGGCTTCGCCGGCAATGGCCTTCGCCAGGAGCGTCTTGCCCGTGCCGGGAGAGCCGACCATCAGCACGCCGCGCGGAATCCGCCCACCCAGTTTCTGGAACTTGCCGGGATCGCGCAGGAATTCGACCAGTTCGGCCACCTCCTCCTTGGCCTCGTCGCAACCTGCAACGTCGGCAAAGGTAATGGTATTGGTCGATTCATCGAGGATGCGCGCGCGCGATTTGCCGAAGGAAAAAGCCCCACCCTTGCCGCCGCCCTGCATCTGGCGCATGAAGAACACCCACACGCCGATCAACAGCAGCATGGGGAACCATGAGACAAAGATATTCATGAGGAACGATTGCTCCTCATCGGGCTTGGCCACCACCTTGACATTGTTCTTGAGCAGATCGCTCACCATCCACAGGTCGGGCGGAGCGTAGGTCGTGATTCGCTTGCCCTCATTGGTGGTCGCTTCAAGGGTGCGTCCCTGGATCACCACCTTGGCGACCCGCCCGGCCTTCACCTCATCGAGGAACTGGGAATATTCGAGCGTGTTCTGCGCCACCTGGCGCGTACTGAACTGGTTGAAGACAGTCATCAGCACGACGCCGATCACCAGCCATATTGCGAGGTTCTTGAAATGATTGTTCAAGCGATTCCTTTTTGGCCCGTCAGGGGCCTCTATGTAACGAATAAAACGATTGCATTATCATTCTAAGACCGATCCCCTTGCGGCGCAAACCCGGGTACAGCCAGATTTTCCCTGCTGCTACTAGGGTGAATCGGGGCTGTTTGCGGAATGGCAGCCTATGCCGAGCAGATACACTTCATTGCTGCGGTCACGCGAAGCTTTGGGCTTGCGAACGACCACTTTGTCGAAGGACGCTTTCATCGCCTTGCGGAAGTCCTCACTGCCTGACCCTTCAAAGGTTTTGACCAGGAAATTGCCGCCTAGTTTCAAATGCCGTTTGGCGAATTCCAGAGCCAGTTCTGCCAGGTGGATCGAACGGGCCTGATCGGAGTCGGCAATACCCGAGATATTGGGGGCCATATCGGAAATAACAAGCTCGACCGGGCTGTCTCCAAGCCGGAAAGTCAGTTCCGCCAGAACGGCGTCTTCGCGAAAATCGCCCTGCAAGAACTCCACCCCGGTCAAAGGGGCCATTTCGAGCAGATCAAGCGCCAGTACGCGGCCGCCTTTGCCAACCCGCGCTGCAGCCACCTGCGACCATCCCCCTGGCGTCGCACCCAAATCCACCACGATCATTCCGGGTCGCAGCAAGCGGTCCTTGTCATCGATTTCCATCAACTTGAAGGCTGCGCGCGAACGCCAGCCTTCCGCCTTCGCACGCTGAACGAAGGGATCGCTGACATGCTCGCGCATCCAGGCTTTGCTGGTCTTGTGCTTCTTCACCGCGTAAAATCCGTCAATGCTTGAACTGAACTCATCCCTGCGTCGCACCCTGCGCGCCCGCGCCCACAACCTCCATCCTGTCGTCAGCATCAGTCAGAAGGGCCTCAGCGAAACTGTCCTCGCCGAGATCGACCGCTGCCTGAAAGCACACGAATTGATCAAGGTGCGCGTATACGACGTTGAGCACAAAGGGCGCGATGCACTGCTCACTGAAATCTGCACTCGGCTGGACGCCGCGCCCGTTCAGCATATTGGCAATGTCCTAGTGGTGTTTCGCGAGCATCCGGAAGCGCCGAAGGCAGTTCCCAGACCTGCGAAAAAACCTAATTCTGGCGCCAGGAAAGAACCGCCCGCCAAGCCGGCAACTTTGCGCCGGCGCACGGGAAGGTAGCTCAGCGTCCGCGCCCCATCTGCAGCACCAGGCCGATACCCAGCAGGCTTTGCAGCACGTAGAGGCCGCCTGCAATGCCGTGCCATATGACGAAGCGGCCCTTCAAGGCGCTTTCCATCACGCTTGAGGGCAAGGCTTCGGTCTTCAACTGGATAAGGATCGGCTGAATGCCGAAATGACCTACCAGCGCCAAAGCCAGCATGGCCAGCACCAGCCAGAATGGCCTCGCCCCGAGCAGTTCCGCCCGCCGCACGACAGCCAGATATGCCAGAAGGTATACCGCACAAGCCATGCCCACCCAGGCGATGAGGCCGAACAGGTTGCCGGCCAATTCGCCGGCAAGCACGCGATCCTTCAGCGAGGCAAACAATGAGGGTGCCGCAATGAACCCGATCGTCCAGAGACCGCCTGCCCAGAGGGTAATGGCAATGAAGTAGAGACTATCCGCCAGCCTGCGCACAAGTGAGACCCGGATCATTGACGGGAGAGGTTCAGACGTACTTGACGTCGTGAAGCTCGTACTCGCGTACACCGCCGGGCGCCTTCACCTCGGCGATGTCTCCGGCGTATTTGCCGATGAGGGCACGGGCGATGGGCGAGGAGATGGAAATCTTGTTGCTCTTCAGGTCGGCTTCGTCCTCGCCGACGATCTGGTAGGTGACCCGGTCCCCGCTTTCCAGGTCTTCCAGGTCGACGGTGGCCCCGAAGACGCAACGGCCGTCGGCATCCAGCAGTTTGGGGTCGATGATCTGGGCATTGCCCAGTTTGCCCTCGACCTCCTGGATGCGTCCTTCGATGAAACTCTGACGCTCGCGGGCGGCGGCATACTCGGCATTCTCCGACAGGTCGCCATGGGCACGGGCTTCCGCAATCGCCGCGACGACATTCGGCCGATCGACCGTCTTCAGCCGATGCAGTTCCTGCCGCAGTTTTTCGGCGCCTTCCTTGGTGAGGGGAACTTTGCTCATGGGCCTTATGTTAGCTCAGCGTGCAGCGACTGCAAGGAATAGGTTTCCAACTCCTCGAGGTGCCGCATACCGGCGCAGGCGGCTCGGGCCCCCTCGATGGTCGTGTACAACGTCACGCGCTGGGCCAGCGCGCTGGTGCGGATGGATCGCGAATCGACGATGGCCTGGCGCTTCTCCTCGACCGTGTTAATGATCAATGCAACCTCGTTGTTCTTGATCATGTCCACGATGTGCGGCCGCCCCTCTGCGACCTTGTTCACTACCACCACCTTGAGTCCGGCCGCTTCGATCGCCGCGCCAGTGCCGCGCGTGGCGATCAGGGCAAAGCCGAGTTCGCTCAGCTCCCTCGCCACATCGACCGCCTTGGCGCGATCCTGGTCCTTGACGCTGATGAACACCTTGCCCGACTTGGGCAGGCGGGTACCGCCGGCGAACTGGGATTTCACGAAGGCTTCGGCGAACGTGCGGCCGACGCCCATTACCTCGCCGGTGGACTTCATCTCCGGGCCGAGGATGGTATCGACGCCGGGAAACTTGACGAAGGGAAACACCGCTTCCTTGACCGAATAGTAGGGCGGCACGATCTCGCGCGTGACGCCCTGCTCGGCCAGCGTGCGGCCCGCCATGCAACGCGCCGCCACTTTAGCCAGGGGCAAGCCCGTGGCCTTGGAAACGAAGGGAACAGTGCGCGATGCGCGCGGATTCACCTCCAGGACGTACACCGTGCCGTCCTGGATGGCAAACTGGACGTTCATCAGCCCGCAAACATTGAGCGCCTTCGCCATTTTCTCGGTCTGATCGCGCAACTCATCCTGAACCTCACGGGTCAGGGTATAGGGCGGCAACGAACAGGCCGAGTCGCCGGAATGCACGCCGGCCTGCTCGATGTGCTGCATGATGCCGCCAATGATGACCTGTTTGCCGTCTGACAAGGCATCGACATCCACCTCGGTAGCATCGTTGAGGAAGCGGTCGAGCAGCACGGGGGAATCATTGGAGACCTTCACCGCCTCGCGCATGTAGCGTTCGAGATCCTGCTGCTCGTGCACGATCTCCATGGCGCGGCCGCCCAGCACGTAGCTGGGTCTGACCACCAGCGGATAGCCGATCTCGGCGGCAAGGCGGAGGGCATCCTCCGGCGTACGCGCCGTGCGGTTGGGCGGCTGCTTGAGGCCCAATTCGTGCAGCATCAGCTGGAAGCGCTCGCGGTCCTCCGCGGCATCGATCATGTCGGGGCTGGTGCCGATGATGGGCACGCCATTGGCCTCCAGATCGAGTGCACGCTTGAGCGGCGTCTGGCCGCCGAACTGCACGATCACCCCGGCTGGCTGCTCGATATTCACGATTTCGAGGATATCTTCCAGCGTCAGCGGCTCGAAATAGAGCCGGTCGGAAGTATCGTAGTCGGTCGACACCGTCTCCGGGTTGCAGTTGACCATGATGGTCTCGTAGCCGTCCTCGCGCATGGCCAGCGCGGCGTGCACGCAGCAGTAATCGAACTCGATGCCCTGGCCGATGCGGTTGGGGCCGCCGCCGAGCACCATGATCTTCTTGCGCGCGGTCGGCTGCGCCTCGCATTCCTCCTCGTAGGTGGAATACATGTAGGCGGTGTGGGTGGCGAACTCGGCGGCACAGGTGTCGACGCGCTTGTACACGGGCCGGACGTTCAGGGCATGGCGGTGCATCCTTACGGCGGTCTCCGAGGTATCGAGCAGCCAGGCCAGGCGGCGGTCGGAGAACCCCTTGCGCTTGAGGCGCCGCATTTCGTCCGCATCCAGATCATGCAGTTTCTGACCGGCCAGCGCCGCTTCCTCGCTGACGATATCCTGGATCTGCACGAGGAACCACGGGTCGATCTTGGTCAGTTGGAATATCTTGTCCAGGCCCATGCCATTGCGGAAGGCCTGGCCGAGATACCACATGCGTTCGGCGCCTGGGTTGGCGAGCTCGCGATCGATGGTGTCCTCGTCCGCCTCGATCTCGTCCAGGCCATAGACGCTGACTTCCAGTCCGCGCAGCGCCTTCTGCAGCGATTCCTGGAAGGTGCGCCCGATCGCCATCACCTCGCCCACCGACTTCATCTGGGTGGTCAGGCGGTCGTTCGCCAGGGGGAATTTCTCGAAGGCGAAGCGCGGCACCTTGGTGACGACGTAGTCGATCGACGGTTCGAAGGAGGCGGGCGTGGCGCCGCCGGTGATCTCGTTGCGCAGTTCATCCAGCGTGAAGCCCACTGCCAGCTTGGCCGCCACCTTGGCGATGGGGAACCCGGTCGCCTTCGAGGCCAGCGCCGAGGAGCGCGACACGCGCGGATTCATCTCGATGACGATCATGCGCCCGTCTGCCGGATTGATGGCGAACTGCACGTTGGAGCCACCGGTATCGACCCCGATCTCGCGCAGCACGGCGATCGAGGCATTGCGCATGATCTGGTATTCCTTGTCCGTCAGCGTCTGCGCCGGTGCCACGGTGATCGAGTCGCCGGTGTGCACGCCCATCGGGTCGAGGTTTTCGATCGAGCAGACGATGATGCAGTTGTCCTTGCGGTCGCGGACAACCTCCATCTCGAACTCCTTCCAGCCGATCAGCGACTCCTCGATCAACAACTCCTTGGTCGGGCTGGCCTCCAGGCCACGCTCGCAGATGATGACGAACTCTTCCTTGTTGTAGGCGATGCCGCCACCGCTGCCGCCCATCGTGAAGGACGGGCGGATGATGGAGGGGAAGCCGAGCGCAGCCTGCACCTGCAGCGCCTCCTCCATGCTGTGGGCGATGGCGGAACGCGCCGAGCCGAGGCCGATCCTGGTCATCGCCGCCTTGAACTTCTCGCGGTCCTCGGCCTTGTCGATGGCCTCGCGCGAGGCGCCGATCATCTCGACGCCGTATTTCTCCAGCACGCCGTGCCGGGCCAGGTCGAGCGCGCAGTTGAGCGCAGTCTGCCCCCCCATGGTCGGCAACAGGGCGTCCGGCCGTTCCTTGGCGATGATCGTCTCGATCACCGTCCAGTGGATCGGCTCGATGTACGTGACGTCGGCCATCTCCGGGTCGGTCATGATGGTCGCCGGATTGGAATTGACCAGGATGACCTTGTAGCCCTCGTCGCGAAGCGATTTGCAGGCCTGGGCGCCGGAATAGTCGAACTCGCAAGCCTGGCCGATGATGATCGGGCCGGCGCCGATGATGAGGATGCTGTGGATGTCCGTGCGCTTAGGCATGCTGCACCCGCTGGTCTTGCATCATCTTGATGAAGCGGTCAAAGAGGTACGACACGTCGTGCGGCCCTGGACTCGCCTCGGGATGGCCCTGAAAGCAGAAGGCGGGCACGTCGGTACGCGCCAAGCCCTGCAAACTGCCGTCGAAGAGCGAAACATGGGTCACGCGCAGATTGGCCGGCAAGGTGTCCGCATCGACGGCGAAGCCGTGGTTCTGGCTGGTGATGAGCACCTGGGCCGTGTCCAGATCCTTCACCGGGTGATTCGCGCCGTGGTGGCCGAACTTCATCTTCACCGTCTTTGCGCCCGAAGCCAGGCCCATCAGCTGATGTCCAAGGCAGATGCCGAAGGTCGGGATGCCGCGCGAGAGTATCTCGCGGATGGCGGCTATGGCGTAGTCGCAGGGCTCGGGATCGCCCGGGCCGTTGGACAAGAAGACGCCGTCCGGATTGAGCGCCAGCGCCTCCTCTGCCGGCGCCTGCGCAGGCAGCACGGTCACACGGCAACCACGCGAAGCCAGCATGCGCAGGATGTTGCGCTTGACCCCATAGTCGTAGGCCACGACGTGGAAGGTCGAAGCCTCGAGCGTGACATGGCCCTTGCCGAGAGCCCATTCGCCTTCGCGCCAGTCATAGGACCTGCCTGTGCTCACCACCTTGGCCAGATCCATGCCGGCCAGGCCGGGGAATTGCCGTGCCGCAGCGACTGACTTTGCTTCGTCAACGTCCCCGCTCATCAGGCAACCATTCTGCGCGCCCTTCTCGCGCAGGATGCGCGTCAGCTTGCGCGTGTCGATGCCGGCCAGGGCGACTACGTTCTCCGCCTTGAGATAGTCCGATAGCGTTTGCTCGCTGCGGAAATTCGAGACCGCCAGGGGCAGGTCGCGGATCACCAGACCGGCCGCCTGCACCCTGGCCGACTCGCAATCCTCGCGGTTAATGCCCGTATTGCCGATGTGGGGATAAGTCAGGGTGACGATCTGCCGGCAGTAGGAGGGGTCGGTGAGGATTTCCTGGTAGCCGGACATGGCGGTATTGAACACCACCTCGCCGACGCTGGAACCCGTGACCCCGATGCCGATTCCGCGAAATACCGTCCCATCCGCTAAGGCGAGGATGGCTTTCGGAAAATCAGGCACTTAGACACTCCTGTCGGCACAGCGCAGGCATGCCGGGGCGACTCACGGACATGCTGCGTTTTGTTGTAGATATGCGAAGCGGGACAGGCTACGCGCCTATCCCGCTCGGGATAAATCTTTTGAATTTTACCTCAAGGACAGCAAGTCCTGCAAACTCGCAAGCCCTTATGCCCTTGGAAACGGTTAGCGCAGCCCCAAGACATCCTGCATGTCGTAGAGTCCATTCTTTCGACCCTTGAGGAAGCGGGCCGCCCGCAGACTCCCCTGCGCGTAGGGAATGCGCGAGGCAGCCTTGTGCGTGATCTCGACCCGTTCTCCGGTGCCGGCGAAGAGCACGGTATGGTCGCCGACGATATCGCCGCCACGCACCGTGGCAAATCCGATGGTGGAAGGATCGCGCTCTCCGGTGACACCCTCTCGCCCATATACGGCGCACTTGGACAGGTCTCGGCCGAGCGCCTCGGCGACTACCTCCCCCATACGCAGGGCCGTACCGGAAGGAGCATCGATTTTGTGGCGATGGTGCGCCTCGATGACTTCGATATCGTAGCCCTGGCTGAGCACGCGGGCAGCCATGTCGAGCAGCTTGAACACCAGATTGACGCCGATGGCCATGTTCGGCGCGAAAACAATCGGGATGTCGCGCGAGGCATCCTGGATCTGCAGCTTGTGTTCCATCTCAATGCCTGTTGTGCCGATCACCATGGCCACGCCGCGCCGGCGGCAGGCCGCCAAGTGCGCGATGGTGCCTGCTGGACGGGTGAAATCGATTAGGCAGTCCACACCTGCCAGTGCCGTGTCGAAGTCCGCATTGACTGCAATGCCGCATGGCGCAGCGCCAACCAGTTCGCCGGCATCCTTGCCGAGGAAGGCACTGTCGGCCTGTTCGAGCGCTGCGGCCAGGTGCATCTCGCCGTCCTTCAGCACCGCCTCGATCAGGGTGCGCCCCATGCGGCCGGCACTGCCGGCGATCGCGATCTTCATTTTTCAGCTCCTGGTTCTTACTCGGCGGGTTTCCGCTGCGCCGGACAGAACGCCCGGCGGTACTCGCTATTTTTCAGGTGACTGTGCCGCGCTTTCGGGCTTGGCCTCGGGGTTCTTATTGCCGTCCTTGTCCTCTTCCTTCTTCGGCCCGCCTACCGGTTCGATTTCGATTACCCGGGCACGTTCGCCAGCGGCGGCAGTTGCCGCCGCATCGGCTTCTCCCGGCTCCGCACCGACGACATCACCGGCAACCCGGGCCAGTTTGTTGTCCGCAAAGAAAACAGCGAAGCGCCGCAATTGCACTTCTCCCCGGCCCGGCTTGAAGCTGTAAATGTAATCCCAGCGATCGGCATGGAAAATGTCCGCCACCAGGGGGGTGCCGAGAATGAAACGCACCTGATCCCGGCTCATGCCAGGCTTCAACTGGGCAACCATCTCTTGTGTGACGTAGTTGCCTTGGCGGATATCGATGCGGTAGGGTGTTATGGAGGATGCCACGTCGGGCATCTTCACGTTCGAGCAGGCCGCCAAAGGCAGCAGCAAAAGGAGGTAGCGCAGGAGTCTCATGCGGAATCGAAGGTCGGTAATTCTCATTCTCAACGAACGCGCTAGACTATATCATACCCATCGTGCCCTACTGATCCCTGATCCGCGGCGACCATGAGCAATTCGCAAGACCTCAAGAGCATCGGCCTCAAGGCGACCTTCCCGCGTCTGAAGATACTCGACCTTTTCCAGAAGGTTCAGGCGGACACGGGCAGCCGCCACATGACGGCCGAGGATGTCTATCGCGCATTGATCGCCGAAGATATGGACATCGGCCTGGCAACGGTCTATCGCGTGCTGACGCAATTCGAGCAGGCCGGTCTGCTGGAGCGGCACTACTTCGAGTCGGGCAAGGCCGTGTTCGAACTGAACGAAGGCAAACACCACGACCACCTTGTTTGCCTGCAATGCGGCAAGGTGGAAGAGTTTTTCGATCCGGAGATCGAGAAGCGCCAGAACAAGATTGCCAAAGAGCGCGGTTTCGAGGTGAGCGAACACGCCCTTTATCTGTACGCCGACTGCACCAAGCCGAACTGTCCCAACAAGAAAACGTAGTTTCGATCAAGACTAATCTGCGCAGGCGGGTTTAGCGCAACGGCCGCAACTGAAAGCCGAGTCGGTCTGACTCAGTAGCCAAGCATTTCCGCCGCATGCTTGCGGGTAGTCGGCGTGATCTGCAAGCCGCCCAGCATGCGTGCAATCTCCTCGATTCGCCCCTCGCGATCCAGCGGAATCACGCGACTGACGACCCCGTTGTCCGCGCCTTCCTTGGAAACCGTCCATTGACGATCTGCTTGAGCCGCCACCTGCGGCAGGTGCGTCACACACAACACCTGGCGATCGCCGCCAAGCTGCTTCAAGAGCCGCCCGACGATTTCTGCGACTCCGCCGCCGATGCCGACATCGACCTCGTCAAACACCAGCGTAGGCACATTGCCCGACGCCGAAGCAATGACCTGGATGGCCAGTCCGATGCGGGACAATTCGCCGCCGGAAGCCACCTTCGACATGGGACCGGACGGCTGGCCCGGATGCGCACTGACACGGAACTCGACGCTCTCCAGACCATACGAAGCGCCTTCGGGAAGTTTCTCGAGCACTGCCTCGAACCGGCCGCCCGGCATGGCCAGTTGCTGCATCGCTTCGGTCACCGCCTTGGAGAGCGCCGTAGCCGCCTTCTTGCGGCCCTTGCTGAGGGTTGCCGCACGGGCAAGGTAGGCCTGCCGGGCCTGCGCCTCCCGTTCTGCCAGAGCGGCGGCATCCTGCAAGGTTTCCAGTTCGATCAGTCGCGCACCCCAGCCGGCCAGGAGTTGCGGCAGTTCTTCCGGGGCAACTCGGTACTTGCGAGCAGCATCATGCACCGCCCGGATGCGGCTCTCCATCTCGGACAGGCGCGCGGGATCGAGATCGATGCGGTCACGATAATGACGCAGGACGTGGGCAGCCTCCTGTAACTGGATCTGGGCACCTTCGATGGTTTCCAACGCGCCCTTGAGGGAGGGATCATAATCGATCAGCTGGCGCAGCCGGGCGCCCATGCGCTCAACCTGCCACATGGCGGCCTGCTCACCCTCTGAAAGCCCATCCAGGATCTCTTCCACACCCGATTGGAGCGAGGCGGCATGGGCCAGTTTCCTGTGCTCCAGCGTGGTTTCGGCCCAACCGCCGGCTTCGAAACCGAGCGCTGTCAGTTCCTTCACCTGCCAGGCAAGCATCTCGCGCTCGCGGATATTCGCCTCTGCGTTTTTTTCAGCGGTCAGCCTTTCATCTTTGGCCTTGCGCCAGGCCGCATGAATCGCAGCCACCTCTTCCACCAGCGGCTTGTGACCCGCCAGCCCATCAAGCAGCTGGCGCTGTGCATCGCTGCGCAACAGGCAGTGATGGGCGTGCTGGCCATGGATATCAGCAAGGAAATCGGCGGCTTCGCGCAACTGGGTCAGCGTCGCTGGCACGCCGTTGATGTAGCCGCGTGAGCGGCCGCTGGATTCGATCACACGCCGCATTAGGCAGGCGTCATCGTCGAAATCATTGTCGCGCAACCAGTTCGACAGCGCGCTGCCCGCGGATACGGAAAATTCGGCCGAGATCTCGGCTTTCTCGCAACCGCTGCGCACCGAGGCCGCATCCGCCCGCTCGCCCAGTGCCAGGGAGAGCGCATCGACCAGAATGGACTTCCCCGCTCCCGTCTCTCCTGTCAGGGCAACAAAGCCTGCCGCGAACTCCAGCTCCAGCTGGTCGACGATGATGTAATCGCGGATGTAAAGTCGGCGCAGCATCGAGCCTGGGTCAATACCGACGCGGCGTTTCGCTCCAGTGCAGCTTCTCGCGCAGCATGGCGAAGTAGCTGTAGCCGAGCGGATGCAGAAAGCGGATCGAACGAATCGAACGAGCCACGTCGACATGATCTCCCGCCTCGAGCTCGAACTTCTCCTGGCCGTCGGCGTGCACGCGGGCACGATGGGGTGCATGCAGGACGATCTCTATTCTGCAGTCGTCGCTTATGGTGATCGGGCGATTCGACAATGCATGCGGACAGAGCGGCACGAGGGCTATACCAGGAACTGCGGGATGGAGGATGGGGCCGTTGGCGGAAAGTGCGTAGGCTGTCGACCCTGTCGGCGTCGCTATAATGATGCCATCCGAGCGCTGGTTGTAGATGAATTCGCCGTCGATGGACACGGCGAATTCGATCATGCGGCCAAGGTCGCCCTTGTTGACCACCACGTCATTGAGCGCTTGCGTCTGAAACACGACGGCCTCGCCGCGCCGCACTGTGGCATCGAGCAGAAAACGCTGTTCGCTCTTGAACTTCCCCTCCAGGAGATCAGCCACGCCGTCCAGCATGTCGTCCCGGGCAAGGTCAGTCATGAAGCCGAGGCGCCCCTGATTCACCCCGACCAGCGGAACATCCGATTCGGCCAGCCGGCGCGCAGCCGCCAGCATCGAGCCATCGCCGCCAAGCACGATGGCCAGGTCGGCCCGTTCGCCGATAGTGTCATAGGTTGCGACGGGAAAGCCATTGCCCCCGACCAGGGAGGCGGTCCCTTCTTCGACCAACACGTCTATTTCGCGGCTATCGAGAAACCCCGCCAGCGCCATCAGCGATTCGGCGATCTCCGGGCTTTTGTACTTGCCGATCAGGGCTATAGTGCGGAAGGCGGGGCTCATGGGCGGATTTAACCACAAAATCGCACCTGTTTCCGGCCTGACCATATCTACAGCAGGCCACCATTTTTGTACAATGGCTTCGATGATGGACCAGCGCTACCAGATACTCCTCAAGACGTTGATTGAACGTTATGTCGCTGAAGGCCAGCCTGTGGGTTCGCGCGCCCTGTCTAAGTATTCCGGCCTGCAGCTTTCGCCGGCCACGGTGCGCAACGTCATGTCCGACCTCGAGGAAATGGGCTTCATCTCCAGCCCGCATACCTCAGCTGGGCGAGTGCCGACTCCTCGCGGCTACCGCTTTTTCGTCGACAGCCTGCTCACCATGCAGCCTCTCGGCGAAGCGCAGATCCACGAGCTTGAAGAGCAACTCCAGCCCAACCAGCCGCAACGCCTGATCAGTTCCGCTTCGCAATTGCTCTCCGAATTGACACGCTTTGCCGGGGTGGTGGTTGCGCCCAAGCGCATGGCGCCGAGAATCCGCCAAATCGAGTTTCTCAGCCTGTCCGAAAAACGCATTCTGCTCATCATCGTGACGGCTGAAGGCGACGTACAAAATCGCATCCTGTTTACCCAAAAAGCCTACTCACCGGCCGAGCTGGTCAGCGCCGCCAACTACCTCAACCAGAATTTCGCCGGTCTGGATTTCTCTGAAATCCGCAGTCGCATGCACGAGGAATTGCGCCAATTGCACGCCGACATGACCGAGTTGATGACCTCTGCCATGGAGGCCGGCAATCAGGCCGTTGCCGACACCTCCGACCAATACGTCATCTCAGGAGAAAAAAACCTGCTGGAAGTTGAGGAAATATCGTCCAATATGAACCGCTTGCGGGAGTTGTTCGCCCTTTTTGAACAACGCACCGGACTGGTGCAACTGCTCGACATCAGCAACCGCGCCGAGGGCGTGCAGGTCTTCATTGGCGGCGAATCGGGCCTGGCGCCGCTCGACGAGTGCAGCGTCATCACCGCGCCCTACGAGGTTAACGGCCGCATCGTTGGCTCGGTGGGAGTCATCGGGCCGACCCGCATGGCCTACGAGCGCGTCATTCCCATCGTCGATATCACTGCCAAGCTGCTGTCGAGCGCGCTTTCTGCGCCATGAGCGCCGGAATCCTGCTCATCAACCTCGGCACCCCTGAGGCGCCGACGGCTCCCGCTCTGCGCAAGTACCTCAAGCAGTTTCTCTGGGATCCACGTGTCGTCGAATTGCCGCGTCCGCTGTGGTGGCTGATCCTCAACGCCATCATTCTCAATATCCGGCCGCAGAAATCCGCCGAGAAGTACGCCAGGATCTGGACGCCTGAAGGCTCGCCGTTGAAGGTGCACACCGAACGCCAGGCCAAGCTCCTGCGCGGCTACCTGGGGCAGTCCGGCCAGGGAAACGTCGTCATCGAGTGGGCCATGCGCTACGGCGCCCCCTCAGTTGCAAGCGCGCTGGACCGGCTGAAAGCGCGGGGCTGCACGAAAATCCTGATCCTGCCGCTCTATCCGCAGTATTCCGTCAGCACCACTGTCAGCGCGCAGGATGCCGTATCCGAATGGGTGCGGCGGAATCCCCAGGCCGCGGAAATCAGCATGATTGAGAGTTTTCACGACAATGCCCGCTACATTTCTGCCTTGGCCGCCAACATCAATGCCCATCGAATGGACTATGGCCGACCCGAGAAGCTTGTGATGAGCTTTCATGGACTGCCCAAAGTCAGCATCGAGCGCGGCGATCCCTATTATGGGCAATGCCTCGAAAGCGGCCGGTTGCTGGCCGCTGAACTCGGCCTTGAGGAACCGGATTACGTGATCACATTCCAGTCCCGCTTCGGGCCTGCCGAATGGCTGCAGCCCTATACCCAGGCGACGCTTGAAGCCCTGGCGCGGGACGGCGTGAAGCGGGTGGATGTGGTCTGTCCGGGATTTGTTTCGGATTGCCTGGAAACACTGGAGGAGATCGCCCTCGAATGCAAGGCGGCATTCCTCGCCGCCGGCGGCACCGAATTCCGCTATATCCCATGCCTGAATGAACGCCACGAGTGGATCGAGGCACTGGCCGGCATGGCGGGAAATCGCGGCGCCTGATCCTGCCTTTGCTCAGATGCGCGACATGCGCTTCTTGCGCCGCGTCGCGCCGGGATCGAAATCGC
>PHCS01000031.1 GCA_002840845.1 Betaproteobacteria bacterium HGW-Betaproteobacteria-14
GATGCGTATCGGCTTGTGGATGATGGCTTCCATCACCAGATCGGCGGCTTCCTCCGGGGAGAGCGTCGGCACGCTCTGATAGATCTTGGTCGGCGCGATCATGGGGGTGCGCACCAGCGGCATGTTGATGCTGGTGAAGTCGATGCCGCGGTCGGCGAACTCCGAGGCGGCGCAGCGCGAGAAGGCTTCCAGCGCCGACTTCGAGGCGACATAGGCGGAGAAGCGCGGCGCGTTGGTGAGCACGCCGATGGAGGAGATGTTGATGATGTGGCCGCGTTTCTTCTCGATCATCCCGGGCAGGAAGCCCATCGCCACGCGCACCGCCGCGAAGTAGTTGAGCTGCATGCAGCGCTCGAAGTCGTGGAAGCGGTCGAAGGAGTTCTCGATGGCGCGGCGGATCGAGCGGCCGGCGTTGTTGATGACGATGTCCACCCCGCCGTATTCCTCCACTACCTGCTTGACGAAATCGTCGCATTGCTCGTAGTGGGCGATGTCGGCGGAATAGGCGGCGAGCTCCAGTCCGTCGGCCTCGAACTCGCGCTTGGTCTCGGCCAGTTTTTCCGGGTCGCGCGCGACGATGATGGTGATGGCGCCGGCCTCGGCCACCTTGCGGGCGACGGCCTTGCCGATGCCGGAGGAGCCGCCGGTGACCAGCACGACCTTGCCTTTGACCTGGCCCTTCAGGGTGCGGTCGATGAAAAGATCGGGATCGAGGTGGCGTTCCCAGTAGTCCCACAGCCGCCAGGCATAGGTTTCCAGCGGCGGCACGGCGATGCCGGTACCTTCCAGGGCTTTCTCGGTGTCGCGGCAGTCGAAGCGCGTCGGGTAGTTGATGAAGTCGAGGACGTTGTCGGGCAGGCCGAGGTCCTTCATGAGCGCGCTGCGGATGCGCCGCACCGGGGTGAGGGCCATCAGGCTCTTCTTGACGCCCCGGGGGATGAAGCCGAGCAGGGCGGCATTGATGCGCATGCCCATGTCGGGGGCGTGCGCGGCGCGGGCGAGGATCTGCAGTACGTCGCCGACGCGGTGCGGGTGCGGATCGGTGAGATGGAAGCACTTGCCGTCATGGCCCTTCTGATGGGCGATGTGGTCCATCGCGGCGACGACGAAATCCACCGGTACGATGTTGATGCGCCCGCCCTCGAGGCCGATGGTGGGCATCCACGGCGGCAGGATCTTGCGGATCTTCTGGATGATCTTGAAGAAGTAATAGGGGCCGTCGATCTTGTCCATCTCGCCGGTGCGCGAGTCGCCGACGACGGAACTGGGCCGGTAGATGCGCCAGGGCGCCTTGCACTCCTTGCGCACGATGCCCTCGGCCTCGTGCTTGGTGCGGAAGTAGGGGTGCTCGAGGTTTTCCGCCTCCTCGAACATGTCCTCGCGGAAGATGCCTTCGAACATGCCGGCCGCGGCGATCGAGCTCATGTGATGGAAGCAGCGGACTTCAAGGGCTTCAGCCAGGGCCAGGGTGTTGCGCGTGCCGGCGATGTTGACGGCTTCGTCTTCCTCGGCCGATGCGCCGAGGTCGTAGAGAGCGGCGAGGTGGAAGAAGTGGTCGATCCTGCCCTTGAGCTTCTTCTGCTCGGCCTTGGAGACGCCGAGCTGCTTTTCCTTGAGGTCGCCGACGACTGGAATGGCGCGGGTCTTGTCCGCGCCCCAGAACGCGTAGAGCGCCTCGAGCTTTTCCGGCTCCCTGGAGCGGGTGAGGAAATGGACGATGCTGTCGGGGCGGGCCAGCAGTTTCTTGACGAGGCGCTTGCCGATGAAGCCGGTCGCGCCGGTGACGAAGTATTCCATGCGAACCTCCTCGTTTCTGAGCGAAATATCATACACGGGGAAGTCCGGCATGGCAGAGCGATGTCGGCCATTAGAATGAATCACCCAGCTTTTTAGTGTGCCTTCACTAATTTTTCAGGCTAGATTGGCAGCGTGTGATCCGCCGCAGCCAAAGCGGCCAACGCAGCACCGAATATCAACTTTGTACAGGAGGCATCATCATGGTCAAGAAACTCAAGTCACTGGCTGGGAAAGCATCGGCAGAAAACGATTTTGCGCAGACGGTGCGTGATTCGGCGCAGCAGATCTGGCTGGCCGGCCTCGGCGCATTCGCCAAGGCGCAGCAAAGCGGCACCAAGCTGGGGACCGAGGGCATCAAGATGTTCGACGCCCTGGTCAAGGAAGGCGAGACCCGCCAGTCGTTCGTGCGCAAGGTTACCGGCGACAAGATGGCGGAAGCCGCCGCCAAGGCATCCGGCACCTGGGACAAGCTGGAGCAGGTCTTCGAGGATCGCGTCGCCCGTTCCCTGTCGAGCCTCGGCGTGCCCACCAAGAAGGACATCGAGCGTTTGTCCAAGCGCGTGGCCGAGCTGACCGAGGTCGTGCAGAAACTGGATGGAGCGAAGCCGACACCCCGCCGCCGCACCGCCGCGAAGAAGTAACCGTCCCTCAGAAGGGGGGCGATCATGGTTCAGGCGCGCGCAGCGCGCGTGAAGGGGCGCAAGCCTGCTCCTTCGCGCGTCGGGCTGGCCCTTGCAGGGGGAGGTCCACTCGGAGGCATCTACGAACTCGGTGCGCTCCTGGCGTTGACCGAGTCGCTCGAGGGCCTGGATTTGAATGATCTGGACGTCTATGTCGGCGTGAGCTCGGGCGGCTTCATCGCCGCCGGGCTGGCGAACGGGCTGTCGCCCGAGCGCATGCGCCACATGTTCATCGAGAACGACACCGTCGAGGAACCCTTCGAGCCGGAACTCCTGCTCAAGCCGGCCTTCCGCGAGTATGCCTTGCGGGCGTTGTCGGTGCCGCCCCTGCTGCTGGCCTCTATCTGGAATTATCTGGCCAGCCCCTGGAGCCAGAGTTTTTTCGAATCCTTCCAGCGCCTCTCGCAGGCCATTCCGACCGGCATCTTCAACAGTGCCGGCATCAATCTGTTCCTCAGCCGCATCTTTACGGCGCCGGGCCGCAGCAACGATTTTCGGCAGCTTGGGCGACGCCTGTTCCTGGTGGCGACCGACCTCGATTCCGGCGAATCGGTGGTGTTCGGTGCGCCCGGGCAGGACCATGTGCCGATTTCCACCGCGGTGCAGGCCAGTGCGGCCCTGCCGGGATTGTTTCCCCCCGTGGAAGTCGACGGCCGGCATTATGTGGATGGGGCTTTGCGCAAGACCCTGCACGCCTCGGTCGCATTGAAAGAGGGCGCCAACCTGGTGCTGTGCGTCAATCCGCTGGTGCCCTTCGATTCGGAACTGGCGGTCAAGCGCGGCGCCGGCAAGCGCCACAAGCTGGTCGATGGCGGCTTGCCGGTGGTGCTGGCGCAGACCTTCCGCTCGATCATCCACTCGCGCATGCAGGTGGGCATGGCCAAGTACAGCGTCGATTACAAGAACGCCGACGTCGTGCTGTTCGAGCCGAACAGCGACGATGCGGAGATGTTCTTCACCAACATGTTCAGCTATTCCAGCCGGCGCCGGCTGTGCGAGCATGCCTACCAGAAGACGCGCATCGAGCTCTACCGCCGCCGCCATGAGCTGGGCCCGATCCTGGCCAGGCACGGCATCCGCATCCGCATCGAGGCGCTCAAGGAAAGGCTTTCCCTTATACATCATGACGTCGGCGGCCATGCCGAGAAGGAAAACACCCTGCTGGCAGAGAGCCATCGCCTGGGGGATGCCCTCGATGAGCTCGAGCGTTGGCTGGAACGCCACGCGGAAGCAGCTCGCAAGGCAGCCTGACGTACCCAGGTTTTGCCGCAGGCTGCAGGGTGCTATTCTTGGCGGACAATGGAGAAAAAACCCAAAAGGCGCACCCGCGAGCGCATCCTCGAAGCGAGCCTGCGGCTGTTCAACGACTTCGGCGAGCCGAACGTCACCACCACGGTGATCGCCGACGACCTGAACATCAGTCCGGGCAACCTCTACTATCACTTCCACAGCAAGGACGAGATCGTCAACGAGTTGTTCACCGGATTCGAGCGGGAGATCAACGAGACGCTGGCGGCGCCAACGCGCCGCGCGGCCAATGTCGAGGACATGTGGCTGTTCCTGCACGTGCTGTTCGAGGAGATCTGGAAATACCGCTTTCTCTACCGCGATCTGGACGACCTGCTGTCGCGCAACCGGCTGCTGGAGGTGCATTTCAAGCAGATCCTCGCGCACAAGGTGAAGACGGGAACCGCTTTGTGCGAAGGGCTCGTGGTGACCGGCGAGATGAAGGCCAGTTCCATCGAGATCCAGGCGCTGGCGACCAACATGGCGGTCATCGCCACCTACTGGCTGCCGTTCGAGTATGCGCGCGACCCGCGCCGGCGCGACCCGAGCAGCGGCCTCGGTCGGGGCGTATATCAGGTGATGTCGATGATGGCGCCCTTCCTGCAGGGTGCTTCGCGCCAGTTGCTGCAGCAGCTTTCGAATGAGTATGTAAGCCAATAACCAAGGAGACCAGGATGGCCAAGGGCGGATGGAACAAGTTTCCCCATGCAGACAAAGCCTACGTATATGACGGCGCTGCGTTGAAGAAGCATTGGGACCGGCTGCATCGCGGCGACCGCGAGCAGTTTCCGAAGGAAGAGCAGATTCAGGAAGCCTGGCGGCTCTACCATCAGGGCGAGTTCCAGCAGGCCTGCGAATTGGGCCTGAGCCTGGGCCTGCCCGGTTACGCCGTGGCCAACAAGGCGGCGACGATCTACGCAACCTACCTGGAAAACAACGAGAAGAAGAAGCTGGCGCTGTTCGAGGAAGCGGCCGCGCGCGGCGAGGAGCAGATGGCGGCAATGCCGAAATACGCCAACGCCTTTTACTTCCACGCCCTGGCGCTGGGCCGCTACAGCCAGGGGATTTCCGTGGCGAAGGCGCTGGCGCAGGGCCTCGGCACGAAGGTGCGCGACAGCCTGAGCAAGGCGCTCAAGCTGAATCCGGAACATGCCGACGCCCATATCGCTCTCGGCGCCTTCCATGCCGAGGTGATCAACAAGGTCGGCGCGATGGTCGGCGGCCTGACCTACGGCGCAAAGAAGGATGCCGCCATCGAGCACTACGAGAAGGCGCTCAAGCTCAATCCGGATTCGGCCATCGCCCGCATCGAATACGCCAACGGCCTGGTGATGCTGTTCGGCGAAGCGAAGATGAAGCAGGCTGAAAAGCTTTACAACGAGGCAGCGGCCTGCAAGCCGATGGACGCCATGGAGCGCCTCGATGTCGAGGCGGCCAAGGCGGAACTGGAAGAATAAAAGTCAGTCGCCGGAGGACGGCGGCGGGCTGCCGGCAATCGTGTTCTCGTCCGCAGGAGCAGGGGGCGAAGCAGCGGGGGATGGGGGCTGCGCGTGCGACTTGGCGGCCGCCTTCCTTTTTAGCGGCTGGCGCGGTTTGCGGGGCTTGGCGGCCGGTTTTTCGGCCTTGTGCGCACCGGCGAACACGGCAAGTTCATCTTCCAGGCTTTGCTGGATCTCCTCCGGCGAGCGCAGATCCTCCCAGGGATCCAGCAGCAGGGCATAGACCAGTTTCTCGAATTCCGTGCAGAAACGGCAGACGATGTTCTCCGGGTCGGCGGCGAAATGGCGGTCGGTGACGAGGCCGAACTGCACCTTGCCATCGTAGCTGAGGATGGAGACGCCCATGCCGATGTTGCCGCTTTGCGGCACCCAGAACATCTGCTGCGCCAGGCGCGATCCCGCCATATAAAGGGGCTGCTGCGGGCCCGGCACATTGGTCATGACCGCCGAGGCCTTGTTGGCGAGGATGTCGAGGGCGATGTCCTGCACGAACTTCGGCGCCAGGCCGGTGGCGGCGAGCACGCCGAGGGCGACGACCGGCTGATAGGACCCCTTCAGTTCATCCATGCGCCGGCGCACTTCGAACGTCCGTTCGAAGGGATTCTCGATATACACCGGCAGGAGCAGGGTGACCAGGCCGAAGCGGTTGCCCAGTTTTCCTTCATCCTCCTTGGAACGCATGTTCACCGGCACCATGGCGCGCACTTCAACGCCTTCGATCGGGTCGCCCTGCTCGACCAGATACGCGCGCAACGCTCCCGCCACGGCGGACAGCAGCAGGTCGTTCACCGAGCAGCCGAGCGCCTTGCCCACCGCCTTGACCTCGTTGAGCGGCATCGGCTCCGCCCAGGCCACCGCCTTGGTGCCGCAGGGCTTGCCCTTGAAGCGTGTCTGCGAGTCGGCCGGCATGATGAGCAGATTGGCGAGTTCCGCCGCCATGCCGACGCCCTGCCGGCTGTAGTCAAGCGCCTGGCCGGGGTGGGTGAGCAGTTCGAAATACTTGAGCCAGGCCTTCGTGCTCAGGTTGTAGGCCGTGATCATGCCCTGGGTGACCGGTTCGAAGACGCGATTCCAGAAGAAGCTGTCGGGGCCTTCTTCGCCCCTGGCCATTTTCAGAGGCGGGCCGGGTCGCTCGGGGGCGTCGGGGCTGGCGTCGGTGAGCGAGAGCATGACCCCAATGAGGGCAATGCCGTCGGCGATGCAGTGATGGATGCGCACGATCAGCGCGGAGCCGCCATCGTAGTTGTCGACCAGGTGGTAGCTCCACAGCGGGCGATTGGGGTCGAGCGGTATGGACATCAGGTCGGCGGCCATCTTCTGCAATTCGACCTTGTGATCGCCGGCCGGCAGTGCGGCATGGTGCAAGTGGCGGTCGAGGTCGAAGTCCTCGTCATCCACCCAATAGGCGCCAGTGGCATCGTGCTCCACTTTCTGCCGGAAACGGCGATAGGGCAGCAGCCTCGCCTCGAGCGTGCGCCGCAGGCGTTCGTAGTCCATTGCGCCTTCGAACATCATGACGCCGACGATCATCATCAGGTTGGTCGGCCGGTCCATGCGCAGCCAGGCTGTGTCGACCGGGGAGATGCGCTCGCGCTTGCTCATAGAGGTCAGATGGAGATTCGGGTTCGCCTATAATACCGGGACGGCAGGCGATTGGGCGCCGCTATCAAAAGGAGGGGAGGAACATGGCGGATCTACAGGCAAGCTTCGAAGCGGCCGTGGCGGCTTCGAAAACACTGAGCGAACGTCCGGACAACAGCACGCTGCTGCAGATCTATGCCCTGTACAAGCAGGCCACGGCCGGCGATGTCGAGGGCAAGCGTCCCGGCTTCACGGACATGGTCGGCCGCGCCAAGTACGATGCCTGGGCGGCGATCAAGGGTGTGGCCAAGGATGACGCGATGCAGCGCTATATCGACCTGATCGAATCCCTGAAAGGCTGATCAAACCTTCGGGCCGGAATCCGGCCCGAAGTTCTCGTCGAAGAAGCGGTGGATTTCCGCTTCGACGCGCGGCTTGATGGCGAAGAGCAGGAAACCGAGCCGGACGCGTATGTGCACTTCCTTCTTTTCCACGACCAGTTCCCCGCTGACGCCGCTGCGCGTGAAGTTGAGCACGTTGTCGTCCCACTCGTAGGCCAGGTCGAACTCCTCGTCGAGTTGACGGGCAATCTTCTCGGCGGCCTGGCGCGCCGTCTTCTGGCTCATGGTGTGGCTGCGGCGGATCACGATGTCGCTCATGGCCGGACAGTCCTCATGCTGCCTGCAGCGCCTGGTCGAGGTCGGCGAGGATGTCGTCGATGTGCTCGATGCCGATGGACAGACGCACCATGTCCTCCGAGACGCCCGCCTTGGCCATTTCATCCGGCGAGAGCTGGCGGTGGGTCGTCGAGGCCGGGTGGCAGGCGAGCGACTTGCAGTCCCCGATGTTGACCAGCCGCACCACCAGTTGCAGTGCATCCTGGAAGCGTGCGCCGGCTGCTTTTGCGTCGCCGCTGCCGCCCTTCACGCCGAACGTGAGGATGCCCGAGGCGTGCCCATCCATGTATTTCTTCACCAGCCCGTGGTCCTTGTGGTCGGGCAGGCCGGCATAATTCACCCACGAGACTTTCGCATGGCCCTTGAGGAACTGTGCGACTTTCAGCGTGTTTTCGCAGATTCGCTCCATGCGCAGCGTCACCGTCTCGATGCCCTGCAGGATGAGGAAGGCGTTGAACGGGCTGATGGCCGCGCCCATGTTGCGCAAAGGCACGACGCGGGCACGGCCGATGAAGGCCGCCGGCCCGAGCGCCTCGGTATAGACCACGCCGTGGTAGGACACATCGGGTTCGTTCAGCCGCTTGAATTTCTGCTTGTGCTCGGCCCAGGGGAATTTGCCTGAATCGACGATGATGCCGCCGATCGAATTGCCATGGCCGCCAAGATATTTGGTGAGCGAATGCACGACGATGTCGGCGCCATGCTCGATGGGGCGGCACAGGCAGGGGGTCGGCACGGTGTTGTCCACGATGAGCGGGATGCCGTAGCGGTGGGCGATGTCGGCGAGGCGCTCGAAATCGGTGATGTTGCCCAGCGGATTGCCGACCGATTCGCAATAGATCGCCTTGGTGCGCTCGTCGATCTGCTTCTCGAAGGCTTGCGGATCGCGGTAATCGGCGAAGCGCACGGCGATGCCGAACTGCGGCAAGGTATGGGCGAACAGGTTGTAGGTGCCGCCGTAGAGCGTGCTGGCCGAGACGATGTTGTCGCCGGCCTCCGAGATGGTCTGGATCGCATAGGTGATGGCCGCCTGGCCCGAGGCCAGCGCCAGCCCGGCAATGCCGCCCTCCATCGCGGCGACGCGCTTTTCAAGCACGTCCTGCGTCGGGTTCATGATGCGGGTGTAGATGTTGCCCGCCACCTTGAGGTCGAACAGGTCTGCGCCGTGCTGTGTATTGTCGAAGGCGTAGGAGGTGGTCTGATAGATGGGCACCGCCGCCGCCTTGGTGGTGGGTTCCGGGCTGTAGCCGCCGTGCACGGCAAGGGTTTCCAGTTTCATGTCGTTTTCGCTCTTGGGTGGAAAAAAGGAAAAGTATAGTCTTTAAGCGGCTGAAATTGCCTGCCGCAGCACGTTCGCCATGGCTTCGTCGAAGGCCACCAGCAATACCTGCTCGAGATCCGGATTGTCTTCCAGCGCATGGCGACATTCGGCTACCGCAATATGGGCCGCCGCCGCGTGCGGATAGCCATAAACGCCGCAGCTGATGGCCGGGAAGGCAAGGCTGCGCAGGCCATGTTCGCGCGCCAGTCGAAAGCAATGGCGATAGCAGGAGGCCAGCAGGTCCGGTTCGCCGCGATCCCCGCCGTGCCAGACCGGGCCAACGGCATGGATGACATGCCTTGCCGGCAGGCGAAAGCCGGGCGTGATCTTTGCCTGCCCGGTGGGGCAACCGCCAAGGGTCTGGCAGTGGGCCAGCAGCTCCGGCCCCGCCGCGCGGTGGATGGCGCCATCCACGCCGCCGCCGCCAAGCAGCGACTCGTTGGCGGCGTTCACGATGGCGTCGACGGAAAGCCGCGTGATGTCGCCGGCGACTGCCTGCGGGCGTCCGGCCATGGCCTACTTCAGCTTCGCTTCGCGCAGGATGCCCAGCCAAGCCTGACGCTTTGCCTCGGAGAGGCGATTGAGCTTGGCGGCATAGGCCAGGACATGCACGCCATCCTTGGCCACGACGACGCGACGGTACTCGAACTGCTGGCCGGTGATGCGGCAATCGCCCTCCCATTGCAGGAAAACTGCCGTCTCTTCCTGTTCGAGCGGTTTCATCTTGTACGGGCGGCAATGCTCGTTCAGATGCTCGATGAATCCGGTGAGATAGTCATCGGGCGAAAAGGCCAGGCGCTGATGGCCTATGACGATTTTTTCATTCCAGAAGTATTCGCTTTCGCCGGGGGCGACATAAATGCGCTCGGTGAGGCGTCCGTCGCGGTTTTCCGCGGCAAGTTTCCAGTCGCGAGGATCGAGGGGAAGATCCCACCGCTCGGTCGTTTGGGCGAGGACGGGGGTCGTAGAGAGAAAGAAAATTGCAAGGATTCTGATCAGCATCTCTGTTCCCTTGGCAACGCATCGAGTGCGAAAGACAGCCTATACTTTACCTGAAGTATGGGTATGGTTTTTACGCCGGATTCCGGTGTTAAACTTGGCCACATCAATTAGCCGCCTGGAGATCGCATGCTGCAAGCCGGACGACCCGCGCCAGCTTTCGCGCTGCCCGACGCAGACATGGAATCCTTCGATCTGTCGGAGCTGCGCGGCAAGAAACACGCAGTCCTGTACTTCTATCCCAAGGACGATACTCCAGGGTGCACCATCGAGGCGATCGAATTCACCGACCACGAGGATGAGTTCGCGCGGCACGGCTGCGTCATTCTGGGCGTCTCCCGCGACGACTGCATCAGCCATGCGGAATTCCGCGACAAGCACGGACTGTCCGTGCGCCTGCTGTCCGATACGGAATGCGATGTCAGCAAGCGCTATGGGGTGTGGCAGATGAAGGAAAAGGATGGCGTGAAGAAGCCTGGCATCGTGCGCTCGACCTTCATCATCGACAAGAAAGGCGTTTTGCGTCACGCATTGTATGGCGTCAACCCGAAGGGCCATGCACTCGAGGTGCTGGAACTGGTCAAGCAACTGGATTGAAAGGAATTGCCATGCAAATTGCCAAGGACACCGTCGTCACGCTGAGCTATCGCGTCACCGACCCCGATGGCAACCTGATCGATGGCGGCGAACGGCCGCTGGTCTATCTCCACGGCGGCTACGACGGCATTTTCTCGCGCCTCGAAGAGGCGCTGCACGGCAAGACGGTCGGCGAGCAGCTTGAGATCAAGCTGCTGCCCGAGGATGCCTTCGGCGAATACGATGCCGAGCTCGTGCGCGTCGAGGCGCTTTCCCTGTTCCCGGAGAGCATCCAGGTCGGCATGCAGTTCGAGCGGGCGACCGAAAACGGCGAGGACGAGATCGTCTATACCATCACCGACATCGAGGGTGACAAGGTGGTGGTGGATGGCAACCATCCGCTCGCCGGCACCGCGCTGATCTTCAATTGCACCGTCGCCGACATTCGCGCGGCTACTGCCGAGGAACTGACGCACGGCCATGTGCACGGTCCCGAGGGGCACCATCATCACTGATTCAGCGCAGTATCCTGCCGTCCCGGTTCAGGATGGTAATGTCGAGGTAGTCCGAGCCGGAATGGTTTGAAGGGGAAAAGCGGATGGAGAGTCCGCCCGCATCGTAGTCCCGCATCGCCTCCAGGGCTTCCCGCAGTTTCTTCCGGGTAGGATGCGGACCGGCCCGTTTCAGGCCTTCCGCCAGAACCTTGCCGGAGAGATAGCCTTCGAGCAGGGTGTGGTTCAGCTCAATGCCTTTCGGCGCATATTTCTTGTAGTCGTCCTGCAGGTCGCGGGTGATGGCCAGTGCCCGGCTGCCCGGGTCCGGCACGACCTGAACAAGTCCCAGCCCGTGCGCGACTTCCTTGCCGATGCGCTTGACCAGTTGCGGCCCATCCGTGACCGAGATGGCCAGCAGCTGCGCGTCGTTGCCAATGGCACGTGATTGCTTGACGAACTCCGCGCTGGCGGCAGTATTGGAAACCATGATGACCGCCTGGGGCTTGGCTTCGGCGATCGCCTTCACCGCGGCTTCAACCCTGGTCGTGTTTTTTTCGTAAGCCGCCTTCGTCGCCATCTGCAGTTTGTGCCGATCCAGGGACTTCTCCGCACCGGCCAGTCCGTCAAGGCCGAAGGGATCGTCCTGGTAGAGCACGGCCACCCGCTTGATGCCTGTGGTGGCGAGTTGCTGCACGATTTTCTCCACTTCGGCGGCGTAGCTGGCACGCGTGTGGAACAGCTGTGGCACGACCGGAGACACGAGTGACATGGCGCCGGAACGGATGCCGACGACGGGGATGTCGGCATCCGCCAGGACGCGCTCCTTGACCAGGGCCCCGACATTGCCCGTTCCGACCATGCCGACGAGGGCGATGGGGCTGCTCTGCTTGAGCAGCTCGCGGGTCAGCTTTACCGTTTCGACGACTTTGTATCCGTCATCCTTCGTCACCAGACGGATTTTTGCGCCATGAATTCCGCCTGCGGCGTTGATGCGTTCGAAATAGAGTTGCGCTCCCGCGCCGACATGGCTGCCGGTGGGCGCGAGCGGTCCACTGTAGGGCGCCACCTGGCCGATGATGATGGCGCCGGCACCATAGGTGGCCGAGGCAAGGGTAAGCGACAGCGCGGCCATGCAGCGCCGCAGTACTGAATGGGACATGGATATCCTCCTCTTTGTGCATTGACGGGTGGTCCGACCGCCTGCGCGTCATCCTTGTGGGACGCACGTGTTGTATTTATGGCGGGAGCAGCGAGCGTAGTGGCTAGTCCCCAGGGAATCGATACGTGGTTTCCGAATTAGGGAAAGTCACAATTGACGCGCCATTCAGCATGCCCTGCATGCGGACATCTGGTATTTAAACGGGAGCTAATCTGACAAGGCCCTCGTGGAAACGAGGGCGATGGAGCAGGCCGGTTTCAGGGTATTGGAAGAACTCGAACGCATGGCCGTCGCAGGACTGCAGGACAGGTCGTTGCAGACTGGGAAATGAGGGCTTGCCGGAACTTCAGGAACGGCTCAGTCGCTTCAGCTCATAGAGCTTTTCCAGCGCCTCGCGCGGGCTGAGATTGTCCGGATCGAGCGTGCGCAGGGCGTCAAGCGTCGGATGAGGCGCCGCCTCTACCGGTTCAGGCGCGGCGGCGAAGAGATCGGCCTGCGGCCCTGCAGCGATCTCCCGGTTTTCCAATTGGCGCAGGCGGCGCTTGGCGTCACGGATGACGCTGGCAGGAATGCCGGCCAGTGCGGCAACCTGGATGCCATAGCTCTGGCTGGCCGGGCCTTCCTCGACGGCATGCAGGAAAACGATGCGGTGGCCGTGCTCGACGGCATCGAGGTGCACGTTGGCGCATTCCGCATAGTCTTCCGCCAGCCGCGTCAGTTCGAAATAGTGCGTTGAGAACAATGCATAGCCGCGGTTCTTCTCCAGCAGGTGCCGCGCGATGGCGAAGGCCAGCGCCATGCCGTCGAAGGTCGACGTGCCGCGGCCGACCTCGTCCATCAGCACCAGGCTGTGCTCCGTGGCGCCGTGCAGGATTGATGCGGCCTCGGTCATCTCGACCATGAATGTGGAGCGACCCGAGGCGAGGTCGTCGGAGGCGCCGATGCGCGTGTAGATTGCGTCGACCGGGCCGATGCGCGCCGCCCGCGCAGGCACGAAGGCGCCGCAGTGGGCGAGCAGCACGATCAGCGCCGCCTGGCGCATGTAGGTCGATTTCCCGCCCATGTTGGGGCCGGTGACGAGCAGCATGCGCCGCGCCGGGTCGAAACGGCAGTCGTTGGCGATGAAGCTGTCGACCTGGCCTTCCACCACTGGATGGCGGCCGGCCTCGATCTCCAGCGAATAGGACTCCGTGAATCGAGGCTGGCACCAGTTGCCGCGCACCGAAACCGCAGCGAAGGCGCACAGCCCATCGAGCAGCGCGGCGGCGCGTGCGATGCGCTGCAGGACAGGGATGCCCCTGGCGAGGCTCGCCAGCAGTTCCTCGTAGAGCAGTTTCTCTCGCGAGAGCGCCCGCTCCTGCGCCGAGAGGGCCTTGTCTTCGAATGCCTTCAGCTCCGGCGTGATGTAGCGTTCGGCGTTCTTCAGCGTTTGGCGCCGGCGGTAGTCGTCGGGCACCTTGCCGGCATTGGCGTGCGTGACTTCGATGAAGAAGCCATGCACGCGGTTGTACTCGACGCGAAGATTCACGATGCCGCTGCGCGCACGCTCGCGAGCCTCCAGATCAAGCAGGAAGGCGCCGCAGTTTTGCTGGATGGCGCGCAGTTCGTCGAGTTCCCCGTCGTAGCCTTCGGCAATGACGCCGCCGTCGCGCAGCACGGCGGCCGGTTCAGGCGCAATGGCGCGGACGAGCAGGTCCAGGCAGTCGTCGGGTGTGGCGAGATCGGTGCGGATGGCGGACAGCCCCCTGGTTTCCGACGCGCTCAACGGCGCTCGCAATGCTTCCAGCCCGGCCAGGCTGTCGCGCAGGGCGGACAGGTCGCGCGGCCGTGCGCTTTTCAGCGCGATGCGCGCCGTGATGCGCTCGACGTCGGCGAAACCGCGCAATGCCTTCTGAATGGACGCATAGGGGCCGCTGCCGGTCTCGCCGGCCAGTTCCGCCACGGCTTCGTGGCGCTCTGCCGCCGCGGCGCGGTCGGCCAGCGGGTGATGCAGGCAATGGCGCAGCCAGCGCGACCCCATCGAGGTGCGGCAGTCGTCGAGCAGCGAGAGCAGGGTGGGTGCCGCTTCGCCGCGCAGGGTTTCGGTCAGCTCCAGGTTGCGACGGGTGGCAGCGTCCATGCGCAGCCATGCGTTTTCCCGCTCGAGTACAAGCGAGGTGATGTGGCCCAGGGCCTGGTTTTGCGTCGTCTTGGCGTACTGATAGAGGGCACCGGCGGCTGCGAGGGCGGCAGTCGGCGCTTCCGCGCCCGACTCCGGCAGGAAAGCGGCGAGATCACGTGTGCCGAAATGCAAAGTCAGCTCCCGCAAGGCGGCGTCGCGGTCGAAATGCCAGTCGGGCAGGCGTCTGATCGCGGCGGCGCTATCGGGTATGTCCGGCGGGGCGCCGTCGGGCACCAGGATTTCCGCCGGGCGCAGGCGTTCGAGCTGCGTGGCGAGTGCCCCAGGGCCCACTTCCAGCAGGCGGAAATCGCCGTTGGCGAGGTTCAACCAGGCCAGGCCGATGAGGTTCTTCTGCGGCGCGAGCGCCAGCAGCAGGCTGTCGGACTTGTCATCCAGTAGCGCTGAATCGGTCAGCGTGCCCGGCGTGACGATGCGCGACACGGCGCGTTCGACCGGCCCCTTTGTCGCACCCGGATCGCCGACCTGTTCGCAGATCACCACCGATTCGCCCAGCTTCACCAGCCGCGCCAGATACTGTTCGACGGCGTGGTAAGGGACGCCGGCCATGCGGATCGGCCGGCCGGCCGACTGGCCGCGCGTGGTCAGGGTGATGTCGAGCAAGCGCGCGGCCTTTTCGGCATCCTCGAAGAACAGCTCGTAAAAATCCCCCATGCGATAGAACAGCAGCAATTCAGGGTACTGCGCCTTCAGGCGCAGGTACTGCTGCATCATGGGAGTGTGCTGGGGGAAATCGGCGGGGGTGTTCATCGTGACTGCTTATCTTAGCCGAAGAAGAGCGTGAGGGCGCTACTGCCTGTTCAAGTTGATGTAAGCTATGGCAAGTTGACGTTTGTCAACAATGAATTAATCAAACCTAAAACAATGACAATGCGGGCTGCGATGGCCCGTGCAGGAGGAGCGTAGTTGATGATTCAGAGGAAAACCCAGACTGCGGGCGCTGGCAAGGACTTCGCAGTGGATCTGCCGCGTCGTGTCTTTCGCCGCATCAAGCGGCACGCGCCCTTGCCCTCCGGCCAGCCCGGCAAGGCGGAACTGGAGAAGCGGATGAAACGCTTTTCCCTATTTGCCGAGCTTCCTGCGCGCGTCCTCGCAGAACTCGTTTCCGCCGCGAGCGTGCAGGCTTTCCGTGCCGGCGAATATATCTGGCGTCATGGCGAGACGGACCGGCGTGTGATGTTCATCGAGCAGGGCCTCGTCAAGGCGTGTCGCCGCAACAGGGCGGGCGTCAGTCGCACCTATGGCCTTTACGGCCCCGGCGAATCGATGGGCATCTTCGCCATCTGGGCCGGCATGGTCTATCCGACCGATGCGGTGGCGATGAACGACGGCATGATGGCGATTTTCATCGAAACGGAGGCAATGCTGAAGTTCGCCGAGAAATACCCGCGCCTGGCCGGCCTGCTGCGCGTCGAGATCGGCCGTTTTGCGGATGCTTTCATCCACAAGATCGAGATCGTCAGCGCCGGCACCGTGCCGCAGCGCCTGGCGGTGCTGATGACGCTTCTGATCGAGCGTTACGGCGTGGACAAGAAAGGCAACAAGGCGCGCCTGCCGATTACCTTGACCCTGGAACAGATCAGCGAGATTGTTGGTGTCCGCCTGGAAACCGTGGCGCGCATCCTGAGCGGCTGGAAGCGCGCAGGCTGGCTGAAAATCGATTCGGCCGGCTGTCATTTCGCGCGCCTGGACAAGGTGCGTGAGTTGTTGCCGGATTAACAGGCCCTGCCTCGGCGCCGTCCCGCGGGTGCTAGCGCGTATTCGACTGGGAGGGGAAGGCGTCGAGGTCAATGCTAGGCTGGGGTTTCCATCCCTTTTTGCGCTGCTCCGCCACGACAGTGGTGAAGATCCCCCCGCGCACGAAGAATTTAGCCGTCAGGCGCATGAAACGCGGGCGGGTCGCTGAGGCCAGGTCGTCGAGAATGCGGTTGGTGACGGCCTCGTGGAAAGCACCCTCGTTGCGGTAGGACCAGACATACAGCTTCAGGCTCTTCAACTCGACGCAGGTCCGGTCGGGGATGTAATCGAGCACCAGCGTGGCGAAATCCGGCTGGCCGGTTTTCGGGCAGAGGCAGGTGAATTCCGGAATTTCCATGTGAATCAGGTAGTCCCGCGCGACCTCCGGGTTGGGGAAGGTCTCGAGGCGTTTGGCAGGTTTTGCAGGCATGCTGTGCGGGTTCGAAGAGAAGGGCGAAGGTGGTATTATAAGCACCCAAACCCCTACGGCGCGGCTCCCGATTGCGCGCCGTTTCCCATAAAAAACAGAGCCTTCTGAATACGTGCGTTTAACCAAGCTGAAACTTGCCGGGTTCAAGACCTTCGTCGACCCGACTTCCGTCCTGACGCCGGGCCAACTCGTGGGGGTGGTCGGCCCCAACGGCTGCGGCAAATCCAATGTAATCGACGCCGTGCGCTGGGTTCTGGGCGAATCCAAGGCCACCGCACTGCGCGGCGAATCCATGCAGGACGTCATCTTCAACGGCTCAGGACAGCGCAAACCTGTCGGCCGCGCCAGCGTCGAATTGCATTTCGACAACAGTCAGGGCCGCGCCAGCGGCCAGTGGTCGCAATACAGCGAAATCGCCGTCAAGCGCGTTCTTGATCGCGACGGCGAGTCTTCCTACTACATCAACAATATCCATGTCCGCCGGCGCGATGTGATCGACCTTTTCATGGGCACCGGCCTGGGGCCGCGGGCCTACGCCATCATCGAACAGGGCATGATTTCGCGCATCATCGAGGCCAAGCCGGAGGAACTGCGCTTCTTCCTCGAAGAGGCGGCCGGTGTGACCAAGTACAAGGAGCGCCGTCGCGAGACCGAGAACCGTCTTTCCGATGCGCGCGAGAACATCGATCGCGTCGAAGACATTCGCAACGAGCTCGGCCACCAGATTGAGAAGCTGGAAGGCCAGGCGGAAGTGGCGAAGCAGTATCAGGAACTGCATATCCAGCTGACGCGCCGGCAGAATCTGCTCTGGCTCTACAAGCGCAACGAGGCGCGAGACCAGCGCGACAAGCTGGTGCGCAACGTCGAGCAGGCCGTTACCCGATTGGAAGCGGAAACTGCCAGCCTGCGCGAACTGGAATCGCGCGTCGAGTCGGCACGCAGCGCCCATTACGCGGCAAGCGACACCCTGCATGCGGCGCAAAGCGAGATGTTTGCCGCCAATGCCGAGGTGGCGAGGCTTGAAGCCGAGCGCAACCATCTGCTCGACTTGCGCCAAAAGGTCGAGTCGCGCCTTGCCCAGTTGGCAAATGAGGACAGCCACTGGCGCGGCCAGGCGGTGACACTCGACCGCGACGAGGAACGCTGGAAGGAATTGATGGAGAATGCCGCGCAGCGCGCACAAGGCGCTACGGCACGACATGACGAGGCCGCCGCGCGGCTGCCCGAAGCGGAATCTGCCCTGAAGGCATCGGAAGAGGCTGTCAATGCGCGGCGGCGAGATCTGGCGCAGGCGGAACAGAACCTTCGCGTCGAGGAAGCGCACAGGAGCCATGCCGACAAGTCGCTGGAGGCGCTGGTGCAAAGACGCACCAGGCTGGAAAACGAACGCGGCCAGATCGCGCAGCCCGACACCGCCGCATTGGCCGCCCTGCAGTCGCGCGTGGCCGGATTGAATGCGCAACTGGAGGCGCGGCGCAACCGCGTCGGCGAACTGCAGCAACGCCTGCCCGAGCACGAGGCGCAGCGGCGCGAGGCGGCCGAGGCCCAATCCAGCGCGCAGAAGCGGCTGACCGAGGCGCTTGCCCATCGCGACGCGCTCAAGCAGTTGCAAAGCCGCGTGCAGCAGGAAGGCAAGCTGGGAGACTGGTTAAAGAGTCACGCCCTCGATGCCGCCGAACCGATCTGGTCCGGCCTGAAGGTCGAGCCAGGCTGGGAGACGGCGCTGGAAGCCGTGCTGCGCGAGCGACTTGCCGCACTCACAGGCGTCGATCAGGCGACGGCCGAGGGCGTGCTGGCCGATCCGCCGCCGGCCACGTTGGCACTGCTGTTTGCCGGAGAGGCTCCCATTGGTGGCGAGACCGCCGGCCTGGATGCCGACACGCCATTGCGCGACAAGGTCCGCTGCAACGACCCGCGCTGGGAGTCCGCAGTGACCGAATGGCTTGCCGGCGTCTATGTGGCCAACGACCTTGGCGCGCTGGCGGCGCGACGCGCAAGCTTGCCGGTGGGGCGTCAATGGGTGAGCCAGGCCGGCCATATGGTTTCACGCCATGGATTTGTCCTCTACGTGCCCGAGGCGCGTACCCACGGCGTCATCGAGCGACAGCGCGAGATCGAACAACTCGAAACCGACTGCGCCGGACTGGAGGACGAAGCCCGCATCGCCGCCGCGACACTGGCAGCTGCCGAATCCGGACTCGCCGAACACCGCAACCATCTTGCCGAGGCGCAGCGCGAAACACAGGAACTGCAGCAATCGGCGCATGCCGCGCATGTCGATGCGGTCAAGCTGGGCGAGGCGGTACAGCGCTATGAAGCCCGTCTGGCACAACTCAACGCCGATTTGAACGAGGTGGTCACTGGGGAGGAAACCGAGCGCCGTCGGCGCGAACTGGCTGAAGGTGAAGTGTCGCGCCTGGCCATTGTGGTGCAGGAACAACGGAGCAAGCTGGAAGTGGCGATCGAGGAGAGCCGCTTGCGCGAAGCGGCCCTGCGCGAGCACCGTACCGTCGAGCAGGCGCTGGCCCGCGAGCTGCAGGAATCGCGCTTTGCCGAACGTGAGTGCGCCGGCAAGCTGGAGGAAATCGGCCGCTCGCGCGATGTGGCGCGGGAACAGATCGAACGCATCGCCGCCGAAATTACGGCGCGTCGCCAGGAGAGCGAGTCGATCAGCGAGGGCGCGACCGAGGCGCAATTGCAGCAGGCCTTGACGGCACGACAGGCCTGCGAGGGCGCGCTGGCGGCGCATCGTGATGCGCTGGAAGGGGCTGCCGCCGAACTGCGCCAACTGGAGGAGGCGCGTTTGAAAACCGAACAAGGTCTGAGCCCGCTGCGCGACCGGATCGGCGACCTGCGTCTCAAGGAGCAGGCGGCCCAGCTCAACGAGGAACAATATGCCGCACGCCTGGCCGAAGCCAATGCCGACGAGGAGGCGCTGGCACCCGAGCTGACGCGCGAGGTTCGGGAACCGCTGCTCACAGGCGATATCGCGCGCTTGTCCAGCGAAATCGAGGCGCTTGGACCGGTGAATCTGGCCGCGCTCGATGAACTCAACACCTCCCGCGAGCGCAAGGGCTTCCTCGACAGCCAGTCGGAAGACCTCAATCAGGCCATCGGCACGCTGGAAGACGCCATCCGCCGCATCGACCGTGAGACGCGAGAGCAGTTGCAGGACACCTATAACAACGTGAACCGCCAGTTCGGCATCCTCTTCCCGCAGCTCTTCGGCGGCGGCGAGGCACGGCTGACGCTCACCGGTGAAGAGCTGCTCGACTCGGGCATCCAGGTCATGGCGCAGCCGCCCGGCAAGAAGAACAGCACCATCCATTTGCTTTCCGGCGGCGAGAAGGCGCTGACCGCCATCGCCCTTGTGTTCTCGCTGTTTCAGCTCAATCCGGCGCCGTTCTGCATGCTCGACGAGGTGGATGCGCCGCTCGACGACAGCAATACAGAGCGCTTTTGCGACATGGTCAAGCGCATGTCGGCGCAGACGCAGTTCCTCTTCATCACGCACAACAAGATCACCATGGAAATGGCCCGCCAGCTGGTTGGCGTCACCATGCAGGAACAGGGCGTTTCGCGCGTCGTCGAGGTGGATATCGAGGAAGCGCTGCGCATGGGCGACGAGGCCGTGCCGGCATGAGCGACCTGCAGCTTTCCCTCATCGGATTGGGCGTGGCCCTGGTGGCGGGGGTGTTTGCCTACAACAAGTGGCAGGAGCGCAAGCATCGCAAAATGGCGGAGAGCGTTTTCCGTGGCAATCATCCGGATGTGTTGCTCGGGCGCAAGCAGTCCGACCCGGCGGAAAACGACGGATCCGCAGAGTTGCGAATCGAGCCAGGCACCATGGCGTCCGCGCAAGACGGGGAAGTTGATACCGGCCAAGCGACCGCACGCAGCGAGTTGCCCGCCATGGAAGAGAGCGAGTGCGATGCCAGGGAACCTTCGGAAGCGTTGGCCGACCCTGCAATCGATTGTGTCGTCCGCTTCGAGTCCGCCGAACGAATAGGCGGCGCCTACCTTTGGCAGGCCCAGCACCAGGCCATGGACAGGCTGACCAAGCCGCTGTGCTGGTGCGGCCTGAATGAGCACACCGGCGCCTGGGAGCGCCTGACCGCCAACGGTTCCGGCGACTACCGCCGCCTGCGCGTGGCCCTCCAACTGGCCGACCGCCGCGGTCCGCTTGCGGACAACGAGCTGACCGTTTTCCTCAATGCGCTGCAGCGCCTCGCCGACGAATTTCTCGCTGTGGCCGACTTGCCGACGCGCAACGACGTCCTGGCGCGCGCTGCGGAGATCGACCGGTTCTGCGCCAGCGTGGACATCCAGATAGGCGTCAACCTTGTTTCTGCCGGCGTCCCCTTTGCCGGCACCAAGCTGCGCGGATTGTGCGAAGCCGCCGGCATGACGCTGCGCGAGGATGGCATGTTCCATGTCGCTGACGATGGGGGCGCCACGCTGTATACCTTGTCCAATCTCGAAGCGGTGCCCTTCGCCGCCGAGGAGTTGAAGGCGGTGTCCACCCATGGCGTGACGTTCACCCTGGACGTGCCGCGCGTCGCCGGCGGTCCGCGCGTCTTTGACCGCATGATCGTGCAGGCGAAGCAGTTCGCCGGAAGCCTCGGCGGCACGCTGGTTGACGATAATCGCGCGCCGCTTGGCGACAGTGCGCTCGACGTCATCCACGACAAGATCGTCGAGGTCGAGCAGCGCATGGCGGAGCAGGGTCTGGTCGCCGGCGGCACGCAGGCGCTGCGTCTTTTTTCCTAGGGAATCATGCAGGCGCCGCGCGATGCTGTCGAGCGGGCCGAGGCGCTGCGCGAGGAGATCGCGCGGCACAACCATGCCTACTACGTGCTCGATGCGCCGACCGTGCCGGACGCAGAGTACGACCGCCTGTTCCAGGATCTGCTGTCGCTGGAAACGCAGCATCCGGAGCTGGTCACTCCGGATTCACCCACGCAGCGTGTCGGCGCCCGGCCCGCACCGGAATTCACCCAGGTTACCCACCGCACGCCGATGCTCTCGCTGGCGAACGCCTTCGGCGAGGAGGATGTCTTCAATTTCGATCGCCGCATCCGGGAAGGACTGGATTGCGGGGAGGTCGAGTACGCCGTCGAACCCAAGTTCGACGGCCTGGCCATCAGCCTCACCTACCGGGAGGGACGCTTCATCCTCGGCGCCACGCGCGGCGACGGCTATTCCGGAGAGGACGTTACCGGCAATCTGCGCACGGTGCGCAGCATTCCGTTGCGCCTGCAAGCCTGTCAAGGCAGGCAGGTACCGCAGTTTCTCGAAGTGCGCGGCGAGGTGCTCATGCTTCGCCACGATTTTGAGCGCATGAATGAACGCGCCCGTGAGGCAGGTGAGAAGGCGTTCGCCAACCCGCGCAATGCCGCCGCAGGCAGCGTGCGTCAGCTCGATCCGCGCATCACAGCCAGGCGGCCATTGCGCTTTTTTGCCTACACGCTGGCCGGACTGGAAGGACAGCCCATGCCGGCCACCCACGCCGAAGTGCTGGATCGACTGCGTGGCTGGGGCTTTCCGGTGGCCGCCGAACGCGCCGTCGTGCGCGGTGCCGCCGGCTTGTTGCGCTACTACGATGAAATCGGGTCACGCCGCGCCGCGCTGCCTTACGACATAGACGGCGTGGTGTACAAGGTCAACCGGCTCGCCGACCAGGAGCGGCTCGGCTACGTCTCGCGCGCGCCGCGCTTTGCCATCGCCCACAAGTATCAGGCGCAGGAAGAGCTCACCGAAGTGCTCGATATCGAGGTCCAGGTCGGCCGCACCGGCGCGATTACGCCCGTTGCGCGCCTCAAGCCCGTGTTCGTCGGCGGCGTGACCGTGACCAATGCCACCCTGCACAACGAGGACGAGGTGCGGCGCAAGGACATCCGCATCGGCGACACGGTGATCGTGCGCCGTGCCGGCGATGTCATTCCCGAGGTCGTCTCGGCATTGGCCGAGAAGCGCAGCGGCAGCGAGCGCGAATTCGTCATGCCGCAACAATGTCCGGTATGCGGCTCGCGCGTCATGCGCCTGCCAGACGAGGCGGTGGCGCGGTGCACAGGCGGCCTCTATTGCGCGGCCCAGCGCAAGCAGGCCATCCTGCATTTCGCTTCGCGGCGCGCCATGGATATCGAGGGCCTCGGCGACAAGCTGGTCGATCAGCTGGTCGATCAGGATCTGGTGAAAAGCGCAGCGGATCTTTATCGCCTGGACGTGGCGACGCTGGCCGGACTCGAACGCATGGGAGAGAAATCGGCGCAGAATGTCGTCGATGCCATCGGAAAGTCGAAGGACACCACGCTGGCGCGGCTGATTTTCGCGCTGGGCATCCGCAACGTCGGCGAAGCCACCGCAAAGGACCTGGCGCGTCATTTCGGCAGCATGGAGGCGCTGATGGCGGCCGGTGTCGAAGAACTGCAGCGGGTGCGCGATGTCGGCCCGGTGGTGGCGGAAAGCATCGCCGGTTTCCTCGCCGAGGCGCACAACCGTGAAGTCATTGCCCGGCTGGAACAGGCCGGCGTGCGCGGACGCGCCGAGGCCCGGACCGCCGCCGTCCTGCAGGGGCTGACTTTTGTACTGACCGGCACGTTGCCGACGCTGACGCGGGAAGAGGCTGGCGCGATGATCGAAGCGGCCGGGGGCAAGGTGAGCAGTGCGGTGTCGAAGAAAACCAGCTATGTCGTCGCCGGCGAGGAAACCGGTTCGAAACTCGAAAAGGCCAGAGCGCTGGGTATCGCTGTCCTCGACGAGGACGGCCTGCGTCGTCTGCTGGGTAAATAAGTCGGCATTCAGGTCGAGTGACGTCGTCGGGCTGAAGCCCGACCTACAGGAGAAGCCAAAGCATGAAAAGAATCACCAAGGCCGTGTTCCCCGTCGCCGGCATGGGCAGCCGCTTCCTGCCCGCGACCAAGGCCAGCCCGAAGGAGATGATGCCCGTCGTCGACAAGCCGCTTATCCAGTACGCGGTGGAGGAAGCGGTGGCCGCCGGCATCACCGACATGGTGTTCATTACCGGCCGCAACAAGCGTGCCATCGAGGATCATTTCGACATGGCCTACGAGTTGGAGGCTGAGCTGGAGGCCAGGGGAAAGCAGGAGCTGCTGCGCCTGGTACAGGAGACAGTTCCCACACACATCAACTGCATCTACATCCGCCAGTCCGAACCGCTCGGCCTGGGACATGCCGTGCTGTGCGCCGCACCAGTGGTGGGCGACGAACCCTTCGCCGTGCTGCTGGCCGACGACCTCATCGATGCCGACCCGCCAGTGCTGAAGCAAATGGTGGATGCCTTCAATGCGCATCCGCACAGCCTGCTCGGCGTGCAAAACGTGCCGCCCGCCGATACCGGCGCCTACGGCATCGTCTGCATCGAGCCGGATGGAGACGGCATGCAGCAGGTGACCGCCATCGTCGAAAAGCCTGCGCCCGAGCAGGCCCCCTCCAACCTCGCCGTGATCGGCCGCTATATCCTCACGCCACGGATCTTCCATCACCTGCGCCGCGTGCAGGCCGGCAGCGGCGGCGAGATCCAGCTGACGGACGCCATCGCGGCGCAGCTTGCCGAGGAGACCGTGCTGGCCTTTCCCTTTCATGGCATCCGCTACGATTGCGGCTCCAAGCTCGGCTACCTCAAGGCAACCATCGCCTACGGCCGCAGGCATCAGGAGGTCGGCCAGGCCTTCACCGAATTTCTCGCCAGCCTGAATGTCGGGGGCCGTCCCTGATGCTCTCTGCCGGCGAAGCCCAGAGGATATTTGACGAAGCCGACCTCATCGTCACCGCACAAGATGCGGACGCGGCCGTAAAGCGCCTCGCCGGAGAGATCACGGCTGCCTTGAAGGACACGCATCCCCTCGTCCTGTCCGTCATGGGCGGCGCGGTCATCTTCACGGGCCAGCTGCTGCCGTTGCTGGCCTTCCCGCTGGAATTCGACTACCTCCACGTCACCCGCTACGGCGACACCACGACAGGCGGCGAACTGTCATGGATCGTGGCGCCGCGCGTTCCCATCGCAGGGCGCAGCGTGCTGGTGGTGGACGACATCCTCGACGAGGGCATCACGCTTGCCGCTGTGAAGCGGCGACTGATCGAGCAGGGCGCGAAGGATTGTCGCATTGCCGTCTTCGCCGACAAGGATCTCGGCCGTGCCAAGCCGGTCACGGCGGATTTCGTCGGCGTGCGGCTGCCGGATCGCTACGTCTTCGGCTTCGGCATGGACGTCAAGGGCGCCTGGCGCAACCTGCCGGCGGTGTATGCGGTGAAGGGCTTGTAGGGCGCTACCCGTAGATCTTGCACATCAGCGGCACGGCCGTGCGCGGTGCCGTGGCGCCGAGGAGGAAGAAGAACAGGGCGACCGCAGCGAGGATCAGCGCCAGGCGGTGCCGGCGAATGAATCCCCGCATGACAATGCTCAAGCTGCTTCGCGGCCGGCGCGGCGGCGCTCGTGTTCCTTCAGATGGCGCTTGCGCAGACGGATGGACTTCGGCGTGATCTCGACCAGTTCGTCGTCGGCGATGAATTCCACCGCACTCTCCAGCGTGATCTGGATCGGCGGCACCAGCACGATGGCTTCGTCCTTGCCGGAGGAGCGCACGTTGGTGAGCTGCTTGGTCTTGACGGGGTTCACTACCAGGTCGTTGTCGCGGCTGTTGACGCCGATGATCATGCCTTCATAAAGGGCTTCGCCCGGGCTGACGAACATGCGGCCGCGCTCCTGCAGTTTCCACAGGGCGTAGGCAACGGCCTCGCCCTGCTCGGCGGAGATGAGCACGCCGTTGCGCCGCTCGGCGATGTCGGCCTTCATCGGGCTGTAGTCATCGAAGACGTGGCTCATGATGCCGGTGCCGCGCGTCATGGTGAGGAAGTCGCCCTGGAAGCCGATCAGCCCGCGCGCCGGGATGCGGTATTCCAGGCGCACGCGCCCCTTGCCGTCGGGCTGCATGTCCTGCAGGTCGCCGCGACGCTCGCCGAGGGCCTGCATGACGGCGCCCTGGTGGGCCTCCTCGCAGTCCACGGTGAGGAACTCGAACGGCTCGCATTTCACGCCGTCGATCTCCTTGAGTACGACGCGGGGCCGCGAGACGGCCAGTTCGTAGCCTTCGCGGCGCATGTTCTCGAGCAGGATGGTCAGGTGCAGTTCGCCACGGCCGGAAACGAGGAACACGTCGGCGTCGTCGGTTTCTTCGAGCTTCATGGCGACGTTGCTCATCAGTTCACGGTGCAGGCGCTCGCGCAACTGGCGGCTCGTGACGAACTTGCCTTCCTTGCCGGCGAGCGGCGAGGTATTGACCTGGAAGTTCATGGTCAGCGTCGGCTCGTCCACGGTCAGCAGGGGGAGGGCGTCGGGCTGCTGCGGATCGCACAGGGTGACGCCGATGCCGATATCCTCGATGCCGTTGATGAGCACGATGTCGCCGGCTTGCGCCTCCTCCGCTTGCACGCGCTCGAGACCATGGAACACCTGTACCTGGTTGACGCGTGCCTTGAGTGGCGCCGGATCGTCCGGGCCCTTCATGACCAGCACGTTCTGCAGCGGGCCGATCCTGCCGCGGGTGATACGGCCGATGCCGATGCGGCCGACGAAGCTCGAGTAATCAAGCGAGCAGATGCGCAGTTGCAGCGGTCCGTCGGAATCGACCTCGGGCTGGGGCACATGCTTGAGGATGGCTTCGAAGAGCGGGCGCATGTCCGTGCCGGGCTGGCTCGCGTCGAGCATGGCGTAGCCGTTGAGAGCGGAGGCGTACACCACCGGGAAATCGAGCTGCTCTTCGGTGGCGCCGAGCTTGTCGAAGAGGTCGAAGGTGTGGTTGATGACCCAGTCCGGCCGCGCGCCGGGGCGGTCGATCTTGTTGATGACGACGATGGGCTTCAGGCCCAGCGCCAGCGCCTTGCGTGTAACGAAGCGCGTCTGTGGCATGGGGCCCTCGACCGCGTCGACCAGCAGCAGCACGCTGTCGACCATTGTCAGCACCCGCTCCACCTCGCCGCCGAAATCGGCGTGGCCCGGCGTGTCCACGATGTTGATGTGGGTGCCTTCGTACTCGATGGCACAGTTTTTCGCCAGAATGGTGATGCCGCGCTCCTTTTCCAGGTCATTGGAGTCCATGACGCGCTCTTCCACCTGCTGGTGGGCGGCGAAGGTGCCGGACTGCCTGAGGAGCTTGTCGACAAGCGTGGTCTTGCCGTGGTCGACGTGGGCGATGATGGCGATGTTGCGGATGGCGCGTGTCATGGTGCGGTGCGGCATTAAGGAAAAAGTCCGCCAGTATAACACCTTAGCGCATCCCACCTGTATCTTTCTGTGGATATTGACAAGGTGTCACGTGCTAGAATTCGCCGAACGAATGGCTTTTCTTTATTATCGTTAAATCAAATGCTTGCAATAATCGGTGGTAGCGGCCTGACGCAATTGGCCAATCTGGCAGTGGAACGACGCGAAGTCGTGCGCACGCCCTTTGGCGAACCCTCCGGACCGCTCACCTTTGGCCGCCTTTGCGGCCAGCCGGCTATATTCATCGCCCGCCATGGGTATGGCCACACCATTCCGCCCCACGAGGTGAACTACTGCGCCAACCTTTGGGCTCTGAAGCATTCGGGTGCTACCTGCATTGTTTCAATCGCCTCGGTGGGCGGCATTCGCGCCGATCTCAATCCCGGCGCGATTGTCATTCCCCATCAGATCATCGATTACACCTGGGGCCGCAAATCCACCATCCACGAAGGCGGCGATGAGCCTGTCGTGCATATCGATTTCACCCAGCCCTATGATCCCGAACTGCGCCATGCGCTGCTTGAAGCCGCACGCGATGCCGGCCAGGCGGTGGTGGATGGCAGCGTTTATGCGGCAACGCAGGGGCCGCGCCTTGAGACGGCGGCGGAAATCAACCGCCTCGAGCGAGATGGCGCGGACATCGTCGGCATGACAGGCATGCCGGAAGCCGCACTGGCGCGGGAACTCGAACTGCCTTATGCCGCCATTACCGTGGTGGCCAACCATGCCGCGGGGCGTGGCGACAGCAAGCTGGGCATCCAGTTTGCCCGTTTGGAGGACATCCTGCGGGAATCCATGGAGCGTGTGCGGCGCATCATCGAGATGATCTGCATCGACGGCAAGTGATCCGGGAAATCCTCAAGATGGGTGATCCGCGCCTGCTGCAGGCCTCCAGGCCAGTGGAGGCATATGGCACGCCGGAGCTGCATGCGCTGATCGGCGACATGCAGGACACCATGCGTGCGGCCAACGGGGCGGGCCTGGCGGCACCGCAGATCGGCGTCGGCCTGCGCGTCGTGATTTTCGGCTTTGAATCCAATCCGCGCTACCCGCAGGCCGAGGCCGTGCCTTTCACCATCCTGGTCAATCCCGTGCTGACGCCGCTGTCGGATGAACTGGAGGAGGGTTGGGAGGGTTGCCTGTCTGTGCCGGGCCTGCGCGGCGTGGTGCCGCGCTGGGCGCGCCTGGTTTATCGCGGCTTCGACGCCGACGGCTCCTTGATCGAGCGTGAGGCGACGGGCTTCCATGCCCGCGTCGTGCAACACGAGTGCGACCATCTCGACGGCATCCTCTACCCGATGCGCATCCGCGACTTTACGCGCTTCGGCTACACGGATGTCCTGTTCCCGGACGCCGACATTCCCGAGGATTGATTACAGGAAAATGCAGGATTCGAGGTGCCCGGCGAGTTCCTTGTCGGCAGCTTTCGTGTAGTCCTTCTCGAATCGGTCCGAGACGAGATTGGCGGTGAGGCCGTCGAGCTTCTCGTTGAGCAGTCCCATGAAGGCGGGCGGAGCCACGAGAATCAGTCGCTCGACCTGGCTGGACGCGCGGCCATGATTCAACTCTCGCGCCAGTTCCTGTGCGAAATTGCGGGCTTCGTTGGTCTTCGGGTCGGTCTTGGGCTGGCTGGCACGATGACCGGTGCCCGGACTGTGCATCTGGCCGGGCCGGTCGCTGACGAGATCGGAGGCTTTTTCGCGGCTTTCCGGATGGATCAGTTCCTTCAAAAGTTTGAGGCCTTTTTTCGGCCCGGTGTTGGAATACAGCTTGGCTTGGCTGGCATTGGCAACGAGGATCCAGGTAGTGGCCATGTGGGTACTCCCTTGAAGATGCTAGACTTATTGCAGATGAGTAGGAACTCCGTTTTCAGTTTGTCACAAATAACCGCTTAATGCGACTTGGCCGCAGGACGGCAAAGCGGCTAGAGGGAGCAAGGACTGCCATGTTTCTTTTCAGCAAGGACGAAGATTCGCCCCGCCTCAAGCAACTGCGGGCGCTGTCGTTATTTTCGACCCTGAGCCCGCGCGAATTGAAGACGGCGGACAATCTTCTGCACGAACGCAGCTACCTGCAGGGCGAGGTGATCTTCGACCAGGGCGAGGAAGGCCAGGCGCTCTACATCATTGAAACCGGCAAGGTGCTGATCTGCCGCCAGGGGCAGCAGGCGGAGGGAAAGATTGCAGAGCTGGGCCCGGGCCGGCTCTTCGGCGAGCTGGCGCTGCTCGACAATTCCCCGCGCGCCGCACAGGCGCGCGCGGCGGAGAACTGCACGCTCGCGGTGCTGTTTCGCGCCGACTTTCTCAGCCTGCTGGAAACCCACGCCGTCATCGCCTCGAAAATTTCCCTGCAGTTGGCACGCCACATCGGCCAGCGCCTGCGCGAAACGGTCACCTCGCCGGGGAGCCAGTCGGAATGAACCGCAGTTCAGGGCCGATCGTGTGGATCGGCATCATCGTATCGACCTGCCTGCTGCTGTTTCTGTTCAAGAAAATACTCTGGCTGGTGGTGCCATTCCTGCTGGCACTGATCATCTATTACTTCCTGCAGCCGGCGACCCACAGGCTGTTGCTGCACGGCTTCAGCCGCAAGTCTGCTGCGGCCATCACCGGCGGCGGTTTCATCCTGCTGCTGCTTGTCTGCGTGGCCCTGCTGTTCCCCTGGATGAGTTCGCACGCGGTCGGCTGGCAGGCATCGCTGGCACGCTACGTCGAGGGCGGCAGCCTGCTGCTGCAGAAGACGATGGCGGGGCTGGAAGCCCAGTTCTCCTTTCTCGAGCGGGCCAGCCTGAGCCGCAATGTCAGCGAGCAGATTGCCGAATTTTCGGAACATTTCAAAATATGAAGCAATATTGCTGCCTGTATAGAAGCCGGGCACGGCATCGAGCGATTCTCTCGAGTCCACGAATGCTCCCGAATAGCAGGAATCGAGGATAATGGTTTTGTTTTTTGCTGAAATTACAGCAAACATCGAGGCCAGCTCATCAGTTGATATCATGGTTGTCGCAT
>PHCS01000032.1 GCA_002840845.1 Betaproteobacteria bacterium HGW-Betaproteobacteria-14
AAATGCGCTTGTCGGAAGTCTATTCACGCCGCGCCGCTGGCGACAAGCCGGTGAAGGTATGCCCAGTCGAACGTGGGACCAGGATCCGTTTTTCGGCTGGGTGAAATGTCGGCGTGGCCGACGATGTCTTCGATGGGATAGTGTTCCTGAAGCGCGCGAATGAGGCTCGCCAGAGCCGGATACTGCTGCGATTCGAAGGGCTGGTCGTCACACCCCTCGAGCTCGATGCCGATCGAAAAATCATTGCAGCACTCCACACCGCGCCATGTGGAAGCGCCGGCATGCCAAGCCCTCAGCCTGCAGGGAACGAATTGCACGATCAGGCCGTCGCGCCTAATGAGGAAATGAGCGGAAACGCGTAGGGATTCTATCTCGCGAAAATAGGGGTGGGCCTCGGGATCCAGGGTGTTTGTGAACAAGCGTTCTATGCCGTCGCCGCCGAACTCGCCCGGGGGCAGGGAAATCGAGTGCACGACAATCAGCCGCACCTGTTGCCCGGCTGGCCGCTCATCGCAGTTGGGGGAAGGGACGCGCCGCAGGCCCGTTAGCCAACCTTCGGCGTCAAGCCTGTTCATTCATTCAGCCCAAGCCGCTCCATGCGATACCGCAGGGAGCGGAAGGTAACGCCCAGCAGTTTTGCAGCCGCTGTCCGATTGAAGCGCGTTTTCTGCAGCGCCTCCATGATAGCTTGCTTCTCGACCCGATCGAGATGATCCTGCAGCGAAGCCTCCCCCCCGCTGCTTGCAGAAGAGGCATCCTCGCCGGACGCCACAAGCGAAGCCAAATGGAGATCGTCGGCGCTGACTTCGGTGCCTCCGCTCAGGGCCAGGGTTCGTTCGAGAATGTTCTCCAGCTCACGCACGTTGCCGGGGAACGGGTACTCCCCCAGCGCCTTCAGCGCCCCGGCTGTCAGGCGCGGCATCGGCAAAGCGGAATCAAGTGCCAGGCGCGCCAGAATGCTTTCTGCCAGAAGCGGTATATCCTCGCGGCATTCACGCAGGGACGGCATCTTGAGTTCAATGACGTCCAGCCGATAGAAAAGATCCTGGCGGAAGCGGCCAGCGGCCACGAGTTCCTTCAGGTTCTGGTGAGTGGCACTGATGATGCGGACATCCACCGGATCTTCGGTGGCGGCGCCCACTTTGCGCACGCGCTTTTCCTGGATGGCACGCAACAGCTTGACCTGCATGGTCAGCGGCAGGTCGGCCACTTCGTCAAGGAACAGGGTGCCGCCATGTGCCGCCTGGAAGAAGCCGCCACGATCCGCATCGGCCCCGGTAAACGCCCCCTTCTTGTATCCGAAAAACTCGCTTTCCATCAGGTTTTCGGGAATTGCGCCGCAGTTGACGGGAATGAATGCCTGATCGCGCCGCGCACCCTGTCCATGTATAAGACGTGCCGCTAACTCCTTGCCGCTGCCGGATTCCCCGCCAATGTAGACAGGCGCCTGGCTTCGCGCCACCTTCTCTATCATGGCGCGCGCCTGGCGAATCGCCTGAGACTCCCCAAGCAATGCGCCGGACGCCGCCTCGTTTTGCGCCACATCCTGCCTGGGCAGATTCAACACCGATTTCACGAGGGCGCGCAACTGCTCCAGCGAGACGGGTTTCGGCACGTAGTCGAATGCGCCGGCCTTGAGTGCCGAGACAGCATTCTCCATGCTGCCGTGGGCGGTGATCACCGCCACGGGCAGGTCGCGGCATTGTTCGCCGATGAAACGAACCAGTTCCAGACCGTCGCCGTCGGGGAGGCGCATGTCGGTCAGGCAGAGCTGGTACGTGTTTTCGGAAAGCAGCAAGCGCGCCTCGGCCACATTTGCGGCGCAATCGGCATCCAGCCCCATGCGTGAAAGCGTCATGTCAAGCAGTTCGCGGATGTCGTCTTCGTCGTCGACGACCAGCACACGCCCTACTCCCGGCGATCCTCTGCGTTCCTGTTTTCCTGCCACAGCTGGCTTCTCCCGATTATGCGGAAATGCGCACCCGGCTCGTTGCCGACCCACTCGAGCACTGCGTCGTTGGCCTCGCAGAGCTCGCGGGCAATATACAGCCCAAGCCCCGTACCCTTTCCATAGGTAGTAAAGAATGGCTCAAAAATCTTGCCCCGCGCTTCCTCGTCCACCCCTGTACCGTCGTCCATGATATGCAATTCGAGCCGTCCCGAGGGCACCATGCTGCGTGCCTCGATCCGGATCGCGCCCGGTTTGCCGCTGCTATAGCGTCGCGCATTGGACAGCAGATTCCACAACACCTGGTTGAGATGGGCGCGGTCGAACAGCAGCACGGCATTGGGCTCGACCGTCAGCGCAAAAACCGCCCGGTCGATCCGCTCATGCATCGCCAGTTCTTCGAGGCAATTCTCCAGGAAACTGGTCAGCTTGACCGGCTCCTGTGATGTCCGGTCGCGCCTTCCCAGTTCCAGCACATCCCGCACCAGTCGCTCGAGACGTTGAGCGTTGTCGTTGATGATGCGTGAAAGCCGCGCCTGCCCCTCGATACGCTTCTCTTCGCGCAGCAATTCGGCAGCATGGCTGATGGCAGAGAGCGGGTTGCGGATCTCATGCGCAATGTTCGCCGTCAGTCTGCCGAGCGCAGCCAGTTTTATCTGCTGGGCCTGCTGCTGGATGCGGCCCATGTCTTCAATATAGATCACGACGTCGCCACTCTCGCCGGCGTGCACGAAGCGCGCGCGCAGCAGCGCCCCGCTGCCAGGTACGCGCAGCGATGCTTCCCGCTCGCGAGCATTGCTCTTGAAAATGCGGTATTGCTGAGCCAGCACTACCGAGAAGGAGGCCAGATCCGGCCGGGCCGGCGCTCTCACCTCCAGCAACGCTTCTGCCTGGGGGTTCCATTGCCGCACCTTTTCGTCGGAATCCACCACCATCACCCCGTCCTGCATGTCACGGATCACTCGCTCGCTGACGGACTGCTGGTTCGCCAGATCGATGCCGCGCTGGCGTGCCAACTGCTCGTTGGCGATAACCCGCCGTGCCAACAGACGGGCGGATATCGCTGTGGCAAAAAAACCCATGCAGAGTATGCCGGCCTGCAGGAAATCCGCAGGGTCGGCGCCGAAATCGATCACGCGCACGCCCTGCTCGATGAGGACGGCCATTGTTGCCAGGGCAGCGAAGAAAAGGGTCAATCGTCCCTGGCCGACCAGGCCCGCGCCTGCCAGCACCACCAGCAGCATCACTGCCAGGCCACTCTTTTCGCCGCCGCTGGCATACATCAGCAGGGTGATCGCAAGGATGTCGGCCGATACCTGAAGCGTCAGCAGCGTATTGAAGCCGATGCGCAGGCGCTTCAGGGCGCCATAAAAGAATATGGCCAGCAACCAGTAGGCCAGGCCAACCCAGACGAAGAGGCCAAGGCTCTGCGAACCCAGGCCGCTCGTGCGTGGATAGAAAGCCACGGCGAGCATAAACACGCTCGCCACGATCAGGCGGTAAATATTGAAGTAGTTTAGCGAGGTCCAGACCGAAACCGGGCGCCCGGCTGTATAGGGCGTATCGGTCTGAACTTCAGTCACGAGGCACCGAGCCGGCGATGCTCGTCGCTGCAGAAGCGGAGCCCATCCCCTTCGACCGCCTCGCTTTCGGGAAGGTGCACCCCGCAACGGGCACAGGCCACCATGCGTTCAGCCGCCAGAGTGCTGTCCTCGCTGCGTTCGCGGCGGGAAGCAGAGCGCTGAAACCCCTTGAAAACAAGATATGCGAGGAATCCGAGAACGAGCAGCAGGATCAGCTTGGACATGCCTGGCTCCGTCGCCGCCCGTAACTACGGGCGATAAAAAAGGATTGGTCGGGGTGAGAGGATTTGAACCTCCGACTCCTGCGTCCCGAACGCAGTACTCTACCAGGCTGAGCTACACCCCGACGACTTCCGATGGGCAAACTCAATATGTGCCCGCGGAAACGAATACAGCCGCGAGCGCGCCCTCCGATCAGAAGTCACGTGCGACTGCAAACGGCGGCAATTGTACCAGAGAATCCCTGTATGTCGACGCCGGAAGCATAGCGATGGCCTCGAGAGCAAGCTGCGCCTCGGTCTCCGCGTGGCGACGCGTTTCGTCCAGCGCACCCGTGGCGCGAATCGCCGCCATCACTTCCGGAAACGCATTGCGCCCGCCTTCCTCTATGGCATGCCGCACGCAGGCCGACTGCGCGGCGCTGCCCTGCTGCATGGCATGAATGAGCGGCAGCGTTGGCTTGCCCTCGGCCAGGTCATCGCCGAGATGCTTGCCGGTTGCGTCTTCGTCGCCGGAATAATCGAGGACATCGTCGACCAGCTGGAATGCAGTGCCCAAATGCATGCCGTAGCGCGCCAAGCCCTCTTCCACCTCGGCCGGCGCCCCGGAAAGGATGGCGCCCAGACGCGCGGCCGCTTCGAAAAGCTTGGCCGTCTTGTAACGGATCACCCGCAGATACTGCGGAATGTCGATGTCGGCGTTATGGCAGTTGAGGAGTTGCAGCACCTCACCCTCGGCGATGGTATTGGTCGCATCGGCCAACACCTGCTGGATGCGCATGCTGCCCACCGAAACCATCATCTGGAAGGCGCGCGAATAGAGGAAGTCCCCCACCAGCACCGAGGCGGCGTTGCCGAAGAGCGCGTTTGCGGTCCGATTGCCGCGGCGCAGGTCGGACTCGTCCACCACGTCGTCGTGCAGGAGTGTTGCGGTATGGATGAACTCCACCACCGCCGCCAGTTCCAGGTGATGGCTGCCACGGTAGCCCAGTGCGCCCGCGGAAAACAGTACCAGGGCCGGGCGCAGCCGCTTGCCGCCAGCGCCGATGATGTATTCGGCGACCTGACGGATCAGCACCACTTCGGAATGCAGCCGCTCGCGGATGACGCCATCCACCGCCCGCATGTCGGCAGCGATCGGCGCATAGAGGTGTTCGAGGTTCAAGGGACGGCTTTCGGCGTGATATCCGGCAAATGCGGCATGGTAGGGGCGGGATTTTAGCCCGTCAAGGAGGCTTTGACTGGAAAGGTTCGCTTCAGTATAATGCGCGGTTCTGTTGCAACACGAACACGGAGTCCATCATGTATGCGGTCATAAAAACCGGCGGCAAGCAGTATCGCGTCGCAGCCGGCGAAAAACTGAAAATAGAACAGATACCGGCAGAAGTGGGCGCTGAAATCACCCTCGACCAGGTTCTCATGGTCGGCGATGGCGAGTCGGTGAAAGTCGGCGCGCCGCTGGTGCAAGGCGCTTCTGTCAAGGCGAAGGTCCTCGCCCAGGGCCGGCATCCGAAGGTGAAAATCTTCAAGATGCGCCGGCGCAAGCATTACCAGAAGCACCAGGGCCATCGGCAGAACTACACGGAGATCCAGATCTCCGGCATCGCGGCCTAAAGGAGCAGACACATGGCACATAAAAAGGCAGGCGGCAGCTCACGCAACGGCCGCGATTCGCAGTCCAAGCGCCTCGGCGTGAAACGCTACGGCGGCCAGCTGATCAACGCCGGCAGCATCATCGTGCGCCAGCGCGGCACGCAGTTTCACGCCGGCGACAACGTCGGCATGGGCCGCGACCACACGCTGTTCGCCAAGGTCACCGGCAAGGTCGAATTCGCCGTCAAGGGCGCCGAGAAGCGCAAGACAGTGAACATCGTCCCGGCCGCATAAGCAACCCGGTCGCCGCGACAAAAAGCCCTGCCGTCGCGGCAGGGCTTTTTTCATTTATAACGCACATGAAATTTTTCGACGAAGCCAGGATTGAAGTCATTGCCGGCGACGGCGCAATATTCGATTGCCGCCGTTGTTGATTGAGTACGCCTTGCACCAATGAAATTCTTCGATGAAGCCAAGATTGAGGTCATAGCCGGCGACGGCGGCAATGGCGCGGCCACTTTCCGGCGCGAGAAATACGTGCCGAAGGGCGGGCCGTCAGGCGGTGACGGCGGGCGCGGCGGCAGCATCTGGGCCGTTGCCGACCGCAACCTCAACACGCTCATCGATTTCCGCTACACGCGCATCTTCCGCGCCGAGCGCGGCGAAAACGGCATGAGCGCGGACTGCTACGGACGCGGCGGCGAGGACATGATCCTGCGCATGCCCGTCGGCACCGTCATCAGCGACCTCGAAACCGGCGAGGTGCTGGCCGACCTCGATCATGACGGCAAGAAGGCGCTCATTGCCCAAGGTGGCAAGGGCGGCCTCGGCAACATTCATTTCAAGTCCAGCACCAACCGCGCCCCCAAGCAATGCACGCCGGGCACACCGGGCGAGCGACGCGAACTCAAGATGGAGCTCAGGGTGCTGGCCGATGTCGGGCTGCTCGGCCTGCCAAACGCCGGGAAATCCACCTTCATCCGCGCCGTCTCCTCGGCGCGGCCGAAGGTCGCCGACTACCCCTTCACCACCCTGCATCCCAACCTCGGCGTGGTGCGCGCGGACGCCAACCGCAGCTTCGTCGTCGCCGACATTCCCGGCCTCATCGAAGGCGCGGCGGAGGGCGCCGGCCTTGGCCACCAGTTCCTGCGCCACCTGCAGCGCACCCGCCTGCTGCTGCACATCGTCGACGTCGCCCCCTTCGATCCCGATGCCGACCCGGTGCATGACGCTCATACCATCCTCGAAGAACTCGGCAAATACGACCCCGGCCTGCTGGCCAAGCCACGCTGGCTGGTCGCCAACAAGGTCGACTTGCTGCCGGAAGATGAGCGCGAGGCGCGCCTTGCCGTGCTGATCAAGGGCTACGGGCAGGTGGACCGGCATTTCGCCATCTCCGCCATCAGCGGCGCCGGCTGCCGGGAGCTGACTTTCGCTATCATGGAGCACATTGAGCAGCAAAAGCAGGGGGTAGCAGAGAATTCGTCGGTCGGCCTTCAGGCCGACTTTAACGATTGAACGGAGACTGTTGTCGGGCTGAAGCCCGACCTACGGGGAGCGGAATCGAGCGATGAGACAGAAAATCAACCAGGCCCGCCGCCTCGTCGTCAAGGTCGGCAGCGCGCTGGTCACCAACGACGGCGCCGGACTCGCCATCGAATTCATCGCCGAGATAGCGCGCCAGATCGCCGCTTTGCGCGCCGAAGGCCGCCAGGTCCTGTTGGTCTCCAGTGGCGCGATCGCTGCAGGCATGCAACGCCTTGGCTGGTGCGTCCGTCCGCACGCCTTGCACGAACTGCAGGCGGCGGCGGCCGTCGGCCAGATGGGCCTGGTGCAGATCTATGAGACCTGCTTTTCCCAGCATGGCCTCAAGTCCGCCCAGATCCTGCTCACCCACGAGGATTTGACCGACCGGCTGCGCTACCTCAATGCCCGTTCGACCCTGACTACTCTGCTGGAGATGGGCGTGGTGCCCATCATCAACGAGAACGACACGGTCGTCACCGACGAGATCAAGTTCGGTGACAACGACACACTGGGCGCCCTCGTCGCCAATCTGGTCGAAGCCGAAGTGCTGGTCATCCTTACCGACCAGGCCGGCCTCTTCTCGGCGGATCCGCGCAAGCATCCAGCGGCAACATTGGTGTCGGAGCATCGTGCCGACGACCCGGCGCTGGAAGCGATGGCCGGCGGCGCCGGCTCGCGCATCGCCAAGGGCGGCATGCTCACCAAGGTGCGCGCAGCGCAACGGGCCGCCCGCAGCGGCGCCCACACACTCATTGCCAGCGGCCGCGAGGCCGACGTGCTGCCGCGCCTGGCGCAGGGCGAGGCACTCGGCACCCTGCTCGTGGCCTCTGCCACGCCCCTGGCGGCGCGCAAGCAATGGCTGGCGGACCACCTGCAGCTGGCCGGCAGCCTGATCCTGGACGAGGGCGCAGCTAAGGCGCTGGCCTCGGGCCGAAGCCTGCTGCCGATCGGCGTCACCGCCGTGGAAGGGAATTTCGAGCGCGGCGAGGCCGTCGCCTGCCGCTCGGTGGACGGCCGCGAGATCGCCCGCGGCCTGGTGAATTATTCAAGCGCGGAAGCGCGCCGCATTGCGAGCAAGCCAAGTGCGGAAATCGAGACGGTCCTCGGCTACGTCGACGAACCCGAACTGATTCATCGGAACAACCTGGTTCTCCGCTGACTGCCAGCGTGCCCGGCGAGCCTCCAGCCGGATCGTAGCCGGCTGCTGCCTCATTCCCCGCTGATGTTCCCGCCGTCCCCGCCGCCCGAGTAGCCTGTGGCACACCCGCCGAGTACAACAGCCAGCGCCAGCAACGTGGCTGCAAGGCATTTCAGTGCTTTCCGCATCGCGCATCCTCCAGCAAGTCACAGCCCGGCAGATGCCGGCACCGTTTTCAACCTAGCACATCAGTGTGCGATGGCAAGGCAGGATGCAAAAAAAACGGCCGCCCGAAGGCGGCCGTTTCAGTCTTGCTAACTGCTAACTGACTCGGAGAGTCGATTAGAAGTTGTGGGCCAAGCCGAAGTACCACATGCGGGCATCTTCGCCGGGCAGCGTGGCCAGAGATGCGCTGTTGCGGCCAACCGCGAACATGTCGTAGGAGCCGGCAGTGTTGTTGCTGACCTTGGTGTAGTACACACCGGCCGAGGTACGCTTGGAGAAGGCGTAGTCGTAGCCGAGGCTCCACTGCTTGCCAGCCGAGTTGCCGACGGTGTTGCTGGCGTCGTTGGCCTTGGAGTAGTCGAAGTAGATTTTATGCGGGCCGAAGGCGTAGTTGATCGGGATGTACCAAGCGCTACGGCTGCTGCTCACGGCGCCCAAGTCAAGCTTGCTGCGGTCGAAGGCGAGACCGATGCTCAGGCCCATGCCGAACTGGTAGCTGCCCCAGGCGCGGGTGCTGCGCTGGTCGCCGGCGCCGAGAATCCCGGGCATGGAGGAGCCTTCCGCATCGGCGCTCCAGTGGCTGATACCGGCCTTCCACGGGCCGTTGGCATAACGAACGGCACCGGTCCAGGCATGGCCGTCGCCGGGATCACCGGGGCCACCAGCGGGGCCACCATTAGTCCCGCCTTCCGCACCAAACGCGCCGGTGGAGTAGCCCAGGCGGGCGGTGAAGCCGTTCCAGTTCGGGCTGTCCCACATCATCAGGTTGGGGGTGCGGGTGCCGTTGGCAATGGTCACGCCGTTAACCTGAGACATCAGGCCGAAGCTGGTGACGTTCTCCAGGGCGCCGGCACGCATGCCGGCGTTGGTGCCGGCGGCGATCTCCATGTAATGCACGTCCCAGCGGCCGATGGTGAACTTGCCCCAGGTATTGCTCATCAGGCCCATGCCGGTGTTGCCGGACATGGCGATGGCGCCAAGATCCTGTGAGAAACGCATGTCGGCCTGGCCCCAAGCCGCGAGGCCGCCGCCCAGATCTTCCTTGACGTTGAAGATGATGCGCGAGGACTGGTCGCTGACGCCGTTGTAGGTATCCAAGCCAGTCGAACCGCCACCGGAGAGCTTGTAATTCTGATAACCAGCTGCGAAGCGGCCGGAAATGGTCACGTTGGTCTGCGCCAGGGCCGGCACGGCGATGAGGCCGGCGACTGCTGCAGCGATGAGTTTCTTTTGCATTTGGTAAATCTCCTCTTTATTTGAGAGTTCGGTGGTTTGTGCTGGCGCCATGTGCACATCCGTACTGCGCCAACCCATCCCGCCTGCCATGCTTCCCTTGAACCTGAGAAGTTGGTGCCATTCTGCCCGCGCGGGCTTCCGCGGGGCAAGGGAAAGGGGGCTTTCCAGAGGCAGGAAACAGGGATCTGTTGGTTTTTTGCAACACGCCTGATAGATAGCGCGTCAAGGCTTGAACAACGTGGCCAGTGCAGCGCCCGGATTATCCGCTCGCATGAACGCCTCCCCAACCAAAAACGCTTTCACATCATTGGCTTGCATGAGCGCAACGTCGGCCGGGGCGAGAATGCCGGATTCGGTGACGACGATACGGCCGGGCGGGATGCGCGCCAGCAGGTCGAGGGTGGTGTGCAAACTCACCTCGAAGGTGCGCAGGTTGCGGTTGTTGATGCCGATGAGCGGGGTTTGCAGCTGCAGGGCGAGGTCGAGTTCGGCAGCGTCGTGCACTTCGACCAGCACGGCCATGCCGAGTTCGTGGGCGAGGGTTTCGAGCGCGCGCATTTGGGCGACTGCCCCCCTCTCCCCTGCCCTCTCCCCGAGGGGAGAGGGGGCATGAGATTGGCCCTCTCCCCCGCGGGGGAGAGGGGGACTGAAGGCCGCGACGATGAGCAGGATGCAGTCGGCGCCCATGGCTCGCGCTTCGACCACCTGATAGGCGTCAATGATGAAATCCTTGCGCAGTACGGGCAGCGAACAAGCGGCGCGTGCTTCGATCAGGTATTCCGGCGCGCCCTGGAAGAACTGCCGGTCCGTCAGCACCGACAGGCAGGCGGCGCCGTGGGAGGCGTAGGACGCGGCAATCTCTCCCGGGCGGAAATCCGCGCGGATCACGCCCTTCGAAGGGCTGGCCTTCTTGATCTCGGCAATGACCGCCGTGCCGCCGGAGCTGACTATTGTCCGGATGGCGCCGGCGAAGTCGCGCGGCGGCGACTGCGCCGCGGCTTCGGCGCGCAGGTCGGCCATCGGCTTTAGCGCAAGTGCGGCGGCGACTTCCTCGCGCTTAACGGCGAGTATTTTCTGCAGGATGTCAGACATGGAAAACCCTTAACCACAGAGGCACAGAGACACAGAGAAGAACAAGAAAAAACATTTGGTCATGCTGCCTTTCTCTGTGCCTCTGTGTCTCTGTGGTGAATGGTTCTAAGCCGCGAAGCGGCGCGTGAAGGTAACAAATTCGTCGAGCTTGGCGCGTGCCGCGCCGCTGGCAATGGCCTCACGGGCGCGTGCGATGCCGTCGGCGACCGAGTCGGCAACATTCGCGGCATAGAGCGCGGCGCCGGCATTCAGGGTGACGATCTCGCGCGGCGTGCCGGGCGTGTCGGCGAGCGCCTCCAGCACCATCTCCTTCGACTCGGCAGCGTCGGCGACGCGCAGGCCGCGGTTGGAGACCATCTGCAGGCCGTAGTCCTCGGGATGGATCTCGTACTCGGTGATCTCGCCGTTCTTCAGCTCGCCGACCATGGTCGCCGCGCCAAGCGAAATCTCGTCCATGCCGTCCTTGCCCCACACCACCATGACATGGTCGGCGCCGAGCTCGCGCATGACGCGCACCTGGATGCCAACGAGGTCGGGATGGAACACGCCCATCAGGGTGTTCGGCGCGCCGGCTGGGTTGGTGAGCGGGCCGAGGATGTTGAAAATGGTGCGCACGCCCATCTCGCGGCGCACCGGCGCGACGTTCTTCATCGCCGGGTGATGGTTGGGCGCGAACATGAATCCGATGCCGGTGGTCTGGATGCACTCGGCCACCTGCGGCGCCGCGAGGTCGATCCTGGCGCCCAGCGCTTCCAGCACGTCGGCCGAGCCGGACTTGGAGGAAACGCCGCGGTTGCCGTGCTTGGCCACGGTGGCCCCCGCCGCAACGGCGACGAAGGCCGAGGCGGTGGAGATGTTGAAGGTATGGGATGCATCGCCGCCCGTGCCGACTATATCGACGAAATTCGCGTTGTGCGGCGTATCCACGCGGGTGCACAGATCGCGCATCACCCGGGCGGCGGCGGAAATCTCGCCGATGGTCTCCTTCTTCACGCGCAGGCCGGTGAGGATGGCGGCGGTCATCAGCGGCGTGATCTCGCCGCCCATGATCTGGCGCATGAGGTGCAGCATCTCGTCGTGAAAGATTTCGCGGTGCTCGATGGTGCGTTGCAGGGCTTCCTGGGGTGTGATCATGAGGCAGTCTCCAAAAAGTTTTTCAGCATCTGGTGGCCGTGCTCGCTGCGGATGGACTCGGGGTGGAACTGCACGCCTTCTACATTGCATGCACGATGGCGCACGCCCATGATCTCGCCGTCCTCCGTCCACGCCGTGACTTCCAGGCAATCCGGCAGCGAGGCGCGCTCGATGGCGAGCGAGTGGTAGCGCGTGGCGGTGAAGGGGTTGGGCAGGTTGCGGAAGACGCCCTTGCCCTCATGCTGCACCGGCGAGGTCTTGCCGTGCATGAGCTGGCGAGCGTGCACGATCCTGCCGCCGAAGGCCGCGCCGATGCTTTGGTGGCCGAGGCAGACGCCGAGCAGCGGAATCTTGCCGGCGAAGGCGCGGATCGCCGCCACCGAAATGCCGGCCTCGGCAGGCGAGCAAGGGCCGGGGGAGATAACGAGGCGATCCGGCTGCAGCGCAGCGATGCTCTCGAGAGTTATCTCGTCGTTGCGGAAGACGCGCACCTCCTCGCCCAGTTCGCCGAAATACTGCACGAGGTTGTAGGTGAAGGAGTCGTAGTTGTCGATCATCAGCAGCATGGCTAGAACCCTTCACCACAGAGACACAGAGGCACAGAGAAAGGCTTCATAACTTCATTCTCCTGATGCCGTCCTTGAGCACGGGAACGTTGAAATTCAATAGAAGTCCCGTTGCCATGCCGCTAAGGCGCAAATAGGTTAGCAGTTGGGCTTCATGCACCGGCAGAAGGCGCTCTACTGCCTTGATCTCGACGATCACGGCATCTTCGATAACCAGGTCGAGCCGATAACCAGCGTCAGCACGATGTTCCTTGTAGTGAACGGGTAGTTCAACCTGGCATTTAAACCGGATATCCCGCAGTCCGAGTTCGATGCACAGACACTCCTCATAAGCGGATTCCAGCAAGCCTGGTCCAAGCGCACGATGAACCACGATAGCGGCACCAATGATCTGCTCAGTCAGAGCATCTCTCTGTGTCTCTGTGTCTCTGTGGTTCATGGTCTTCACTCCAACCTCGTATCGAGGCCTGACTCGGCCATCTCGGCGGCGCGCAGCTGGGCGAGGGCCTTGCTCTGCGTTTCCTGCCACTCGGATGCCGGGTCGGAGTCGGCGACGATGCCGGCGCCGGCCTGGACGTGGATGCGGCCGTCCTTGACGACGGCGGTGCGGATCGCGATGGCCAGGTCCATGTCGCCGTGGAAGCCGAGGTAGCCCACCGCGCCGGCGTAGATGCCGCGCTTGACGGGCTCCAGTTCATCGATGATCTCCATCGCGCGCACCTTGGGCGCGCCGGACACCGTGCCGGCGGGAAAGGTGGCGCGCAGCACGGCCAGCGCGTCGAGCTCCGGCTTCAGTTTCCCCTCGACGCTGGAGACGATGTGCATCACGTGCGAGTAGCGCTCGATGACGAACTGCTCGGTGACGCGGACAGAGCCGGTCTGCGCCACGCGGCCGACGTCGTTGCGGCCGAGGTCGAGCAGCATGAGGTGCTCGGCACGCTCCTTCTCGTCGGCGAGCAGTTCGGCGGCGAGGGCCTCGTCCTCCTCGACGGTCTTGCCGCGCCGGCGCGTGCCGGCAATCGGCCGCAGGGTGACGGTGCCGTCCTCCAGCCGCACGAGGATTTCCGGCGAGGCGCCGACGACGTGGAAATCCTCGAAGTCGAAGTAGAACATGTAGGGCGAGGGATTCAGGGTGCGCAGTGCGCGGTAGAGCGCCAGCGGCGTGGCGGCGAAGGGCTTCGACATGCGCTGCGCGAGCACCACCTGCATGATGTCGCCGTCGACGATGTACTGCTTGGCGCGCGCCACCGCCTGCTTGAACGGCTCCTCGCCGAAGGAGGACTTAGCAGCCTGCGGCGTCGCCGGCCGCTCGGCAGGAATCCTGACGGGTTCGCGCAGCCTCGCGAGCAGTTCCTTCAGCCGCGCCTGGGCGCGCTTGAAGGCGCCGGGCACGCCGGGCTCGGCATACACCACCAGGGTCAGCTTGCCGGAGAGGTTGTCGACGACGGCGATTTCCTCGGAAAGCAACAGCAGGATGTCGGGCGTGCCGAGTTCGTCCGCTTTCTGCATCTTCGCCAGTTTCGGCTCGATGTAGCGCACGGTGTCGTAGCCGAAGCTGCCGACAAGGCCGCCGCAGAAGCGCGGCAGGCCGGCGCGCGGCGCCAACTTGAAGCGCGCCATGAACTCACCGACGAAAGCGAGCGGATCGCAGTCGTCTCGCCGCTCGGCGATGCGGTTGCCCGTCAGCACCATGACGTTGCGGCCGTAGGCGGCGATGCGCGTGGGCGCGGACAGGCCGATGAAGGAATAGCGGCCGAAGCGCTCGCCGCCCTGCACGGATTCGAGCAGGTAGGTCCAGGCGCTGTCGGCCAGCTTGAGGTAGATCGACAGGGGGGTGTCGAGGTCGGCGAAGGTTTCCAGGGTCACCGGGATGCGGTTGTAGCCCTGCGCGGCCAACGCGTTGAATTCAGCTTCGGTCATCATCACTCCACAACTTGAAACTTGAGATACGCGGGCGCAATCAACACATATGCGCCCGCCGCTTGCGACGATCAGTCAGGCAAGCGGCGCCAGGGCCAGGCCTCCCCGCCTACGGCGTATTTCCTCACGCGTTTCAAGTTCAGATGGAGCACGATTTCCTTTACTCCCTCTCCCTTGAGGGAGAGGATCGGGGTGAGGGTGATCGGCCGTAGCCCCCTCACCCTAGCCCTCTCCCCGCGGGGGAGAGGGAAAATTCGCGAGGCGGTCGACCGCCTCTTCGAGGGTGCCCACTATAGCATCGGCGCCCAGATCGCGCACATCCTCCCCCTCGCTGTAACCGTAGGGCACGCAGACCACCGCGCAGCCGGCCGCACGTGCGCCGGCGACGTCGTTGCGCGAGTCGCCGATGACGAGTGCCTCGGCGGGGGCGATGCCGAAACGCTCGCAGAGGTGCAGGAAAGGCAGCGGGTGCGGCTTCTTTTCCGCCAGCGTGTCGCCGCTCACGACCCTGTCGAGCAGGGCGGCCAGTCCGGTGGCTTCCAGCAGCGGTTCGGTGAAGGCGGCGGCCTTGTTGGTGACGCAGGCAGTCTTCAGGCCGGCGCGGCGCATGGCCTGCAGACCCTCTAACACGCCGGGGTAGATGCGGGTGTTGCGGCCATTCACGGCGGCGTAATGGCGCTTGAACACGGCCAGGGCAGCGAGGGCTTCCGGCTCGTTCGATTCGCCCGGGTGGCCGAGGCAACGGCCGACGAGATTGGGAATGCCCTTGCCGACGTAGTCGCGGATGGTGTCGACCGGCAAAGTCAGCCGCCCCAGCTCGGCGAGCATGGCATTGGCGGCGTCGGCGAGATCGGGAACGGTGTCGAGCAGCGTGCCGTCGAGGTCGATGAGGACTGCTTTGATTACGTGCCCACCCCCCAGCCCCCGCCCCAAGGGCAGGGGTGACGAGTGTTCGCCGCTACGCGGCTCCATGCAGTTGATTGCCCCGTCTTGGGGCGGCCCTGCGACGTGGCGCGCCATCAGACCTTCGCCAGTTCGGCTCGCAGGGCGGCGATGATGGAATTGTAGCGCTGCGGGTCGCTGTCCTTGCCGGCGCCGAAAACGGCCGAGCCGGCGACGAAGGTGTCCACGCCGGCCCGCGCCACTTCCATGATGTTGGCAGGTCCGACGCCGCCGTCGATCTCGAGGCTGACCTCCAGTCCGCGCTCCTCGATCATCTGGCGCACCTTGCGCGCCTTGTCGAGGACGTGGGGGATGAATTTCTGCCCGCCGAAACCGGGGTTCACCGACATGAGGAGAACCATGTCGAGCTTGTCGAGCGTCCACTCCAGGGCGTCCAGCGGCGTTGCAGGGTTGAACACCAGGCCGGGCTTGCAGCCGGCTTCGCGGATCAGGCCGATGGTGCGGTCGATGTGCTCGGAGGCCTCCGGATGGAAGGTGATATAGGTGGCGCCTGCCTTGGCGAAGTCGGGAATGATGCGGTCCACCGGCTTCACCATCAGGTGCACGTCGATGGGCGCCGTGACGCCGTGCTTGCGCAGGGCCTCGCAAACGAGCGGGCCGATGGTCAGGTTCGGCACGTAATGGTTGTCCATCACGTCGAAGTGCACGATGTCGGCGCCGGACTTGAGGACGTTGTCCACCTCCTCGCCCAGCCTGGCGAAGTCGGCGGAGAGGATGCTCGGTGCGATGCGGTAGGCCATGGCGTTCTCCCTATGATGGGCTTGATTCTAAACGCAATCGGAACCGTCGCCGGCTAAAAGAAATTATGGCACCCATAAGCAGGCATCGCGTTGCCGCCCCTATAATGGCCACATGGCGGAAAGCAAGAAATACGAGATCAGCGTCGCGGCGGAAACCCAGTACCTGGCCGACCAGTCGGACCCACAGGACGGGCGCTACGTCTTTGCCTACAACATCACGATCCGCAACACCGGCAGCATCGCGGCGCAGCTGATATCGCGCCATTGGGTCATCACCGATGCGGAGTCCCACGTGCAGGAGGTGCGCGGCCTCGGCGTGGTCGGCCACCAGCCCCTGCTCAAGCCAGGCGAGAGCTTCGAATACACCAGCGGCTGCGTCCTCACCACCCCGGTCGGCACCATGCGCGGCAGCTACCAGATGACGGCGGAGGACGGCACGCAATTCGAGGCCGCAGTCGCCGAGTTCACGCTCGCCATGCCGCGGGTGCTGCATTGACGCGCGGGTAGGATTGATAAGGAAAACCTAGCTGCGGTAATCCGCGTTGATCTTCACGTAGTCGTAGGAAAAATCGCAGGTCCACACAGTGCCCTGGGCGTTGCCGCGGGCTAGGTTGACGCGCACCGTGATCTCCGCCTGCTGCATGACACGCGCGCCGTCCTCCTCGCGGTAGCTCGCAGCGGGGCCGCCGTTCTCCGACACCAGCACGTCATCGAGCCAGAGCTTGATGCGCGCCACGTCGAGGTCGGCGATGCCGGCGTTGCCTATGGCGGCAAGGATGCGGCCGAGGTTGGGATCGGAGGCGAAGAAGGCGGTCTTCACCAGCGGCGAGTGCCCTATGGCGTATCCGACGGCCTTGCATTCGGCAGCGTCGCGGCCACCGCCGACGCGAATGCTGATGAACTTGGTGGCGCCCTCGCCGTCTCGCACGATGGCCTGCGCCAGTTCAGCAGCCACGGCTGTGACAGCGTCCTTCAGGGCGGCATAGTCTGCGGAGGCGGCATCGACGATCGGTGCATTGCCCGCCCGCCCGCTGGCGATCAGCATGAAGGAATCGTTGGTCGAGGTGTCGCCGTCGACCGTGATGCAATTGAAGGAGGCGTCGGCCACCTCGCACACCAGTTGTTCCAATATCGGCGTCGCCACCGCCGCGTCGCTGGCGACGAAGCCGAGCATGGTTGCCATGTTCGGACGGATCATGCCCGCGCCCTTGGCGATCCCGGTGACCGTGACCGCCGTGCCGCCAAGGCTGACTTTCCTTGAAGCCGCCTTGGGCAGGGTGTCGGTGGTCATGATGGCCTCGGCGGCGGCGGCCCAGTTGTCCTCGCGCAAATCAGCCACGCAGGTCGGCAGGCCCGCCACGAGGCGCTCGACGGGAAGCGGCTCCATGATGACGCCGGTGGAAAACGGCAGCACCTGCTGCGGCGCGCAGCCGAGCAGCCGCGCCGCAGCGGCGCAGGTGGCGCGCGCCGCCTGCATGCCGGGTTCGCCGGTGCCGGCGTTGGCGATGCCTGTGTTGACGACCAGAGCGCGGACGCCCGCTGTTTCCAGATGTTCGCGGCAGACGATGACGGGCGCGGCGCAAAAGCGGTTCTGCGTGAACACGCCAGCGACGGCGGCGCCTTCATCCAGGCGGATCAATAGCAGATCGCGGCGATTGGCCTTGCGGATGCCGGCCTGGGCAATGCCGAGGGCGATACCCGGGACGGGAAAGAGTTGCGATGCGATGAGCGGCTTCAGGTTGACGGGCATGGTCTGGTCTCGGCGTTGAAACGGGTTCGTCGCGCATGATAGCTGAAGCCATCGCCAGCAGAACGACTCCCGGCGGATGCTTGCCCTGCGTCATCCAGCGTGGCTGCAGGAGCGCGTTATTAACTCAGCTTGCCGTGACAGTGCTTGTACTTCCTGCCCGAACCGCAGGGACAGGGGTCGTTGCGGCCGACCTTCTGTCCATGGCGCACCTGGGGCTGAGCCGGCTTCTCCGCTTCGCCCAATGTGCCGAGCGCCTCATCGTAGTCGGAATGGTGGTACTGGACGTTCTCCACAGCCGGCTTCGGTTCGCTCTCATCGATCTGTTCTTGCGAGCGGATCTCGACGGTCATGAGCAGCTTGGTGACTTCGTAGCGGATGGTCTGCAGCAGACCCTCGAACAGTTCGAAGGCTTCACGCTTGTATTCCTGCTTCGGGTTCTTCTGTGCGTAGCCGCGCAGGTGGATGCCCTGACGCAAGTGATCGAGCGCTGCCAGATGCTCGCGCCAGTGCGTATCGAGGCTCTGCAGCATCATGTTGCGCTCGAAGTGGTGGAAGGACTCGGTGCCCACCAGCTCGACCTTGGCGGCGTAGCGCTGGTCGGCTTCCTCGATGATGCGGCCGACGAGGGCGTCATCCGTGAGGGTGGGCTCCGCCTTGAGCCACTCGCCGATCGGCAGCGACAGTTGGTACTCGGCAGCCAGGGTAGCTTCCGCACCGGCAATATCCCACTGCTCCTCGACGCTGTCCGCCGGCACATGGGTGCGGAAGGTGTCGTGCAGCACGCCCTGGCGCATGGCGGTGATGGTTTCGGCTATGTCATCCGTCTCCAGCAGCTCGTTGCGCTGCTGGTAGATCACCTTGCGCTGGTCGTTGGCGACGTCGTCGTACTCAAGGAGCTGCTTGCGGATATCGAAGTTGCGCTGTTCCACCTTGCGTTGTGCCGATTCGAGCGAGCGGGTCACCAGCGGATGTTCGATGGCCTCGCCCTCAGGCATCTTCAGCCGCACCATGATGGCGTTGAGCCGCTCGCCGGCAAAGATGCGCAGCAGCGGATCCTCCAGGGAAAGATAGAAACGGCTTGATCCCGGGTCGCCCTGGCGGCCGGAGCGGCCGCGCAGCTGGTTGTCGATGCGGCGCGACTCGTGCCGCTCGGAGCCGATGATGTGCAGGCCGCCTGCCTTCACCACCTGCGCATGCAGCGACTCCCATTCACTGCGCAACTGAGCGATGCGGGATTCTTCGTCCACCTCGGGCACAGTTGGGTCGGCGCGCAGCGCCTCGGCCTGCTTCTCGACGTTGCCGCCGAGCACGATGTCGGTGCCGCGGCCGGCCATGTTGGTGGCGATGGTGATCATGCCGGGGCGGCCGGCCTGGGCGACGATGAGCGCCTCCTTCGCGTGCTGCTTGGCGTTGAGCACCTGGTGGGGCAGCTTCTCCTGCTCCAGCATGCCGGAGAGCAGCTCGGAATTCTCGATGGAAGTGGTGCCGACCAGCACCGGCTGGCCGCGCTGGTGGCAATCGCGAATGTCGTCGATGATGGCGCGATGCTTCTCCGGCGCGGTGCGATAGACCTGGTCCATGCGGTCTTCGCGAATCATCGGCTGGTTGGTCGGGATGACCACCGTTTCCAAGTTGTAGATCTGGTGGAACTCGTAGGCCTCGGTGTCGGCCGTGCCGGTCATGCCGGACAGCTTGGCGTACATGCGGAAGTAGTTCTGAAAGGTGATCGAGGCGAGCGTCTGGTTCTCGTTCTGAATCTTCACGCCCTCCTTCGCCTCGACCGCCTGGTGCAGACCGTCGGACCAGCGCCGTCCCGGCATGAGGCGGCCAGTGAACTCGTCGACGATGACAATCTCGCCATTCTGAGACACATAGTGCTGGTCGCGATGAAACAGGCTGTGGGCGCGCAACGCGGCGTAGAGGTGGTGCATGAGCAGGATGTTGCCGGGCTCGTAGAGGCTGCTGCCTTCGGCAAGCATCCCCTGGCGCGCCAGGATCTCCTCGGCGTGCTCGTGGCCGATCTCCGAGAGCAGCACCGTATGCGCCTTTTCATCGACCCAGTAGTCGCCCTCGCCCTTCTCCTCCTTCTGGCGGGTGAGCAGCGGCGCCACCTGGTTCATGCGCACATAGAGATCGGTATGGTCCTCGGCCTGGCCGGAGATGATGAGCGGCGTGCGTGCCTCGTCGATGAGGATCGAATCCACCTCGTCCACGATGGCGTAATTGAGTTTCTTCTGCACCCGCTCATTCGCCGTGAAAACCATGTTGTCGCGCAGGTAGTCGAAGCCGAATTCGTTGTTGGTGCCATAGGTGATGTCGGCGGCGTAGGCAGCCTGCTTCTCTTCATGCGGCATCTGTGAAAGATTGACACCGACGCTCATGCCGAGAAAGCGGTAGAGCTTGCCCATCCACTCGGCATCGCGCGAGGCCAGATAGTCGTTCACGGTGACGACGTGCACCCCTTTGCCGGAAAGCGCGTTCAGATAGGCCGGCAGCGTCGCGGCCAGGGTTTTGCCTTCGCCAGTGCGCATCTCGGCGATCTTGCCGTCATTCAGCACCATGCCGCCGATAAGCTGCACGTCGAAGTGGCGCATGCCGAGGGCGCGCTTGCCCGCTTCGCGTACCACGGCAAAGGCTTCCGGCAGGAGTTCGTCGAGGGCGGCGACGGCCGCCAGTTTCTCCCTGAACTCAATGGTCTTGCCGCGCAATTGCTCGTCGGAAAGGGCGCTGATGACCGGTTCCAGGGCGTTGATGGCACGCACGGCATGGCCATACTGGCGGATCAGTCGGTCGTTGCGGCTGCCGAATATTTTCTTGAGAAGAGCGGGGATCATGCGGAAACGCAATGGGCTGCGCAAAAAAGGAAGAATATTAGCATGCCACCCCCGGCCGAGCGGCGGTTGCAGATGCAGGTCGGCCTTCAGGCCGACAGCAGCGGTCTGGGAAGTCTGTAGGTCGGCCTTCAGCCCGACAATCCGTACGGATCGGCCGCCGTTGTCGGCCTGAAGACAGCCCTACACCGCCTTACTTGCGACGGAAGGCCGCCAGCTTCTGCTGCTGGGCGTTCTTCAGAAAGCGGTTTGGATTCTGCGCGGCGCCCTTGTAGCGCACCTCGAAATGCAGGTGCGGGCCGGTGGACCGACCAGTCGAACCGACTTCGGCGATATTCTGGCCGCGCTTGACGAGGGCGCCCTGCTTGACCAGGATTTTGGAGGCGTGGGCATAGCGGGTGATCAGGTCATTGCCATGGTCGATCTCGACCAGATTGCCGTACTGCGGGTGGCGTTCGGCGGTGACGACGATGCCGGCGGCGGCGGCTACAATCGGCGTGCCGGACTCTGCAATGAAGTCGATGCCTTCATGCAGGGCCTGCTCGCCGGTAAAGGGATCGATGCGCCAGCCGAAGCCGGATGCGTTCCATTGCGCCTCGACCGGCAGGGCCGTCGGCAGCTGATTCCTCTTGACCCGCTCGTCCATCAGTTCGGATTCGATGAGTCCCAGATAGTCGCTCTTCGTTTCCAGTTGCCTGGCAAGCAGGTCAAGCTGACGCTGAAGGTCGTCCGGCGTCAGCGGTTTGGTCGGAACAACGACCAGGGGGCCGCCCTGGCCTGACTTGTCGATGGTCTTTACCTCGGGCGATTTGATGCCTGAAAGATGCCCCAAGCGCTCGCCCAGAGTGTCGAGACGCAATAGCTGTGCCTGCATCTGGCCCAGGCGAACCGCCATGGCATTCAGGTTCTCGCGCAGGAAATCCTGAGTTTTCTGGGTTTCCTGCTCGCGCACGCTCATCAGCAGGCTTTGCAGGAAAGGCAGGCGCACTTCCGCGGCATGCCGGACCGTGACGTAGGAAAAAATCGAAGATACTGCCAATACTGTCAGCACGAAGCCGACGATGGCCAATGCCAGATGTCGAGCGGTAATCGTGATGGTCCTGGCAGTTGCCAGGCGGTCGGAGACGAGAATAATATGCACGCCGTCCCTCCAAAAATGATACCCAAATGGCAGCGCGTTCTATAGACGCTTACCTGAACTCCGCCGGCGGTCTGGCGCGATTCTCCGCGCATGCCGGGCGGCTCGTCAAACTTCAGCGCATTTATGAAGAAATCGCGCCTTCGTATCTGGCCGCGTCGAGCCGCGTGGCCAATTTCAAGCTGGGGAAGGTTGTTATCCACGCCGATTCCGGCGCAGTCGCCGCAAAGCTGAGACAAATGCTGCCAAGCCTTGTTGACGAGTTCTCTTTGAAGGGTGCAGAGATTACCGAAATACAGGTAAAAGTGCAACCAAGCCATGCTGCATTGCAGCATAAAGGCGGGGGGCATGCCTCAACCTCTGTCGGCGCTTCCGCCAAGAGCGGCCTGAAAAGCCTGGCGGACGAATTACCGGAGGATTCTCCGCTGAAGACAGCGCTGGAGCGGCTGGTGAATAACAGCCGCTGAATGACCCTACAGCACGATCACTCGCTCGAAGAACATCAGCGACAGGACGACCAGCGCGAATAGGGCGGCGTACTTGGTCACCCGCCAGGACAGATGCAGATAACGCCGGTCACGGGTCAATAGAAAGGCGACGATGCCGGCACCGATGGTGATCGCCACCAGAACGCCGACTATTCGCAGGAGCAACATGGAGAATTCACCTTTCCCCCGCCCCCTTTCCCTGGGAAAGGGGTGACGGTAGTTCGCAGGCTTTGCCTGCTCCGGATTGCAACTGCCCCACCTTGGGGCGCCCCAGGAGTACTGCTTCAGGACACTGCCCGGCGGGTGGGTGTTACGCCGGCTGGGCGAACAGGCGCGCGACCGAAGCCGGGGCTTCCTCGATGCGCTCGAAACTCACCATTTCCCAGGCCGTCTTGTCGGCCATCAGCGCACGCAGGAGTTTGTTGTTGAGAGCGTGGCCGGACTTGTGGGCGGAAAAGGCGCCCAACAGGGGATGGCCGAGCAGGTAGAGGTCGCCCACCGCATCCAACACCTTGTGCTTGACGAACTCGTCGCCGTAGCGCAAACCGTCGGCATTGAGTACGCGATACTCGTCCATGACGATGGCGTTTTCCAGGCTGCCTCCCAGGGCCAGCCCCTGCGAGCGCATGGTCTCGACGTCCTGCATGAAGCCGAAGGTTCGGGCGCGGGCCACTTCCCGCACATAGGAGTGTTCGGCGAAGTCCACCGTGACCTGCGGATTGGACTTGTCGAATACGGGATGGCTGAAAACGATGGAAAAGGTCAGGCGGAAGCCGTCGTAGGGCACGAGCTCGGCCCACTTGTCGCCCTCTTCGACGCGGACAGGCTTCTTCACGCGAATGAACTTCTTTGCGGCTTTCTGCTCTTCGATGCCGGCAGACTGGATGAGGAAGACGAAGGGCGCCGCACTACCGTCCATGATGGGAATCTCGGCGGCATCCACATCCACCCAGGCATTGTCGATGCCCAGACCGGAAAGGGCGGACATGAGGTGCTCCACCGTTGCGATCTTGGCACCGTCGCGTTCGAGGCATGAGGCCAGGCGTGTATCGCCGACGGCAAAGGGATCTGCACGCAATTCCACGGGCGGGTCGAGATCGATGCGGCGAAAGACGATGCCGGAGTCGGGCGCCGCAGGTCGCAAGGTCATGGTGACCTTGGCCCCGGAATGGAGCCCGACGCCTGTGGCGCGGATCAGTGATTTCAGCGTGCGCTGCTGCAGCATGACGTTGGCGCTATGACAAAGAGGCGAAGTTTACCATAGCGCGCCGAGCCGCCGTCCGCTTTGGGCGCACGTTCCGCACTGATCCGCGGGGCATCCGCCCCGGATGCCGTAGCGGGCACTAGTCGGCCTGCTTGCGGAGGAAGGCGGGAATGTCCAGCTTGTCCACCCCGCTTGCCGTCATCGCCTCCACGGTGGCGTGGCGGCGGCCGCTGCGGATGACCGCGGGTACCTCCAACTCGCCATAGTTGATGGTTTCGATGATCGGCGAGTTGTCCGTGCCGGTCTTCTGCGCCACCATCTCGATGCGCGGCCTGAACTGCTGCCTCTGCTCCGCCGCACCCAGGCCGGTGGCGACCACGGTGACGCGCAGGTTGTCCTCCATGGCGTCGTCGAACACCGTGCCGAAGATGATGTGGGCATCCTCGGCGGCATAGGCGCGGATGGTGTTCATCACTTCGCGCACTTCCTTCATGCCGAGGGCGCAGTTGGCGGAAATGTTCACCAGCACGCCGCGCGCGCCCGACAGTTCGATACCTTCGAGCAGGGGGCTGGCCACCGCCTGTTCTGCTGCGAGGCGCGCACGATCCATGCCGGAGGCCACTGCAGAGCCCATCATGGCCTTGCCCATCTCTCCCATCACCGTGCGCACGTCCTCGAAGTCGACGTTCACCAGTCCGGGCACGTTGATGATCTCGGCGATGCCGCCGACGGCGTTGCGCAGCACGTTGTCCGCCGTCTTGAAAGCCGCGATCATGCTGATGTCCTCGCCCAGCACGTCCGTCAGGCGCTCGTTGAGGATGACGATGAGTGAGTCGACATGGCGAGACAGCTCGGCCAAACCCTGTTCGGCCACCTGCATGCGCTTGGCATTCTCGAACTCGAAGGGCTTGGTCACCACGGCAACGGTGAGGATGCCCAGTTCGCGCGCCACCTCGGCGACGATCGGCGCGGCGCCCGTACCGGTGCCGCCGCCCATGCCGGCCGTAATGAAAGCCATATGGGCGCCGCTCAATGCCTCTGCAATGCGCTCGCGCTCCAACTCGGCCAAGGCGCGGGCCTTTTCCGGCTTGCCGCCGGCGCCCAGGCCGGGGCCGAACTGCAGCTTCTGCTTCGTCAGGCTGCGGTTGAGCGACTGGGCATCCGTGTTGGCAATGATGAACTCGACGCCCTGCACGCCTTCCCGGATCATGTGATCGACTGCATTGCCGCCTGCGCCGCCAACCCCCACGACCTTGATCACGGTGCCGTTCGGTTCCTTGTCTACGATTTCAAACATATTCGCCTCCTTGTAAAAACAACTGCACTACGAAAACAACCCTAGAAATTCTTCTCGAACCACGACTTCATGTTGCCCAGCACCTGCTTGAACGTACGCGTCCGGTGGGCCTGGATGCCGCGCTTCTTCTGTGCCATGCCCTCCAGCAGCAGGCCCATCGCCGTGGCGTAGCGCGGGTGCTGCACCACCTCGGACAGGCTGCCGGCGTACTTCGGCATGCCCAGACGCACCGGCATATGAAATATTTCCTCGCCCAGCTCGACCATGCCGCGCATGACGGAACTGCCACCGGTCAGGACGATCCCCGATGAGAGCAGTTCCTGGTAGCCGCTGCGCTTCAGCTCGGACTGGATCAGTTCGAAGAGCTCGGTCACCCGCGGCTCGATCACGTCCGCCAAGGCCAGCCGGGACAGCCGCCGCGGCCCGCGCTCGCCGATGCCGGGCACTTCGAACATCTCGTTGGGGTCGGCCAGCTGCTGCAGGGCGACGCCGTAGCGGATCTTGATTTCCTCCGCCTCCGGCGTCGGCGTGCGCAGTGCATGGGCGATGTCGTTGGTGATCTGGTCGCCGGCGACCGGGATCACCGCCGTATGGCGGATGGCGCCCTGGGGGAAGACGGCGATGTCGGTGGTGCCGCCGCCGATGTCGACGAGGCAGACGCCGAGTTCCTTCTCGTCCTCGGTCAGCACGGCATAGCTCGAAGCGAGCGGCTGCAGCACCAGGTCGATCACCTCCAGTCCGCAGCGGCGCACGCACTTGACGATGTTCTGCGCCGCGGACACCGCACCGGTGACGATGTGCGTCCTCACCTCGAGGCGCACGCCGCTCATGCCGATCGGCTCGCGCACGCCGTCCTGGCCGTCGACGATGAACTCCTGCGTCAGGATGTGCAGGATCTGCTGGTCGGAGGGGATCGGCATGGCGCGCGCCGTTTCGATGACGCGGTCGACGTCCATCGACGTCACTTCCTTGTCCTTGATGGCCACCATGCCGTTCGAATTGAAGCTGCGGATGTGGCTGCCGGCGATGCCGGTGTAGACCTCCTTCACCTTGCAGTCGGCCATCAGCTCGACTTCCTGGATGACGCGGGAGATGGCATTCACCGTGGCCTCGATGTTGACCACCACGCCCTTTTTCAGGCCGCGCGATTCCTGATGGCTGCCCATGCCGAGGATTTCCAGCCGCCCTTCCGGCGTGAGCTCCGCGACGATGGCGACGATCTTCGAGGTGCCGATGTCAAGGCCGACGATCAGGTTCTTTTTGACTTCCTTGCTCATTTCTTCCCTTCTCCTGCCCGCGCGACACGCATGGCGAAACCGTTCGGATAGCGCAAATCGATGACGTCGGTGCGCACCTTCAGACGCTCCGCCGCCTGGCGATAAGCCGCCGCGAAGCGCTGCAGCCGGTCGTTGACCCGCGACTTGGCCTGGTCCCGCCCCAGTTCCAGCAGCACGCCGTCGTCCAGCCGCATTTGCCAGGCCTCGCGCGGGCTGAGGGCCAGGCTTTGCGGCTGCCGGCCGATCGGCTCGAGCAGCGGCTGCAGTTCCTGGTAGCGGGCAAGGATGAGGGGTGCGGTGCCTTCCGGGCCGACGAACAGCGGCAGATCCGCGCTGCTGGAAGCGGCAAACACTTCGCCCTGGCGATTGACCAGACGTGCCTCGGTGCCGTCCGCATGCTTCCAGCGCGCCGCGGCGACATGCTCCTCGATGGCCAGCTCAAGGCCGTCTGGCCAGCGCCGCCGCACCTCCGCCTTGCGCACCCAGGGCAGTTTCTCGAAGGCTGCCTGCACCGCCTCGAGATTCACCGTGAAAAAGTTGCCCGCCACCGCGTTGCGCGCCGCATATTCCACCTGTGTCTGCGTCACCGCCTGCAGCGGATCGGCGACCGTCACGGCGCGCAGCGGGAAAAAGGGCAGGCGCGCCACTGCCAGGGTGGCGGCATAGCCCAGCCCCAGCGCGGCGGCAAAAAACAGCAGATCGGCGATCAGGTTCATCAGTTGCGGCCTGTCCCAGAATCCCGCGTTGTCATGGTTCCTTTTCCTAGCCAAGCGTCGCCTGCTCCAGAATCTTCAGGCACAGGTCCTCGAAACCGATGCCCACGGCACGCGCCGCCATCGGCACCAGCGAATGCCCGGTCATGCCCGGCGAGGTATTCATCTCCAGCAGCCAGGGCTTGCCCGCGGCGTCGAGGATCAGGTCGGCGCGACCCCATCCGCGACAGTCGAGCAACTGTGCCGACTCCATCACGAGGGCCTGGATCGTCTCCTCGGCCGACTCGGGCAGGCCGCTCGGGCAGAAATACTGCGTCGCGTCGCTGAAGTACTTGTTCTGCCAGTCGTAGTTGCCGTCCGGCGCGACGATGCGCACCAGCGGCAGCGCCTGATTGCCGACGAAGGCCGCGGTGAGTTCCTCGCCCTCGACGAACTGCTCGGCGAGCACCAACGGGTCGTGCCTCACCGCCTCCTCGTAGGCCGCGCGCAGGTCTACGGCACGCATCACCTTGGTGGCGCCGACGCTGGAGCCTTCGCGCGCCGGCTTGACGAAAACGGGCAGGCCGAGTTCCGCGACAACCGCGTCCCAGTCGGAATCCGCCTTGAGGATGTGCCAGGCCGGCGTCGGCAGCTGGCAGGCGTGCCACACCAGCTTGGTGCGCCACTTGTCCATCGAGAGCGCCGAGGACATGACGCCGCTGCCGGTATAGGGGATGCCCAGCAGCTCGAGCGCCCCCTGCACCGTGCCGTCCTCGCCGCCGCGCCCGTGCAGGGCGATGAAGGCGCGGCTAAAGCCGTCCTGCTTCAGCGACCAGAGGGATCGTTCGGCCGGATCGAAGGCATGCGCGTCGATGCCGCGCGACTTGAGTGCCGCCAGCACCGCATTGCCGGACATCAGCGAAATCTCACGCTCGGCGGAAGAACCGCCCATCAACACCGCCACTTTTCCGAATTCCGCTGTCACGCCTTGTCTCCGACAATCCTGACTTCCCGCACCAGCTCGATGCCGAACGCCTCGCGCACCCTTGTCTGCACCCGCTCGATCAGCGCCTCGATGTCGGCCGCCGTCGCCCGCCGCTCCGGGTTCACGATGAAATTGGCGTGCTTCTCCGACACGTGCGCGCCGCCGATCTGCAATCCCTTCAGCCCCGCCGCCTCGATCAGGCGCGCCGCATGATCATCCGGCGGATTGCGAAAAACCGAGCCTGCGTTGGGCCATTGCAACGGCTGGCTGGCGATGCGCTTTTCCAGCAGGTCGCGGATGCGGCGGCGCGAGGCCGCGGTCTCTCCCGCCGGCAGGCGGAACCAGGCGGCGGCGAAGCATTCGTCCGCCGCATCGCGCAGGCCGACATGGCGATAGCCGATTTCGAAATCGGCTGCCGTGCGCTCGCGCAGCGCGCCGTTGCGATCCAGCATCAGCACGCGCTCGACGATGCCCCAGGTCTCGCCGCCATGGCAGCCGGCATTCATCGCCAGCGCGCCACCCACCGTGCCGGGAATGCCGGCGAGGAATTCCGCACCGGCAAGGCCGTGGTTGGC
>PHCS01000102.1 GCA_002840845.1 Betaproteobacteria bacterium HGW-Betaproteobacteria-14
CCGACGACGACGGCATCTCGCCGCTGGCGGTGGCACCCGCCGGCACGCGCACCGAGTTCATTCCCTACACCGACCGCGGCATCAAGTGGCACACCGACGGCTACTACAACGCGCTCGACCGCCAGATCCTCGGCATGGTGCTGCATTGCGTGCAGCGCGCCGAATCGGGCGGTGAAAACCAGTTGATGGACCACGAGATCGCCTACATCCTGCTGCGCGACGAGAATCCCGATTACATCCGCGCCCTCATGGCGCCCGACGCCATGACCATCCCGCCGCGGCTGGAGGCGGGCGAAGTGGCGCGCGCGGTGCAGACCGGCCCGGTGTTCAGCGTCCATCCGGACGGCCACCTGCACATGCGCTACACGGCGCGCACCGTGAGCATCGAGTGGCGTGACGATGCCGCCACGCAGAGCGCCGTCGCGGCGCTGGAGCGCATCCTGGCGGACGAGCACAGCCCCTGGATTTTCCGCGGCCGCCTCGAGCCGGGCATGGGCCTGGTGTGCAACAACGTCCTGCACGACCGCGCCCCCTTCGCCGATTCCGCTGCGCGCAAGCGCCTGCTTTACCGTGCGCGCTATTTCGATCGGATCACGGATGGAACTTCAAGCCCGGGGGGAGCCCGCGCGTGATTTTTGTTCGTCGTCCCCGCGGAAGCGGGGACCCAGAGGTTTCGCGTGACGCTCCTGGATTCCCGCTTTCGCGGGAATGACATCGCAGCCATGATCTCCGCCCCCCGCGAAATCGTCACGCCCTACCGCCCGATCCCGCTCGAGGTGCCGGAGGGCATGAAGCCCAATGAGTTCTTCAATTCCGCTGAGAACCTGGCCGACCTCGTGCACAACAACGGCCTGCTGGCCAACCCGGAAGGCCTGCTCTTCTACCGCAAGGCGATCGGCCATTCCAATCTCTTCGACGGCTCGATCATCTACAACACCTCGCAGCGCATCCTCGACCCGCTCGGCCGCCCCGTGCGCCGCTCGCAGGTGCCGGAACCGGTGCGACATGTATGGAACCGCATGAACCGCATCGCCCTCGAGTTCATGCTGGAGCGCTACCCGGACCCGGCGCGCCACCTCGTCCTCGCCGGCGAGGCGAGCCTGGATGCCACCTGGCCGCTCACCGCACCGGGCGTGCCCTCGATCCGCATGCTGCACAACCACTTCATCGTCTTCGACAAGGACGATCTTGCGGCGGCCGCGCCGGCCGACCCCGACAACCCGAACCTCACCGACGGCGGCCAGCATTCGCTGTTCCAGGCGCACATGCGCGACGCCTATCGCGCCTTCTTCGCCGGGCTCGATCTCAAACTGCTGGCGCCGTGCGAGCGCGGCGAGTGCCGCCTGGCGCTCACCGGCTACCCGCAGGGCCTGCCCAGCTGGGAGGTGAAGGGCGGCGCCGCCGGTCTCGGCGAGGTGCGCTTCTGGCACGAATACGACATGCTGCTGAAGGGCTTCCTCGACTTCTACCGCACTTTTTTCAGCCAGGTGTCGACGCGCAACGCGCCGATGCTGCCGGACCTGTACTTTCCGGCCCTCGTCGAGGAGCGGCTGCTCTTCGACAACGATTTCCTCAGGACGGCGAAGATGGTGCGCGAACGCTGCATCAAGGATGCGCGCTACGCCAACGCCATCCGCTGGCAGCCCGCCTTCAAGCAGCTCATCTACCGCAACGACGCCGGCCAGCTCATCGTCACCATCAGCCAGAACTCCATCGGCAACGCCATCACCGAGCTGCTCGGTGTGGTGGTGAAGCGCGTGCCCGACGCCGAGGCCTATGCCCGTGCCGAGCCGCAACTGCTCGAACAACTGCTCGAATTGCGCCGGCGCTTCGTCGAGGCCGACCTGGGCGAGGGCATCGCCACGCCGTACTGGCCGGCACAGTAGTTCCCTTCCCGGCGGCGCATGTAACGCCGGACACAAACCCTTACATTCTTGCTGTCGCGGTTCGCGGCGCTCGATCGTTATTCCCATTGCAGGCTTGCGCCGCCTTTGGCGCGGGCACGGAATGGAGAATCGCCATGGAAACGAATCGAACGCATCGCCTCATGCTGCTTGCCGCGGCGCTGTCCTCCCTGACGCTGTCGGGCTGCGTGGTGACGGCCAGCACGCCGTCCCATGTGCGCTACGGACACGAACACGTCATCGTCGTGCCGCCGCCCCCGCCGCGCGTCGAAGTCGTGCATGTCGCACCGCATCCGGGCCATGTCTGGATTGCCGGCTACTGGGGCTGGAACGGCAGGAGCCATCACTGGGTGCCCGGCCGCTGGGAAGCGCCGCGCCACGGCCATCGCTGGGAGCCGCACCGCTGGGAGCAGCACGGCAAGGAGTGGCGCGAGCGGCCCGGGCGTTGGGAGCGCGAAGACGATGCGCGCGACCGCGACAGACGCGGCCGTTCGGGACGCGGGTAAGTCGGACAGCGGCACGACCCTGCCGGCGGCACTCGGCTACAATCGGCGATCGCTGCAGGGCAGGGCGGCTTCGCGCCGCCGAGGCCAGAGCAGACATTCCATCCGGAGCACCGCCATGCCGAACGCCGATCTGCCGTCCTATCTTTCCCGCGAAAACGTCGGCCCGTGGGAGACCTACCTCGAGCAGGTGGAGCGTGTCGCGCCGCACCTCGACCGCGCGCTCCTGCCCTGGATCGAGACGCTGCGCCGGCCGAAGCGCTCGCTCATCGTCGACGTGCCGATCAAGCTCGACAATGGCGAGGTCGCCCACTTCGAGGGCTACCGCGTGCATCACAACCTGTCGCGCGGGCCGGGCAAGGGCGGCATCCGCTATCACCCCGACGTCACGCTCTCCGAGGTGATGGCGCTGGCCGCCTGGATGACCATCAAGAACGCCGTGGTGCAAGTGCCCTACGGCGGTGCCAAGGGCGGCATCCGCGTCGACCCGAAGCGGTTGTCGCTGGCAGAACTGGAGCGCCTGACGCGGCGCTATACCAGCGAGCTCAATATCGTCCTCGGGCCCGACCGCGACATCCCGGCACCCGACGTCAACACCAACGAGCAGGTGATGGCGTGGATCATGGACACCTATTCCCTCAACCAGGGCCGCACCGCCACCGGCGTCGTCACCGGCAAGCCGCTCTCGCTCGGCGGCAGCCTCGGTCGGCGCGACGCCACCGGCCGCGGCGTTTTCATCAGCGCGCGCGAGGCGGCGCGCAAGCTCGACCTGCCGATCGAGGGCGCGCGCGTGGCGATTCAGGGCTTCGGCAACGTCGGCGAGGCGGCCGCGCGCATCTTCGCGGAACACGGCGCGCGCATCGTCGCACTGCTGGACGAGAGCGGCGCGATCCATCGCGAGACGGGCATCGATGTGGCGCAGGCGGCCGCCCACCGCGCGCAGGCGGGCGGGCTGCGGGGTTTCGCCGGAGCCGACGCGCTGTCAGCGGAGGAGTTCTGGCGGGTGCCCTGCGACTTCCTCATTCCCGCCGCCGTCGAGAACCAGATCACCGAGGCCAACGCCAGCGCGATCCAGGCGAGGATCATCGTCGAGGGCGCCAATGGCCCGACTTCGCCGTCCGCCGACCTCCTCCTGCAGACGCGCGGCATCACCGTCGTGCCCGACGTGATCGCCAACGCCGGCGGCGTTACCGTGAGCTACTTCGAGTGGGTGCAGGACATGGCCAGCTTCTTCTGGAGCGAGGCGGAGATCAACCAGCGCCTCGACCGCATCATGTCGGAAGCCTTCAACAGCGTCTGGGAAGTGTCCCGCGCGCGCGCGCTGCCGCTGCGCACCGCGGCCTTCGTCGTCGGCTGCAACCGGGTGCTGGAGGCGCGGTCGCTGCGCGGGCTGTATCCCTGATTGGACGGCACTAGCCGGCCCCGGGCTTTCCCGGCGAACGGATGCTGGCCGGCTGCGTGCCCCGCGTGCAGTTTGCGCTCCGCGTCGCCGATCCATTGGTGACAAAATGTAATAACGGTCATCACCCGCGACCGGGCAACGTTATTCCCATTGACTCTGCCGTTCATGCGCTGACCTTCAGCGGCGGTGGAGTACCGGGAGCAACTGCCATGAAGCCATTCTCGCGTTTCCTATTCCTGCTCGCCGCCTGCGTGTGCGCGCTGTCCGGGGCTGCCTGGGCCGATCCGCCGGGCCGCGTCGGACGTATCAGCCACATCGGCGGCGCGGTATTCCTCTTCAACGACCATTACGACGCGCAGCAGGCCGCCGAGCTGAACTGGCCGGTGACCACCGGCGACACCTTGACGACCGCCGCCGGCGCCCGCGCCGAAGTGCGGATCGGCTCCACCGCCATACGCCTGGACGGCGACAGCCAGCTCGAGGTCGGCGCTCTCGACGACCAGCAATTGCGCCTGCGCCTGTTGCGCGGCACCGTCGCCGTGAGGGTGCGCGACATCGGGCAGGCGCGGCAATTCACCCTCACCACGACCCAGGGCAGCGTTGCCCTGAACGAGGCCGGCACCTATCGCTTCGAGGCTGGCAGGCGTCCGGACAGCACGGCGGTCGCCGTCTTCCACGGTGCGGCGGCCTTCGCCGGCACCGGCCTGTCGCTTGGCATCGCCGCCGGCCAGCAGGCGGAGATTTTCGGCGAATCGAACCTGGGCTACGCCATCACGGCCGCCGTGCAGGGCGAGTTTGACGCGTGGGGCCTGGCGCGGGACCGGCGCGACGACGAATCCCGCAGCGTGCGCTATGTGTCGCGCGAGATGACCGGCTACGAAGACCTCGATGCATACGGCGACTGGCGCGAGGTCGCGGAGTACGGGCCGGTCTGGTATCCGCGCCGCATTGCCGTCGGCTGGGCGCCTTACCGCAGCGGCCATTGGGCCTGGGTGCGTCCCTGGGGCTGGACGTGGGTCGATGAGGCGCCGTGGGGCTTCGCGCCGTTCCACTACGGACGCTGGGTCTTGGTCGGCGGCATCTGGGGCTGGATGCCCGGCCCGCGCGTGGTGCGCCCGGTCTATGCGCCGGCCCTGGTGGCGTGGGTCGGCCGTCCCGGCTGGCAGGTCTCGTTTTCCGTCGGCATCGGGCCGGCAGTCGGCTGGTTCCCGCTCGGGCCGCGTGAAGTTTTCGTCCCCGCCTACACCAGCAGCACGGGGTATGTGCAGCGCATCAATGCACCCCACGTCAGAAACACCGCCCATATCGCGGATGCGCAGCGCGAGCCGCATCGGGCGCACCACGTCCATCGTTCGCACCGCGACGCCGTCACCGTCGTGCCGAGCAACGTCGTCTCAAGCGGTACCGCCGTGCCGAGGCACGCCTACCGCTTCGCGCAGGGG
>PHCS01000005.1 GCA_002840845.1 Betaproteobacteria bacterium HGW-Betaproteobacteria-14
CTGGTCAGCCTCATCGCCAGCCAGGCCGCCGGCTGCCGCTACTGCCAGGCGCACATGGCCAATCTGTCGAGCATCTACAAGGCCGCCGACAAAAAGATCGCTGCTGTGTGGGAATTCGAGATCAGCGAGTTGTTCAGCGAGGCCGAGCGCGCCGCGCTGCGCCTGGCCCTGCACGCTTCGCTGCTGCCCAATGAGGCCAGCGCCGCTGATTTCGAGGCGCTGAAGCGCCATTTCGACGAGGGTCAGATCGTCGAGATCGTCGCCACCATCGCGTTGTTCGGCTACCTCAACCGCTGGAACGACACCATGGCCACCGACCTCGAAGGACATCCGGCGAAAGTCGCCGAACGCACGCTGGGGGACGCGGGCTGGGAAGCGGGCAAGCACGGCGTGGTCTGAAAGCGCCACCAGTTTGTCATTCCCGCGCAGGCGGGAATCCATGATTTCCGAATGCCTGTGGATTCCCGCCTGCGCGGGAATGACATCTATTCCGCGTTTTCCTAAGCCGCCTGCAGGACGAATTCGACCTTTATCGAATCGAAGGGGAAGACGATGCCGCCCCCTTCCGCGCGGTCGAGCAAGCCCGCGTTGAGCAGCGCCGTAACGTCGCCGTGAACCGCCTTCACGTCCCGATCTACGCGTCGGGCTGCTTCACGGATCGGGACGGGCCCCGCCCCGCAGAGCGCCTTGAGCAGTTCCCAGCGCTTGGCGGTCAGCACTTTCCAGAGCAGTTCCGGCGTGGCGAAGGTGATCCGCGCGGACTTGTCGGCCTTGCCGGTCTTCCAGGCGCGCGTGAAGTCGGCCATCGCATCCTTGGGCGCGCGCACGTCAAGCGTCACGGTTTTCATGGTTCCACCTCTCGATGTCGCGTTGAAAATCGGCGATCAGCTTTTCCGGGCTGGTGAAGGCGTAAGCCCTTTCCTTTCCGCCGGTATGCCGGTGATCGCCTTTGCCGCCCTCGTTGTCGTAGCGCAGGACGCAAACTCCATCGACCACATAGGCGAGCCGGTACTTGAATTCATGGCTTGAGCCGTCAAGCGGTTTCGGGACACGCCACAAAACCAGTTCGGCAAAGGCGGTTTCCGAGTAGACGATGCGCGTATGAACGAGCTGAACGGCCTTCATGTTGGAGAATGATCCAACAAATCGGGAGTGTTGTCAATCAATCCAACGGCTGCAGAGGCAGAGGCACGGATTTCGACTGAGGGCTAGCGTCCCGGCAGCGGAACCTCCACAGCCTTGCCGCCATAGCCATGCTTCCGGTCGCGCGCCTGGATGATGACGGCGCGGATGCCGCGCGGGATTTTCACGCCGTACAAGTCGCGGGTGAAAGGCTGTTCGCCGGCATGGTCGTGCCACAGTTTGCGCTCGCCGAACACCGCGCCGTCCTTACTGGTGACGCGAAAGCCGTCCGCGTAGCGGTGCGGCGTGTCGTAGGGCGAGGACACCGTGACGTCGAAATCGAAGGTGTCGGCGCCGCGCGGCTGGACCTTGGCGCTGACTACGTCCGGGTATTTCTGCTGCAAAGGATCGGCTGCGACCGCAGGGATCGCCATGAAGGCGGAAAGCAGGAGTGCGGATATCGTGGTCTGTCCCATGATTCTTCACGGTCGATTGGCTGCGCGCTGGGCTTTGGTAGTAGCACTCTGATATGCCCTCTCTGCCTTCTTGCGAATATCAACGGCCTTGGCAAGTGCCTCCTCGTACCGTTCGTCGGTGATTGTGTTCTCGGTGCCGATGTACACATTTACGTTGGTTGGCTTATCTCCGAATCTTGGGATGGTGACCCCGAAGTTGTACTCGGCCACCCTTCGGCCTTTGCGAGTTCGTGAGATGGGGCCGGAAATGCCGACTGGAAGGTCGTTGCTCTTTGAAGCGTTGGGTTCCTGCCTTAGTCCCGTTGGTGCAGGCAGTCGATCAATTCGACTATGAAGCTCTTCGATAGCTAATGCCAACGCAGCACCAGCTCCGCTTCCATCGGCCGTACCATCTGAAAAGGATAGCCATTTTCCATAACGAAGTTGCCATCCTCGGTTCCTCTTTGAGTCGAGGCGCTGGATGTGCTCCGGTACCTGAAACCGATGGCCAGAAAAGATTTCCACCTCTCGATATTTCATAGAGCGATCTCCCTTGCGTGGCGTGCGTGGCATTTTCTACTTAACGAACAAACCACATAAGGACTAGCAGAAGGACCGCAAGCGAAACGTAATAAACGAGCAATGTCCTTGAAAACATCGCCCCTAGCCAGGTGTTTCGGTGCTCAGATTTGAAGGGGCGGGTGTCCATGGAGAAGTCAATTTGGGACTCATCCAAACGGCGAACATGGTCATAGAGGGACCGAAAGCAGCGCTCTTGCGAGAGGAAGTAACCGTCGAGGGTCCAAAACATGAGAAGGGGGAAGTAGGCAAGTGCTGCGTAGGCCTTATTTGTATCTTTGGCCGCAAGTGCGAACAGGGCGGCTATCAAAGTGATTGACCAACCCTTCAACAAAAAGAGATTCCCCGCCATACGATTGATGGCCGACTGCAGAAACTCTAGGTGCTTATGCTTGTTGCTATTGTCTACGTGGCTACTCATCGTGACATCTCCAAAGGTCAGCGACCAGCGGCTGCGGCAGCCTCTTCAATCCACTTCCCTAAGTTCTCGTAGCCTTTATCATTATTCCAAAGATAGAACTTATAGCCTTTTGGAATCTCGCCACACCGTTCCGTTGTTGATCCGTCTAGGCCTTTAATCTTACTGATGTCGATACCGAGCAGACCGTTGCCACGCTTAACGCTTTGCTCGATCTCATATTTTACCCATCGACTCGAGCATGTTTTAGCTCCCACCAAGACAACAGTGACCGAAGTATTCTGTAGCTGACCGTCGATCCACCGTTGGATTGCTGCGTCGCCTTGCCGCTTAATGTTTTCGAAGGCAGCCGCATCAACGAAGCCTGCTGCTTCTCCCTTTGTCACCCAGCTATTGCGAACCACCATCGCCCTCGATACGTCGAGGTACTTAAAGCTAAAGAAGACGCGCCTTGCCATTTGTCCCTCCAGTGAATTGCTGACGGTTCACCTGATTCGAGCGATTTCTTGCGAACTAGCTCTTTATATAACGCCCAACGAATGAAGTGGTTAGCCAATTTGGCGGGAAACATACCATCACAGGCATACCCAACAGCATTATGCGATATGGATTTAACGCTTTTTCAGGGGCTTCCGCAAGCCATGTGCAGCTGCGGCAAAGACTAAGCCGCCTGATCCGGGAGATATCCGTGGTTCAGGCGGGGCTTGCGAAGACCTAGGCTGCCCGAGCAGGGGCTTCGGCAGTGCGGCGGAGGAGTTTCCCTTCGAGTTCGGCCTGCGTGGCGCGGGCCTGGGTGATGGATCGCTCCTTCACCGGGCCGTAGCCACGGATCGACTCGGGCAGGCGGACGAGGGCGAGGGCGGCTTCCGGATCGACCTGCTCGTAGCGCGCGATCAGATCGTCGACCAGGCGCTCATAGTCGGCGATGAGACGGCGCTCCTCCTTGCGTTCCGGAATGCGGGCGAAGGGGTCGAGGGCGCTGCCACGCAGGAACCTGAATTTCGCCAGCAGCCGCATGGCCGGCAGTAGCCACGGCCCGAAGCGGTGCTTCTTCGGCTCGGCGCCGTCCTGCGCCGGGCGCTGCCAGGGCAGGGTCACATGGAAGTCGAGCCGGTAGTCGCCCTCGAAGGCGGCATCGAGCGACTGGCCGAATTCCGCATCGGCGAACAGTCGCGCCACTTCGTATTCGTCCTTGTAGGCGAGCAGCTTGAAATAATTGCGCGCCACCGCGTCGGCCAGCGGTGCGGCTTTGCCGGCGCGCACACGCCGGACCCGCTCGGCGTAGCGCTCGGCGTAGGCGGTGTTCTGGTAATCCGTCAGAAATGCGACGCGGCGGGCGATGGTTTCGTCGAGCGACTCTGAAAAGCGGTGCGTCGGCAGCTTCGCTTCGCCGCCCTGGGCAATGGCCTCGACGCCGGCCGGGTCGTGCGCGGCGCGGCGGCCCCAGTTGAAGGCGCGACGGTTTTCCTCGACGGCGGCGCCGTTCAGTTCGATGGCGCGCAGCAGGGCTTCGGCGGACAGCGGCACCAGCCCCTTCTGCCAGGCATAGCCGAGCATGAAGATGTTGGTGGCGATGGAGTGGCCGAGGAGCAGGGTGGCGAGCCGCCCGGCGTCGAGGAACTCGGCCTGTTCGGGCCCGACCGCATCGATCACCGACTGTTCCATGGCGGAGACCGGGAAGGCGTGGTCGGGGTTGCGCAAAAAGTCGCCGGTGATGGCACGGCCGCTGTTGACGATGACGCGGGTGATGCCCGTGGCGGTCTTGGAGAGGGCGTCGTCGCTGACGGTGACGATGATGTCGCAGCCGAGCACGAGGTCGGCCTCGCCGGTGGTGATGCGCGCCGAGTGGAGATCGTCCTGGCGCTGCCCGATGCGGATGTGGGACATGACGGCGCCGCCCTTCTGCGCGAGGCCGGTCATGTCGAGCACGGTGGCGCCCTTGCCTTCGAGGTGCGCGGCCATGCCGACGAGGGCGCCGATGGTGACGACGCCGGTGCCGCCGACGCCGGCGACGAGGATGCCATAGGGCTTCGTCAACGCGGGCAGCGCCGGCTCGGGCAGGCTGGCGAAGGCATCCGCGGGGGTTGCCGCCGTCCTCCCGCGCCTGACTTTCCCGCCGCGCACGGTGACCAGGCTCGGACAGAAGCCGTCGAGGCAGGAGTAGTCCTTGTTGCAGCTGAACTGGTCGATGGCGCGCTTGCGGCCGAATTCCGTCTCGACCGGCACCACGGCGAGGCAGTTCGACTTCACGCTGCAGTCGCCGCAGCCTTCGCACACCAGTTCGTTGATGAAGACGCGCAGGTCCGGGTCGGGATAGGTGCCGCGCTTGCGGCGGCGGCGCTTCTCGGCGGCACAGGTCTGATCGTAGATGAGGGCGGTGACGCCGGGAATCTCGCGCAGTTCGCGCTGGGTGGCTTCGAGCTGTTCGCGGTGGCGGATGTCGATGCCCGGCGCGAAGTCGTGCACGCCCTGGTACTTCTCAGGCTCGTCGGACATGACGATGATGCGGGCGACACCCTCGGCGGCGAGCTGGCGCGTTACCTGAGGCACGGTGAGCGGGCCGTCGACGGGCTGGCCGCCGGTCATGGCGACGGCGTCGTTGTAGAGCAGCTTGTAGGTGATGTTCACCCCGGAGGCGATGGCCGCACGGATGGCGACGATGCCGGAGTGGTAGTAGGTGCCGTCGCCCATGTTGGCGAAAATGTGCTGCGTGCCGCTGTGCGGCGCGGTGCCGAGCCAGGTGGCGCCTTCGCCGCCCATCTGCGAGATGGTGACGGTGTTGCGCCCCATCCATACCGCCATGAGGTGGCAGCCGACGCCGCCCAGGGCGCAACTGCCTTCCGGCACCTTGGTGGACTGGTTGTGCGGGCAGCCGGGGCAGAAGTAGGGTGTGCGCAGCAGTGCCAGGCGCGGCTTGGCCATGGCCTTTTCCTTGGCCTCGAGGAATGCCAGCCGCTCGCGGATCTTTTCAGAAGTGTGGAAGCGGCCGATGCGGGCGGCGATGGCGCGGGCGACGAGGGCGGGGGTCAGTTCGGACGTGGGCGGCAGCAGCCACTGGCTGTGCGGCACGGGCCACTCGCCGGATTCGTCGAACTTGCCGACGACGCGCGGACGCACGTCTTCGCGCCAGTTGTAGAGCATTTCCTTCAGCTGGTATTCGATGATCTGGCGCTTTTCCTCGACGACGAGGATTTCTTCCAGGCCTTCGGCGAAATGGCGCACGGAATCGGCCTCCAGCGGCCAGGGCATGCCGACCTTGAACAGGCGCAGGCCGATCTCGGCCGCGTGCGCCTCGTCGATGCCGAGGTCGTCCAGCGCCTGGCGCACGTCGAGATAGGCCTTGCCGCAGGCGATGATGCCGAGGCGCGGCCGCGGGCTGTCGATGATCATGCGGTTGAGGCCGTTGGCACGCGCATAGGCGATGGCGGCGTAGACCTTGAACTCCTGCATGCGCCGTTCCTGCGCCAGCGGCGGATCGGGCCAGCGGATGCTGACGCCGTCCTGCGGCAGGGCGAAATCTTCCGGCAGCACGATGCGTACGCGCTCCGGATCTACCGCCACCGTGGCCGAACTCTCCACGGTGTCGGACGTGACCTTCATCGCCACCCAGCAACCGGAGTAGCGCGACATGGCCCAGCCGTGCAGGCCGAAGTCGAGATACTCCTGCAGCCCGGCCGGGGCGAGCACGGGGATGCCGCAGGCGGAGAACATGTGCTCGCTCTGGTGCGCCACGGCCGACGAGCGGGCCGAGTGGTCGTCGCCGGCGATGAGCAACACGCCGCCGTGCTTTGCGCTGCCCGCGTGGTTGCCGTGCTTGAAGACGTCGCCGCAGCGGTCGACGCCGGGGCCCTTGCCGTACCACATGGCGAAGACGCCGTCGTACTTCGGCTGCGGGAAGAAATGCAACTGCTGCGTGCCCCAGATGGCGGTGGCGGCGATGTCCTCGTTGACGCCGGGCTGGAAGGTGATGTGCTGCGGCTTCAGATACGGCTCGGCGGCCTGCAGGGCCTGGTCAAGCCCGCCCAGCGGCGAGCCGCGGTAGCCGGAGACGTAGCCGGCGGTGTTCAGGCCGGCAGCCTGGTCGCGTTGGTGCTGCAGCATGGGCAACCGCGCCAGCGCCTGCACGCCGGTGAGGAAGACGCGCCCGTGGTCGAGCGCGTACTTGTCGGACAGGGTTACCTTCGCAAGTGCTTTCATGCCACCTCCAGGAGTTGGCTTGACTCTACTTCACGAACTGCGTCAGGTAGAGCGTTATTGCAGGGAATGCGACGAGGATGGCCAGCCGCACGACGTCGGCGCCGATGAAGGGCATGACGCCGCGGAAGACTGTCCTGGTCGGCACCTCAGGCAGCACGCTGCGCAGGACGAAGACGTTGAGGCCCACCGGCGGCGTGATCATGCTGATCTCGGTGACGACGACGACGATGATGCCGAACCAGATCAGGTCGTAGCCGAGGTGGGCGACCAGCGGGTAGAACATCGGCACCGTCAGCAGGATCATCGACATGCTCTCCAGCACGCAGCCCAGCGCGACATAGATGACCAGGATGGCGAGGATGACCAGGATCGGCGTTTCGCGGAATTGTTCGGCGTAGGTCGTCAGCTCGCCGGGCATGCCGGTCATGTTGATGAAGTTGGCGAAGATCAGCGCGCCGATGAGGATGGTGAAGATCATGCCGGTGGTGACGGCGCTGTCCACCAGGATGTGGCGCAGCAGGCGCCAGTCCAGGCCCTTGCGCATCACCAGGAAGACCAGCGAGCCGCCGGCGCCGATGCCGGCGGCCTCCGTCGGCGTGAAGATGCCGCCGTAGATGCCGCCGATGACGATGAAGAAGAGCAGCAGAACGGCCCACACCTGGCCCAGGGCGGCAAAGCGCTCGCGCCAGGGCATGGGGTCGCCGGGCGGGCCGGCCTTGGGGTCGAGCCGCACCGACAACGCCACGGCGCCCAGATAGCATACGACGGCAAGGAGGCCGGGCAGGATGCCGGCGATGAACAGCTTGCCGATGTTCTGCTCGGCGAGGATGCCGTAGATCACCAGCACGACGCTGGGCGGGATGAGGATGCCCAGCGTGCCGCCGGCTGCGATTGCGCCGGTGGCGAGCGCATCCGAGTAGCCGTACTTGCGCATCGAGGGCATGGCCACCTTGGACATGGTGGCGGCGGTGGCCAGGCTCGAGCCGCAGATGGAGGAAAATCCGCCGCAGGCGAGGATGGTGGCCATCGCCAGTCCGCCTTTGCGATGGCCAAGGAAGGCATACGACGCCCGATAGAGTTCGTTGGACAGGCCGGCCCGGGTCACCAGGTTGCCCATGAGGATGAAGAGCGGGACGATCGACAGGGTGTAGGACATCCCTGTCTCGTAGGCCACCGAGCCGATCATCGAAAGGGCGGCGTGCGTGTTGACGATGTAGGCGAAGCCGGCAAACCCGACCAGGCCCATGGAAAAGGCGATGGGCAGGCGCAGGAAAGTCAGGCCCAGCATGACGGCGAAGCCGATGAGCGCTTCAGACATATCTTGTTACCTAGGATTCAACGGATGCTTCGGCTCGCGCCTGGCTTAGCATGATGAGCAGGAGCACGAACGCCGTGACGGCGGCCTGGAAGCTCATGTAATACACCAGGGGCCATATCTTGATCTGCAGCACGGCGGTGAACTCGCCGTTGTCGAACATTTGCCCTGCCTTTTCCCAGAGGCGCCAGGAAATGACCGCGAGACAGATGCAGCCCAGGGCATTCAGCGCTATGTGCAGCATCGGCTTGACGAAGCGCGGAATGAATTGTTCGAAGAGGTCGACCGTCACCTGTTCCTGCCGCAAGGTCACCAGGGGCAGCGAAGTGAAGATCAGCGCGCCCATGACGAACTCGGTGACTTCGAGGGCGCCCGGCACCGGCTGGTCGAAAAGATAGCGCCCGGCGACATCCATGCAGGTGAGCAGCATGATGAAAAAGAGGGTGAGGGCGGCCAGGCCGCCCAGCATCCTCACGAAAGGCCGTTCCCAACGGCCCATGATCGGACCGCTGGGGTTGACTGAAACACCGGCCACAGCTTACTTGCCGGAAAGCTTCTGGATTTCGGCGCGGAACTCGGCCATCACCGCGGCGCCATCGATGCCCTTGGCCTTGGCTTCGTCGTACCAGGCCTTCTCCAGGGGATCCGTCTTGGCCTTGATCTCGGCCACCAGTTCCGGGCCGGCCGTGCGCACGATGATCGAGCCGGCCTGCATCGACTTCAGGCCGGCGTCGTCGGCGCCGTCCCAGACCTTGCCTGCCAGGCGGGCGAAATTCTCGCCGGAAACCTTCATGATGGCATCCTGGTCGGCCTTCGGCAGGCCCTTGAACTTGGCTTCGTTCATCCACAGACCGAAGCTGACGTTATACAGGCCGCCGGGCACCACCGTCATGTGATTGATGAGCGGAACCAGCTTGAAGGCCGGCACCGAGTCCTTCGGGAAGAAGATGCCGTCGGCGATGCCGCTTTTCAGGACCTCATAGGTTTCCGAGGCGGGCTTGAGCAGCGGCACGGCGCCGATGGCCTTGGTGATGTCGACCACCACGCCGCCGCCGACGCGGATCTTCTGGTTGGCGAGGTCGGACAGGCTGGTGACCTTCTGCTTGGTCATGTAGATCTGGCCGGGGCCGTGGGTCATCAGGCCGAGCAGGACGAGGCCCTTGTGCTCGTCCAGTTTGGCCATGTGCTTCATGTAGGTGCGGTAGTAGGCCACCGAGATCGCTTCGGCGGAATCGCCAAGGAAGGGGAACTCGGCCATCTTGGTCATCGGGAAGCGGCCCGGCGTGTAGCCGTGTACGGAGAGCGACACATCGGCGAGGCCGTCGCGCACGGCGTCGAAGGTGCCCGGCGGGCTGGCCACGGCCTTCGGCAGCAGCCTGACCTTGACGCGCCCCTGGGTGGCCGACTCGACCTGCTTGGCCCAACCCATCATCATGTCCTTGGTGATGATATGGCTGGGTGGCAGCCAGGACGACATGGTCAGCGTGGTTTCTGATTGCGCCGGGGCGGAAATTAATGCGCCGGCCAGCAGTGTTGCGGCGAGAGTAGCGAGTTTCTTCATGTGATCCTCCTTTGGTTTGGCAGACAACTGGTTATTACTCAGGTATTTATTGTCTCTCTGTGTTTTAAGTGTTACATATTCTGTTATTTATAGGCTCTATTGTGTAACAGATATAAACCCTGTCAAGCCTTCAGATCATGGTGTGCTGCTGAAATCCGGCTTGCGCCCCTCCTGAAAGGCGCCGATGCCTTCACGCGCTGCGGCGGTGCAGGCGCTGGCGCCAAAGGCGCGGTAGCCCGCTTCGAGTGCCTTGTCCAGTGTACCCGCTGCAGCGGCATCGCGCACGGCCTGCTCAAGGATGCCCATAACTTCCCGGCTGAGCGGCTGACCGCTGGCTGCAACGGGCTCGATGGGCTCCAGCGATGCCAGCGATATGGCATTCTGGGCTATCCCGGAAGGCTTGCCGGCCAGCGCCTCGACACGCGCCATGGCTTGTGCCATGAGGCCGGGTATGTCCTCGGCGAGGGCATCGACGACCCCCAGACCGTGCGCCTGCGCTGCTGCAAGGCGCTCGGCGCGGCGCAGCATGCCGTGGAAAGCCTCGGCAGCTTGCGGCCAGCGGCGGTAGGGCACGACCATGGCGCCGATGCCCGGCACGATGCCGAGGGTGATCTCGGGCAGTTGCATCCATGCGCTGTTCAGCGCGACGATGCCGTGGCAGCGCATGGCCAGTTCCAGTCCGCCGCCCAGCGCCATGCCGTTCAACGCGGCGACGACAGGCTTCTTCATGGCATCCAGGTGCACCAGCAGGCGCGAACAGTCGCGCGCGTACTGCGTGGCGGCGGCGGCATCGCCGAGCATGGCGGGGAAGCGGCCGATGTCGGCCCCGGCGCAGAAGGCGCGCGCGCCGTAGCCGGTGAGGACGAAACCTTTCACGGCGGGATCGGCTTCGAACTTGCGGATGACCGCGAGTACCTCGTCGGTCAGTTCGTCGTGCAGGGCGTTCATCGCCTCGGGGCGGCGCAGGGTGATGAGCTTGATGCCATCCATGTCGTCGACCAGGACGTGGCGCCAGAAGTCCTGATAGGCCGCCAGCGGCTGCTTCGGCATGGGCATGCCCGGTCGCTCGGCCTTGAGGCGGTCGAGGATGCGCTGCGTCTCGGCGTCGCCGAGGTCGCGCATCAGTTCCAGCGGGCCTTTCTTGAATCCCAGCGCGGTGCGGCAGCCGAGGTCGAGGTCGGCCGGCTCGCCGATGGCGCGATCGAGGATGTCCACCGACTGCGCGAAGAGGATGCCGAGCAGGCGGTCGCGGATGGCCGCCTTCGTCTCCGCGGCGACGTCTACCTTCTTGCCGGGCGGCACGGTGACCCAGGTGTCCACAGAGCGGAAGATCGGCGCCGGCGTGTAGTGCGCGCCTTCCTCCTCGGCCTGCAGGGTGTTGGTCTCGGTGATGATCGGATTGCCGCGGGCCAGGTTGAGCACGAAGAAGGGGCCGGCGTGTACGAACTCGGCCGCCACGCTGTCGATCTCCGCCGCCGTGGCGCGTTCGAGCAACAGGGCCGCCTCGTTGCACCAGTTGTCGAAGATGCGGTCGAGCATGAAGCAGACGGCGTCGGCGGTGACCAGCGGCACCTTGCCGGTGGCGCAGAACAGCCAGCGCAGGTAGTCGACCACCGCCGGGTCGGTCTGCTCCCAGGCGATGACTTCCACCGCCGGGTTGCGCCAGGCCGGCGCGAAGAAGTGGGTGACGGTGGCGCGCGCCTTGTGCTTGAGTTCGGCGAAGATGCGCGCGGCCGGCAGCGAGCTGGTGTTGGAGGTGATGAGCGCCTCGGGCGAAACGACGCTCTCGACCTGGGCGAAGATGCGCCGCTTCAGCGCGAGGTTTTCCGTCGCCGCCTCGATCACCCAGTCGCAGTCGGCGAGTTGCGCGTAGTCCAGCGTGCCGCCGATGTTGGCCGTGACGGCGGCAGCGTGCCGCTCGCTCATCTTGCCCTTGGCCACGGCCTTCTTCGCGTAGTCCTGGCAGCGCTGCAGGGCCTTGTCGATCGCCGTCTGATTGACGTCGACGAGCGTCAGGCGGATGTCGGGCAGGGCGCTCTTCAGGTAGTAGCCGATGTCGGGGCCGATGGTGCCGGCGCCGATGATGGCGACGTGCTTGGGCAGGGGGCGCGCGGGCGTTTGCAGGAGAGGGTTGGCAGTAGTCATGTTCGTTTAGGCGATGATGCGTTCGTTTTCGAGCAGGGAGATCTCGTCGGCCGTGCAGCCGGCTTCCAGCAGCACGCTGCGGGTGTGCTCGCCGTACTTCGGCGGGAAAGTCAGTTCCTGGGAGACGGCGGGCAGGTCGACCGCCAGCGGCTGCATGCGCACCTGTTTGCCATCGGGCGTGCGCGTGAAAGTCAGCTTGCGCGACACGGCGTCCATGTTGCGCACGGCCGGGATGTCGTGGATGGGCGCGTGCGGGATGGTGGCCTGGCGGAAATCCGCGGCGATTGCTTCCGTTGTGTGCTTGCGCGTTGCCGCCGCCATGTCGCGGTGGATGGCTTCGCGTTCCTGGTGGCGCCCCTCGTTGGTGGCGCGGGACGGCGAGCCGACAGAGGCGAACTTGGGGAGCTCGGTCAACCGCTTCCACTGCACGTCGCTGCCGATGGCCATGTAGATGAAGCCGTCCGCCGTCGGGTAGACGTTGGTCGGGATGAACTTGCGGTGCTCGTTGCCGCAACGGGTGATCTCGTTCGGCTGGCAGTCGAAGTCGAGCAGCGGCAGGGTGGTGATCAGCCACGACGCGGCCGCCTGCAGCATGGAGACGTCGATGCGCATGCCGCGGCCGGTCTCGGCGCGCTCGGCCAGCGCCAGCATCACGTTGGCGTAGACCTCGTCGCCGGCCTTGAGGTCGACCAGCGGCACGCCGGAGAGCGTCGGCGGGCCGTCGGCGGGGCCGGTCAGTTCCATGTAGCCGGCCATGGCCTGGATCACCGGATCATAGCCGGGGGCGTCGGGGTAGTCCGGCCCCATGGCCGAGATGCCGGCCCAGATGAGGTCCGGCTTGGCGGCGGACAGCGTCTCGTAGTCGATGCCGAGTTGCCGGTAGCGGCGCGGCACGGTGTTGCAGCAGAAGACGTCGACGTCGAGTTCGACCAGCAGGCGGCGCAGCAGCGCCTGCCCCTGCGGGTCCTTCAGGTTCAGCGCGATGGCTTCCTTGCCGACGTTGGGCGCGATGAAGTAGGTGCGCCGGTCGTCGTCCACCACCTTGCTACCGATGTAGCGGTTGGGGTCGCCCGGCAGGCCGCTGCCGGCCGGCGTCGACTCGATGCGGATCACCCGCCAGCCGAGCTGGGCGAAGCGCAGCGTGGCGTAGGGCAGGGACAGCGCCTGCTCCATCGAGAGGACAGTGCGACGTTTCATGCTCTTTCCCCCCTTTTCCAAAGGGAGGAACGGGGGGATTTTGCAGCGGTCAGCGATGGCGTCGCGGCCGAGGAAATCCCCCCTGGCCCCCCTTTGTCAAAGGGGGGAATAAGTGCGCGCGTCGGTATCACGCCGCTTCCTTCCGCGCCGCGTGTAGCGCCCGATAGACTTTCTCGGGCGTGAAGGGCAGGGCCATGATGCGCACGCCGGTGGCGTTGTGGATGGCGTTGGCGGTGGCTGCGGCGATGCAGATGGCCGGCGCCTCGCCGACGCCCTTGGCGCCCTGCGGGCCTTCGCCGTCCATGGTCTCGATGAAGCGCACGTCCATCTCGGGTATTTCCGGCGCGGTGATCAGCTTGTAGTCGCGGAAGCCGGGGTTCCTAACCACGCCGTTCTCGACCATCAGTTCCTCGGTCAGGGCGTAACCTTGGCCCATGACGATGCCGCCCTCGATCTGGCCCTCGATGCCGAGGCGGTTGAGCACGCGGCCGACGTCGTGGGCGCCGGTGACCTTGAGCAGCCTGACGATGCCGGTGTCGGTGTCCACCTCCACCTCGACCACCTGCGTGGCCCAGGCATAGGCGGCGGAAACGTCGCCCTTGAACTTCTTGTCCTGATGCTTGGAGGGCGGCTCGTAGTAGAAGGAGGTCATCACCAGCTCGGCCTTGTCGTTGAAATGCAGCTGGCGCAGCAGTTTCGACAGGGTCATCACCACCTTGCCGCTTTGCGTTTCGACGATGTGGCCGCCGCGCAGGTCGAGTTCCTCTGCATTCAGGCCGGCCTGCATGGCGGCGGCGGCGAGAATCTTGCCGCGCGCCTTGCGCGCCGCGCCGATGGCCGAGTTGCCGGCGATGAAGGTGGTGCGCGAGGCATGCACGCCGACGTCCCAGGGCGTGATCTCGGTGTCGTTGTTGACGACGCGCACGGCAGACAGCGGAAGCCCCAGTTCCTCGCAGACGAGCTGTGCCAGCACGGTCTCGGAGCCCTGGCCGATCTCGGAGGCGCCGGTGATCAGCGTCACGGCGCCGAAGTCGTCCATCTTGAGGATGGTGCCGCAGCCGTCGGACGGGTAGATCTTGGCGCCGCCGCCGACGTGCAGCATGGAGGCGATGCCGACGCCGCGCTTGATCCTGCCGGGCTTGTCGCGGTTGGCCTGGTTGGCCTTGAACTTCTCCCTGTAGCCGCTCACCGCGGCGGCGGTCTTCAGGCACTCCTTCAGGCCGCAGCTCTTGAAGTGCATGCCCTGCGGCGTCACTTCGCCGGGGTCCTGGGCGTTCTTCAGGCGGAAATCGAGCGGGTCCATGCCGATCGCCTCGGCCATCATGTCCATGTGCTGCTCGACGGCGAAGGTGGCCTGCAGGTTGCCGTAGCCGCGGAAGGAGCCGGCATAGGGGTTGTTCGTGTACACCGCCTTGGTGTGGTAGAGGCAATGCGGCACGCGATACAGGGAGGAAATCGTCTGCATCATGACGAAGGGCGTGGTCGCGCCCCAGGAAGTGTAGGCGCCGTTGTCGTGCAGGGTGTTGACGGTGCGGAAGGTCAGCGTGCCGTCCTTCCTGCAGCCCGAGCGCAGGGTGAGGATCACCGGCTGGCGCGTCGGCGAGGCGAGGAACTCCTCTTCGCGCGTGAACACCAGCTTGACCGGGCGGCCGGTGGCCTTGGCGAGGAACACCGTGATCGGCTCGAAGGGATAGATGTCCAGCTTGGAACCGAAGCCGCCGCCGATGGGCGGCTGGATGATGCGGATGCGCGCCGGGTCCATGCCGAGGATCTCGGCGAACTCGCGCTTGTGCAGGAAGGGCACCTGGGTATTCGAGTACAGCAGCAGATTCCCTGAGGAATCGAACTCGGCGATGATGCCCGAGACGCCCATGCAGCAATGCGTGACGTAATGCAGGAAGAAGGTGTCTTCGAACACCACGTCGGATTCGCGTTCGCCCGCCGCCACGTCGCCCTGTTCGTAGTCGAAGGTCATGGCGATATTGTCGGGCTTGCCGGCGTAGGCGATGGGCATGCCCTGCTTGAGATGTTCGTGGCTGCCGTCGGCGCCGTGCGGCTCGGGATGGATCAGCGGCGCGCCCGGCTTGAGCGCGTCGTTCGGGTCGGAGAGGATCGGCAGATCTTCGTATTCGACCTCGATCAGCTTCAGCGCGGCTTCTGCGATGGCCTCGGTCTCGGCCGCCACGGCGGCGATCTCGTCGCGCGTGCTGCGCACGCGGTCGGTCTTCAACGGGAGGTGATCCTTGGCGACGCCGATCGGGCGCTGGTAAGGCACGTCGGCTGCGGTGATGACGGCATGCACGCCTGACAGCGCCTTTGCCTTCGAGGTGTCGATGCGCTTGATCTTCGCGTGCACCCGGCTGGAGCGCAGGATCTTGCCGTAGAGCTGACCCTGCACGTCCAGGTCCTGGATGTAGCGCGTCTTGCCGCTGGCCTTTTCCGGCGCATCGAGTTTCGTGATGCGCTTGCCGATGAGCGAGTCTTTCTGAATGGTTTCGGGCATCTCAGGACTCCTTTCCGACTGCGATCGCCTCGATGGCATCGATGATCTTCACGTAGCCGGTGCAGCGGCACAGATTGCCTTCGATGCCACGCTGGATTTCCTCGCGTGTCGGGTGCGGGTTGTCCTGCAGCAGCTGCCTGGCCTGCACCACCATGCCGGGGGTACAGAAGCCGCACTGCACCGCGCCGGCTTCGACGAAGGCCTTTTCGATGCGCAGGCCGAGCGGATCGCTGGCCAGCCCCTCGATGGTGGTGACCTGGCGGCCGTCGCACTCGACGGCGAAGAGCAGGCAGGAATTGAGCGAGACGCCGTCGAGCAGGATGGTGCAGGCGCCGCATTCGCCCTCGCCGCAGCCGTACTTGGTGCCGGTCAGGCCGGTGACGTTGCGGATCATCTCCAGGGCGCTCATGTCGACGGGCACCGACACTTTGGTCGGCACGCCGTTGAGGGTGAGGTTAATGAGTTGTTGAGACATCTTCGAGGATCCTTTTCGTCATGTTGTGGATCATCTCCTTGCGGTACCAGTCGCTGGCGCGCACGTCGGAGATGGGATGCACTTCGTCGCGGGCCGCCACGGCGGCGGCGGCGATGGTGGCGGCGTCGAGTTTTTTTCCTTCCAGCGCTTCCTCGGTGGCGCAGCCGCAAACCGGTGTCGGTGCCACGGCGCCGAAGGCGACGCGCACGTCGGAGAACACGCCGTTCTTCAGCACGCCGCCGACTCCGATGGAGATGGCCGATATGTCGAGCGCCGGGCGCGTGCCGAACTTGTGGAAGCGCGCGACGAAGCCCTGCGGCGGCACGGGGATGCGCACGGCGGCGAGCAGCTCGGCTGTGGCGAGTCGCGTCTTGCCGGGGCCGACGAAGAATTCCGGCAGCTGCATGGTGCGGCGGTACAGCTTGTCGTCGAGCATGGAGGCCAGTTCGACGCTGGCGCCCAGCACCATCAGCGGCACCAGGGTGTCGCCGGCCGGCGATGCGTTGCAGACGTTGCCGCCGAGCGTGCCCGCATTGCGGATCTGGTTGCTGGCGAAATGGTCGCCGGCGCTGACGAGCAGCGGCAGGTGCTCGCGCACCAGCGGATGCGCCATGATCTCGCTGATGGTGGCGAGCGCGCCGATGCGGATCTCGTCGCCCTCGCGGGCGATGCCGCGCAGTTCCGGGATGCGGCGGATGTTCATCAGCGTGCGCTTGAACTTGACGCGGCCGGCGTTGGCCTGCGGCATCAGGTCAGTGCCGCCGGCGAGGATGGTCACCTCGCCGAGTTCCAGCAACTGCTCCACCGCCTCTTCAAGGCTGGTGGGCGCCACATAGTTGTCGAGTGCGGTCATTGCTTTCCTTTCCGTTTTTCTCCCTCTCCCGCTTGCGGGAGAGGGTTGCGGTGAGGGGGGAGTTCGACGCTGCCCCTCAACCCTGGCCCTCTCCCCGCGGACGGGGGGAGGGGATATCAATCAAAACCGTATCGGTTCCTGGTAGCGGCCAAAGACCTTGACGAGTTCCTTCGTCATTTCGCCGACGCTGGCATAAGCCTTGACGGCGTCGACCAGGGCCGGCATGACGTTGCGGCCGGCAGCGGCATCGGCGCCGACGCGCGCCAGCGCCTTCTTGACCCGCTCCGCGTCGCGCTCGGCGCGAACCTTGTTGAGCCCGTCGATCTGCACCCGCGTGTCCTCCTCGTTGTAGGGGTGGAACTGCACCGGGTGTTCCTCTTCCTGTTCGTTGCGGTAGCAGTTGACGCCGACCTTGGGGAACTTGCCGGATTCGATGTCGCGCTGCATCTGGTAGGCCTGGGCGGATACCTTGGACTGGATGGCGCCCTCGGAGACCAGCTTGACGATGCCGCCCTGGGCGTCCGTCTCGGCCATGATCTCCTCCATCTTCCTGCGCATCTCGTTGGTCAGGGTCTCGACGTAGAAGGAGCCGGCGAGCGGGTCGACCGTCTCGGTCAGGCCCATTTCCTCGATGAGGAGCTGCATGGTGCGCAGCGAGATGCGCGCCGAGTACTCGGTGGGAATGGTGTAGGCCTCGTCATAGGAGCACAGCGCCATGGTCTGCGTGCCGGACAGCGCCGAGATCAGGGCGTAGTAGGCGCCGCGCACGATGTTGATCTCCGGTTGCTCGAAGGTCAGTCCGCCGCCGCCGCCGGCGGCGATCATGCGCAGCCACATCGAGCCGGGCTTCTCGGCGCCGTACTCCTCCTTCATGATCTTCGCCCACAGGCCGCGGCCGGCGCGGAACTTGGCCACCTGCTCGAAGAGGTTGCCGAAGATGTTGAAGTTGTACGACAGCCGGCCGGCGAACTCGTCGACGTGCAGGCCGCGCTTGATGACGTCGTCGGCGTAGGCCTTGGCGATGCAGAAGGCGTAGGCCATTTCCTGCGCCGGATTGGCGCCGGATTCGCGGATGTGGTAGCCGCACACCGAGACGGGGCTGTACTTCGGCGCGTGCTCGGCGCAGTACTCGATGGTGTCGCCGACGAGGCGGATGGACGGCTCGACCGGGAAGATCCAGGTGCCGCGGCCGATGAATTCCTTGAGGATGTCGTTCTGCGCCGTGCCGCGCAATTGCTTGACGTCGTAGCCGCGCTTTTCCGCCATCGCCAGGTACATGGCGATGAGGATGGCGGCGGCCCCGTTGATGGTGAGCGAGACGGTGATCTTGTTGAGGTCAATGCCGTCGAAGGCCACCTCGAAGTCGCGCAGGGTGTCGATCGACATGCCGACGCGGCCGATTTCCCCCTCGGCGAGCGGGTCGTCGGAGTCGAGGCCGATCTGCGTCGGCAGGTCGAAGGCGACGTTCAGCCCGGTCTGGCCGTTGGCGATGAGGTACTTGAAGCGCTTGTTGGTTTCCGCCGGGTTGCCGAAGCCGGCGTACTGGCGCATGGTCCACGGCTGCTTGCGGTACATCAGGCGGTGGATGCCGCGGGTGAAGGGATACTCGCCCGGCTGGCCGAGCATGTCGAGGCCGCCGCTGGCCTCCACGTCCGCCTGGGTGTACAGCGGCTTGACCTCGATGCCCGACTCGTTGAAGACGGGCTTCAGGGGATCTTTCGCCCTGTCATTCATTGCACGCTGTCCTTTACGTTGTTGCGGATGTAATCGACGATGGCGTCGAACTTGCTGCCCGTCGGGAAAATGCCCGTGAAGCCGAGCTGGCGCAGGGCCTCGTGATCCTGCGCCGGCAGGTTGCCGCCGATCACCCACAGCTTGTCCTGCAGGTGGTTGGCTTCCAGCAGCGGCTTCAGCTTGGTGCAGAAGGGGATGTGCGAGCCGGCCAGGCTGGACAGGGCGATGACATCGACGTCCTCGTCCAGCGCCATGCGCGCGATGGCCTCCGGCGTCTGCCGCAGTCCCGTGTAGATGACCTCCATGCCGGCGTCCATGAGGGCGCGCACGACCACCTTGGCGCCCTGGTCGTGGCCGTCGAGGCCGGGCTTGGCCAGGAGCACCTTGATCCGCCGTGCCGTGGAGGCTGACTTTTGCGCCGTCATGAGCTCACTTCCTTCGCGATGATGAGTTTCAGGATTTCGCTGGTGCCGCCGCCGATCAGCGTGAAGCGCACGTCGCGCAGATAACGCTGCACCGGGTATTCCATGGCGTAGCCATAGGAAGCCAGCACGCGGGCGGCCTGGTCGCAGATGCGCGCCGCCGCCTCGGTGGCGTTGAGCTTGGCCATGGCGGCCTGCTTGTGGTGCGGCCGGCCGGCGTCGCGCAGCCAGGCGGCGTAGTACACCAGGTGCGTCGCCGCCTCGAGGTCGGTGGCCATCTCGGCCAGCTTGAACTGGATGGCCTGGTAGCGGTTGATCGGCTTGCCGAACTGCTTGCGCTCGGCGGCGTAGCGCACCGCCTCGTCGAGCGCGGCCTGTGCCACGCCGAGGGCCATGGCGCCGGTGATGATGCGGATCTCCGCCAGCGTCTTGCGCAAATGGCCTTCGCCGTCGCCTTCCGCCTGCGACAGGCGGTGGCCGTCCGGCACGAAGCACTCGTCGAAGGCGACCTCGGAGGTGGGCAGGGCCCACACGCCCATCTTGTGGATCTCGCGGCCGACGATGAGCCCCTTGAAGTCCTTCTCGACCAGGAAGATGGTGAGCTTCTTCTCCTCGCCGGCCTTGGCGAAGACGGTGAAGAAATCGGCCACCGGCGCCGAGGTGATCCAGGTCTTCTGCCCGTTGATGACATAGCCGCCGTCGACCTTCTTCGCCGTGGTGGCGATGGAGTCGAGGTCGGAGCCGGCGTTCGGCTCGGTCATGCAGATGGCGCCGATCTTCTCGCCACGCAGTGCCGGCTTGAACAGGCGCTCGAGGATTTCGGCGTTGCCGAGCATGTGGAGGAACTTGCTGCCCATCAGCGACTGCATGGCCACCGCGCCGGCCAGCGACATCGAGCCGCGCGCGATCTCCGCCAGGGCCAGAGCGAATTCGGTGAGGGCGAGGCCGGAGCCGCCGACGTCCTCCGGGTAGCGCATGCCGAAGAAGCCAAGGTCGGCGAGCTCCTGGAAGAGGGCGCGCGGAAAGGCGCGCGCCTCGTCCAGCGTGGCCGCCTGCGGCGCGATGCGCTCGTCGCTGAAGCGCGCGAAGGTGTCGCGGATCTGGCGCTGCTCGTCGGTCAGGTCGAAGTTCATGCCTTGAGTTCTGCTTCCGTCATGCCGTAGTCGCGCATGGCGGCGTCCTTGGAGATGACGCCGTTGCGCACTTCCTCGCGCAGCAGCTTGCGGTCGCGCTTCTTCGGATTGCCATAACCGCCGCCGCCGCTCGCCACCTGGTGGTACACGGTGCCTTTCGGCACGCCGGTGATGAGGTCCTTGTTCTTCGGCACCACGGTCTGGCCATCCGGGTAGTTCAGGCGGATGAAGTTCAGCCCGGCCTCCTTGCCGCCGAAGAGACCGAAGGCCGGTTCGAAGTCGCCGTCGCCGAAGGTGACCAGCTGCGTGTCGTCCGAGCCGATCTCGAAGACCGTTTCCACGCCGAGGCCGCCGCGCCACTCGCCGGCGCCGGCCGAGTCGGTCAGCAGTTCGTGGCGGATCAGGGTGTGCGGCGTCTGCTGCTCGAACATCTCGTAGTCCTGGTCGAGCACGCCGCCCGAGGCGTCGATCATGCCGATGTGGTCGTAGCCGTCGGTGCCGCGCATGCCGCCCGAGCCGCCCTTCAGGCCCATGAAGCCGATGTCGACGTACTTCTCGTTGGTGCCGGGATCGATGCCCGTCGTGAGCGAAGCGAGCAGGTTGTTCCAGCCGGCCGTGACGCGATCGGGCATGACGGGCGCCAGCGCGCGCTGGATGGCGTCGGCGTTGGGCGGGCAGAGGTGGTTGCCGAAGGTGGTGGCCTTCGGATAGGCGGCATTGAGGATGGTGCCCTCGGGAATCACGATCTCGATCGGCTGCACCATGCCCTCGTTGTGCGGGATGTCCGGATTGACCATCTGCAGCAGGGTGAGGATGGTGGCCGAGGCGCTGGAGGTGTACGTGCCGTTCACGAAGCCGTTGGTCTGGGGGTCGGTGCGCGAGTAGTCGAACTTGATGTGCCTGTCCTGCACCTCGATGTCCACGCGGATGGTGTACTTCGAGCCGACATGGCGGCCGTCGAAATAGACGTAGCCTTCGCCGGCGTAGTTGCCGTTGGGGATCTTGGCGATCTCGGCTTCCATCATCTTGCGCGTGGCATCGAACAGCGCCTGCTTGTGCGCCTCGTAGCTGTCGACGCCGTATTTGTTCAGCAGTTCGACCAGGCGCCGTTCGCCGACCGTGCAGGCGCCCATCTCGGCCTTCATGTCGTGCTGCACGATGTCCAGGCGGACGTTGGCGAAGATCAGGTTCCACACGTCGCGGCGCAGCTTGCCGCGCTCGACGATCTTGACCGCCGGGATGCGCAGCGCCTCCTGCCAGACCTCGACCGCGTTGGGGTTGTAGCCGCCGGCGACGTTGCCGCCGATGTCGGCCTGGTGGCCCTTGACGGCGGTCCAGCCGACCAGCTGCTCGCCGACGAAGACCGGCTTGAAGACGGCGACGTCGTTGTTCTGGTTGCCCAGGCTGAAGACGTCGTTGTGGAAGAAGACGTCGCCGGGGTAGATCTCGCCGTCGAACAGCTTGCGGATGTGCTTGCATACCGGCGCCAGCGAGAAGGCCAGGATCGGCAGGTTCTCGGTCTGCTCGAGCATGCGCCCGTCGGCGTCGTAGAGGCCGGTGACGTAGTCCTTGGCCTCGCAGAGGATCGGGCTGCGCGTGGTCTGCTCCATCGAGATGCTCATCTCGTCGGTGATGGACTTGAAGGTCCGCGCGTACACGGACAACAGGATGGGGTCGATCTTGCTCATGACACGGTCTCCTTGGTTTCCTTGACACAGGACTGCACCAGGTCCTCGCGCCCCTTCTGGAAGAGGACGAAGGAACCCAGCGCGTCCACCGCGCAGTCGTAGGAGGCGCTGACGAAGATGGCGGTGGTTTCCTGCTCGATCATGGCGGGGCCGTCGACGCGGTTGCCGAAGCGCAGGCGGTGGCCGTCATAGACGGGTATCTCCTTGAACGCCTTCGTTTCCGGGATATAGACGGCGCGCTGTCCCTTGAGGGCGTGGGCCGCATCCGTGCCGGCCCAGGCTTCCTCGCGGTAGGCCGGCTTGTCGGTGACGCCGATGGCCTGCACGCGCACGTTGATGATCTCGATCGGCGTGTTCTCCTGCTCCAGCGAGTAGCCGTAGAGCCGGTTGTGCTCGGCATGGAAGGCGCGCGCGATGGCGGCCGTGTCGCGCCGGTCGATCAGCTCGCGCGGTACGAGGAAGGAGACCTCGTGATACTGCTTGATGTAGCGGCAGTCGAGCTTCACGTCGTAGCGCCGCCGGGCCTCGGGGATGCGCTCCTCGACGAGCTGGCGGGCGCCCTCGGCGGCCATCTCGTCGATGATCGTCTTGAGCTGCGGCCAGTCGATGCCCTCGAAGCGCGACACGAAAGTGCGCACGAAATCGTGCTTGAGCTCGCTCATGAGCATGCCGAAGGCGCACAGCACGGAGGACTCGCGCGGCACGATCTGCAGCGGGATCTCCAGTTCCTCGCAGATGAGGCAGGAGTGGATCGGGCCGGCGCCGCCAGCCGGAATGAAGGGGAATTCGCGCGGGTCGAAGCCGCGCTTGATGGTGACCTCGCGCACGCCCTGCGCCATGTTGTTGCAGGCGACGCGGTACATGCCGGCCGCCGCTTCCTCGACGGAGAGGCCCATCGGTTTGGCGATGTGCTCCTCGATGGCCTGGCGCGCCGCGGCGACGTCGAGCTGCATCTTGCCGCCGGCGAAGAAGCCGGGGTCGAGATAGCCGAGCACGACGTTGGCGTCGGTGGTGGCGGGCAGGGTGCCGCCCTTGCTGTAGCAGGCCGGGCCGGGATCGGCGCCGGCGCTTTGCGGGCCCATGCGCAGCATGCCGCCCTCGTCGAGCCAGCCGATGGAGCCGCCGCCCGCGCCGATGGTGTGGATGTCGAGCATGGGCAGGGCGATCTTGTGGCGGGCGATCTCGCCGTCGTTCTTGATCATCGGCGCATCCACCGCCACCGAGGCCTCGAAGCTGGTGCCGCCCATGTCGGTGGTGATGCACTTGTTCTGGCCGTGGGGGCGTACATAGAAGAGGCCGGCGCCGGGCCCGCCGGCCGGGCCGGACAAGAGGGTGAGGGCGGCCTTCTCGCGCGCCAGTTGCGGCGTGATGACACCGCCGTTGGACTGCATGATCAGCAGGAGGCCCTTGAAGCCGATGCCCTTGAGGCGCCCGACCAGCTGATCGAGATAGTGGTTGAGCTTCGGCCCGACGTAGGAATTGAGCGCCGTGGTGCTGACGCGCTCGTAGAAGCGGATCGAGGGCAGCAGGTCGGTGGACACCGACAGATAGACGCCCGGCATCTCCGCCCGCACCAGTTCCGCTGCCGCCTGCTCGTGCGCCGGGTTGGCGAAGGAGTTCATGAAGCAGATCGAGACGGCCTGCACGCCTTCCTGCCTGAACAGGTCTATGGCCTTCCGCACCGAGTCTAGGTCGAGCGGCGCGGTTTCGCGGCCGTTGCGGTCGAGGCGGCCCTTGATGCCGGCGCGCAGGTAGCGCGGCACCAGCGGCTTCACGTTGGTGTAGCGGTTGTTGTACTGCTCCTCGCGGATGCCGCGGCGCATCTCCAGCGCGTCGCGCACGCCCTCGGTGGTGAGGAGTCCGCACTTGGCGCCGGTGCCGGTCAGCGTGGCGTTGGTGGTCACCGTCGTGCCGTGCACGATGGTGTCGATGGTCGGCGCGAAGGCCTCCAGCGACAGCGGCGGATGCATGCTGGCGGCGATGTCGGTGAGGCCGTTGACCACCGCGATGGAGGGGTCCGAGGGCGTCGACAGCGACTTGTAGATCGCCGGCTCGGCATCGTCGCGCGTGACGACGAAGTCGGTGAACGTGCCGCCGACGTCGATTCCTATTTTCAAAGCCATGAAGTTCGCTCCGTATGCTCTGGCATGTGTGTTCTTTCAGGCGGCTGCTTCGTGGGCGACCATGCGACGCACGTCGTCCTTGCGTATCTTGCCCAGGGCGGTCTTCGGCAGCTGGCCGACGAAGACGACTTCCTTGGGATGCTTGTAGCGGGCAATGCGGCCCTCGAGCAGCCTGAGGACCTGCTCCGCGCTGAGGCTGCAGCCGTCCTTCGGCGCCACCACGGCGACGACGATCTCGCCCCAGCGCGCATCGGCGCGGCCGACGACCGAGGCCTCGGCAATGTCCGGGCTCTCGAGCAGGACGTTTTCGATCTCGGCCGGATAGATGTTCTCGCCGCCGGAAATGATCATTTCCTTCCTGCGGCCATCGACATAGAGATAGCCCTCGGCGTCCAGGTGGCCCATGTCGCCGGTGTGGAACCAGCCGTTTTGCAGTACCGCGGCGGTTGCCTCGGGCGCATTCCAGTAGCCGGCCATCACATTGTGGCCCTGGATGAGGATCTCGCCGGTGGTGCCCTGCGGGACGTCCTTGCCGAGGTCGTCGGCGATGCGCAGGCGGCAGTGCCTGGCAGGCTTGCCCGCCGAACCCGCCTTGCGCTCGGCGTCCTTGACCTTGATGTAGACCGCAATGGGACAGGTTTCGGTGGAACCGTAGACCTGGATCAGCGGCACCCCCTTTTCATGCACGGCGCGGATCAGCCGCTCCGGCACGATGGTGGAGCCGCTGGTGATCATGCGCAGGCTGGAGAGGTCCGCGGTTTGCCAGCGCGGGCTGGCCATCATCATGTCGAGTTGCGCCGGCACCAGCACGGCAAGGGTGATGCGCTCGCGTTCGATGGCATCGAAGGTGGCGTCGACGTCGAATTTCGGATGCAGCACCACGCTGCAGCCCGCCGCGAGTGCCGGCGTGGTCTGGTTGTTGAGGCCGCCGACATGGAACAGCGGCAGCGTGGTGAGGATGATGTCGTCGGCCGTCAGGTCGTGCATGTCGGCGCTGTTGGCCGCATTCCAGAGCAGGGCATCCTGCGTCAGCAGCACGCCCTTGGGCTTGCCGGTCGAGCCGGAGGTATAGCAGATGAGCAGGGGCGCCTGTGCATCGACGCCGGTATCGCGCGGCGCGGCCATGGTGGCGCGGGCCAGGAATTCGTCACAGCCGGTCCAGCCTGCCTGCTCTGCGCCCATGCTGACCAGCATGACGCCGCCGAGCTCCGGCCTGAGTGTTTCCGTTTGGGCGATGAAAGGGGCTTCGACGAACAGCACGGCGGGCGGGCAGTCTTCCAGCATCTGCCGGTGCTCGGGCGCGGCCAGACGCCAGTTGAGCGGCATGAAGAGGGCGCCGAGCCGGGCGCAGGCGAAGAGCAGCGCCAACATTTCCGGGCTGTTGTAGCCGAGGTAGGCGGCGCAGCTGCCGCGCTTCACGCCGCTGCCTGCCAGTGCTGCGGCGAAGCTGTCGACCAGCGCGGCCAGGCCGGCATAGGAGACTTCGCGTCCGGGAAAGCGAATGGCCGCCTTGTCGGGCGTCAGCCCGGCATTGTGGTCGATCCATTCGGCCAGGTTCATCTTTCGCTCCCTATGCGATTCAGGCGCCGGTCACTTCAAGCACGACCGCCATTGCCGTGTCGCCCGCTGCGCAGCCGGTGAACAGTCCGTAGCCGCCGCCGCGCAGCGCCAGTTCCTCGATCAGTTCGATGATCGCGCGCGTGCCCATCGGCGCCTGCGGGTGACCCCAGACCAGCGAGCAGCCGAAATTGTTCATCGACATCAGGTCGGCGCCGGTCTGGCGGGCGAAGAAGAGATCGTTGATGGCGAAGGGGTTGTGTGTCTTGATCGCCGCCATGTCCTTGATGTCCTTGCCGGCCTGCGCGAGGGCCTGTTTAGCTGCCGGCACGGTGGCCTCGGGCATGTGGGCGAGTGCGGCGCGCGACAGGCCGAAGCCGTGCAGGCGCACGGCGATCTTCGGGTCGGCGGACAGTTCGCGCGCCTTTTCCGGCGTGGTGACGACGATGGCGGCGTTGCCGTCGGCCGGGTGCGTCTGGCCGCCGAAGGTGACAGTGCCGCCTTCCATGACCGGCTTGAGCTTCGCCAGGCCTTCGGCGGTGGAGTGGTTGATGCCCTCGTCAGCCTCCATCGTGCCGACGGTTTTCTTGTAGTTCGGCGCCGGCACCTCGAAGGGCAGGGTCATGAAGCGCTTGAGGAAGGCCGCATCGTTCGCCAGCGCCTCGCGGTACTGCGCTTCGCGGCGCAGCACGACCTCGTGCTGCTCGGCGGTGCCGATGCCGTGCTTCTTCGCCACGTTTTCCGCCGTCTGCAGCATGGAATGGCGGCCGAGCGGATCGCAGCCGAAGTTGTCCATCACCCAGTCTTCGGATCCGCCGGTGCCGCCCGGGCCCTTCGGATTCGGGTAGTAGAGGTGCGGGCCGTTGGACGTGCGATCGCAATTGATCACCAGCGCCGTGCTGCAGAGGCTGACTTCTATTTCCTGCACTGCCGCGAGCAGGGTGCGCACGCCGGTGGCGCAGGCCTGCATCAGCGTCGGACCGCCCGCCTGGCCGGCACCGATGAGGCCGGTGAGCCAGGGCAGGCCGTAAAAGGAATGTTTCTGCGGCACGGAAAAACCGAGCGCGCCGTAGTCGAACACCTTCGGATCGATCTTCCGCTTTGCCAGCTCGTTCTTCGCCACGTGGGCGGCGAACTCGATGCTGTGCAGATTTGCGAAACTGCCCTGCCAGCGCGCGAAGGGGGTGCTCCAGTAGGCGCCGTAGGGGATCTCTGCCTTGTAGCTCATGTCGGTTTCCTGTGTGTTATACGGTTTCAGGCTGGTCAAGCCCGGTGGCAATGATGAAGGCGCGCTTCGCCTCGCCGAGGTGGTCGCGCATGGCGGCAGCCGCCGCTTCGCCGTCGCCTGCGGCCAGTGCGCCGGCGATGCGCCGCAGGCCCTTGATGACGATGCCGCGGATCTTCGCATCGCCAAGGGTCAGGGCGCGGATGCGCATCATGTGGTCGGCATACTGTTCGATGGCGCGCACCAGGCGGCGATTGGGCACCAGGTCCTTCCAGGCATTGCGGAAGCGGATATTGGCCTCGCGGAAGGCGTCGGCATCGCCGGCCCTGAAGGCGGCTTCTGCCGCGGCCAGGGCCTCTTCGATCGGGGCGCGCACGCCCGGATCGGTCGTGAGTTCGGCGACGCGGCGCAACGCGGCCGGCTCGATGAGAAAGCGCACTTCGTAAATGTCATCGACGTCGCTCAGCGTCAGGGACGGCACGACGAAGCTGCGGCCGTCCGAGGCAAGCAGCCCTTCGCTGGCGAGGCGCGTCAGGGCTTCGCGCACGGGTGTGCGCGAGACGCCGAGTCTTTCCGCCAGTTGGACTTCCTGCAGGGGCTGCCCCGTTGCGATGGTGCCGTCGCGCAGATGTGCGCGAAGCGTCTGATAAACCTGATCGCCCAGGGCGAGGGGGCGTTGCAACGGCTTGATTGTGGACACCAAGGGAGTACCTCCGCGACAGAATGGGACCTCGAGATCGAGCCTGTTCGGTGGATACTGTATACACGCCAACCGGACGTGTAAAGATGAAGCAAATTGCAGGTCTTCAGGCATTGCCGTCTAGATGCGGCAGCCGAGGCGATAGCCTTCGTGGATCGCTGCGTCGAGTCCGCGGGCTATCACCGTGTCGCCGGCGCCATGCAGTTCATCCACCATCCACTGGAACTCGTTGAAGAGGTCGTGGTTGGGCTTGCGCGGCCCGGAGACGATGATCGTATCGGCCGGCAGGAAGGTTTCCTCGCCCTTGGCATTCTTCACCCGCGCGCCGTCGCCGGTGATCGCGATGAGTTGGGAAGAGGTCAAGGTGCGGATTTCGAGTTCTTCGATCCAGGCGGTGTGGCGCCACTTGAAGGAGGGCATGACGTCGCCGGCGATGCGCTTTTCCTCTTCCACAATGACCACGTCGTGTCCTTGCTTTTTCAGGGATTCGGCCAGCGTCAGGCCGATCTTGCCGCCGCCGATCATGACGACGCGCTTGCCCGGCTTGACCTTTCCCTTGGCGACATCCAGCGCGTCGACCAGCGTGTCGTGGCCCTCTATGTGCCGGTAGGCCGCCATGTCTGTGCGCGCGCCTGCCGCGACGAGGCAGACATCGTACTGGTGCAGCACGCTGCGCATGAACTTCGCGTTGGCCTCGGTGTTGAAGCGGATCTCGATGCCCATTTTCTTGATCATGGTTTCGTAGTAGCTGATCACGCTGAACAGGTCGTCGGGCCGGGCCAGGTCGTTGCCGGCGTAGCCGAGCAGGTTGCCGCCGATCTTGTCGCCCTTCTCGAAAATGGTGACGTCGTGGCCGCGCTTCTTCGCGGTGATGGCGGCCTCCAGGCCGGCCGGGCCGGCGCCGATGATCATGATCTTCTTCTTCACCGCGGCCTCGGTGATGTGATATTCAGGCTCGACTTCATGGCCCAGTGCCGGGTTCATGGCGCAGGTGTAGGGCAGGTCGCGGAACAGGCGCGACAAACAGTTCAATGAACCGATGCAGCGGCGCACTTCATCGAGGCGGTCCTCGGCGGCCTTGTGGATGAGTTCCGGATCGGCCAGCATGGGCCGGCAGACTTCCCAGAAATCGAACACGCCGTCCTTGATGCATTGGTCGGCCATGACGGGATCCGGCAGGCGGTTGCCGAAGGTGATGAGGGTGTTCGGGAACAGTTTCTTCGCCTTGGCCGAGAGATAGTTCCAGTGGCCGGGCGGCACGTCGCGGCCGATGGAGGACTCCGGCGCCTCCTGCCAGCCTACCGTGACGGAAATCATGTCGACACCGGTGTCCACGGCCTGCTGCATGAGTTCGAAGCAGTCGTCCTCGCTGTTGCCACCCCAGCGGTCCATCAGTTCTGCGCCGTTCAGGCGGATCACCAGCGGGTGTTCGGGCGTGGCCTGCTTGATGGCGTCGATCAGTTCGCGCATGAAGCGGCCGCGGTTCTCGATGGAGCCGCCGTACTCGTCGGTGCGCTGGTTGGTGAAGCGCGAGTTGAAGTTGGCGAGCAGGTAGCCCATGAAGCTGGTGACTTCGGTGCCGTCGAAGCCGGCGCGGATGGAGCGCTTGGCGGCATCGGCATGCTGCTGCACCACGGCCTTGATCTGTTCCTTGGTCAGTTCGCGCGGCGGACGGAAGTGCGGCAGAGTTTGCGGCACCACGGAAGGCTGCACGCAGTAGCCCAGGTCGATGCCGCCGTAGCGGCCGGCGTGGAGGATCTGCTGGATCGCCACCGCGCCGCCATCGTGGATGTACTGGGCGATGGTCTCGAACTGCGGCAGGAACTTGTCGTCGAAGATCGCCACCTGGCGGAAGTAGGATTTCCCTTCGCCGAGCGGATCCGGGTAGGCGCCCTGGTTGGTGATGATGCCGCAGCCGGTGGCGGCGATGACCCGCATGCGCGCCAGCTCGCGCGGCGTGATGAAGCCGTCGCGGGTGTTGTAGTTGGAAACGCAGCAGGCGCCGTACTTGACCATGTTCTTGGTCTTGAACTTGCCGATCTGGCCGGGCTGGAAGAGGTGCTTGAGCTTGAGTTCGCCGGGTCGTGTCATTGCTGTTCTCCTGGGCTTCGGGCCACTCTGGATACTGTATACATTGGTGCCGGGCGAGTCAATGCGCCGGCGTGGGGTAATTCAAAAGAGCCCGCCTGGGCGGGCTCTATTCAAACAATCAGCTTTTCGGCTTGGCCAGCACCTGCTCGGCAAATTTCTCGTCGAAAACAGCGCCTTCCGCCACCAACTGGCGATACTTGATGAAGTCGATGACGTCCTTGCCGGTGATCTTCTTCGCATCGAAGGCGTTGAAACCCAGCCAGGCCTCGTGGTTCATGTTGGCCGCCAGCCAGTGGCGGTTCGGCAGCTTGGCCTGGTCCCAGAAGAATTTCTTCTTGGCGCGGATGCCCTCGATCGACTTGATCAGGCAGTGCGGGAAGAGGTTGGAGAACTTCCAGATGATGTCATTCACCGCCTTGTCCAGCAGTTCGAAGTCGGTAGTGCACTGGGCCATCAGTTCCTTCGCCTTGGCGGCTTCCTCCTTCGACACCGGCTCGCCATAGACGATCTCGCCGTCATCGACATAGGTGTCGGTGCGCACGAGCGGGTTGCGCACCCACTTGCCGTCCTTCTTCAGCACCGGCACGACCTTGGTGAGAAGGTTCTTGGCCTTCATCTTGTAGGCGCTCCAGGTCTCGCAGGAGACGCAGTTGTACATCGCGTCTTCCATGTTGAGGAACCAGGGCAGGAAGTCGGTCGAGCCGCCGTCCGGCGCCGAGCCGTGCTTGGGGCCGGCCTGGCCGAAGATGGCCAGGTCGGAGGAAATGGTCAGGTCGGTGGCCATGCCGATTTCCTGGCCGCCGGCGACGCGCATGCCGTTGACGCGGCAGATGACCGGCTTCTTGCAGTTGAGGATGCCGTCGACCATGGCATTGAAGAGGTCCATGTACTCGCCGTATTCATTCGGCCGCTTCGAGTAGTAGGCGGAGTATTCGGCGGTGTTGCCGCCGGTGCAGAAGGCCTTGTCGCCCACTGCGGTGAACACCACGGCGACGATGCGGCGGTCGCTCGAGGCCTTCTGGAAGCCGGCGATGACGCCCTTCACCATCTCGGTGGTGTAGGAGTTGTATTGGGACGGGTTGTTGAGCCAGATCCAGGCCGAGAAAAGGCCGTCGACCTTGGTGCCCTTGTCGTCGACCACGGGGCGCTCCTCGTAGACCACCGTCGGCGCATCCTTGCCGAAGTGGGAGTTGTCGAAGAGCTGGTGATCCTTGAGCTCGTTGTCCCTGCGCAGCCATTCCAATGCCATGTTGTTTCTCCTGATGTATGTGGGTTCAGAAATCGGGGGTGAGGATGACGCGCTTCTTCAGCTTGCCATGGTGGGCTTCATCGAAGACCTGTTCGATCTGGCTCATCGGCCGCGTCTCGACGAAGGGTCCGAGGGCGATGCGCCCGTCGACGCACATGTCGAGCACCAGCGGATAGTAGGAGGGCAGGCAGCCCCAGGTGCCGATCAGCTGCGCATCGAAGGCCATCAGCTTCGACAGCATGTACGAGGTTTCGTCCGTGCCATAGCCGACGATGACCAGCGTGCCGACGAAGGAGAGCAGGGACAGCGCCAGTTCCTGGCCCGGCTTGGTGCCGGTGACTTCGAAGATCTTCCAGCCGTAGCCGGACGGCACGCCTTTCTCCTTGCAGATGGCCTTGAAAAGCTCCTTCACTTCCTTGGCGCTCTTGCCCTTCGGGTTGATCACGGCGTCGGCGCCGTAGCCCTTCATGAACTCGAGCTTCTCGTCGTTGATGTCGATGCCGATCACCACCTTGGCGCCGAAGCCCTTGGCGGTCTGCGTCATGAAGCTGCCGACGCCGCCGGCCGCGCCGATGACGATGACCAGGTCGTCGGCCTTGAGGTCGGCGCGGATGGCCGCCTGGTAGGGCGTGGTGACTGCATCCGCGACGACGGAAAGGTGTTCCAGCGGGATGCCCTTGCGGTCGTGCACCACGCACAGATCCTTGGCGGGCACCGGGATGTGGCTGGAATAGCCGCCGTAGATGCCCATCGAGTTGCCCGGCATCTTCTGGCTCAGGCAGCGGTTGCCGCGGCCGGACTTGCAGATCTCGCAGGCGTTGCAGGGGAGCACCGCCGGGATGATGACTTCCTTGCCGATCATGAGCGGCTCGTCGCTGGCGACGACCACGCCGGAAATCTCGTGGCCGAGCGAGAGCGGCGGCTTCTGCACGGTGGGCACGCCCATGTAGAAGTAGGACAGGTCGGTGTGGCAGACGCCGCAGCCGCGGATCTCGACCAGCGCTTCGCCGGACTTGAGTTCCGGCGTCGGGATTTCTGTGCGGACGAGCTTGCCCGGCTCGGTCATCTGCCAGGTGTGGATGGTTTTCGGGATCATTGCGTCTCCAGTCTGTGCTGCGGTTTTACTTGTTCTTCCACACCGGCTTGCGCTTTTCCATGAAGGAGTTCAGGCCCTCGACGGCGTCCGCCGTGGCCATCAGGTCCTTCAGGTAGATCTGCTCGACGGTGAACAGCGCCTCGAAGAAGGGCTTGCCGGCCGCTTCGCGCACCGCCTTCTTGGTGTACATCAGCGCCACGCGCGACAGGCCAAGGAACTGGTCGAGGAAGGCGCGGGTGTCCTGCGCGAAGCTGGCGCGCGGGAAGACGCGGTTGAGCAGGCCAAGGTTCAGGGCTTCCTGAGCACTGATGAGACCGCCGCCGAGCAGCAGTTCCATCACCTTGGGCAGCGAGATGATGCGCGGCATGAGGATCGCGGCGATGGGCGGGAACACGCCCAGCTTGATCTCCGGCTGGCCGATTTTCGTCTCCTCGGTGGCCACCGCCATGTCGCAGGCCAGCGCCAGTTCGCAGCCGCCGCCCATGGCCGAGCCGTTGAGGGCCGCCACCGTCGGCAGCGGAAACACCATCAGGCGCTTGAGGATGCCGTGGAAGACGTCGATCATCTGCACGACCTTGTCCGGCGTGTGATCCATGACGTCGACCCCGGCGGAGAATACCTTCTCGCCGGCGGCGGTGATCATCAGCAGCTTGGCCGATTCCTCCTGCGCGGCGATGTCGAGGGCGCGGTTCAACTCCTCCATCAGGGCGATGTCGAGGACGTTGTGCGGCGGACGATTGATGGTGATGGTCGCCAGCGCATCGGCGACCGAGTATTGCAGGAACTTGAAGTCTTCCATTGTTTCCCCTATTTCAGAACAGGTCGTCCATTTCATCGGCGCCGACGCCCTTGGGCATGGAGCCATGCTGCTCCATGTACGCCTGCACCAGCTGGTTTTCGCGCTGCGTGAAGAAGGGCGCGAGTTCGAAGATGAAATATTTCGCCTCGTCGGACTTGCCGATCATGCCCTGCAGACCTTCGCGCAGGTTTTCCACGCCCTTGATGGCGAGCACCGTCTTGTCGGCGTCGAGCAGCTGATAGACGCCGGATTCCTCGGTGACGCCGGCGACATTGGCCTCGCTCAGCTCCTGCCAGGATTCGGGCGGCAGCACCATGTCCTCGATCTTCGCCGCCAGGTTGCATTTCAGGCAGCGCAGCGCCTCCGCCTGGGCGGTTTCCGCGTTGAAACCGAGTTCCACTTCATTCCAGTTGTTGCGGCTGGCCGGGTCGATGAAGGTCGGGTGGAAGCGCTTGACCTGGTTGAAGCCCTCGTCGCGGCCGATGTGCGGGTCGGTGTCCCAGTCCGGCAGCAGCTTCTCCTCGATGTCGCCGTCTCCCCCGAGCTGACTATCGATGGCCGCTGCCGCAATGCGTCCCTGGGCGACGGACTCGATCAGGGTCGACGGGCCGAGCACGCAGTCGCCGCCGGCATACACGCCCGGCTTCGAGGTCAGCATGGAGTCGGCGCGCACGGTGATGCGGCCCTTGTCGTTGGTCTGCACGCCGAAGCCCTCGTACTTGTTCGGGTACTGGCCGATGGCGGCGATGACCAGGTCGACATCCTCGGTGAACTCGCTGCCGGGGATTTCCACCGGGCGGCGGCGGCCGGAAGCATCGGGTTCGCCCAGCTGCATCTTCGCATAGGTGATTTTCAGGCGCGAACTGCCGGATTCGTTCAGTTCGATTTTCTTCGGCGCCAGCAGGAAGCGTAAATTGACGCCTTCCTCCTCGCAGCCCTGCACCTCGTCGTCGCGCGCCGGCATTTCCTCTCGGGTGCGGCGATACACCATGTCGACCACTTCGGCGCCGAGGCGGCGCGCGGAGCGCGCGTTGTCCGTGGCGACATTGCCGCCGCCAATGACGGCGACGCGCTTGCCGATGACGATGTCGGTGCCCGGCGTGCCGATCAGGCCGAGCGTGACGGCGCGCAGGAAGGTGGGGCTGTCCACCACGTTGGGCAGACTGTCGCCGGGCAGGCCGAGCTTGTCGCCGCCCTGGGCGCCGATGCCGATGAAGACGGCCTCATGGCCCTGCGCGAACAACTCGTCGATTTTCTCGACGCGGGTGTTGTAGCGAATCTCCACGCCGAGCTTGGTCACTTCGGCGACTTCGCTGTCGATGACGTCGAGCGGCACGCGGTAGGAGGGGATGCCGTAGCGCGCCATGCCGCCGGCAGCGGGCAGGGCGTCGAATACCGTGACGCTGTGACCCTTCTTGGCGAGGTAGTAGGCGGCCGTCAGGCCGGCCGGGCCGGCACCGATGATGGCCGCTTTCTTGCCCGTCGGCGGCAGCTGCTTGGAATACTGGCGCCAAAGGCCGGTGTCGTTGTCGGCGGCGATGCGCTTCAGGCTGCGGATGGATATCGGCTCATCGAGGTGCTTGCGGCGGCAGGCCGACTCGCAAGGCGAGAAGCAGGCGCGGCCGAGGATGCCGGGGAAGGGCAGCTTTTCGCGCACCACGGCGACTGCCTCGGAATATTTGCCGAGGCCGACCAGCTGCACGTAGCGCGGCACGTCGATGCCGGCCGGGCAGGTGTGCTTGCACGGCACCTGCGACTCTTCCTTGCGCGAGACGTCGAGGGTGCGGTCCATCAGCGCGCCGGTCGGGCAGACGGTGACGCAGGCGGAGCAGAACTTGCAGCCGGACTCGATCAGCGTCGGCGCAATGGTGCCGACCCACTTGCGGCCCTCGGTCTCCTTGACTTCGAGGCAGCCGACGCCGCGCACCTCGTTGCAGGCCACCAGGCAGCGGCGGCAGTCGATGCACAGGTTGTAGTCGCGGTCATAGAAGGGTTCGTTCTTGATGACCGGCAGTTGGATGTGCTTGTAGTTCGGCGTGGTGGCCGGAATGCCGATGTAGTCGGAGACCTTCCTCAGTTCGCAGGTGTGGAAGATGGAACAGCAGCGCTGCTCGACCGGATTGCCGAAGGAACAGGTGGTGCGGCTGCAGCCCTCGCGCTGCGGGCAGGTGAGGCAATTGTGCGGGTGGTTGCCGAGGACCTTGGCGATGCGCTCCTTGCGCAGCTTGTCGATGGCAGGCGACTGGGTCGTGACGTCCATTTCGGCCTGAACCGCCACCGAGCATGAGGTGCGCATGCCCGGGGTGCCTGCGATTTCCACTACGCAGAGATTGCAGCCGGAGTCGCCTGCGCCGCGCTGGCAGGAGGGCGGCAGGTCGGGATGGGCGCACAGCGAAGGAATATAGATGCCCGCGGCAGTAGCCGCGGACAGCAGCGATGTCCCCTCGGGGGCCTCGACCTTCCTGCCGTCGATGGTGAGCGACACCAGCGGGCCGGTCTTTGCCGCATCTGGCATAGAAGCCTTCCACCATATGACGGCTTGCGCGCTTGTATTCATACCTGATTCTCCGTAAAACCCTTCCTATCGATGTATGCAGAATAACGCATATCAATAAATTGAAAGGTATTAGAATGCATCTATCTGATTTTAGGAGAGGTGTCGCCCCATGACATTTGATCTACATCAAGATGGAGCATAAAAACCCTAATAATCTTTGGCAAATAGAAAGCGACGAACAATGCAGATCTCATTGACAAAAAAAGGTTTTCATACTTTGCGCTATCCACTTGTAGCAGGGATCCGTACCGCAGTTCTGCCGTGTCCGGAGCTTGGGCCGCTGGTAGATGCGCGCCACCCTCAACTTGAGTTTTCTAATATTCGTAACCGCTTATTCAACTGGAGACTTTTTCGTCATATTGCCTGGATTTTAACTTGATAATGCTATTTTCTTGATGCAAGTCAAACCTCGAGGCTGAAATGGTTTCTAGAATCGCCTCAAATGCTTTATCGTGCATTCTTATTAATAGAAACGCATAATAATGCATATTCAGAGGAAAACGGCTCTAGGGCATAGCTCGACAGGCCATAACCGGGGGATCGACGATGAGTGGTTTATTTGATCAGTTCAAAGAGTGGTACGAGAAGCGGCACGACTATGCCAAGGCTTGGAAGGCCCGCACCGGTGGCCAGGTCGTTGCGACCATGTGCACCTATACGCCCGAGGAGATCCTCATCGCCGCCGGCATGCTGCCGGTGCGCGTGCTCGGCGCCCATGAACCGCAGAACGTCACCGAGCCGCACATCTTCGGCATGTTCTGCCCGTTCTGCCGCGACTCCCTCGCCCAGGGCCTGCTCGGCCGCTACGACTACTGCGAGGGTGTGACCCTCACCCAGTCGTGCATTCAGTATCGCCAGGCGTTCAATTCCTGGCGCATGCATGTGCCGACCGTGAAATGGGACTACTACCTGCCCATGCCCAACGAGGTGCAGTCGCGCTTCGCCAAGGCGCAGCACTATGCCGAGATCAAGAAGTTCCGCGAATACATGGAAGGCGTCATCGGCAAGAAGCTCTCCGATGCGGACTTGAAGCGCGGCGTCGAGATCGTCAACGAGAACCGCCGTCTGTTGCGCGAACTCTTCGAGTACCGCAAGGAGACCAATCCGCGCGTGACCGGCGTCGATGCCCTGTATGCCTCGATCACCGCCCAGTTCGTCGACAAGGAAGAGCACAACAAGGAACTCAAGCGTGTGCTGGCCGAACTGCCCAAGCAGGCGAACAACCGCGAAGAAGGCATCCGCTTCATGACCATCGGCTCGGAGAACGACGACGTCTCCTTCATGGCCATGGTCGAATCCGTGGGCTCGACCATCGTCATCGACGATCAGTGCTCCGGCACCCGCTACTTCTGGAACGAGGCGCGCATCCAGGACGACGTGATCGCCACCATCGCCGACCGCTACTGCGAGCGTCCCGCCTGCCCAACCAAGGACTACCCGGCGCATACCCGCTTCGACCACGTGCTGAAGCTGGCGCAGGATTACAACGCCAAGGCGGCGGTATTCCTGCAGCAGAAGTTCTGCGACCCGCACGAGGGCGACTATCCGGACCTGAAGCGCCACCTGGAGGCCAACGGCATTCCGACGCTGTTCCTCGAGTTCGACATCACCAACCCGCTTGGGCCGTTCCGCATCCGCATCGAGGCCTTCCTCGAGACGCTGGGCGAAGAAGAACTGTTCTAACCGGACCGAGACAAGAGGAGCGACAACATGGCAAATTACCCGACCGAGCAGCTCAAGTGCTGGAAGAAAGCCAAGGAGCTGCGTGAGCAGTACTACATCAACTTCGCCAAGGCCCACGAGAAGGGCGGACTGCGTTGGTCCGGCTCAGCCTGGGCCCTGGACGCCATTCCCGCGGGTCTGGGAAATGACGTCTATTCCCTTACCGGCGAGCCCTACGGCGCCACCATCGCGGTAGACAAGAAGTTCAACAAGGAATGCCAGGATGCGGCCGAGTCCTACGGCTTCGCCCGCGACCTGTGCGCCTACATGCGCACCTACTGGGGTTCGATCATCCTGAACAAGTATCCGTTCGGCGGCGAGTTTCCCAAACCCGACTTCAACTTCCAGACGCAGATCTGCTGCTCGCACGCCAAGTGGTACCAGGCGGCTTCCAAGCTGGAGCACGACACGCCGACCTTCTTCATCGATGTCTCCGTCGGCGCCTACCAGGATCTGACGACCGAGCGGCTCGACTACGTCACCAATCAGGGCCTGGAGGCCTGCGAGTGGCTGGAGAAGACCACCGGCCGCAAGTTCAATGACGAGCTGTTCATCGAGGCGGTGAAGAACGAGATGCGTTCCACCTCCCTGTGGGCCGCCATCTGCGCCGAGAACAAGGCCAAGCCTGCGCCGCTCGACGAGAAGACCATGTATTCGCTCTACGTGCTGGCGACGCTCTCCAAGTCGTCAAAGTGGTGCGCCGACTTCTATCAGGAGTGCCTGGACGAGGTGAAGGACCGCGTCGCCCGCGGCATCGCCGCCGTGCCCAACGAGCGCTGCCGCGTCATGTCCGACACGCAGCCGCCCTGGGGCTTCCTCAAGGTCTTCCGCTATCTCGAGGAATACGGCGCCGTCTCCATCGGCTCGCTGTACACCTTCGGCCTGGAAGGCATCTGGGAGACCAAGCCCGACGGCACTTGGGGTCCGCGCACCCTGCCGTGGGAGAAGGGCATCGAGATGAACACTCGCGAAGAGGCCATGCGCCTGTACTGCGACTGGAACCTGTCCAAGCCGCAATGGCAGCACTTCTACGATCCGCGCATCAAGACCGAGATGATGAAGACCATCGTCAAGGAATGGGGCGTCGATGGCGTCATGCTGCACCTGAACCGCGGCTGCGAAGGCCTGTCGATCGGCATCATGGAAAACCGCCTGGGCCTGGCCGCTTCCGGCGTCCCGGTGATGACATTCGAGGGCAATATGGGCGACGAGCGCGAATTCGACCTGGGCCGCACCCAGAGCCGGGTTGACTCGTTCATGGAAACCCTCAACCTGAAGCGCGACGTTGCTCACGCCTGATCCTAGGAGGATATTAAGATGATTACCGCAGGTATCGACATGGGTTCCCGCACCGTCAAGGTGGTGTTTCTCGAGGAACTGAAAGTGGACGGCGCACCCCAGTTGAAATGGGGCGTCAAGGGCAAGCACATCATGTTCCCGGAGGACCTGGATGCCGACCTGGCAGCCGACAAGGCCTTCGAGGATGCGCTGAAGGGCGCCGGCATCACGCGCGACCAGGTGAAGAATGTGGTGGCAACCGGCGCCGGCCGCAAGCAGGTCAAGTTCGCCACCTCGGACGTGACGGAGGTGGGTGCCGGCGCACGAGGGGCGGTGTTCATGTGCCCGACGGCCAAAACCGTGGTAGACGTCGGTGCTGAAGAAGGACGCGGCGTCAAGGCCAATGCCGAGGGCAAAGTGGTCGATTTCGCCGGCAACGAGAAATGCGCCGCCGGCGCCGGCGCCTTTGCCGAGTCGATGTCGCGCGCCCTGCAGCTGAGCCTCAAGGAATTCGGTGAAGCCAGCCTGCGTTCCGACAAGACGATTCCGATGAATGCGCAATGCACGGTGTTTGCCGAGTCCGAAGTGGTTTCCCTGATCCACTCCTCGACGCCGAAGGAAGACATCGCCAAGGCCGTGCTGGACGCCGTGGCGAGCCGCGTCTGCGCCATGGTGCGCCGCGTCGGCATCGAGGACGAAGTGATCCTCATCGGCGGCATGGTGCATAACCCCGGCTTCGTCCAGTCCCTGAAAGGCGCGCTGGGTGTTGACAAGGTGCTGTTGCCGGAGATGCCGGAGTACATCAGTGCCCTGGGTGCCGCGCTCATCGCGGCCGAGAACAACAAAGCTTGAGCGTCAGCAGCCGTTAAATCGTAAAGGAGATCATCATGTCATCTGGAGAGAAAAAGGAATACTGGCGCTGGCAGGAAAGCTGCTGGATCGATGAGTCGAAGGACTGGCGCGCCGCGAAAATCGTCACCGCCGGCATCGATGTCGGTTCGGTCAGCTCGCAGGCAGTCGTTTGTGTGGATGGCGAACTGTACGGCTTCAACAGCATGCGCACCGGAAACAACAGTCCGGATTCCGCCACCAACGCCCTCGCTGGAGTTCTGGAGAAATCCGGCATGAAGCTGGAGGACATCACCTATGTCATCGGCACCGGCTACGGGCGCGTCAACGTGCCCTTTGCGCACAAGGCCATCACCGAGATCGCCTGCCATGCCCGCGGCGCCAACTACATGGGCGGCAACAAGATCCGCACGATTCTCGACATGGGCGGCCAGGACTGCAAGGCAATCCATTGCGACGAGAAGGGCAAGGTCACCAACTTCCTCATGAACGACAAGTGCGCTGCCGGCACCGGACGCGGCATGGAGGTGATTGCCGACCTGATGCAGATCCCGATTGCCGAGCTCGGCCCGCGTTCCTTCGATGTCGACGAGGAACCGCAGGCAGTGTCTTCGACCTGCGTCGTGTTCGCCAAGTCAGAGGCACTGGGACTGCTGAAGGCGGGCTACTCGAAGAACAAGGTGATCGCCGCCTACTGCCAGGCCATGGCCGAGCGCGTCGTGTCGCTGATCGAGCGCATCGGCGTGGAGAACGATTTCTTCATTACCGGCGGCATCGCCAAGAACGTCGGCGTGGTGAAGCGCATCGAGAAGCTGCTCGGCACCACGGCCGCCGAGACGAAATACGACAGTCAGATCGCCGGCGCCCTGGGCGCTGCGCTGTTCGGCCACACGCTGATGCTGAAGCAGGGCGCCTCCGCAACCAAGGCAGCCTGAAAGATCCCGACGCTCCGGCCCGTGAAGTACCCCTCTCCCACTGAGCGGGCCGGAGCAGAGGGATTCAATACAGTACAGTAGGCTTCGAAACAAGGCAGGAGGAACCGACATGATTGCGAACTACGGCTACAAGGATGGCTCGGGCGAGTACTACATCAGCATCGACACCGACAAGTGCACCTCGTGTTCCGCCGGGCGCGCCTGCCTGACGGCGTGCCCGAAGGAGATGTTCGAGATCATTACCGACGATTACGACGACGAGGTGGCGGCAGTGAAGCAATCCTTCCGGCGCTCACTGGCGTTCGACTGCTCCGACTGCAAGCCGGCCGGAGGCTATACCAGCCTTCCTTGCAGCACGGCCTGCACGCCCGGGGCGATCAAGCATTCCTGGTGAGGCGGATCTTTTCGTGAAGATACCGCTGAAACTGGTGAAGGGCGGCAAGGAGGCCGACCTGTTCGCCGAGGGGTGGATCAAGAAAACCACGATCGGCGAGCCGCGGCTGACCGAAATCGTCGAGAACTACCGCCAGCTCGGCTACGAGGTGCATGTCGTCGAGCATCGCGAGGAATCCGGCGACGGATGCAACACCTGCTTCACGGCGGGAGCGGAAATGGGACAGGTATACGGGGACGTATATATCCGCAAGGGGAGCGGCGGCAGAAGTTCTGCCGACGACGAGCTGTTTTAATCAATACGGCGCAAGGAGAATACGATGGCAGTGCAGGTTACCGTGCGGATGATCCGCAAGAACGATCTTGACGCAGTGGTGGCGATCGACAAGCTCATCACGGGACAGGAGCGGCGCGAATACTACCAGCGCAAGCTGGCCATGGCGCTGGACGACGCGCATAACGTCAACGCTTCGCTCGTGGCCGAAGTCGATGGCAAGGTGGTCGGTTTCATGATGGGCGACGTGCTGTTCGGCGAATATGGCATTGCGGACTCGTCCGCGACGGTCGATACGCTGGGCGTGCATCCGGATTTCCAGAAGCACGGCGTCGCCTCCGACCTGATGGACCAGTTCCTCATGAACATGAAGGCGGCCAGCGTGAAGAAGATCTATACGCTGGTGAACTGGAACGATTTCGCGCTGGAGGGTTTCTTCTCGCGGCACAAGTTCCAGCCGTCCAAGCGCATCAGCCTCGAGCTTCAGCTTCCCTGATTCTGACCGGGTGAGGGAACAGCAGCGGCGCGCATTCGATCGAGTGCGCGCCGTTTTTTTGTCTCCTGAGGCAATATGTGGATCGACTGCCACTGCCATACCAAGCATTCCTACGACAACTGGCTGGAGCCGCTTGACCTGATCCGCCGCGCCAAGGCGATCGGTCTCGATGGCGTGGTGATCACGGAGCACCACTCTTACGAGGCTTCGGCCCCCGTCGAAGCGATTGCGCGCGACGAAGGCCTTCTGGTCCTGCGCGGCGTGGAAATCTCAACCGACCGCGGTCACCTGCTGGCCTATGGCATCGAGGACGATTCCTGGAACAGCTGGGGGCGTGACACCTGGCTGCCACTGGACGACGTGATTGCGCGCATTCTCGATCTGGGCGGCATCTGCGTGCCGGCGCATCCCTACCGCGAGTTCGGGGTGTGCAGCCTGCTCGATGGCTTGCTCGACCTGCAGGGCATCGCCGCGGTGGAAACGCACAACGGCGGCAACATCGATTCCGACAACGACCTGGCCGTCATTGCCACGCGCCACATGGCCTTGCCGGCTCTGGGGGGCAGCGACTGCCACAAGGTTGCCGCAGTCGGCCGCTGCGCGACGGAATTCCTTCGACCGGTTAGGAATATGGCGGACTTTGTCGCTGCAGTGCGTGCAGGCGACTGCCGCGGGGGCTACTTCAAGGGTTTTTTCTACTAGCCGCCGTATTCCAGCGGCTGACTTTTGCCGTCTCAGGCCGCGAGTGCAATATCGACCGGCTCGTTCAGCACCAGCCAATAGAGGCCGAGTTGCCCGACTGCCTGGATGAACTTCTCGAAGTCCACCGGCTTGCGGATATAGCTGTTGGCGCCGAGGCTGTAGCCTTCATAGATATCCTGCTGTTCCTTGGATGTCGTGAGGATGACCACCGGCAGCAGGCTGGTGCGTTCGTTGGCGCGAATGCGGCGCAATACTTCCAGGCCGTCGATGCGCGGCAGTTTCAGGTCGAGCAGTACCACGGCGGGCATGATCGAGAGATCGCGGCCGGCGTGGTGGCCGTTGCCGAAGAGGTAATCGAGCGCTTCGACGCCGTCCCGGGCTACGATGACGGCATTGCCGATGCGGTTCTTGTTGAAGGCGCGCAGGGTCAGCGCCTCGTCGTCGGGGTTGTCCTCCACCAGCAGTATCGGTCGGTCGGTTGTCATTTGATTCTTGTTCCTGTTACGACAATGTGAAAAAGAAAGTTGCACCCTGATCCGGTGCGGCCTCGGCCCAGATGCGGCCGCCGTGGCGCTGGATGATCCGCTGGACGATTGCCAAGCCGATGCCCGTGCCTTCGAACTCCTGCGGACCATGCATGCGCTGGAACGCACCGAACAGCTTGCCGGCATATTTCATGTCGAAACCGGCACCGTTGTCCCTGACAAAATACACTGTTTCATTCTCCTCATGCAAGGCTCCGAATTCAATAATAGCGGGCTTTTTCGCCGTGAATTTCCATGCGTTGCGCAAAAGGTTTTCCAACGCGATGCGCAAAAGATTGGGGTCGCCGATGACGCCTATATCCAAGGCAATACGGGTTGTCACCTCGCGAACGGGCTGCATCTGCTTCATATCACTTAGGATTGTCGATGCAATGCCAGAAAGACTGACGCTCACCCGTCTCATTTCATTACGCGTCACCCGCGAGAGCGCAAGCATGTCGTCGATCAGCTGGTGCATGCGCTGCGTGCCGCTACGGATGCGGCCAAGGTATTCCTTGCCGCGTGCGTCTAGCAGCGGCCCGTAGTCCTCTTCGATCATGCGCGAGAACCCGTCGATGGCACGCAGCGGCGAGACCAGGTCATGCGAAACTGAATAACTGAATGCTTCCAGTTCCTTGTTGGCAGCCGTCAGTTCCGCGGTGCGTTCCCGGACGCGCTGTTCGAGTTCCTCATTCAGCTTGCGCACCTCCGCCTCCGCCAGCTTTCGGTCGGTGATGTCAAGATTGATCCAGACGCTGCCGTCCTGGGGATGGGCAGGATCGATGGCGCGACCGGTGAGGAAGCCCCAGAACAGGCTGCCATCCTTGCGCCGGAATCGCGTCTCCACGCTGTAGGTCTCTCCCCGGCCAAGGGCGGCATAGGCCCGTGCGCCATGCGCCTCGAAGTCTTCCCTTGCCGGAAAGACCAGATCCGTTGTATGCCCCAGCATGCTGCCTTCTTCGTAGCCGAAGAGTTCCTCGAAGCGCCGATTGCAGCGCTGGATGATGCGGTCCTTGATATAGACGATGCCGATCAGGACGTTGTCTAGCAGGGCCTGCTGCTCCGCAAGCAGTGACCTGATGCTGTCTGCCGCAATTTTTTCTGCTTCGATGTCCGAACTCGCTCCGGCAAACCGGATGGCACGGCCATCGGCATTCCAGACCGCCTGGCCGCGACCGCGGAACCCGCGGTAGCTTCCATTTTTGAGGCGCATGCGGTATTCGATGTCGTAGGGCGTGCGTTCCCTGAAATGCTGCCTGACGGCTTCCTCGATTCGCGGGCGGTCTTCAGGATGAACGATCTCGAGGAAACTGGTGCGCGCGTTCGGCATGTCCTCTTCGGAATACCCGAGCAACTCACGATAGCGCGGGGAGACGTAATACCGGTTATGCACGATGTCCCAGTCCCAGATGCCGTCTGAAGAGCCGCGCACGGCATAGAAAAGGGTTTCCTCGCTCTCGCGCAGGGCTTCCTCGGCGGCTTTTTGCGCGGAGATGTCGGACAGTGAACCGGCGAAACGATAGGCGACTCCGCCTTCGTCCCATTGCGCCTGGCCGCGGCCGCGAAACCAGCGGTAGCTGCCGTCCCTGCAGCGCAGGCGATAGGTCTCATCGAATCGCGCATGTCTGAGTTTGGCCGCATCCATGGCGGCCAGGGCGTGGTCACTGTCGTCAGGATGCAGCGCCGAACTGAATTGGAACATCAGTCGGAACTCCTGCTCGTCGTCGTAGCCGAGCAGTTCCCGGAAGCGCGGCGAGAAATAGGTGACGTTGCGCAGAATATCCCAGTCCCAGATGCCGTCGGTTGTGCCGCGCATGACCAGCGCCAGCCGGTCTTCGCTGGCATGTAGTTCGTGGATGCGATCGTCCAGCGCCTGGGCCATGTTGTTGAAGGCGGCGCCGAGGCGACCGATTTCGTCATTGCTGTGGTTGCCTACGCGGACGGTGAGGTCGCCATCCGCCAGTTGGCGGGCGACGTTGGCAAGACTGCCCAGGCGACGCATCATGCCGAACCCGAGCAATAACAACCCGACGAGTGAAATGAGAATGCCGGCCGATGCGACAGCAATGGTTTGCCACAGGAGGGTATTTCGGGCCTCCCGGAGAAAGGCCGTGGGCAGCCCGTAACGCAGTTCCCCGACGACCTGGTCTCCGAGCAGGATGGACTGCTGCAAATGCACCATGCCGGAATCCGCGGCCTTGCGAACGTCCGAATCGACGACGGGAAGGGGACGTTCTTTATCCCACCCCACGGTGACGATCGGCTTGCCTCGCTCGTCGTGCAGGATCGCGTATTCGACCGCCCCTTCGTTGCGCGCAAGCTTCAGTGTGAGCTCCAGCGCGGTAAAGTCGCGCTCGACCAGGTCGGGTGCCAAGGTGGCATTGAACAGGATGCTCCCCTGATCGATGCGCACCTTGATCTGCTCTGTCAGGGCCCTGTCCATCTGCTGAACGCCCAGATAGGTCAGTGCTGCGATGAGGACGATTTCCGACGCCACTGCAGCGCCGATCAGTTGGAGGCGGAAGGATCGTTGCGCGAGCCAGTCGATTATGCGGTGCATCGTGATGCTCAGCGCCGGAAATGTTTCCTGTATTCCGGCAGGAAGTTGTCCAGTCCCTTCATTTCCTCGCTGCCCGGAATGCGAAATCCATCCACGGCCAGCGCCTCGACGAATTTCTGGCCGGCTTCACTGTGTTCGAATTGCAGCAGGATGTCCTGCAATTGAGGATGCCGGGTATGCGCAGCCGGCAGCAGCATGAACATCAGCCCCGGGATTTCCCGAGATTCAGACAGGACGCGCAGCCGTTGCTTCATGTCGTCCGTGAGTTGAGGAATCAGGTTGGCAGTCGTGATGCCGGCCTCGACTTCGCCCTGCAGCACTGCATGAACGGCGTTGCTTGGCGACTTGACGATCTGAATGCGATAGTCGCGCTCCGGTTGCATGCCGGCCTGGCGAAAGAGCTCTCTGCCGAGCTGGGAAAGGACGAGCATCGGATCCAGCATCGCCACGCGCTTGCCGGACAGGTCTCTTAGCGTTGCGTAAGAACCGCTGCGGTTGACGATGACGAGCGCCTTGATATTGCGTTTTGTCAGGGCCACCGGTCTGTAGCCGGCTTCGATCTGGACGAAACGGCCCAAGCCGGACCCGAGAATGATCGCGTCGTATTCCTTGCGCAGGCAGCGCTCCAGGAAAGTGATGAAATCCGGCGCCGTCGTCAGCACGACGGGGCGCCTCAGTTTCTCTTCCAGATGGGCGCGCAGGGGCTGGTAGGCCGTGGCAAGGGTGGTGGTCGGCAGGTAGGGCACGATGCCCAGTTCAAATGGTCTGGGCTCGGCTGCAGGCGCAGCCTGAGTCAGACCAGCGTACAGGATGATCAGCAGTATGCGCTGGATACGCATCGGTGGCGGCTCCGGAAGAGCGCAGCCCTGAAGCTGCGGTTTATTCGGGCAGTTGTTCCCGTGTTAGCAGGAAAACCATGCCTTCGCCGTTTTCCGATTCGAGCCAGGTAAAACCCAGGCGCGGAAAAGCCATTTCGACGATAGCACGGTTCCCACCCACTTCTACGGCAAGAAGGCCGTCAGGCTTGAGGTGGGCGCGCGAGAGGGCAATGATGTCGCGTACTGCGTCCAGCCCATCCTCGCCCGAAGCCAGCGCCAGTGCCGGCTCATGGCGGTATTCGGCCGGCAGAACGCGCATGGATGCCCCCGTGACATAGGGCGGGTTGGAGATGATGATGTCGTAACTGCGGCCTTTCAGGCCGGCGAACAGGTCCGAATGGATCAGCTCGATGCGGTTGCCCAACTGATACTCGGACACGTTTCGTGCGGCAACCTCCAGGGCATCCGTTGAGATGTCCGCGGCATCGATGCGGGCGTTCGGAAAGGCATGCGCCAGGAGGATGGCCAGGCAGCCCGAGCCGGTGCACAGATCGAGCGCCGAGACAACCGCATCGGGATCGCTGACCCAGGGGGCCAGGGGATCATCCAGCAAGAGCTCGGCAATGTGCGATCGCGGCACGATCACGCGCTCGTCCACATAAAAGGGGAAGTCGCCCAGCCAGGCTTCGTGCGTCAGGTAGGCGGCAGGAATGCGCTCATCGATGCGTCGATTCAGTATCGCGAAAACGGTCTTCCGTTCGCTTTCGGTGAGAGCCGCATCGAGGAATGGTTCCATGCGGTCGAGCGGAAGGTGCAAGGCGTGCAGCAGGAGATAAGCCGCTTCGTCGTAGGCATTCTGCGTGCCGTGGCCGAAATGCAGCCCGACCTCGTTGAAGCGGCTGACTGCCCAGCGCAGAAAATCGCGCAGCGTGACCAGTTCGGGCGGAATCATTTCAGAAGCAATTCGAGGATGCGCTCGTAAAGGCGAGAGAGCAGTTCGATGTCGGCGACCTCAATGCATTCGTCGATTTTGTGAATGGTGGCGTTGAGCGGCCCGAGTTCAATGATCTGCGGGCAGATATCCGCGATGAACCGGCCATCGGAGGTGCCGCCGCTGGTGGAGAGTTCGGTTTCGATGCCGATGATGTCGCGGACGGACTGTGACACCACCTCGACCAGCTTGCCGCGCGGCGTGAGATAGGGCTTGCCGGAGAGAGTCCAGTCCAGCGCGTATTCGACGCCGTGACGGTCGAGGATCTCATGCACCCGCGCCTTCAGGCCATCCGGCGTGCTTGCGGTGGAAAAACGGAAGTTGAAGAGGATTTCCGCGGCGCCAGGCACGACATTGTCCGCCCCGGTGCCGGCATGGAAGTTGGATACCTGCCAGGACGTGGGCGGGAAAAACTCGTTGCCGGCATCCCATTCCGTCGCAGCGAGTTCGGCGAGAGCGGGTGCCACCATGTGTACCGGGTTCTTGACGAGATGGGGATAGGCAATATGCCCCTGCACGCCCCGGACGACCAGCCTGCCGGCCAGCGAACCCCGCCGGCCGTTCTTGATGGTATCGGCCAGGCGCACCGCCGATGTCGGTTCGCCTACGATGCAATAGTCCGGCTTTTCGCCCCGCGCCTTGAGTGCCTCGACGACGCGTACGGTGCCGTCAATGGCAGGTCCCTCCTCGTCGGAAGTAAGCAGCAGGGCGATGGCGCCAGGGTGATCGGGACGATTGGCGACATAACGTTCCGTTGCCGTGACGAAGGCAGCGATGCTTGTCTTCATGTCTGCCGCACCGCGGCCATGGAGGGAGCCATCACGGACTGTCGGCTTGAAAGGATCGGAGGCCCATTGGTCGAGCGGACCGGGCGGCACGACATCGGTATGGCCGGCGAAGCACACAATCGGCCCCTGGCTGCCGCGGCGCGCCCACAGGTTCGAGACAGAACCCTGATTCATGCGTTCAAGGCTGAATCCGAGTGGAGCAAGATGCCGGGCGATGATGTCCATGCAACCGCCGTCCTCGGGCGTGACGGATCGGCAACTGATCAACTCACTGGCAAGCTCAAGGGTTGAAGCGGGCATTATCCTGCGTCGGTGTCAACGTTGAGCGAGAACTCAGTAAAGGAGGCGCCGGCATTCGCCGGGTCGAAGTCGAGCGCCGGGGCGGGCGAACTGCTCTTCTTGTCGTTAGGCGAAGGTGAGCCCAGTTGCGAATTATTGATGAGCCACGACAGGTTGGTAGGCGAGTCGGAGTTTGCCAGCGCCTCTTCCAGGGTGATGATGTTTTCCTTGTACAGCCGGAACAGGTCCTGCTCGAAGGTCTGCGAGCCCGGGGCCAGGCTCTGCTCCATGGCCTCCTTGATGCCGTTCATTTCCCCTTTTTCGATCAGTTCCTGGATATGCCGTGTGTTGAGCAGTATTTCCACGGCGGGTAGGCGCGTACCGTCGGGCCTTCGCACTAGTCTCTGCGAAATAATTCCTTTCAGGCTGACAGAGAGATCAAGGAATAGCGCCGGCCGGTTTTCCAGGGGATAGAAGTTGATGATGCGATTGAGCGCGTGGTAGCTGTTGTTGGCATGCAGCGTGGCAAGGCACAGGTGGCCCGTCTGGGCATAGGCGAGCGATGCAGCCATGGCTTCCTTGTCGCGGATTTCCCCGATGAGGATGCAGTCCGGCGCTTGCCGCATGGCATTCTTCAGGGCGTTCTCCCACACTTTGGTGTCGAGTCCGATCTCGCGCTGGTTGACCACCGACTTCTTGTGCTTGAAGAGGTATTCGATCGGGTCTTCCACGGTCAGGATATGACCCGAGCGATTGGCGTTCCGGTGGTCGAGCATGGCGGCCAGGGTGGTGGACTTGCCAGAACCCGTCGAGCCGACGACCAGCACCAGGCCGCGTTTTTCCATGATGACTTCTTCCAGCACCTTGGGCATGCCGAGTTCGTCAAGCTTGGGTATCTCGCCCTGGATGAAGCGCACGACGATGGCGATGGTGCCGCGTTGCCAGAACATGTTTACGCGAAAATTGCCGACATCCCGGATGCCGAAGGAAAGGTTGATTTCCTTCTCCTCCTCGAAATGCCGTATTTGGTCTGGCTTGAGCATCTCGTAGGCCATGCGCTGGATCGTATCTGGATCCATGATCTGCTGATTGATGGGGATGGTGCTCCCCTGGATCTTGATATGGATGGGCGCCCCGGCGGAAACGAAGATGTCCGAGGCCTTCTTTTCGGCCATCAGGTGAAACAGCTTGTCGAAGATCATGGTTTGCCTCCCGTCAGGGGAATCGGGTCAGATGCCGCGGAGCAACTCGTTGATGCCGACCTTGGCACGCGTCTTGGCGTCCACCTGCTTGACGATGACGGCACAGTATAGGCTGTACTTGCCGTCGGCAGAGGGCAGACTGCCGGAGACGACGACGGAGCCGGCTGGCACGCGACCATAGGTGATTTCACCCGTATCGCGGTTGTAGATGCGTGTGCTTTGGCCAATGAACACGCCCATCGAGATGACGCAGTCGTCCTCGAGGATGACGCCCTCGACCACCTCGGAGCGGGCGCCGACGAAGCAATTGTCGCCGATGATGGTCGGATTGGCCTGCAAGGGCTCGAGCACGCCGCCAATGCCGACGCCGCCCGAGAGGTGCACGTTCTTGCCGATCTGCGCGCAGGAACCGACCGTTGCCCAAGTGTCGACCATGGTGCCCTCGTCGACATAGGCGCCTATGTTCACGAAGGAGGGCATCAGCACCACATTGCGGCCGATGTAGGAGCCGCGGCGCACCACGGCACCGGGCACGACCCGGTAGCCGCCGCGTTCGAACTGCTCCTGGTCGAACTTCTGGAACTTGGTGGGCACCTTGTCCCAATAACGCAGGGGGCCGCCATCCATGATGCGGTTGTCCTCGAGGCGGAAGGAGAGCAGGACCGCCTTCTTGATCCACTGGTGCGTGGTCCATTCGCCGTCGATCTTCTCGGCCACGCGAAGCTTGCCCTGATCGAGCTGTGCGAGGACGTATTCGACCGCCTCGCCTACTTTTGCCGGCGCTTTGCCAGGTTGAATTCCAGCACGCTCTTCCCAAGCCTGGTCGATGATCTTCTGATAGTCCTGCATTGCGATTCCCTTTTAAAGTTTCCTGCAAAATTCTTCGATTCGCCGCGCCGCCTCCAGACAATCTTCGAGGGGCGCGACCAATGCGATGCGAACGAAATTCTCGCCCGGATTGACGCCGCCCGACGCGCGCGCGAGGTAGCTGCCTGGCAGTACGGTCACATTATATTCACGCTGCAGGCCAAGGGCGAAATCGGTGTCGGCTATCGGCGTGCGCGCCCACAGGTAAAAGCCCGCGTCCGGCCTGGCAGTCCCCAAGTGCGTGGCAATGAGCGGAGTGACAGCATCGAATTTCTCCCGATAGAGCCGGCGATTCGCGCGAACATGTTCTTCATCGTCCCATGCGACGGCGCTCGCATGCTGCACGGGAGGGCTCATGGCGCAGCCCTGGTAGGTGCGGTAGAGCCAGAATCGCTTCAACAGACTGGCGTCGCCCGCCACGAATCCGGAACGCAGGCCGGGTACGTTGCTGCGCTTGGACAGGCTGGAGAACATGACGATGCCGCGATAATCGTCGCGGCCCAGTTCGCGCGCCGCCTGCAGCACACCGAGCGGCGGTGCGGCCTCGTCGAAATAAATCTCCGAATAGCATTCATCACTGGCGATGACGAACCCATGTCTGTCGGCCAGCGCGAACAGGGCTTTCCATTCATCGAGACCGAGCACCTTGCCGGTTGGATTACCCGGAGAGCAAACATAGACAAGTTGGATGTTTTTCCAGGTCGCAGCAGGAATGGAATCGAAATCGGAAAGAAACCCGTTTTCGGGCAAGTGGTTGAGGAACGCCGGCTGTGCGCCGGCAAGCAGGGCGGCGCCTTCGTATATCTGATAGAAAGGGTTCGGACTGAGCACCAAGGCATCGCCGCGCACGGGATCGACGACGCATTGGGCGATGGCAAACAGCGCTTCGCGTGAGCCGTTCACTGGCAGGACCTGTTCCTGCGCATCGGGCGTGGGGATGCCGTAGCGGCGGCCCAGCCAGCCGGCGATGGCGCCACGCAGGGCTTCACTGCCGGATGTCGTGGGATAATTCGCCAGTCCCTTGAGATTGCCGGAAAGCGCTTCCTTGATGAAAGCCGGCGTTTCGTGCTGCGGTTCGCCGATGGACAGGCGGATCTCTCGCAGCCCCGATGGAGGCTGGAGGCCCTGTAACAGCTGGCGCAGTTTCTCGAACGGGTAGGGGTGGAGTTTGTCGAGGTTGGGATTCACGTCTTGGTTTGCGGCATGATTGATCTGCCGCTTATTCTCGGTAAAGCACGAATTATAAGCAGGCCCTACTATGCCGGCCAAGAATAACACCGTTGCGCTGCTTTCCCTGCTGACCGGCGCGACGGTCTGGGGTCTCATATGGCATCCCTACCGCGAGCTCGAAGGCATGGCGGTATCCGCCGTACTGGCGGCCACGGTGACCTACTTCGTGGCGTTCGTGCTGGGCGTACCCCTGTTTCGACGCAAACTGGCTGGTTTCAGGCCGACCTGGATGCTGGCGGCCATCGCGCTGGCCGCAGGCGGCTGCAATCTGGGCTATGTTCTGGCGACCGTGCATGGCGAGGTGATGCGGGTACTTCTGATGTTCTATCTGGCGCCCCTGTGGACCGTGCTGCTGGCCCGGCTGCTGCTGAAGGAGAAAGTCAGTCTCCCGGGTACGGCGGTGATCGCGCTCTCGCTTGCCGGAGCGGCTGTCATGCTGTGGCAACCGCGTCTGGGTATGCCATTGCCGGAGAAGGGGGCCGAATGGCTCGGCCTGGCTGCCGGGTTCCTTTTCGCCCTCGCCAACGTGCTCATTCGCAAGGCACATGACTTGTCGATCGAGATCAAGTCGATGGCGGTTTTTGCCGGAGTGGTAACGGTCGGGCTTCTTGTTTTGCCGTTCGAATCCAGCCCAATCGTCCCGCCGCCGTTGGCGGGCTGGCTGCTGGTTGGCGTGGTCGGCCTGGTCCTGCTGGCAACGAATCTTTTCGTCCAGTACGGTCTGACGCACACGCCTGCTAACCAGGCCATCGTCATCTTCCTCTTCGAACTGGTCGTTGCCGCTCTGGCTTCCTGGGGGCTGGCGGGGGAAGCCATGACCGCGAAAGAATGGGCGGGAGGCGTGATGATTGTGGCGGCTAGCCTTTTTTCCGGGAAGCTGGACCCGGGCGAGCCCCAGCCGACTTGCTAGAATTCCAGTTCTCTTAACGCAAACGACCCTGTGGCCGTCACCTTCCCTAACAGCCCGTTTTCCCTGCACCAGCCGTTTCCGCCCGCCGGCGATCAGCCGGAAGCCATCGAAAAATTGGCCGAGGGCATCCAGGACGGCTTGATGTACCAGACGCTGCTCGGGGTCACTGGCTCCGGCAAAACCTATACCATGGCCAACGTCATCGCCCGGCTCGGCCGGCCGGCGATGGTGTTGGCGCCAAACAAGACGCTGGCGGCGCAGCTCTACTCGGAGTTCCGCGAGTTCTTCCCGGAGAACGCCGTCGAGTATTTCGTCTCGTATTACGATTATTACCAGCCCGAGGCCTACGTCCCATCCCGTGACTTGTTCATCGAGAAGGATTCCTCGATCAACGAACATATCGAACAGATGCGGCTTTCCGCGACCAAATCCCTGCTGGAGCGGCGCGATGTGGTGATCGTAGGCACCGTCTCGGCCATTTACGGCATCGGCGATCCGGTCGACTATCACGGCATGATCCTGCATCTGCGGGAAGGCGAGCGGATTGGACAGCGTGACGCCATCAAGCGCCTGGCCGAGATGCAGTACGAGCGGAACGAGGTGGATTTTCATCGCGGCACCTTCCGCGTGCGTGGCGACGTGATCGACATATTTCCGGCCGAGAATGCGGAATACGCCTTGCGTTTGTCCCTATTCGACGATGTGATCGAAACGCTGCAGCTGTTCGATCCGCTGACCGGCCACCTGAGACAGAAGCTGGGGCGCTTCACGGTCTATCCCTCCAGCCACTATGTCACGCCGCGCGAAACTGTGCTGCGGGCCGTCGAGGCCATCAAGCTCGAATTGCGCGAACGGATCGAGGAGTATCAGAAGAACCAGAAACTTGTGGAATGCCAGCGCATCGAACAGCGCACCCGCTTTGATCTGGAAATGCTCAATGAACTGGGTTTCTGCAAGGGCATTGAAAACTATTCACGCCACTTGTCCGGGCGCAAGCCCGGCGAGCCGCCGCCGACCCTGATCGACTATCTGCCGCCGGACTCGATCATGTTCATCGACGAGTCCCACGTTACCGTGCCGCAGATTGGCGGCATGTACAAAGGAGACCGCTCACGCAAGGAAAATCTGGTGGAATATGGATTCCGGCTACCTTCAGCACTCGACAACCGGCCCCTGCGCTTCGATGAGTTCGAGAAATTGATGCCCCAGACCATTTTTGTTTCGGCCACGCCGGCAGAATACGAGCGGACGCACCAGTCTCAGGTCGTGGAGCAGGTGGTGCGACCTACCGGGCTGGTCGACCCGCAGGTGATTGTGCGGCCCGCTTCAACTCAGGTGGATGACCTGCTTGGGGAGATCAAGCTGCGCACAGCCCAAAATGAGCGCGTGCTGGTGACCACCCTGACCAAGCGCTTGTCAGAGGATCTGACCGATTACCTGAGCGAGAACGGCATCAGAGTGCGTTACCTGCATTCGGACATTGAAACCGTGGAGCGCGTGGAAATCATCCGCGACCTGCGCCTGGGTGAGTTCGATGTGCTGGTTGGAATCAATCTGCTGCGGGAAGGGCTGGACATCCCGGAGGTATCATTGGTCGCCATCCTGGATGCGGACAAGGAAGGTTTCCTGCGTTCTGAGCGCTCCCTGATCCAGACCATGGGCCGTGCTGCGCGGCACCTGCATGGCACGGCGATTCTATATGCCGATACGGTGACTGATTCCATGAAGCGTGCCATGGCCGAGACCGAGCGGCGACGCGCCAAGCAGTTGCTCTTCAATGAAGCTAATGGCATCACCCCCAAGAGCATCTCCAAGCGAATCAAGGACATCATCGATGGTGTGTATGACCATGAGATTGCTGCAGAAGCCCTGGAGGTGTCAGAAGAACGTGCGCGCTACAAAGCAATGGATGAGAAGTCCCTGGCGCGGGAAATCCGTCGGCTAGATAAGCGCATGCAGGAACATGCCAGGAACCTGGAGTTCGAGGAAGCCGCCGCCGCCCGCAACGAGCTGTTTCGCCTGAAGAAACTCGCTTTCGGCTTTGTCGAACACGATGTAATCAATAGCACCGAGAAGTGAATGAAGCGCATCCTTTTTGTCTGCATGGGCAATATCTGTCGTTCCCCAACCGCAGAAGGCGTTGCTTATAAAATAATTAAAAACAATGGCATAGAATCATTAATTAAAGTAGATTCTGCGGGTACGCATGGTTATCACATCGGCGAACCGCCGGATTCACGCGTATGCGCGGCTGCCCGGAAGCGTGGCATTGACCTTTCCGGCATGCGGGCGCGTAAGGTGGTACCTGATGATTTCGAACGGTTCGATCTGTTGCTGGCAATGGATCGCGACAACCTGGCCATGCTGAAGCGTGGTGCTCGACCCGAGCAGCACAAGAAACTGGCACTGTTCATGAATTACTCATCGCGTTTTGATGGGGATGAAATGCCCGATCCCTATTATGGCGGTGAGGCGGGGTTCGAACTTGTACTGGACATGGCCGAAGATGCGGCGCGCGGACTGATCGAAGCCTTGCGACTCGGGAAATGAATAAGGCCAGCATTTGCTGGCCTTATTGTGTTGTAACGCCTGCAGTTATTTGTGGGTTTCCACCTGCATCAGGGGTTCGCTGCTGAGTTGGACGGGTGCCTTGGGTTTGCGACCCAGGCGGACTTCCATTTCAGCCGGGGGAGACACCGGAACCTTATCCCTGCTGGTTTCAACCATCACCAAGCCGCTTCCCTGCAGGGAGACGGATATATCCATCTGCGGCTTGACCGGGGCCGGCATGCTAGCCGCAACCGGCTCCGGTTCCGGTGTCGGGGCAGGCGCGGGGGGAGTGACATCCTCAGCTTTTTCCTGAGTATCCGTAACCGGGACGGGCGCCAATGCCGGTTCGAGAGGCATGCTGACAATGTCGTCTTCGGTGGCCTTGTCCTCGAAAGGAAGGGCAACGGGTGCCGGTGCCGACTCGAGGGCTGGCACTTCCGCAGCCACCGACTCCAAAGCAGCCACCGACTCCAAAGCAGCCACCGACTCCAAAGCAGCCACCGACTCCAAAGCAGCCACCGGCTCCAATGTGGCCGCCGGCTCCAAAGACAAGGGGAATTGATCGGTTGCCAGTGGGGCAGTTTCAGGTGCCGTGGCGACTCCTTCCCCATGAACGACATCGACTTGTACCGCTTCGGTTTCCTGCCCTACAGGCCGGCGTTCTGCACGGTCCCGGCCACGACCGCGACGACCGCGACGACCGCGACGTTCTTCCTGCTGCTCAGGAGATGCGCCGGGTGCTGGCGACTCCAAAGCGCCCGAGGTGGGTGGTGTGGATGATTCGGTTGCCTGGGGCGGCCGTTGATCCTGAGTCCTTGGCTGGCGGGGTTGCCTCGGCTGGCGGGGTTCCTGCCCCTGTCGTTCCGCACGTTCGCCGCGCTCCTGCCGGTCAGGGCGCTCCTGACGCGGGCGGCGCTCACCCCGCGCTTCCTGATCAGGTCGCGGCGCTTGCTGGCCGCGCGGCTCCTGGCGACCGCGCTCACCACGATCCCGCCCGCGAGCGCGCTGGCTACGGCCTTCACGCGGCTGTTCGCGACGGGCCGGTGGTTCAACTTTGGCGACTGGCTCAGGCTCGGATTGCCGATTGCCACGGAACCAGCCGAATATCTTGTCTATGATGCCGAACTGCTCCATAGCACCAGATGGTGCGGCCTTGGGCGGTTGTACCGAGGCCTTGGGCTCGACCACAGGAGCCGGCTGGGACGGCGTAATGCCCCTGACTGCCGCCTCTGGACGGCTGGCGCGCGTCTCGGCCTGGGCTGAGGGCGGCTGATAGGCTTCGGTCGGGGGCGCCTCGACCATCTTGTAGCTCGGCAAGGCCTGATCATCGATATTCAGCTGATCGTGGCGCAGTCGGACAATTTCGTGGGCCGGCGTCTCGAGATGGATATTCGGGATCAGGACGATATTTACCTTATGTCGCAATTCGATGGTACGGATGTCGTCGCGTTTCTCATTGAGCAAGAAAGTGGCGACATCGACCGGTATCTGCACGTGAACGGCCCCGGTGTTCTCTTTCATCGCCTCCTCTTCGAGGATGCGCAGGATGTGCAAGGCGGCAGATTCGGTGCTGCGTATGTGGCCCGTGCCAGTGCAGCGCGGACAGGGGATATAGGTCATTTCCGCCAGCGCAGGACGCAGCCGCTGTCGAGACAGTTCAAGCAGGCCGAAGCGTGAAATCTTGCCGGTTTGGACGCGGGCACGGTCGAAGTGCAGCGCATCGCGCAGGCGGTTTTCAACTTCGCGCTGGGCGCGCGGACTTTCCATGTCGATGAAGTCTATGACGATGAGGCCGCCCAGGTCGCGCAGTCGCAACTGGCGTGCGATTTCGTCGGCCGCCTCGAGGTTGGTGCGCAGCGCAGTTTCCTCGATGTCGGCACCCCGCGTGGCACGTCCGGAGTTGACGTCGACGGAGACCAGTGCTTCGGTATGGTCAACCACTATAGCGCCGCCCGAGGGCAGCGTAACCTGGCGACCGAAGGCCGTTTCGATCTGGTGCTCAATCTGGAAGCGCGAGAAAAGCGGCACGTCATCGCTGTAGCGTTTCACGCGCGCCACATTTCCCGGCATGACGTGGCTCATGAACTGCTGCGCCTGCTCGTAGATGTCGTCGGTGTCGATGAGGATCTCGCCGATGTCGGGCTGGAAATAGTCGCGTATGGCGCGAATGACCAGACTGCCTTCCTGATAGATGAGGAAAGGTCCCTTTTGGCCGCCTGCAGCGCCCTCTATGGCGCGCCACAGTTGCATCAGGTAGTTGAGGTCCCACTGAAGTTCTTCGGCACTGCGGCCGATCCCGGCCGTACGTGCGATCAGACTCATGCCCTGCGGCACGTCGAGCTGATCCATGGCTTCGCGCAATTCGTTGCGATCTTCGCCCTCGATGCGACGCGATACACCGCCACCACGGGGATTGTTGGGCATCAGGACCAGATAGCGTCCAGCCAGCGAAATGAATGTGGTGAGTGCCGCGCCCTTGTTGCCGCGCTCATCCTTGTCGACCTGGACGATGAGTTCCTGGCCTTCCTTGAGGGCTTCCTTGATGGTCGCGCGGTTTGGTTCAACGCCTTCACGAAAATTGGCGCGCGAGACTTCCTTGAAGGGGAGAAAGCCGTGCCTTTCAGCGCCGTAATCGACAAAGGCCGCTTCGAGGCTGGGCTCGATGCGGGTGATTACGGCCTTGTAGATGTTGCTCTTGCGTTGTTCCTTGGCGGCCGATTCGATGTCGAGGTCAATGAGTTTCTGGCCATCGACGATCGCGACGCGGAGTTCTTCGGCCTGCGTCGCATTGAACAGCATGCGTTTCATTGTTTCGTTCTCCCGCGCGCAAACACGGGAAGACAAACCGCATCCGGTTCTGTCGGATTGTATTAGTTTGGCTGGTTTGAAATCATCAAAGGCGTCAAGGGCAAACTAACTATTGGTTTGTCTTTTCGTCCTGAGGTACTGTCAGGACGGCATGTTTCGTGATCGTGTTGTGCTAAATGCGCGCAATTCAAGTAGTATCGCTGCTTCCGGTGAGCGAATTAACCTTTGTGCGGCTTGCTTGAGCCGGTTCAAAGCGGCTGCATCCAGTCGAGCCATCCAATGCCACTTCGGGTCATGGGGCGCGCATCCGGAACCAACCTGAATTATTCTTCATGGCGGGTCCCTCAAGATGGGCAAACCAGCCGGCAGTATATTCAAAATGAAGGAGTTAAGCAAAGCATCCGTTACCCGTCGGCGGATCGGCGATGAGGCGGATGGGCAGCGCATTGACAATTACTTGCTGCGTGTCTGCAAGGGCGTGCCGAAAAGCCACGTCTATCGAATCCTCAGAAGCGGAGAAGTCCGGGTCAATAGCAAGCGGATCGGCCCCGAGTATCGGCTGCAGCTGGGCGACGAGGTGCGCATTCCGCCCTTGCAATTGATAGCTGACAGGAAACCAGCCGTTCCGGTCGGGCGGGAATATCGGATAGCTTACGAGGACGACGGGCTATTGGTAGTCGACAAGCCGGCCGGCATGGCTGTGCATGGCGGTAGCGGTGTGAGCTTCGGGGTCATCGAGCAGTTGCGCCGGCAAAGGCCGCAGGCGCGATTTCTCGAGCTTGCCCATCGTCTAGATCGTGAAACCTCAGGCCTGCTGCTGGTTGCGAAAAAGCGCTCGACATTGACCGCGCTGCACGACATGTTTCGCGCGGGACGCATCCAAAAACGCTATATGGCCCTTGTCAAGGGCAGCTGGCGCGAGCCGCTGCGTCACGTCAGGCTCGCACTGCTCAGGCAGTTGACAGAAGAAGGCGAGCGCCGGGTCAGCGTGTCCCGGGAAGGCAAGGCGGCACATAGCATTGTGCGACTGCTTGCCCGCTGGGAAAATTTCAGCTTGGTCGAGGTTGAACTTGCAACCGGGCGAACGCATCAGATCCGCGTGCATCTGGCCCATCTGGGATACCCGATCTGCGGTGACGACAAGTATGGGGATTTTCCCCTGAACAAGAGCTTGCAAAAGCAGGGGCTCCAGCGCATGTTTTTGCATGCTGCACGGTTGGGGTTCGACCATCCCGCCTCCGGAGAACGGCTTGAATTGGCTTCAGCGCTGCCGGAGGATTTGCTGGTGTTTTTGAGGCGACTTGAAGAATGTGAGAAACGGGAGCATGGGCCGGAATTACCGCTTGGTGGTTTTTGACTGGGACGGCACCCTGCTGGATTCGGCGGGGGCGATCGTTGCCTGCATGCGTGCAGCGGCAATCGACCTTGACCTGCCTCCGCCGGACGAGAAAACTGCACGTCATGTCATAGGTCTGGGATTGCACGATGCTTTGTCGCAGGCCATGCCGGACGTGCCTTCCAGCGAGTATCAGAGGGTGGCGGAGCGGTATCGGCACCATTATCTTGCCCAGGATCATCAGCTATCCTTGTTTGCCGGAGCCCGAGAGTTGGTGGAAGAACTGTCCCAAACGGGATGTCTGCTGGGGGTAGCCACCGGTAAGAGCCGGCTTGGATTGAACCGAGCGCTGGAAACCTCCGGCCTTAAGCGGTATTTTCATGCTACGCGTTGTGCCGACGAATGCAGTTCGAAACCCGCGCCTGACATGCTGCGGGAGATCATGGATGAGCTGGACACGGTGCCAGATCAGACCTTGATGATCGGCGACACGATACATGACTTGCAGATGGCGAAAAATGCAGGAGTCGGTGCGCTTGCAGTCGGCTATGGCGCGCACTCTCGCGAGGTGTTGCAGGCAGAACGGCCGCTGGGCCTGTTTGACGAGTTTGCGCAATTGACGGAATGGCTGAGAAGACACGGATGATATGCGCCAGTGACTCGCTGGCCAATGACGGCAAGGGCATACGCTTCGAGATTGCTACGGAATGCGGGCCGCAATCCGCGTTTGTTGTGCGTCATGACGGGAAGGCCTATGCTTATCTCAACCGTTGCGCACATATCGGCATCGAACTGGACTGGCGGCCTGGGGAATTCTTCGACGATTCCGGGCTATACTTGGTTTGCGCTACGCATGGCGCGACCTACCAGCCTGACACGGGTACGTGCATAGCAGGGCCATGCCGCGGCGCCCGCCTGACCCAACTAGCTGTCTACGAGCAGGATGGTGGCGTTTATCTGAATAGAGAATGAATCGACATGCCTGACGCACCTGCTGACCACGATCCCGCCTGGGAGCGCAAGATCATCGAGAAACTCGCGCTGGAAACGCTTGCGGAACAGAAGCGCCGTCGCCGTTGGGGTATTTTCTTCAAGCTTCTTGGCTTCGGCTATCTGACTTTCCTGATTGTGGCACTTGGGGAGTGGGGGGGGGCCGCCGACAAGCTGGGCGATGGCAAGAAGCATACGGCTCTGATTCAGTTGAATGGTGTTATCAAACAGACTGGCGAGGCCAGCGCTGAAAAGATCACCGAGGCATTGCAGGCGGCCTTCAAGGACCGGGGTACGCAAGGGGTTATCCTGCGCATCAATAGCCCCGGCGGCAGCCCGGTGCAGTCTGGCATCATCAACGATGAAATTCGCCGTCTGCGCGCGAAGTATCCGGCCATTCCTCTATATGCCGTGGTGGAGGACGTCTGCGCATCTGGCGGCTATTACGTAGCGGCGGCAGCCGACAGGATTTTCGTGGACAAGGCAAGCGTGGTTGGTTCGATTGGCGTACTGATGGACGGTTTCGGATTTACCGGAACAATGGATAAGCTGGGAGTCGAGCGCCGTTTGCTGACGGCGGGCCAAAACAAGGGTTTTCTTGACCCCTTCTCACCACAGGACGATCAGCACAAGCAACATGCTCAGATCCTGCTCGACGATATCCACAAGCAGTTCATTGACGTTGTGCGCAAAGGGCGCGGCAAACGCCTCAAGGAGTCGCCAGAGTTGTTCAGCGGACTGATGTGGACTGGCGCCAGAAGCATCGAGCTTGGACTCACTGACGAACTTGGCAACGTGGAATATGTTGCACGGGAGGTGATCAAGGCCGAGGATATTCTCGACTACACGAGGCGAGCCAGCCTGACCGAACGTTTTGCCAGGCAGTTCGGGGCGGACATGGCCGAGGGCATTATGAATCTCCTTGGCAAGACCTGGCTTAGGTAATCAGCGCGCCAGCAGCAGGAAGACGGTGGGTTTCTTCTCGATTGCGGGGACCGGACCGCTACGCCAGACATCGATCTGCTTTGTCTCGATTTTTTCCATTGCCGTCGTCAATTCCGTTGCCAAACAGAGCAGCGTGCCGGGCTGGCAGTTCAGCAGGAGGGCGCTGAATAGCGCCGCGTTGCGGTAGGGCGTCTCGATGAATATCTGCGTCCTGCCTTCCCTGCGGGATTCCCGTTCCAATTCTGCGATGCGTCTGCCGCGTTCCGGTTCGCGCAAAGGCAGATACCCATGAAATGCGAAGCATTGCCCATTCAGACCGGAGGCCATCAGTGCCAGCAACAGGCTGGAGGGCCCCACCAGTGGCGCCACTCGGATACCTGATGCGTGTGCCGCGCGCACCAGCAAGGCGCCAGGGTCAGCGACTGCTGGTGCGCCTGCTTCGGACATCAGGCCGGCAGAGCGACCTTCGACCAGGGGAGCAAGCAGGGCATCGAATTCGGCCTGTAAAGGTTCTCGTGGCAACACACGTATGTCGATGTCCTGGATAGGGTGGTCGACTTCAATGTGTTTGAGCTCGGCCCGCGCGGATTTGGCGTTCTCGACAATGAAATAGCGCAGGCTACGTGCAATGTGCAGTACCTCTGCCGGGAATACGGTATTGGATTTGCTCTCGCCAAGAGAGGCGGGAACGAGGTATAGCGTTCCCGCAGGCATTAGGGGACTTGCATGCCTTCGGCACGCAGCATCCTGCATAGGGCAATCAATGGCAGGCCAATGAGGGCATTGGGATCATCGCCCCGGATGCTGGACAGCAGAGAGATGCCCAAACCCTCGGACTTGGCACTGCCTGCACAGTGATAAGGCTGCTCTTTGTCCAGATAGCGTTCGATCTCTTCATCGCTCAATTGTCGAAACGCCACCTCGGTAGGCACGCCGCAGACCTGGCTTCGGCCGGTAGCACTATTCAGGAGGCACAATCCGGTATGGAACGTTACTGTGCGTCCGCTCATCAAACGCAACTGCTCGATAGCCCGCTCCCTCACTAGTGGTTTCCCGAAGCGTTGGTTGGCCACGAAAGCCACCTGATCGCTGCCGATGATAAGGGCATCCGGGAAGCGGCTGGCAACGGCCATGGCCTTGGCAACAGCAAGCCTTTCGGCCGTGGCCGAGGGGGGTTCTTCCGGCAATACGGATTCGTCGGCCTGCGGATCGGCAACATCAAAGCGGACCAGTAGGCGCGCCAGTAATTCTCGGCGATAGAGGGAAGTAGAAGCAAGGACAAGGGTGGGCATTGGATTTGTCCGAATTCCGGATGTTATTCTTTTGACAGGAAAAGTCTTGAAATGATATCATTTCGCGCTTATGTCGCAACGAGGCATGGTTATAGACAGCCTTGAGTTTGCTCGCCGGCATGGGACGTTGTCCGGTCGCCTGCAGCTGGGCTCGTTGCCACGTCTCGGTGAAGTGCTATTCGATGCTTCCGGTAGTCTGAGTTTCGACGTGATTGGCGAAACAGTGGGGAGCGAAGCCTTCCTGGCCCTGAAGCTTGGTGGGCAGATGCGACTTACTTGCCAGCGTTGTTTGGGGGCGTTTGAGTTTGCTTTAAGCGCATCCAACCGGTTGTTGTTGATCGAGGCGGGTTCGCCTTGGCCCGATGCTGGTCAAGTTGGTGGATTGGAGGATGAGGTCTGCGATGCGATTGAGGCTTCGCGCGAAATGGATCTTGTCCCACTGATAGAGGAAGAGATTCTGCTTGCCTTGCCCATCTCGCCGAAGCATGAGCGTTGTGAGCGACCGGAGTCAGTGGCGGCCTCAGTAGAGGGTTCCCCATTTGCGCGGTTGGCACGGCTAAAGCGTAGCTAGTTTTTTGATAAAGTTTTTGAGGAGCACACCATGGCTGTCCAACAGAACAAGAAGTCGCCTTCGAAGCGTGGCATGCGTCGCGCTCACGACTTCCTGACCAATCCGCCTCTGGCCGTAGAGCCGACCACCGGGGAAACTCATCTGCGCCACCACATAAGCCAGAGCGGCTATTATCGCGGCAAGAAGGTCGTCAAGACCAAGGACGAGTAATTCCTGGCCGGGGGCACCCACTGCGTGGTGATGCCGTCGCCTATTTCCACTTGAACTCATAACGCGTCGATGGACGTTACCATCGCGATCGATTGCATGGGCGGCGATTTCGGACCTACCGTTACGCTGCCAGCGGTAATTCGCTTTCTGCACCATGACCTTAATGCCGGAGTCATTCTGGTCGGCTTGCCAGCTGAGTTGGAGGGGGCCGTAGTTAAGGCTAAGCCGCGTTTCGGCGACAGGCTGCGATTTCGTGCAGCCACAGAAGTGGTCGGCATGAATGATCCAATTGCCGTCGCGCTGCGCATCAAGAAGAATTCCTCGATGCGGGTGGCGGTCGATCTGGTCAAGTCCGGCGAAGCGCAGGCGGCCGTCTCGGCAGGAAACACGGGTGCGTTGATGGCGATATCCCGTTTTGTCCTCAAGACCTTGCCTGGTATCGACCGACCCGCCATTGCCAGCATTCTGCCGACCATGCGGGGCTATACCTATGTCCTGGACTTGGGGGCCAATGTGGATTGCGAAGCGCAACATCTTCTGCAATTCGGCATCATGGCCGACTTGCTGGTCTCTGCAGTGGAGCACAAGGAGCGTCCCACGATCGGTTTGCTCAACATCGGCGAAGAGGATATCAAGGGCAACGAAGTGGTAAAGCAGGCCGGTGAATTGCTCAAGGAGAGCGGTTTGAATTTTTACGGCAATGTCGAAGGCAATGATATCTATAAGGGTACGACGGATATTGTGGTTTGCGATGGCTTCGTCGGCAATGTCCTGTTGAAAACATCAGAGGGACTGGCCCATATGGTTGCCACTTTCCTTCGCGAAGAGTTCAGCCGCAATCCATTAAGGAAGCTCGCCGCGCTATTCGCTTTGCCGGCGCTCAATGGTTTCAAGAAACGCGTCGATCCACGTCGCTACAATGGTGCCAGCCTGCTCGGATTGCGTGGCATCGTAGTCAAGAGCCATGGCTCGGCCGATGAAATGGCTTTTATCAAAGCCATTGAAAGAGCGGCTGAAGCAGCACGCAATCGGCTTGTCGAGCGCATCAGCGAACGCATGATGCGGAATTCGCCACAATTGGTTCAGTAGATGCATGCGCGTATAACCGGCACGGGCAGTTACCTGCCCCACTTGGCGTTGTCCAATACCGATCTGGTGAAGCGCGGTGTTGATACGTCGGATGAATGGATCGTCGAACGAACGGGCATTCGCAGCCGACACATTGCCGAAGAGGGTCAGATGGCAAGCGACCTGGCTGTCGAAGCCAGCCTGAGCGCCATCGCTGCCGCTGGCATATCTGCCGAGAAAATCGATCTCATCATTCTTGCCACATCGACTCCCGACTATATCTTTCCTAGCACGGCCTGTCTGCTTCAGTCGAAACTTGGGATCAGCGGCGCTGCCGCATTCGACGTGCAAGCGGTCTGCAGCGGCTTCATCTATGCGCTGACCGTGGCGGAGAAGTTCATTCATTCTGGCAGCCATCGGTGTGCGCTGGTCGTTGGAACCGAAGTGTTCTCGCGCATACTTGATTGGAGTGACCGGGGAACCTGCGTCCTGTTCGGAGATGGCGCCGGCGCGGTGATCCTGGAAGCGAGTGAAGAGCCGGGCATTTTGGCCAGTGCATTGCATGCGGATGGCGCGCATCATGGCATTCTCGAGGTGCCGGGCAATGTATGCGACGGCAAAGTGGTTGGACTGCCGTTCGTAAAAATGGATGGACCTGCAGTATTCAAGTTTGCCGTCAAGGTCTTGGCTGAGGTCGCACGAGAGGTACTAGATCGAGCCGGCATGGATGATGCCGCACTTGATTGGCTCATCCCCCATCAAGCGAATATCCGGATCATCCAATCGACCGCAAAAAAGCTGGGGTTGGCGATGGATAAAGTCATAACCACCGTGGACAGGCACGGCAACACTTCGGCCGCGTCGATTCCGTTGGCGCTGGATGTGGCGGTGAGGGATGGACGAATCAAGCCGGGCCATACGTTGATGCTGGAAGGAGTCGGCGGAGGCTTTACTTGGGGCGCAGTAGTCCTCAAATTCTGATGATTGCCAATTAGACATGAAATTCGCACTTGTTTTTCCTGGGCAGGGTTCCCAGTCGATAGGGATGATGGGAGCCTATGGGGAAAGTGCTGTCATACGCAGTACCTTCGACGAGGCATCCGTCGCGTTGGGCCGCGATCTCTGGAAGTTGGCCAGCGAAGGTCCGGCTGAAGCGCTCAATCAAACCGTGAATACACAGCCACTGATGCTAGCCTCGGGCGTCGCCATTTATCGCCTGTGGCTTGATAAGGGCGGCAAGATTCCCCATATGGTCGCTGGCCATAGCCTTGGTGAGTATTCTGCGCTGGTTGCCGCGGGTGTATTGCAGTTTGGGGATGCTGTATCCTTGGTCGAGTTGCGAGCAAAGGCCATGCAGGAGGCCGTGCCTGCCGGGGAAGGAGCCATGGCCGCCATTCTCGGACTTGGCCCAGACGCCGTAGTGGCTGCCTGCAACGACAGTGCCAAGGGACAAGTGGTGGAAGCCGTCAATTTCAATACACCAGAACAGATCGTTATCGCTGGCCATGCGGCGGCCGTGCAGCGTGCCGCTGATGCGGCGAAGGCAATGGGAGCCAAGCGCGCTGTCATGCTGCCTGTGTCGGCTCCTTTTCATTGTTCACTGATGAAACCGGCTGCTGAGCGCTTGCGCAAGAGACTGGCTGAGTTGTCCCTGTCCTCGCCGAAGTTCCCTGTGGTGAACAATGCAGACGTGGCCTGTCTCACTGATCCTGTATTGATCATGGAAGCACTGGTACGCCAGGCCGCATCCCCGGTCAGATGGGTCGAAACCATGCAGTACATGGCAGCCCAGGGCGTCACTCATGTCTATGAATGCGGTCCGGGGAAGGTGCTGGCAGGTTTGGTCAAGCGCTGTGCAGAAGGCCTGGCCGGTGGCGCCATGGCCGATTTGGCAGGCATGGAAGTTGCCCTAGCTGCGACGAGCGCGTAGGAGAAAACATGCTTAAAGGTCAAATTGCTCTGGTAACAGGTGCTTCACGCGGCATCGGGCGTGCTATCGCGCTTGATCTGGGCAAGGAGGGGGCCGTGGTTATTGGCACCGCAACAACCAAAGGGGGCGCGGAAGCTATCCAGAAGGCGCTGGACGATGCCGTTATCCCGGGCTGGGGCGCCGAACTCAACGTTAACGATGCCGCTGCATGCGAAATGGTAATGGGCGAGATCGAAAAGCGGTACGGGAGCCTCTCGATTCTGGTGAACAACGCGGGCATCACGTGCGACAATCTCGCCATGCGCATGAAGGACGACGAGTGGAGTGCAGTGATCGATACCAATCTTAATGCCGTTTTCCGCCTCTCGAAGGCAGTAATGCGGGGCATGATGAAGGCACGCTACGGCCGCATCATCAACATCACCTCCGTTGTGGGAAGTTCAGGAAATCCTGGCCAGGCAAACTACGCAGCCGCCAAGGCTGGCGTGTCCGGCATGAGCCGTGCGCTCGCGCGCGAACTGGGTAGCCGTAGCATTACGGTAAATTGTGTTGCCCCTGGTTTCATCGATACGGACATGACCAAGGCTTTGCCGGATGCACAACGGGATGCCCTGCTAGGACAGATTCCCCTCGGACGTCTCGGTCAGGCCGATGAAGTCGCCGCCGCGGTTGCATTTCTTGCTTCGCCGCGAGCGGCTTATATCACCGGCACCACCATACATGTCAACGGCGGCATGTACATGAGTTGATCCGGCTTCGGCCGGGCTGGCGCTTTCTGTTTCTGTTAAAATAACGCGGTTTTATTCTGGTCATACCCGCTAATAGGGGAAGGAGCAAAAAAATGGAGAACATCGAACAACGCGTCAAGAAAATCGTTGCCGAGCAGCTTGGCGTCAACGAATCCGAGATCAAGATCGAGTCTTCGTTTGTTGACGATCTCGGTGCCGACTCCCTGGATACAGTTGAGTTGGTGATGGCCCTTGAAGAGGAATTCGAGTGCGAAATTCCGGATGAGGAAGCCGAGAAGATAACCACCGTCCAGCAAGCAATCGACTACATCAACGCCCATCTCAAGAAGTAAGACTATTCAATTTTCCCTTTGCAGGAGCAGAGCGAAGTGGCACGCCGCAGGGTAGTGGTCACCGGGTTAGGCATCATTTCGCCCGTCGGCAACACGGTCCAGGAATCATGGAACAACATTGTTGCAGGCAAGAGCGGTATAGGCCCGATCACCCGTTTCGATGCATCCAATTTCAAGTCGCGCATAGCCGGCGAGGTCAAGGCTTTCGACGTGACAGCCTACCTCCCCCCCAAGGAGGCGCGCCGCATGGATGTCTTCATCCATTACGGCATGGCTGCGGGGATCCAGGCAATCAAGGATTCCGGCCTGGCGATAACGCCGGAGAATGCGGTTCGCATCGGAGTCAATATTGGCTCAGGCATCGGCGGTCTGCCGATGATCGAGGAAACCCACAACGATTTTCTCGGTGGGGGACCACGCAAGATATCGCCTTTCTTCATTCCCGGCACCATCATCAACATGATTTCGGGAAATCTTTCGATCATGTTCGGGTTGAAAGGGCCGAATCTGGCAGTGGTGACGGCCTGTACCACTGGGCTGCATGCCATTGGCACGGGCTTCCGCATGATCCAGTACGGTGATGCAGATGTAATGGTTTGCGGCGGAGCAGAATCCACGGTAACCCCGCTGGCCATTGGCGGATTTGCCTCGGCGCAAGCTTTATCCACCCGCAACGAAGACCCGGCGACGGCTAGCCGTCCTTGGGACAAGGGGCGCGATGGGTTTGTTCTCGGCGAGGGTGCGGGCGTGCTGGTACTTGAGGAATATGAGCATGCGAAAAACCGCGACGCCAGGATCTACGCCGAAGTAGTGGGTTTCGGCATGAGCGGGGATGCCTTCCACATGACTGCACCGGACACCGATGGGCCGCGCCGCAGCATGGAGAATGCGCTCAACGATGCGGGGATCAACCCCGATCAGGTCCAGTACCTGAATGCGCATGGCACATCGACGCCGCTGGGCGACAAGAACGAAACAGATGCCATCAAACTGGCGTTTGGCGACGTCTCCCGCAATTTGATTGTGAATTCGACGAAATCCATGACGGGGCACTTGCTCGGTGGGGCTGGCGGGCTCGAATCGGCGCTGACTGTGCTGGCGGTGCATCACCAGATTTCTCCGCCAACCATCAATATCTTCGATCAGGATCCGGAGTGCGATCTCGACTACTGTGCGAATACTGCACGTCAGCTCAAGATCGATGTTGCTTTGAAGAACAACTTCGGATTCGGCGGTACCAACGGCACGCTGGCATTCCGGCGGGTCTGACCACGCTTATCTGCCTGCCGGATGCACCTTCCGCACCGGCTTGAACTGCACTCCTCCCGTTCTCTGGCAAGCTTGCTTGCAGTGATGCATCTGGCAGCGCTGGTCAGCTTGTATCCGCTCCCGTTCGCCCCCTGGTTTCAATCGGCACTGGCTGTGCCCCTCGCAATGTCGGCTTACATTTCAATCCGCCGCCATGCGTTACTCATCGCAGCAGAGTCAATTCGCGAACTGATTCTGAAAGCCGATGGCACTGCAGAGCTATTGCGCAATGACGGGGGGCGTAACGATGCTAGGGTGTCTAGCCAATCGACGGTTCTGCCCTGGCTGATCCTGGTGCTGCTTGAGACTTCCGGGTCACGAGGCCTCAATCCACTGTTGATCTTGCCGGATTCACTGACCGTCGACGATAGACGGGTCTTGCGAATCTGGCTGCGCTGGAAGCTTACCTGAGGCGATTGCGGAGCAGGGTGTTGCGCGCCGAGACGAGAGTTACCGGGTAATCCCGGCTGGAATGCAGGCCGCGGCTTTCCCGTCGCCTTTGGGCGCAGCGCACTATGAGATCTGCAGTCAGCACGAGGTTGCGCAATTCAATCAGGTCATTCGTGACGCGGAAGTTGGTGTAGTACTCGTCAATTTCCCGCTCCAGCAGGCGGATGCGGTGTCGGGCTCGCTCAAGGCGCTTGGTGGTTCGTACGATGCCGACGTAGCCCCACATGAAGCGGCGCAGTTCGTCCCAGTTGTGCGAGATGACGATTTCCTCGTCGGCATCCGTGACGCGGCTTTCGTCCCATTGCGGCAGAACCGACAGTGGACGTCTTTCCGACTTGAGAATGTCCTCTGCGGCCGAGGCGGAAAAGACAAGGCATTCGAGCAGGGAATTGCTCGCCAGCCTGTTGGCCCCATGCAGACCGGTGAAAGCAGTTTCCCCCACGGCATAGAGGCCAGGCAGAGCAGTTCGGGCGGAAAGGTCGGTGACGATGCCGCCGCAGGCATAGTGCGCCGCAGGTACGACCGGGATAGGCTGGCGGGTAATATCGATGCCTAACTCCAGGCAACGGGCATGGATGTTCGGGAAATGCTCTATCAGGAAGTCGGATGGCTTGTGCGTCATGTCCAGATAGACGCAATCGAGGCCGCGTTTCTTCATCTCCATGTCAATGGCACGCGCGACGATATCACGTGGCGCCAATTCCGCGCGCGGGTCGTGCTCCGGCATAAAGCGTTCGCCGTCCGGCAGGCGCAAGATACCTCCTTCGCCGCGCATGGCCTCCGTAATGAGAAACGTTTTCGCGTAGGGGTGGTAGAGGCAGGTCGGATGGAACTGGATGAACTCCATGTTGGCGACACTGCACCCGGCGCGCCAGGCCATGGCAATGCCGTCCCCCGTTGCCGTATCGGGATTGGTCGTATAGAGATAGACCTTGCCTGGCCCCCCGGTAGCCAGCACGGTGTGCGGTGCGGAGAAAGTCTTCACTTGGTCCGACTGCTTGTCGAGCACATAGGCTCCGTGGCAGCCGCTGTCCGGGGGGCCAAACTTTGCCGCAGTGATGAGGTCGATGGCGATGTGATGCTCGAAAACCGAAATGTTCGGATGGGCCCTTAGCCTTTGCGTCAGGGTGTATTGAACCGCCGAACCCGTCGCATCCGCAACGTGTATGACGCGACGGTGGCTATGCCCGCCCTCGCGAGTGAGATGGTAGCCGGATCCGGAGGCGTCGCGCGTAAACGGTACGCCTTGGCCGATGAGCCAGTCTATGGCGGTCTTGCCTCTTTCAACGACATAGCGGGTCGTGCGGGGGCTGCACAGACCGGCACCGGCAATCAGGGTGTCCTTGATATGTGCCTCAATCGAGTCGGCATCGTCCAGTGCCGCAGCAATGCCACCTTGGGCGTAATTGCTGGCGCTGTCCTCAAGCGAACGCTTGGTGACGAGAGCGACCTTTCTATGCGGAGCCAGCTGGAGGGCAAGTGACTGGCCTGCCAAGCCGCTACCGATGATGAGGACGTCGAAAGCCTGCACGCGGGAACCGAGGTGGGTTGGGGCCCGAAACTATACCATTGCAGCATATGGCGATGGATATGGCCCCACGTCCTGCTGAACTATTTCGGGCGCTCGCGGTCATCAGGGTGTCGGCTATACTTGTGGTTCCCGGCCCGGTTTTCACGGGCTGAATGAACTTCCAATAACACAGCCGCTCAAATGGGAGAACGTGAAGTAGACCAGCAGTTGGTCGTCCGCGCGCAGCATGGCGACCAGAAGGCCTTCGGACTGCTCGTGTCGAAATACCAGCGCAAGCTGGCACGATTGCTGTCGCGGCTGATCCGGGATCCGGCCGAAGTAGAGGACGTGGCACAGGAAACTTTCATCAAGGCCTATCGTGCCTTGGGGAGCTTTCGGGGCGACAGTGCCTTCTACACCTGGCTGTACCGTATCGGGATCAATACCGCGAAGAATTACCTGGTCTCGCAAGGCAGGCGGGCGCCGACACGGACGGATTACGACTCCGAGGAGGCTGAGAATTTTGAAGGCGGCGAATTGCTGCGTGACAACAATACGCCGGAGCGGATTCTTCTCTCTAAGCAGATTGGGGAGACAGTGAACGCGGCGATGGAGGCATTGCCCGAGGAGTTGCGCATGGCCATCATGTTGCGCGAGATAGAGGGAATGAGCTACGAGGATATTGCGAAGATGATGGACTGCCCGATCGGTACGGTTCGATCGAGGATCTTCCGGGCGCGCGAGGCGGTTGCAGAAAAGATCAGGCCGTTGCTTGATACGGCTCCAGACAAGAGGTGGTAGGAATGAAGACGGATATTTCCGCTTTACTGGATGGCGAGTTGGAACATGCCGAAACCAGCCGGGCGATCGATGCCCTGAGACGCGACCATGATCTGCAGGAGGCGTGGAATACCTATCATTTGATCGGCGACGTATTGCGGAATTCCCCGGAATATTCGCCAAATATAGCTGATCGGGTAATGGCGCTGTTGGAGAAGGAACCGGTTCAGTTCGCCCCCTCTGCCCAGAAGAACCGTTCCCCGCTTAGCCTGGCATTCCCCCTTGCCGCGGCGGTCATGGGCATGGCCGCGGTTGGCTGGGTTGCCTTGTCCCTGAATGCTCCCCAAAAGGTCGAACTGGCCGCCAAAGCGCATCAGGCGAGTGAGGTGGCGGTTCCCGTCACCGATAAGGCACCTTCCAGCGCCCTCAAGGACTATCTTGTTGCGCACCAGGCACATTCTCCGCACCGCGGCATACAGGGCGTGCCGACATATATTCGAACGGTTTCGGAAATTCGTCAGGGCAATCGGCAATGAAACGGGCGCTCATGCTGCTTGCCATGGGCGGCGCGTTAGTCGCGCCCGTCCATGGCGACCAGCAAGGCGATGCCTTGGCATGGCTGCAGAAAATGGCAACTGCAGCACAAAAGCTCAATTACACCGGTACTTTTACATATCAAAGCGGTGGCAGCTCTGAAACCTCTCGCATTACCCATTTAGTGGATGCGGGGGGGGAACATGAGAAGCTCGAGGTACTGGATGGCAGTCCGCGCGAGGTTGTGCGTAACAACGACGAAGTCAGGTGTTTCCTGCCCGAAGATAAGCTCGTCATCGTCGAAAAGCGTGGCCAGATCAAGGCTTTTCCTGCGCTTCTGCCTGCATCCGTCAGTAGCCTGAACGATCATTACCTGATCCGGAAAGGGGACGTCTCAAGAGTGGCGGGTCTAGACAGTCAGTTGATAGTGCTGGAGCCGAAGGACGCCCTGCGTTACGGCCACCATCTTTGGGCGGAAGTGAATTCAGGTTTGATCCTGAAGGCGCGCATCGTCGATGAGCGCAGTGAAACCATAGAACAGTTCGCCTTTAACCAACTACAGATCAGCGGCCCCATCGACCGGGAAATGCTGAAACCAAGGTTCAGCAAGGAAGGCAAGGCGTGGCGGATACACAATGCGCGAGCCTCGCAAAGCTTGTCTGCCGGAAACGATTGGATGTTCAAGACGCAATTGCCCGGGTTCAGGAAGAGTGCAGGCATGAAGCGACAGGCCATTCGTGCAAATGGCCCTGAAACGACCCATTTCATCTTTACCGATGGCTTAGCTTCGATATCGGTATTCATTGAACTGCTGGGGGACAGGACGGCAGAGGAGACCACATATACGGTCGGTTCCATCAATATTTACAAGCGCGTCGTGGGCAAGCACCTTCTTACGGTCCTGGGCGAAGTGCCCGCAACCACCCTGATGCTTCTGGGCGACGGAATGGAACTCAAGAAAAAGTGACGGATCAGGAAGCTATTGTCGCCCGCGTTGAAGGTGATCATGCTTACGTTGAATTGGGGGGCGCAGGCGCGGGCTGTGGTCGCTGCCACGAAACGGGGGGATGCCAGAGCAGCATTCTGGGCCAATTGTTCCGCGCCAAACCACGCCAATACCGCATTGCCAATCCCATCGGCGCCGCCCCCGGAGACCCGGTCATCGTGCGCGTGGCCAGCGGTTCCACGCTCCGCGCTGCGTTGCTGATTTACGCCTTGCCGTTGCTCGGCCTTCTCCTTGGCGCCGTAGCTGGAACCGCATTGAGCGGGAACGGAGACAATGATGCAACAGCTGTCCTGGGGTCGCTGCTGGGACTCGGGGTTGGCATCCTGTCAGGGTTCATCCTGCGAGGAAGCCAGATCGGTAAGGTGCAAGACCCCATTCTCGTTAATCGTAATTCAAGTTACTGTATTTCTGAGGAAATCCGATAATGAGCATTAGATATCTTTTTGTGACTCTGCTGTCGCTGTTCGCCCTGAACGCAGCGGCGCAAGGCAGGGAACTGCCTGACTTTACCGAATTGGCAGACAAACACGGGCCGGCCGTCGTAAATGTAAGCACAACCCAGACCATCCGCGGCAATCGTGCCTTCCCGCAATTTCCGGATCTCGACGAAGACGATCCGATGTATGAGTTCTTCAAGCGTTTCATTCCGCGCCAGCCCGGCATGCCGAGGGAGTTCCAGAACAAGTCCCTGGGTTCGGGCTTCATTATCAGCCCCGACGGGTACATCCTGACCAATGCTCATGTCGTCGATTCGGCCGACGAAATTCTGGTGAAGCTTACCGACAAGCGCGAGTTCAAGGCCAAGGTGATCGGTGCTGACAAACGGACCGATGTGGCCTTGATCAAAATCGAGGCGAGCGGACTGCCGGCTGTGAAACTGGGCGACCCAGCAAAACTACGCGTCGGTGAATGGGTTGTGGCTATTGGCTCGCCTTTCGGATTCGAAAGTTCCGTAACGGCCGGGATTGTCAGCGCCAAAGGACGTTCCTTGCCGCAGGAAAATTATGTTCCATTCATCCAGACTGATGTCGCAATCAATCCTGGCAACTCGGGCGGTCCGCTCTTCAATATGAAGGGTGAGGTTGTCGGCATCAATTCGCAGATTTATAGCCGCACCGGCGGCTACATGGGCCTGGCCTTCGCCATTCCGATTGATGTGGCAATGGAGGTGCAAGGCCAGTTACGTGCAAGCGGCCGCGTCAGTCGGGGGCGCATTGGCGTGGTGATCCAGGAAGTGACCAAGGAACTGGCTGATTCCTTCGGTCTGGCCAAGCCGGCTGGCGCTTTGGTGAATTCCGTCGAAAAAGGTGGTCCGGCTGACAAGGGAGGTATCGAAGATGGAGACATCATTCTCAAGTTCGATGGCAAGACGGTCAATGCCTCCGCCGACCTTCCTCGCATAGTTGGCGCCACGCGCCCAGGCAGCAAAGTACCGCTGCAAGTCTGGCGTAAAGGCGCTGCAAGGGATCTGACGGTAACCGTCGGGGAAATTCTCGAGGATAAAATGGCCCAGAGGGGTCAGAAACGCGCCAAGCCGGCGGAAGTGGCTGCGAATCGCCTTGGACTGATATTGAGCGAACTGTCATCCGAGCAGAAGCGGGAACTGAAGATCGTACACGGACTGCTGGTCGAAGATGTCCGCGGCAACAACGGCAGAACGGACCTGCGTCCGGGCGACATCATTCTGGCCGTAGTGCACAAGGGATCGAATACCGAGGCGAAGTCTGTTGACCAATTCAACCGGCTGCTTTCCCAATTCGACAAGTCTGCAACCATTACCCTTCTGGTCAAGCGCGGAGAGCAGCAGACCTACATTACCATCAAGGGCAATGGCGACAGCAAGTAGGCTACGGGCCCGGCTGACCGTCTATAGCCGGGCCTGGTGCCACCTTTGCGACGATCTATTGAACGCGCTCAGGCCGATCTGCGAAGAGTTGGGTGCCGATATTGAGGTGATCGATATCGATGCTCATCCCGAATTCGAGGAGGCGCATGGCGAGCGCGTTCCGGTGGTCATGGGCGGTGAGTCCGAGCTTTGCCATTACTTTCTCGATGCCGCCGCAGTTCGTGCTTATTTACTGAATTTCCGGTAAAATTCCGCGCTTTCGTATGCCTCCGAAAGGGTGCCTTGCAGCACCCTTTTGTCTCTGATGGATCAAATCCGTAATTTTTCGATCATTGCCCACATCGACCACGGCAAGTCGACGCTGGCCGACCGCATCATCCAGCTTTGTGGCGGCTTGTCCGAGAGGGAGATGGAGGAACAGGTTCTCGATTCAATGGACATTGAGCGCGAGCGGGGCATCACCATCAAGGCGCAGACGGTTGCACTGCAATACAAGGCACGTGACGGGCGGACCTACAATCTCAATCTGATTGATACCCCTGGGCATGTCGATTTCTCCTACGAGGTTTCCCGCTCACTATCAGCGTGCGAAGGGGCTCTCTTGGTGGTTGATGCATCCCAGGGGGTCGAGGCGCAGACGGTCGCCAATTGCTATACGGCCATCGAGCAGGGTGTCGAGGTCGTGCCGGTACTCAACAAGATCGACCTGCCTGCTGCAGACCCGGAGCGTGCGCGCGAGGAAATCGAGGACGTCATCGGCATTGATGCCACCGATGCCGTCCTGGCAAGCGCCAAGACCGGACTGGGGGTGGAAGACATCCTCGAAGCCATCATTTCCCGGATCCCGTCTCCCAAGGGGGATCCCGCAGCGCCCCTGAAAGCACTCATCATCGATTCATGGTTCGACAACTACGTCGGCGTGGTCATGCTGGTGCGTGTCGTGGAAGGGACACTACGTCCGAAAGACAGGATCCTCCTGATGTCCACCGACACGCAGCACCTGTGCGAGCAGGTCGGCGTGTTTACGCCGAAAGCCCAGGCCCGCAGCGCACTTGCTGCCGGAGAAGTCGGTTTCATCATCGCGGGCATCAAGGAACTCAAGGCCGCCAAGGTTGGCGATACCGTAACGCTGGCAGACCGCCGCGCTATCGAAGCGCTTCCCGGCTTCAAGGAAATCAAGCCGCAGGTCTTCGCCGGCCTCTATCCCGTCGAGGCCAATCAGTATGATGCCCTGCGCGAGGCGCTGGAAAAACTCAAACTCAACGATGCTTCCCTCCAGTACGAGCCGGAAGTCTCGCAGGCCCTGGGATTCGGCTTCCGTTGCGGGTTCCTTGGGCTGCTGCACATGGAAATCGTGCAGGAACGGCTCGAACGCGAGTATGACATGGACCTCATCACCACTGCGCCGACGGTGGTCTATGAAGTGCTCATGCGCGATGGATCGGTGTTGTCCGTGGAGAATCCGTCAAAACTTCCCGATCCGTCGAAAATCGAGGAGATCCGTGAGCCGATCATAACGACCAAGATTTTCGTTCCGCAAGACTATCTTGGCGCCGTCATTACGCTGTGCGAGCAGAAGCGCGGCACCCAGGTGAATATGCAATACCACGGCCGACAGGTGATGCTGACCTACGACATGCCGATGGCCGAGGTGGTGATGGACTTCTTCGACAAACTGAAGTCCGTGTCGCGCGGCTACGCATCGCTCGACTATGATTTCAAGGAATACCGCCAGGCGGACGTCGTCAAGCTGGATATCCTTATCAACAGCGACCGGGTCGATGCGCTGTCCGTCATTGCGCATCGCGCCATTGCCCAGTATCGCGGGCGCGAATTGGCCTCAAAGATGCGGGAACTGATCCCGCGCCAGATGTACGACGTGGCGATCCAGGCGGCCATCGGTTCCACCATCATTGCGCGCGAGAACATCAAGGCCCTGCGCAAGAACGTGCTGGCGAAATGCTATGGCGGCGACATCACGCGCAAGCGCAAACTGCTGGAAAAGCAAAAGGCCGGCAAGAAGCGCATGAAGCAGGTCGGCAGCGTCGAAATTCCGCAGGAGGCCTTCCTGGCCGTACTGCGCGTCGATTCGAAATAGGACATACAAATTGAATTTTGCCCTGATTCTCTTCCTGCTCACGGTCGCCACGGGTGCCATCTGGCTGTTCGATGCATTGGTGATGAGGAAACGTCGCAGTGCGGAGGCGAAGGAGCCGTGGTGGGTGGAATATGGCGCCAGTTTCTTTCCCGTCATACTCGCGGTGTTCTTCCTCAGATCCTTCCTGGTCGAACCGTTCAAGATTCCATCCGGATCGATGATTCCGACCCTGCTGGTCGGCGACTTCATCCTGGTGAACAAGTATACCTACGGCATCCGGCTGCCTGTCATCAACAAGAAGGTGCTGGACCTGAACACACCCCAGCGCGGCGATGTCATGGTATTCCGCTGGCCGGAGGATCCGTCGCTGGACTACATCAAGCGCGTGGTCGGCCTGCCTGGCGACAAGGTGGCCTGGCAGGGCAAGCGATTGTTCATCAATGGGGAAGAGGTGCCGGTGGCCAGGCAGAGCGACTATCTGCACCCCGACCGGCTTTATTACTCCTCGCGTTTCCTGGAAAAGCTGGGCAATGTCGAGCACAGCATCCTGATCGACAAGGATGCACCGGCCTTTGTCTCGCAGGTCATGCAGTTTCCAGGCCGCGACAAATGCATCTACAATAGCTCTGGCGTGATTTGCGAAGTGCCTGCCGGACATTACTTCGTCATGGGCGATAATCGTGATGCGAGCAGCGACAGCCGGGTTTGGGGCTTCGTGCCGGATCAGAACATCGTCGGCAAGGCATTTCTGATCTGGTTCAATTTCGGCGATTTGAAACGCATCGGCAGCTTCCACTGAAGGAGCGCGAAATGAAAAAACAACAAGGTTTGAGCTTGATCGGGATGATCGTAGTTGGTGCGTTGATCATTGGGATCGCAATAGTCGGCATGAAGATTGCACCTTCCGTAATTGAGTACTACACGATTTTGAAGCACGTCAAGGCAGTAGCGAATGGCGGCGGCACATCAGTTGCAGAAATACGGAACGCATATGACCGCTACGCCGAGATCGATGGTACCCCCAGTATTTCTGGCGCAGACTTGGAAATTACCAAGGAGGGCAACCAGATCGTCATCTCGTTCGAGTACCCGAAGAAAATCCACATCGCCGGCAACGTCAGCATCCTGATTGACTATGCGGGCAGCAGTTCCGGCAGCAAACGTCCTAGCGAGTGAGCGCCTCTGGTGAGTGATGTGCCCGGATTCGAGCGCGCCATCGGTTACGCCTTCAATAGCCGGGATCTGCTGAAGCAGGCGCTGACGCATCGCAGCTATGGGGCTATCCATAACGAACGTCTCGAGTTTCTCGGTGACAGCATCCTCAACTGCGTCATTGCCCAGGCCTTGTACGAGCGTTTCCTGGAGGTCCGGGAAGGGGATCTGTCCCGCCTCCGCGCCAATCTGGTGCGTCAGGAAACTCTCGCCGCGATAGCCCAGCGGCTAGGTCTCGGCGAGCAGTTGCGACTGGGCGAAGGCGAACTGAAAAGCGGTGGTTTCCGCCGTCCTTCAATTCTGGCCGATGGCCTTGAGGCCCTGTTTGGCGCGGTATTCATCGACGGCGGCTTCGAGCGGGCCCGTGAAACGGTACTGCGCCTTTTCGACCCCTATCTCTCGAACCTCGATCCGCAGCATTCCGGCAAGGACGCCAAGACGTCCTTGCAGGAATTCCTGCAAGGACGCCGCCTGGCGCTGCCGCAGTACCAGTTGAGTGCCACGCGGGGCGAGGCTCACGCCCAGGAGTTCGAGGTCGAATGCCTGATTCCAGAACTCGGCATCAGTACGACCGGCTGCGGTCCGAGCCGGCGTGCGGCCGAACAGGAAGCTGCCAAGCGCGCACTCGAGCAGACAGGCAGGAAATGAAGGTGCCGGATGGATACCGCTGCGGCCATCTTGCCATTGTCGGCAGGCCCAACGTGGGCAAGTCGACCTTGCTCAATCACCTGGTCGGCCAGAAGATCAGCATCGTCTCGCGCAAGGCGCAGACCACGCGCCATCGCATCACCGGTGTGCTCACCCGGCCCGGGGAACAGTTCATCTTCGTCGATACGCCGGGTTTCCAGACCCGGCACAAGAGCGCGCTGAACCGCATGATGAACAGGGGCGTCACCCAGGCGCTGAATGACGTAGATGTCATCCTGCTGGTGATTGAGGCGGGCCGGTTCACGGACGAGGACAAGCGTGTCCTTGCATTGATTCCAGAGGACAAAAAAGTGCTCCTGGTGATCAACAAGATTGACCGTCTGGCCGACAAGAAACGCCTGTTGCCTTTCATCGCCGAGGTGTCCAAGGCGTTTCCCTTTGCGGAAATCATCCCGGCTTGTGCTGCGCGCGGCACGGGCTTGGATCCTCTCATCGATGCGGCCGCCCGCTACCTGCCGGAGTCCGCACCGATCTTCGCCGAGGATGACCTGACGGACCGCAGCGAGCGTTTCCTGGCGGCCGAATTCCTGCGCGAGAAGTTGTTCCGCCGCCTGGGCGAGGAACTGCCCTATGGCATGACGGTCGAGATCGAGCGCTTCGAAACGGAAGGTTCCCTGCGGCGGATCAACGCCGCGATCATCGTGGACCGGCCCGCCCACAAGGCCATCGTCATCGGCAAGGGTGGCGAGCAGTTGAAGGCCATTGCCAGCGATGCGCGGCGCGACATGGAATCCCTCTTCGGCGGCAAGGTGTTCCTCGAGGTCTGGGTCAAGGTCAAGGGCGGCTGGGCGGACGACGAGCGGGCGCTGAAGAGCCTCGGCTATGAATGAATAGCACGGCGAAGGGCAGAGTGGATGGCGAGGTGGCCTTCGTCCTGCACACCTATCCCTTTCGCGAAACCAGCCTGATCGTCGAGGCCTTCAGCCGGGATCACGGCAGGGTGGCGCTGGTTGCGCGAGGGGCCCGTCGGCCGCGTTCCGCCATGCGCGGTCTGCTGATGGCTTTCCAGCCCATCGAACTTGGCTGGTTCGGCCACGGGGAAATGCGCACCCTGGCCAAGGTCGAATGGGTTGGCGGCCAGCCGCCGCTGAAGGCGCAGGCGCTTATCCTGGGCTACTACATGAACGAGCTGATGCTCAAGCTGATGCCGCGCGACGATGCCCATCCGGCTTTGTTCCTGGCCTATGCCGAGGCAGTACATGCCCTGGCAGCCGGCGAAGACAGCCAGCCCTCGCTGCGGCGCTTCGAATTGACGCTGCTGCGGGAACTTGGCTACGGTCTGACGCTGGATCGAGAGGTGGAAGGCGGCCGGCCGGTAGACCCGCAAAAGCGCTACGCTTACATTGTCGAGCGGGGTCCGGTCCTGGCGAGCGAACGTGAGCATGAAATGGAAACCTTTACTGGAAGAACCTTGCTGGCGATGGCGCAGGATGATTTCAGCGAAGCCGAAACGCTCGTGCAGGCGAAGCAGCTGATGCGTACCCTGATCCACCATTACCTCGGCGGCCAGCGCCTGAGCTCGCGCCGCGTATTCATGGAGTTGCAGGAACTGTGAACAACAGAACCGACGGCGGATCGATCGAACTCGGCGTCAATATCGACCACGTGGCGACCCTGCGCCAGGCGCGCGGAACGCTCTACCCCGATCCCGTCCGCGCCGCTTTGCTGGCCGAGGAGAGCGGGGCGGACCTGATCACCCTGCACCTGCGCGAGGACCGCCGCCACATACAGGACCGCGATGTCGAGATCCTGCGCGGCAAGCTGCGTACGCGCATGAACCTCGAAGCTGCCGTCACCGACGAGATGGTGGCCTTCGCCCTGCGCATCCGGCCGCAGGACGTCTGCTTCGTGCCGGAACGGCGGCAGGAACTGACCACCGAGGGAGGCCTCGACGTGGCAGGGGGCTTCGAGCGCGTCAAGGCCGCCTGCCAGGCGGCGGCCGCAGCCGGTATCCGGGTGTCCCTCTTCATCGACGCCGACACGGCCCAGATCGACGCCGCCAGGGCCTGTGGCGTACCGGCGATCGAAATCCACACGGGCCGTTACGCCGAGGCCGAAGGTCCGGCGCAACGTGAAGAACTCGAACGCGTCGCCGCAGCGGCGCGCTATGCGCACAAGCTGGGCTTCAAGGTGAATGCCGGCCACGGCCTGCACTACGGAAACGTCAAGCCGATGGCCGCCATTCGCGAGATCGTCGAGCTGAACATCGGTCACGCCATCGTTGCCGAATCCGTCTTCTGCGGCTGGCAGGAAGCCGTGCGCCGCATGAAGCTGCTGATGCTGGAGGCGCGCCGGTGATCCATGGCGTCGGCACCGACATCGTCGCCATCGCGCGCATCGAGCGGATGATTGCCGATCACGGCGAGCGCACGGCCGAGAAGCTGCTGGCGCCGTCGGAGATGGGCCGCTACCGCGAGGCGGCCAGGCCCGCCGCCCATCTCGCCAAGCGCTTTGCCGCCAAGGAGGCCCTCGGCAAGGCCCTCGGCCTCGGCCTGCGCGATCCCGCCACGCTGCACAACATCGCCGTGGTCAGCGACGGCATCGGCCGACCGAGCTTCGAATACGCGCCCCCGCTGGCAGATTGGCTGAAGGAACGGCGGCTGCGGGCCCATCTCAGCCTGAGCGACGAAACCGGCACTGCCATGGCTTTCGTCGTGGTGGAAACAGAAGATCGGCGATGACGGCTTCTCTCTCCCTCGGCCCGCTCATGCTCGACGTCGAGGGGCCGCACCTGAGCGCGGAGGAGCGCGAGATCCTGTTGCATCCTCTCGTCGGCGGCATCATCCTCTTCAAGCGAAACTTCGAGTCGCTCGCCGTGCTGCAGGCGCTGACTTTCGAGATTCACGCACTGCGGCAGCCGCCGCTGCTGATCGCCATCGACCACGAGGGCGGCCGGGTGCAGCGCTTCCGCCACGGATTTACCGTGCTGCCGCCGATGGGCGCGGTCGGCGCGCTGTGGGACAGCGATCCCGCCCGCGCCCTGGAAACGGCTTCGGCCGCGGGCTATGTGCTGGCCGCCGAGTTGCGCGCCTGCGGCATCGACCTCAGCTTCACGCCGGTGCTCGACCTCGACTACGGCAGCAGCGAAATCATCGGCAACCGCGCCTTCCATCGTGATCCCGCCGCTGTGGCGGCGCTCGCCGGTGCGCTGAATGTCGGGCTGCGCCGCGCCGGCATGGCCAATGTCGGCAAGCATTTCCCCGGCCACGGCTTCGTCGCCGCCGACTCGCACCTGGCCATTCCGGTCGATGAGCGGCCGGTCTCGGCGCTGTATGCGGATTTTTCGCCCTACCGCGAACACCGCAAGATGGACCTGGCCGCCGTCATGCCGGCGCATGTCATCTACGAGAACCTCGATCCCAACCCGGCCGGCTTCTCGTCCTACTGGCTGCGCTACGTGCTGCGCGGCGAGCTCGGCTTCGACGGCGTGATCTTCAGCGACGACCTGTCGATGGAGGGTGCCAGCTTCGCCGGCGGCTTCGTCGAACGTGCCAATGCCGCCATCGGTGCCGGTTGCGACATGGTGCTGGTGTGCAACAAGCCGGACGCCGCGCGGCAGTTGTTGCGTGATTGGCATCCCGATGTCGATCCCGCTTCCGCGCGCCGCCTGCAGACGCTGGTGCCGACGACGCCGGCGCTGGAAATGGACGCCTTGCATGCGCAGCCTGCCTATCAGGCAGCCCGCAACATCCTCGAAGCGGTGGCAGCGTAAGCTATGCGGGCGCCGCAGACGCCGCTGCTCGAATGCCGCGCCTGTCCGCGCCTGGCGGATTTCCTGGACGATTGCCGCCGCGCAAAACCGGGCTATCACGCTCGTCCCGTGGAGCCCTTCGGCGACCCCAGGGCGACGCTGCTCATCGTCGGCCTCGCGCCCGGCTACCACGGCGCCAACCGCACGGGGCGTCCCTTCACGGGCGACTACGCCGGCGTGCTGCTGTATGCCACCCTGCATCGCTACGGCTTCGCCAGCCGGCCGGAGTCCGTCTCGGCCGACGACAGCCTGCGGCTCATCGGTTGCCGCATCACCAACGCCGTCAAATGCGTGCCGCCGGAGAACAAGCCGGAAACGGGCGAGATCAGAACCTGCAACCGTTACCTGGCCAATGAACTGGCGGCCGCGCCCGAGTTGCGGGTCATCCTGGCGCTGGGGCTCGTTGCCCACAAGGCGGTGCTGCTGGCGCTCGGTCTCAAGCAGTCGGCATTGCCCTTCGCCCACGGCGCGCGCCATGCGCTGCCCGCTGGCCGACTACTCATCGACAGCTATCATTGCAGCCGCTACAACACGCAAACCCGCCGTCTCACCAGCGCCGACTTTT
>PHCS01000033.1 GCA_002840845.1 Betaproteobacteria bacterium HGW-Betaproteobacteria-14
GGCCGCCTGCGCCTGATTGCCGCCGCGAGCCTGGAAGAGGAGGCTGAGGCGGTCGCCGCGGCGGTGCGACGCTGGCTGGGGGCTGGCCGCAAGCGTATCGCTCTGGTGGCGGCCGACCGCGTTGCCGCGCGCCGCGCGCGGGCACTGCTCGAACGCGATGGCGTATTGGTGCAGGATGAAACGGGCTGGAAATTATCCACCACCCGTGCCGCCGCCCTGGTCGATGCCTGGCTGGAGGTGGTAACCGCCGACGCCTATCATCGTGACCTGCTCGATCTCGTCAAATCCCCCTTCCTCTTCAGTGACTGGCCGGATGGACTGAGGCCGGCCGGCCTGGTCCAACTTGAAGCTGGCCTGGCGCGACACAATCTTGCCTACGGCTTGAGCCGATACGAGGCTGTGCTGGCGCGGGAGCCGGATGGCGGTGAGGCAGTCGACATGCTCAGGCGCGCCGTGGCGGCGCGCCAGCGGATGCCGCGGGGAACCGCCACGCCTGCTCACTGGCTTGAGGGGTTGCTACAGGCGCTCCACGAGCTAGGGGCCATGCCCGGACTGGAACGCGACGAAGCCGGCGCACCCCTGCTTGAACTGCTGCGCACCCGCCTTGAGGAGCTATCCGCCGTCCCCGCACGGCTGACTTTTGCCGAGTGGCGCGAATGGCTGAATCGTGAGCTGGAATGCGCGACTTTTGTCGATCGCGGCATCGAGAGCCCGCTCGTCATGACGCACCTCGCCGCAACACGGCTGCGCCGCTTCGATGCAGCAGTCCTCATCGGTGCCGATCGCGATAACCTGGCGCCCGCGATGCCGCGCGCGCTATTCGGCAACCTGGCGGTGCGCAGCGATCTGGGTCTGTCCCTGCCAACCGAGGCGGTGGCGCGGCTGCGGAACGATCTTGCCGGGCTCATCGCGTCCTGCGGGGAAGTGACGGTCACCTGGCAGATCGCGCACGGCGATGAAGCCAATCTGATATGCCCGGAACTCGGCATGCTTGCCGTGTTTCACGACCATGCCTGGGGCGACGACCTGGTGTCCAGTGCGGGCCCCGCACCGGGGCCGGCAGCGGGACCGGGCAGCGGTGAAGGAACGGCCATGCCCCGTCCCGCCGCGCCGCAATGCGTGCCGCTGCGCCTGCCCGTAAGCGCATATGCCAGCCTGTTGGCCTGCCCTTACCAGTTCTTTGTGCGCCGCATGTTGGGGCTGGGCGAGACGGAAGAGGTGCGCGAGGCGCTGGAAAAGCGCGACTACGGCGAATATGTGCACCGTATCCTGCAGCGCTTCCATGCCGGCCGCACGCAATTGTCGGGTGAGTCGGATGAGAAGCTGGTCGATGCCCTTGAGACTATCAGCCGAGAGGTTTTCGCTCCTGCAATAGAGGAGAACTTTGCCGAGCATGCATGGCTGTCGCGTTGGCTCAAGCGCGTGCCCGGCTATATTGCCTGGCAGAAGGCGCGCGAGGCGGGCGGCTGGCGTTATGCAGGCAGCGAGCAGCCACGCGAGCGCACCCTGGTTCTGGCAGACGGCGACGCATTGGTGCTGCATGGCCGCCTGGATCGTCTGGATCGCAGAGCCGACGCCAGCGAGGCGGTGCTCGATTACAAGACGCAGGATGCGCAGGGTCTGAGGCGCCGCCTCGCGGAGCCCACTGAAGACGTCCAGTTGGCATGCTATGCCCTGCTACAGGGGGAGCGGGTCAGCGAGGCGGCCTATGTTGCCCTTGATGGCGAAAAGCCCGATGAGTTGGCGCTGCAAGACGTGCAGGAAATGGCTCGCGTGCAGGGCGAACGGCTTGTGGCGATCGTCCATGCGCTGCGGCAGGGCGCCGGATTGCCCGCGCATGGTATCGATGCGGTCTGTGACTGGTGCGAGGTGCGCGGTGTGTGCCGCCGCGACTATCAGGCCGAGGCGGTGTTGCCGTGAGTGGCATGGACCTCACGCGCCATGCCCTCGACCCGCAGCGCTCAGTGGTGGTCGAGGCCTGCGCCGGAAGCGGCAAGACGTGGCTGCTGGTGTCGCGCATCCTGCGGCTGCTTCTCGGCGGCGCCGCGCCCGGGGAGATTCTTGCCATCACCTATACGCGCAAGGCGGCGCGCGAGATCGAGGAGCGGCTCTCGGACTGGCTGCGCCAGCTGGCCGTGGGCAGCGACGCGGCGGTGCGCGATTTCCTGCTTCAGCGTGCGGTGCCGAGCGAGAACATCGACGAAGCCGTCGCGCGGGCGCGCGGCTTGTATGAGCTTGTACTGTGCGCGCAGCCGCCGCTCACCGTCAGCACCTTCCATGGCTGGTTCGCCCGGCTGGTCCAGGGCGCGCCGCTATCCAGCGACGTGGCCGGTTTCGTTCTGCATGAATCCGGTACGCGCCTGAAGGACGAAGTGTGGCAGACCTTCGTCTCTGCGTGCGGTCGTCGCAATGATGCCGCCGCGGCGTCTTTGCTTTGGCTGTTGCAGCATCTCGGTCTGGAGGCGACTCGCACCATGCTGTTCCATTTGTCCGAGCGCCGCGCCGAATGGCACGCCCTTGCCGGGGAGGGTGACGCCGCACTGCAGCAAGCCTTGTCTCTCCTGCGCGATCAGCTCGGCGTCTGCGAGGCACCCGCTGCCATCGACAGCCTGTTCGCCGACGAACTGTTCATGCGCAAGCTTCACGAATACGCCGGCATTTTGCGGCGCAGTGACCTTGATCGCGATCTGGAGGCAGCCGCCCGGCTGGAGGCGGGTTTCGCAGCGTCCGACAATGTGGTGCGATTCGCGGCGATCGCTGCAGCTTTGCTGACCGAAAAAGGAAGCCTGCGCAAGCGCGAAGCGAGCAGGAAGGCGGAGCAGCGTTTCGGCGCAACCCTGGCGGCGCGCCTGCTCGACCTGCATGCGCGGCTCGGCGAGCGGGTTCTGGCGGTACAAGCGGCCCGGCGCGAGGAAGAGGCCTACGAACTTAACCTGCATGCCTTTACCGCGGGGGCGGCTTGGCTGGATGCGCTTGCGCAGTACAAGCGCGAGCGCCGCCTGATGGATTTCGCCGACCTTGAGTGGCACGTCTCGCGCATGCTGGCCGACGAGTCGCACGCGGCCTTCCTCCAGGCGCGACTGGATGCACGCTATCGGCACATCCTGCTCGACGAATTTCAGGATACCAACCCCCTGCAATGGCAGATCCTGCTGGCCTGGCTGGCCGCATACGGGGCCCCGGACATGGTCAGGCCGCAAGTCTTCGTGGTGGGGGATCCGAAGCAGTCGATCTACCGCTTCCGCCGTGCCGATCCGCGCGTATTCGATTCTGCAGCCGAATACCTCAGGTCTGAATATGGCGCGCAGATTCTGGCGAACGATACGACGCGGCGCAATGCGCCGCCTCTCATCGAAGTGGTGAACCGGGTGTTTGCGGACGATCCGCAGTTCCCTCATTTTCGCCCGCATCAAAGTGCCAATGCGGATCTGCCGGGCCGCGTCGAGTTGCTGCCTTTATGCGCTCGGGAAGAAGCTGCAGACGAGGCGCCGCTCCTGCGTGACCCCCTTGTCACGCCGCAATCGGCGTTGGAGGATGGGCGGCGGCGAGAGGAAGCGTCATTGCTGGCCGCACGCATCCGGGAGATCGTCGGCCGTTGGGCTGTCATTGACAAGGACAGCGGGCGTGAGCGCGTGGCGCGCTTCGGCGACATCATGGTGCTGACGCGGCGACGCAGCATCCTGCCCGAGTTCGAGCGGGCCTTGCGCGCAACGGGTATTCCCTATCTTAGTGTCGGCTGCGGAGGACTGCTGCGAACGCTGGAGGCGGCTGATCTGACCGCGCTGCTGCGCTGTCTGGTGGCCACTGCGGACGATCTTGCACTGGCACATGCATTGCGTTCGCCAACCCTTGGGGCGAGCGATGAGGACCTGCTGCACCTGGCTGCGCGCGGCGAGCCTCACTGGTGGCTAAGGCTTCAGGCTAGCGCGCAGGAGGGTACGGCCTCCCCAGCCCTGCTTCGCGCCGCGCATCTGCTGGCCGGCTGGCGCGAGGCAGCGGCGCGGCTGCCTGTCCACGACCTGCTCGACCGCATCTACCATGAAGGCGATCTCGTTGCGTGCTATCGCGCCGCGGCGCCGGCCGCGCTTTGGCCGGGCGTGCTCGCCAACCTTGAAGCCTACATCGCACTGGCCTTGCGCCTTGATGCCGGACGTTATCCGAGCTTGCCGCGCTTCCTCGACGAACTCGCTCGGCTGGGCGAGGAAGGGGGAGATGAGGCGCCCGATGAGGGCGCAATACTGGCAAGCGAGGCCAGCGACCGCGTGCGCATCCTGACCATCCACGGCGCAAAGGGCCTGGAGGCGCCCATCGTCTGGCTGATCGACGCCCACAATACGCACCAGGCAACCGATGCCTGGTCGCTACTGATCGACTGGCCGCCGGAATCGGCGCGGCCCAGGCACCTGTCCCTGCTCGGGCGCAAAGAGGAATGCGGCGTGCGCCGTGCAGCGTTGATCGAGGCCGAGGCAGATCTGGCAGCGCGGGAAGAGCTTAACCTGCTCTATGTGGCGATCACGCGCGCAAGGCAGTTCTTCTTCGCAAGCGGCATTGCCGCCGGGCGCAGCAGGACTAAGTCCAGTTACTGGGAACGGATTGAAAAGGCGCTTGCCGCATTGGGCCATGGCGGACGAGTCCATGGGGATGTGCCGATATGTGTCGAAGCCCAGCATGAGGCCTTGACGCTGCCGGCAGTGCAGACTCGGCAGGCGCCTATTGCCGCGGAAGGGCGTCGGCGGGAGCCTTCAAGCCCCGGTATGGCCTACGGCAGCCTGCTTCATGCCGCGCTTGAGTGGCTCAGCGGGGGGGGTGATCCCGACCGGGCTCCGCCGGGTATGCCCACGTCCGATTGGCCGGTATTCCATGCTGCGGCCAGAACCATCCTCGAGGAACCGAAATTGCAGGCTTTTTTTGACCCCAGCAGGCATGTGCGGGCGCTGAACGAGGTCGAATTCGCATTGCCCGACGGCAGCGTGGGGCGGATAGATCGGCTGGTCGAGATGCCTGAGGAATACTGGGTTCTGGACTACAAGAGCGGCGGACCGTCCGAGGAACTGCTGGAAAGCTACCGGACCCAGGTGGAGCGTTACCGTGCTGCGGTCATGGCCATCCTTCCCGGCAAACCCGTGCGCTGCCGTCTGATCTTCGGCGTAGGGGAGAGCCTCGAAATTTAGCGTGAATGCCCTTTCGCCGGTCCTTGCAATCGACTAAGATCAGTACAGTCTATAGCCACAATAAAGAGGGCGGCATGCAAGTCAGGGAAATTCTTGCGGTAAAGGGCCAGGTCCTGTTCACGATCGGGCCGAACAAGACGCTGGCCGATGCGGTGGCGATCATGACGGAGCAGGATGTGGGCTCGCTGGTCGTCTTCGATGCCGGACGCATGGTCGGCATGCTGACTTTCCGTGAAGTGCTGAAGGCCGCGCACGCCGGTGGCGCAACCTGGAGCGCCGTGCCCTTGTCCGGCGTCATGGTGCGCGATCCGATGTCAGCCGGCCCGGACATGGAAGTCGACGAACTGCGCCGATTCATGGTCGAGCATCACATGCGCTACCTGCCGGTGATGGACGGCGGCACGCTGATGGGCGTGATCTCCTTTCACGACGTCGCCCGTGCGGTGCTCGAGGAGCAGGGCTTCGAGAACCGCATGCTCAAGGCCTACATCCGCAATTGGCCCGCGGAGTCAGGCGGCACCTGACCCTTTCCGTGTTTTTTCCTGCGCAACGAGAGTGCGCAGGGTAGTTGCTTTTCGTTGCCATATTTCGTACCTCAAACCAATCATCAGGAGGGGAGATGGAAAAAACCTGGGTCAAGAGTTACCCCGCCGGCGTGCCCGCGGAGATCGACGTCAACGAATTCAAGTCGATCGGCCAGTTGTTCGACCGGAGCGTGAGCAAATTCCGCGACCGCATCGCCTACACCAACATGGGCAAGTCACTCACGTATGGTGAGTTGGATGGCCATACGCGGGACTTTGCCGCCTACCTGCAGTCGCTTGGCCTGCCGAAGGGCGCGCGCGTTGCCGTGATGATGCCCAACCTGCTGCAGGATCCGATATGCATCTACGGCATCCTGCGCGGCGGCTTTACGGTGGTGAACTGCAATCCCCTCTACACGGCGCGCGAACTGGAGCATCAGTTGAAGGATTCGGGCGCGGAGGTGATCGTCGTTGTCGAGAACTTCGCCAGCGTCCTGCAGGAATGCATCGCCAAGACACCGGTGAAGCATGTCATCGTCACCAGCCTGGGCGACATGCTCGGCTTCCCCAAGGGCGCCATCGTCAACTTCGTCGTCAAGCACGTGAAGAAGATGGTGCCGGCCTGGAGCCTGCCGCAGTCCGTGCGCTTCAACGACATCCTGGCGCGCGGCGCGCGCCTCGATTACAAGGAGGTCGATGTCGGCCACGAGGACATTGCCTTCCTGCAGTACACCGGCGGCACGACGGGCGTTTCCAAGGGCGCCATGCTGACCCACCGCAACATCATCGCCAACCTGCAGCAGGCGCATGCCTGGCTGAAGCCTTTCCTGCCCGAGCAGGGCACCATCGTCACGGCGCTGCCGCTGTACCACATCTTCGCCCTGACGGCGAACTGCCTGACCTTCTTCAAGATCGGCTGGAGCAACCTGCTCATCACCAACCCGCGCGACATTCCCGGTTTCGTCAAGGAACTGTCCAAGCATCCCTTCGAGGCGATCACCGGCGTGAACACCTTGTTCAACGCCTTGCTCAACGATGCGGACTTCGCCAAGCTGGATTTCTCCAAGCTGAGCATTACCTTGGGCGGCGGCATGGCGGTACAGAAGGCGGTGGCGGACAAGTGGAAGCAAGTCACCGGCATCCCGCTGATCGAGGCCTACGGCCTGACGGAAACCTCCCCTGCGGCAACCATCAACCCGCTCGACCTGAAGGAGTACAACGGCGCCATCGGCCTGCCGGTGCCCTCCACGGAAGTCGTCATCCGCGACGACGCCGGGGCCGACCTGCCCATCGGCGAGGCAGGCGAAATCTGCGTGCGTGGTCCGCAGGTGATGCGCGGTTACTACAATCGGCCGGAAGAAACCGCCAAGGTCATCATGCCGGACGGATTCCTGCGCACCGGGGACGTCGGCGTGATGGACGACAAGGGTTTCGTGCGCATCGTCGATCGCAAGAAGGACATGATCCTGGTCTCCGGCTTCAATGTCTATCCGAACGAGATCGAGGCGGTTGTCGCCATGCACCCAGGCGTGCTGGAAGTGGCGGCGGTCGGCGTGCCGGACGAGAAATCCGGCGAGGCGGTGAAAATCTTCGTCGTGAAGAAGGATCCGGCGCTCACTGCCGAGGCGCTCGTCGCCCACTGCAAGGAGAACCTGACCGGCTACAAGGTGCCCAGGCTGGTCGAGTTTCGCGACGAGTTGCCGAAGACCAATGTCGGCAAGATTCTCCGTCGCGCCCTGCGCGACGAGACCGTGGCCAAGACCTGATTTGGCCAATCCCATAACACAAGGGCCGCAATGCGGCCCTTGTCATTTGCGTCCGCCCTTGCTGCCGCCCCTGTCCCAGACATAGCGCTGGGTGCGTTGCCAGCGTGCGTTGGGCTGGACCGGAGGCACTGGCGCGCTGGGAGCGGGCTTCTTTGAGGTTTTGCCGCCGTGCTGGCGGGACTGACTTTTGCTCATGGATGCGGGGGAAGCGGGAGATGTCCCTATGATAAACTCGCAGCAGTATCCACTCCAGTCTTCCCATGTCCGGCAATACCCTCGGCAAGCTGTTCTGCGTCACCTCCTTCGGCGAGTCCCACGGCCCGGCCATCGGCTGCGTCATCGATGGCTGCCCGCCCGGGCTGACGCTGTGCGAGGCGGATATCCAGGTCGACTTGGACCGGCGCAAGCCGGGCACGTCGCGTCACGTCACACAGAGGCGCGAATCCGATACCGTCGAGATCCTCTCCGGCGTTTTCGACGGCCGCACCACGGGCACGCCGATCGCGCTGCTCATCCGCAACGAGGACCAGCGCAGCAAGGACTACGGCAATATCGCTGAAACCTTCCGCCCGGGACACGCGGATTACACTTACTGGCAGAAGTACGGCATCCGTGACTATCGCGGTGGTGGGCGTTCTTCCGCGCGGGAAACCGCAGTGCGCGTGGGCGCAGGTGCCATCGCACGGAAATGGCTGCGCGAGCGCTACGGCGTAGTCGTACGAGGCTGCCTGTCGCAACTCGGAGACATGGCAATCCCGTTCAAGTCTTGGGAAGGGGTATACGGCAACTCCTTTTTTGCGGCCGATCCCGACAGCGTCCCGCGGCTTGAAGCCTACATGGACGCCTTGCGCAAATCCGGCGACTCGGTTGGCGGCAAGGTCACCGTGGTCGCCGAGGGCGTGCCGGTGGGTTGGGGAGAACCGGTGTATGACCGCCTGGATGCCGACATCGCCTACGCCATGATGGGCATCAACGCTGTAAAGGGCGTCGAGATCGGCGCCGGCTTCGACAGCGTCTCGCAGAAGGGAACGGAACATTCCGACGAGATGACGCCGGAAGGCTTCCTTTCCAACAACGCCGGCGGCACGCTGGGTGGGATCTCCAGCGGCCAGGACGTCGTGGTGCATGTCGCCGTCAAGCCGACCTCCAGCATCCGCCTGCCGCGCCGCTCCATCGACAAGCAGGGGCGGCCGGTCACGGTGGAAACCCACGGCCGCCACGATCCCTGCGTGGCCATCCGCGCCACGCCGGTGGCCGAGGCGATGCTGGCGCTGGTCCTGATGGATCATGCCCTGCGTCATCGCGCCCAGTGTGGCGACGTGACTTGCGACACACCCAGGATTGCGGCCAGCACACCGAGAACGGAAGGTTCGCAGGGTGTCACCGTAGAGGATCCCGAACCGGACGAGGCCTGAGCGCCGCGGCCGTTGATCTAATTTCAATCAAGGAAAGCGTCATGGAACTGCAACAACACGATCTGCATCACGAATTCCCCGAGCACAAGGATGCCATTCATGAATTGAAGACCGGCAATCATCATTTCGCCAGGCTTTTCGATGAATACCACCGCGTCAACAAAGACATCCGGCGCATCGAGGAAAACGAGGAACCTGTGACAGATACTGTCCTCGAGGAAATGAAGAAGCAGCGCCTGAAACTCAAGGACGAACTGCACGCGATGTTGCTCGCCCACAAAGGCTGACGCGTTCTGGGGCACGGTTCTGCCCCATATTCTTCTGATGGTTCCCTACTGGCGCCTGTCGGCGTACTACTTCTTCTATTTCGCCTTCATCGGCGCCTTTTCCCCCTACTTCACGCTTTACCTGCAGTCGCTGCAGTTCTCCGCCTGGGACATCGGCGTGCTGATGTCGCTGATGCAGGTCATGCGTCTGTTGGCGCCGAACCTGTGGGGCTGGCTGGCCGACCGGCTGGGGGCCAAAACGCCGATCGTGCGGGGCGCGGCACTGATGAGCGTTGCCGGCTTCTCCTGTTTTTTCCTGACGCAGAGCTTCACAGGGTTTTTCTTTGGCATGGCGTTGCTGGCCTTCTTCTGGAGCGCCTCTCTGCCGCTGGTCGAAGCGCTGACCTTTTCGCACCTCGGACAGAGGGCCAGCGGTTACGGCTCGATCCGTCTCTGGGGATCGGTCGGCTTTATCGTTGCAGTGCTGGGACTCGGCTGGCTGCTCGACCGCTTGCCGCTTTCTGCCATGCTGTGGGTGTCACTGGGGATTCTTGGCGGCATCCTGGCTTGCGCGCTGGCGCTGCCTGAAAAACGCGAAGAACGCCACGAGTCCGACCGCCTGCCTATCGGGGACATCCTGCACAGGCGGGAAGTAAAATCCCTTTTCGCCGCCTGCTTTTTCATGTCGGCCGCGCATGGTGCTCTGTACGTTTTCTATTCAATCTATCTCGTCAGCCATGGCTATGGCACGACAATGGTCGGTTTTCTCTGGACGCTTGGGGTGGTGGCCGAGATAATCGTTTTCCTTTACCTGCCGCGCCTGCTCCATATTTTCCGCCTGCGCACGATCCTGCTTTTCAGCTTTGCTTGTGCCGTGGCGCGGTTTCTCATGATTGGGTGGGGCGTGGAATGGCTATGGATCGTGCTTGTCGCGCAGGTGCTGCATGCAGCGACTTTTGGCGCTTATCATGCTGCCTCGGTGGCGGCAGTCAATCGCTGGTTTTCAGGCCGCCATCAGGCACGCGGCCAAGCGCTCTACGGCAGCATTTCCTTCGGTGCCGGCGGCATGCTGGGTGGACTTGTCAGCGGCTGGACATGGGATGTCTTGGGGGCGGAACTGACTTACTCCCTGAGTTCGGCCTTCGCGCTGGCCGGCATGATCATCCTCTGGCGCGGCTGGCGCCCATCTGTCCGGAATGACGTGTCCTGAAGATCGAGCGCTTGCCTTCCCAGAGACTAATTGCCTTGGTCGCGCTTTGCCTCCTCGGCAGGCGAAGAGAACGGTGTGACGGCTTCGGATTTCTGCGCCATCTCGAACTGATCCCAGGAATCCTCGGCAACGTGGTAGTCGGGATTAGTTTTTGCCTCGCGGATTCCTTCGGCGATGTATTCGTCTCCGCGCGCAGCAGGCTTGATGTCCGCCGTATTCAGGGGGGATGAGGTGCCGACGGGCAGTGGAAAGCGCCAGAAGACGCGATCGACCTGCAAACCCTGTGTTTTTTCTACATGGCCGACGAGCGAAGCCTCGACGATGTTCGAGTAACGGAAACGCTTCAGCGGCTCGGATTCGACCAGGACCATGAAGCGGCCATGAACGTGAAGGCATTGGCTGCTGACCTCGGCATGGCTACGGGTGAAGTAGTCCTTGACGGCCTTTTCAATACGCAGGGAGTCCGCTACGGCTTGACGCTGTTTGCGCTGACCGACATGGACATGAGCCGCTGCAAAGGCGGCTATCAGAAGGACCAGGCCGATTGCCAAGGTTGCTGTATTCATTAATCCTCTCAGGACAAAGCCTGCTGCGGTGCGGCATAGCAGGCCGGATTTCGATATAATTCAAACGCTTTCCATAGAAACGGGCTACGTGTAAGTTGTGCTACACGTGGCATCGCACTGTGCCGTGTCTCAATGCCATTTACGGCATTTCCGGGGAAAGACTGAAGAATGTTTTGAAAAGGATGAAATCATGAAGCTTATGAAACTGATGTTGTCCTTTATCGCAGTGCTTGCGCTCACTGCCTGCAATACGGTGCAGGGCGTCGGCAAGGACATCCAGGCTGGCGGCAAGGCCGTTGAAAAAGTCGCCAAGTAAGAAACTGCTCTTTTGCATCCGCAGATGCCAGAAAGAGGACAGTTCTCGCAATTGAAAGGAATCGAATGAAGGTTTGTGTCTTGCCGGGAGATGGCATCGGCCCCGAAATTGTTGCCCAGGGTGTCCGTGTGCTTGAGGCACTGCGCCAAGACGGCATCCGTTTGGAGATGGAGACGGCGCTGCTGGGCGGCTGTGCCGTGGATGCGGCGGGCGACCCCTACCCCGAGGCTACCCGCAAGCTTGCGCGCGAGGCCGATGCCGTTCTGCTCGGCGCCGTCGGCGGGCCGCAATACGATACGCTGCCGCGGGATAAGCGCCCGGAACGCGGTCTGCTGGGCATCCGCAAGGATCTTGGCCTTTTCGCCAACCTGCGCCCGGCGGTGCTCTATCCCGAACTGGCCAACGCCTCCTCACTCAAGCCCGAGGTGGTGGCCGGCCTGGACATCCTCATCGTGCGCGAACTGACTGGCGACATTTATTTTGGCGAGCCGCGCGGTATCGAAACGCGCGGCGGGGAAAAGGTCGGCATCAACACCATGATCTATTCGGAGAGCGAGATCCGCCGCATCGCGCGCGTTTCCTTCGAGGCGGCAAGGAAGCGCGGCCGCAAGCTCTGCTCGGTGGACAAGATGAATGTGCTGGAATGTACTCAGCTATGGCGCGACGTGGTGACAGACGAGGCAAAGAACTACCCCGATGTCGAGTTGTCGCACATGCTGGTCGATAATGCCGCCATGCAACTGGTGCGCAACCCGAAGCAGTTTGATGTCATGGTGACGGGCAACATGTTTGGCGACATCCTGTCCGATGAAGCCTCGATGCTGACCGGGTCCATCGGCATGCTGCCCTCGGCTTCGCTCGACGAGAAGGGCAAGGGGCTGTACGAGCCGATCCATGGATCGGCACCGGATATCGCGGGCAAAGGACTGGCCAATCCACTGGCGACCATTCTGTCGGTGGCGATGATGCTGCGTTATACCTTTGCTCAGGAGGCGGCCGCAAGCCGTGTCGAGGCTGCAGTGAAGAAAGTTCTGCAGGAGGGGCTGCGTACCGGCGATATCTTCGAGACGGGCATGAAGCGGGTCGGCACCAGGGAAATGGGCGACGCAGTGATCGCAGCCTTGTAAGGATCAACCGGTAACTGGGAATCTGAAATGAAAAGAGTGGGTCTGGTGGGCTGGCGCGGCATGGTCGGCTCCGTGCTGATGGAACGAATGGTTGAGGAGAAGGATTTCGACCTGATCGATCCGGTGTTCTTTACGACTTCGCAGGTGGGCGGGAAAGGCCCGGCTATCGGCCGCGATGCGCCGGTTTTGCAGGACGCACGCAGCGTCGATTCCCTAAAGGCGATGGACATCATCATCTCCTGCCAGGGAGGCGATTACACTACCGAGGTTTTCCCGAAAATCCGCGCTGCAGGCTGGAATGGCCACTGGATCGATGCGGCGTCGACATTGCGCATGCAGGACGACGCAGTCATCATCCTCGACCCGGTCAATCTCAATGTCATCAAGGACGCTATCGTTCACGGTGGCCGCAACTGGATTGGGGGCAATTGCACCGTTAGCCTGATGCTGATGGCAGTCGGCGCGCTTTATCAGCGCGACCTCGTAGAGTGGATGAGCGCCATGACCTACCAGGCAGCCTCCGGCGCCGGTGCGCAAAACATGCGCGAGCTGCTCACCCAGATGGGCGAGGTGCATCGCGTGGCAAAAGGGCTGCTCGACGACCCAGCCTCGGCGATTCTCGACATCGATCGTGAGGTGGCCGGCATTCTACGGGAGGAGTCATTTCCGACAGAGAATTTCGGTGTTCCGCTGGCAGGCAGCCTGATTCCATGGATCGACAAGGAACTGGAGAACGGTCAGAGTCGCGAGGAATGGAAGGGTCAGGCCGAGACCAACAAAATACTGGGCCGCGAGCCGAATCCGGTGCCTATTGATGGCATCTGCGTGCGCATCGGCGCCATGCGCTGCCATAGCCAGGCCCTGACCCTCAAGCTCAGGCAGGATGTGCCGCTCGATGAAATCGAGAGCATGATCGCTGAGTCGAGTGCATGGGTGAAAGTGGTGCCGAATCGTCGGGATAGCAGCATGCGGGAGTTGACGCCGAGCGCCGTGACCGGCACGCTTACAGTACCTGTTGGGCGTCTGCGCAAGCTCAACATGGGATCGCACTATCTGGGCGCCTTTACCTGCGGCGATCAGTTGCTGTGGGGTGCGGCCGAACCGTTGCGCCGCATGTTGCGGATATTGCTTGAAGCCTAAGCTACATCAAGGACGGACTCGCTCCCCGGCCTTCCAGAATTGAATACTAAGAACAAAAATTAGTACGCTGATGGATCAGGCATGGGTTCGTGCGCAAGCAAAAAACGGTTGATTTCCCGCTAATTTTGGCCAAAATGTAATAATGAAGTTTAGCTTGCATAGCTAACATCATGATGTTATGTTACTTGTTCGGAAACTCTCCGCGAGGGGGACGCGGTGCATAAAAAAATCCTGAGACTCTCATTCAAGGCATCGGTACTGGCGACAGCGTTGGCTGTCCTGCCATTTGGCGCGAACTCGGCTGGGCTGGGCAAGATCACGGTGCTTTCTGCTCTGGGACAACCCCTGCGCGCCGAGATCGAACTGACTGCCTCCCGCGAGGAACTCTCGTCATTGTCCGCGCGGCTTGCTTCGCATGACGCCTTCAAGCAGGCTGGCATCGAGTTTGTTCCTGCCATGTCCGGCATTAATCTGGTAATCGACAAGAGTAAGCGGGGTCAGCCGGTGATCCGGATGACGACGATTCGGCCGGTCAACGAGCCCTTCCTCGATTTGCTCGTTGAGCTGCACTGGACTGCCGGGCGCCTCGTGCGCGAATACACTTTCCTTCTGGACCCTGCTCCTGAAGTCTTGGCACGCAAGCCTGTTGTTGCGCCAATTGATAAGCTCGATTCCGGTGCAACAGCACGGCCTTCCCCCGTGGCGTCCCCCAAACAGCCTGAAGCGCGTGCAGCTGCCTCCGCGGATGACAAGCCCATGGCGAAGAAGTCCGAAGGCACCAAGCCTGAAGGCGATTCGCAGGGCCGTGAAGTCAAGAAGGGCGAATACCTGCGCAAGATTGCCGCAGAGGCGCTGCATTCTGGCATCAGCCTGGATCAGATGCTGGTCGCGATTTTCCGCAGCAACAAGGATGCCTTCATCAATGACAACATGCATCGCCTGAAGGCGGGCAAGATTCTCGACATTCCTGGTCCTGAAGCGGCAGCAGCCGTGGATGTACGCGAGGCACGGAAAATCATCTCGGTGCATACCGCGGACTTCAATGCCTATCGCCAGAAGCTAGCGGCGGCTGCCGCCGGTGCGGAGGCGCCGAAGGAGGAAGCGACCAAGCAGGCTGTAACCGGCAAAATTGCAGCGAAAGTCGAGGACAAGGCTCCGGCGCCTGTCGAGACAAAGGATCAGTTGAAGGTTTCTAAGGCGGATGCCGCCAAAGACACGCGTGCGGCGCAGGGCAAGATCGCCGCGTTGGAGGAAGATCTGGTTGCCAAGGAAAAGGCGCTCAAGGAAGCTCAATCGCGCCAGACCGACTTGGAAAAGAACGTCAAGGAATTGCAGCAGCTTGTCGAATTGCAAAACAAGAGTCTGGCCGAATTGCAGAAGCAGGCCGCGCAAAAGTCAGCAGCACCTGCAACCGAGATTACCCCTGCCCCGGTGGCGCCTGTCAAACCGCCCGAAACCCAGCCAGCAGTGGCTCCTGCGCCGGCAGTTGCGGCAAAACCAGTCGAAGAAAAGCCGGCGGAGCCCATCAAACCGGCCGAGCCTGTAGCGGCCAAGCCCGTCGAAGAGACAAAACAGGTTGTGGCCAAGCCGGCGGCAGCGCCGAAGATAGCCCCGCCTCCGCCCCCGCTGGCCGAGCCTGATTTTCTCGATGAGTTGATGGGCAATCCAGCCATTCTTGGTGGCGGCGTGCTGGTACTTGGCCTGCTTGGCTTCATAGCTTATCGCCAGCGCCGAAAGCAGCAGTCAGAGGAGGGGGAAGCCCCGCCGACGACCACCGCCAACCTGACAGCGAATTCCGTTTTTGGTGCCACGGGTGGCCAGAGCGTTGACACCACGGGCAGTTCGATGGCAACCGATTTCAGCCAGGCCTCCATAGGCGCCATCGATGCCGATGAGGGCGTCGATCCGGTGGCCGAAGCCGACGTGTATATGGCTTATGGCCGTGACGCACAAGCAGAGGAGATCCTCCTCGACGCGCTGAAATCCGACCCGACGCGCACCGCAATTCACGTGAAACTGCTGGAGATCTACGCTGGGCGAAAGAACAACAAGCAATTCGAGACCCTGGCAAGCGATCTCTACGCCCAGACGGGAGGGGTCGGTGGAGACTGGGAGAAAGCCGCGGCGATGGGTTTGAAACTCGATCCGGCCAATCCGCTCTATGGCGGCGCAACCAGTGAGAAGCAGGCCATACACACGGATACGACAGTCATTGTTCCGGCGGGCGAGAAAAAGTTGCGCGATACCTGGACCATGCCTGGCGAGCTAAGCCAGATCTCTGAGGCAGTGGAGAAGGGCGCCGCAACGGTCATACTGGATAAACCCGCCGAGGCCGCCGCCGTTGTGCAATCCACTTCAGCTACGGATGCAGGACTGGATTTCGACCTCGACCTGGGTTCTCCTGCTGCGCCAGCCGCGCCGTCACGCCCTTCCGAACCGAACGAGCCAATAGCCGCGCCAGCGGGTGCTTCGGCCGGGCTGGACTTCGATCTTGGTCTGGATTCGAAACCCGCGGCTGAAAGCAAACCGGCTGCGTTTAACCCCGAAGCGACCATGATCATGGGCGCGGGTAAGGCGGATCAGCCCCCTGCTGCCGACCTGTCCCTCGACATCAGCCTCGACGAGCCTTCTGCTGCTGCGTCGCCAGACGAGGGCCTGCACTTCGACCTCGATCTGGGCGCACCGTCTGCAGCCGATGCACCCGCAACTGGCGAGGTGATCGATCTAGAGAAGACGATTGCCGGTGGCAGCGCCCTCGATTTCGACTTCAACATTGGCGCACCGCCTGCTGCAAAAAGCGAAACTCAGGTGGAACCCGATATAGATCTCGGAGCCATCAACTTGGATCTTGGAGAACAGGTTGCTGCTGCCGAGCCGCCCGTCGGAGATGAGGTGGCAACGAAGTTGGAACTGGCTAAGGCCTACGAAGAAATGGGCGACAAGGAAGGCGCGCGCGAGTTGCTGACTGAAGTGGCAAAGGAAGGCAATGCCGAACAGCAGGCCAAAGCGCAAAGCATGCTCGCCAAGCTGAGCTGAAACACCTGACGGGGGCGCAAGGCCCCTGTCGTATTACACCGTCCGATGTTGCACCCGACAGTTCGCCTAATTACCTGGGGCGTGGCAGTTGCGCTTGTGCAGTGGCTGCCACTTCTAGGATTGTCTATGGCTTGCGCGGCCGCATTGATCGCTGGCGTTTCGTTTGCGTCAGGACGCTTGGGATTACTGCTCAAGCGTACCCGCTGGCTGATCGCTTCGCTCGTGCTGCTCTTCGCGCTGGCCACTCCGGGTGTTTACATACTACCGGCCTTGGGCGGCTATGGGCCGACCGCAGAAGGCTTGTGGCTCGGATTGGAACATCTGATGCGGCTTCTTTTCGTGCTGGCGACGCTGTCGGTGCTGCTTCAACTGACAGGGGTGGAAGGGCTGGTGGCCGGTTTGCACGGGGTGATACTGCCGCTGGCTTGGCTGGGGTTGGATCGCGGACGTTTGTCCGTGCGGCTGATGCTTGTGATGCAATACGTCGAGAAATCTCCTCCCGGCAGGCACTGGCGGGATTGGCTGGAGAGTCCTGGCAGCAAGCCTGCATTCGGGCAGATATGCTTGCACAAAACCCGGTTCGCCCCAACCGACTACGCCGTCCTGGCGGGACTGACTATTGGCATCCTTGCCTTGATCGGGGCAGTGTCGTGAGGATTGCGCTTGGACTGGAATACGACGGCTTTCCATTTTCAGGATGGCAGACGCAGCCCGGGGGCAATACCGTTCAGGACGCTCTGGAGAGAGCACTGGCGGAAATCGCTGGCGCTCCAGTGCGCGTTGTTTGCGCGGGCCGCACCGATGCCGGGGTGCATGCGGCGGCGCAGGTAGTGCATTTCGATGTTCCGGCGCGCAGGCCCGAGAATGCATGGGTGCGCGGTGCGAACGCGCATCTGCCGGACAGTATCTCCGTGCGTTGGTCACGCGTGGTTCCAGGCGATTTTCATGCGCGCTTTTCCGCCCGATCGCGCAGCTATCGCTATGTCCTGTTCAACCATGCTGTGCGTCCTGCGCTGCTGCACGGGAAGGTCGGCTGGTTCCACCTTCCGCTCGACGCCGAGGCCATGCGTGCAGGAGCGGCACTGCTCGTGGGGGAAAAGGACTTTTCCGCGTTTCGTGCCGCCGAATGCCAAGCCAAGTCGCCCGTGAAGACGTTGCATCGGGCTGATGTGACTTGCCAGGGCGATCTCATCGTTTTCGACTTCTGCGCCAGTGCCTTTTTGCATCATATGGTGCGCAATCTGGTGGGCGCACTTGTCTACGTCGGCAAGGGTGCTCACCCCCCAGACTGGATATCCGAACTGGTCTCGGGCCGAGACCGCCGCCTGGCTGCACCGACCTTTTCTCCTTCAGGCCTGTATCTGTCGGGCGTGGAGTATGAAGCGCGCTGGCAGTTGCCCACGAATGGCCGTATCATCGCGCCTTTCTATCCGCTCGATCTACAGCTTGCATAGAACCCGCATCAAGATCTGCGGCATCACCCGCGCAGAGGACGCCCGCGCCGCGGTAGAACTCGGCGCCGACGCCCTCGGCCTGGTCTTCTATGCATCCAGCACGCGCCATGTGAGCGTAGAGCAGGCTTGGGAGATCGCTCGCATCGTGCCCCCCTTCGTTACGCTAGTCGGCCTGTTCGTGAACGAGCCGAAGCTCACGGTGCGGCGCGTCATGGAAGCCGTGCCGATCCAGTTGCTGCAATTCCATGGCGACGAAGAAGAGGACTACTGCCGCTCCTTCCATGCTCCCTACATAAAGGCGGCAAGAGTAAGACCGGGCCTTGATTTGGTAAAATACGCCAACTCCTATCCTTCCGCTCAGGGCCTGCTGCTCGATGCCTACGTCGAGGGTTTCGGCGGCGGTGGCAAAACATTCGACTGGTCGCTGATCCCGCCCGGCCTGCCCAAGCCGGTCATTCTCTCCGGCGGCCTGGATGCAGGCAATGTGGCAGGTGCGCTGCGTGCCGTGCAGCCGTGGGCGGTGGATGTCAGCAGCGGGGTGGAGGCGGCCAAGGGAATCAAGGACGCCGCGAAAATCGCGGCGTTCATTTCTGGAGTTAGAGATGGGGAAGCTGGAATTGCCCTACAGTCTGCCTGACGCGCGCGGCCATTTCGGCCCCTATGGCGGCACCTTCGTTGCGGAGACGCTGATCGAGGCGCTCGACGAATTGCGCACAGCCTATGCCGCAGCCAAGGCGGATCCCGCTTTCAAGGCCGAATTCGAGTACGAACTGAAGCATTACGTCGGCCGCCCCAGCCCCATCTACCACGCCAGGCGCTGGTCGGAGTTGCTCGGCGGGGCGCAGATTTACCTCAAGCGCGAGGATCTCAACCATACTGGCGCGCACAAGGTGAACAACTGCATTGGCCAGGCAATGCTCGCACGCCGCATGGGCAAGCCGCGCGTCATCGCCGAAACCGGTGCAGGCCAGCACGGCGTTGCAACCGCCACGGTTGCGGCGCGCTACGGCATGGAATGCGTGGTCTACATGGGATCGGAAGACGTCAAGCGCCAGGCAGCTAACGTCTATCGCATGAAACTGTTGGGCGCCAGCGTGGTGCCGGTGGAATCCGGGTCGAAAACATTGAAGGATGCCCTCAACGAGGCCATGCGCGACTGGGTGACCCAGGTGGGCAACACCTTCTACATCATCGGCACAGTGGCGGGCCCGCATCCCTACCCGATGATGGTGCGAGATTTCCAGTCGATCATCGGCGCGGAATGCCGCGTGCAGATGCCCGAGCTGGCGGGTCGCCAGCCTGACTATGTCGTTGCCTGTGTCGGCGGCGGTTCCAACGCCATGGGTATTTTTTTCGACTACATTGCCGACGAGACCGTAAAGCTGGTAGGCGTCGAGGCGGCGGGTTTCGGCCTGGACAGCGGCCATCATGCCGCCTCCCTCATCGCCGGCCGGCCCGGCGTACTGCATGGCAATCGAACCTATCTGCTGCAGGACGAGAACGGCCAGATTATCGAGACGCACTCGATTTCCGCAGGACTCGATTACCCCGGCGTCGGTCCGGAACATGCATGGTTGAAGGATAGCCATCGCGCAGACTACGTGGCAGTGACCGACGATGAGGCCCTGGCCGCCTTCCACGCACTTTGCCGCTACGAGGGCATCATCCCTGCGCTGGAGTCCTCGCATGCACTGGCCTATGCGGCCAAGCTGGCACCAACGCTGCCCAAGGACAAATTGCTTCTCGTGAATCTCTCCGGCCGCGGCGACAAGGACATGCATACGGTGGCGGAAAAATCCGGGATCGAATTCTGATGTCGCGAATTCAACGCACTTTTGAAAAGCTGGCAGGCCAAGGGCGCAAGGCCCTGATTCCCTTCATCACTGCCGGCGATCCCGATCCAGCGCTGACTCTGCCTTTGATGCGTGCCCTGGTGGCCGGCGGGGCGGACATTCTCGAACTTGGGGTGCCCTTTTCCGATCCCATGGCGGATGGGCCGACCATCCAGCGCGCCTCCGAGCGTGCCCTCAGGCATGGCATGTCACTGCGCCAGGTGATTGCCATTGTGCGCGAATTCCGTGCCGGTGATGCCGATACGCCTGTGGTGTTGATGGGTTACGCCAACCCAATCGAAGCGATGGGGGCGGGCGCCTTTGCTGCCGAGGCGAAGCAGGCCGGCGTGGATGGCGTGCTGATAGTGGACTACCCTCCGGAAGAATGCGGCGAGTTCGCATCCAAGATCAAGGCAGTAGGCATCGATCCCATCTTCCTTCTGGCGCCAACCTCGACGGATGAGCGTTTCAGCCAGGTAGCCGGGGTAGGCAGCGGTTACATATACTATGTTTCGCTGAAGGGGGTCACCGGGGCCGGACATCTCGATCTGGACGAGGTTGCACGGCGCATTCCGGGGATCCGGCAAAAAGTCGGCATGCCGGTGGGCGTCGGCTTCGGCATTCGCGATGCGGAAAGCGCACGGCGCATTGCAGCCGTGGCAGATGCCGTGGTGATCGGCAGCCGCATCATCGAAGAGATAGAAAAGGGTCCGCGCGAGCAAATAGTCGCCAATGTTGCGGAATTTGTCCGTGGCATTCGCAGCGCCATGGACGAGTTGGCAGTTTCCCGTGAGGTGGTGCGATGAGTTGGCTGCAAAAGCTGCTTCCTCCAAAGATAAAGCGCGCCGAAGGCGCCAAGAAATCGATTCCAGAGGGCCTTTGGTGCAAATGCCCAAAATGCGAGGCTACGCTGTACAGCTCCGACCTCGAGAAAAACCTTAATGTCTGCCCCAAGTGCGCCCACCATCATCGCCTGAGTGCCAGAGCCAGGCTTGACCTGCTCCTGGACCCGGAAGGCCGATTCGAGATAGGTGCTGAAGTGTTGCCGGTGGATCCGCTCAAGTTCAAGGACAGCAAGCGCTACCCTGAACGTCTCAATGCCGCCGCGGACGATACGGGAGAAGGCGATGCGCTGGTGGTGATGCAGGGCGCGGTCAAGACGTTGCCGGTTGTCTTGGCAGCTTTCGAGTTCGACTTCATGGGCGGCTCGATGGGATCGGTTGTCGGCGAGCGCTTCGTGCGTGGAGTGCGCGTGGCGGTCGAGCAACAGATGCCTTTCGTCTGCATTACCGCCACCGGTGGCGCGCGCATGCAGGAGGGATTGTTTTCGCTGATGCAAATGGCCAAGACCACTGCAGCAATTACTCAGCTCTCAGCCAATCGGCTGCCTTTCATATCCATTCTTACCGATCCGACCATGGGCGGCGTCTCGGCCAGCTTCGCCTTCGTCGGCGATGTGGTCATGGCCGAGCCGGGTGCGCTGATCGGTTTTGCCGGCCCGCGCGTCATCGAACAGACAGTGCGCGAGAAACTTCCGGATGGTTTCCAGCGAGCCGAGTTCCTGCTGGAAAAAGGCGCCATCGACATGATCGTCGACCGCCGCGAGATGCGCGAAAAGCTCGCGTCGCTATTGTCACTGCTGCAGAAAATCCCATCCGTCTGATTTCGGGCAGGCCCGAGCCTGCCCTGGCAATGCAATTCTTTCGCCCAACACGACATACTCCGCTGCAAGACTGGCTCGATTACATTGAGCGACTGCATGCGCAGACTATCGAGCTGGGACTGGAGCGCGTGCTATGTGTCAAGCACGCACTAGGCATCGAGCAGGAAGTGCCGTTGATTACGGTCGGTGGCACCAACGGCAAGGGTTCCGTTTGCGCCATGCTGGAGCGCATTCTGCTCTGCGCCGGCTACCGGGTCGGTCTTTTCACATCCCCGCATTTGCTCGCTTACAACGAGCGTGTGCGCCTCGACGGCCGTCAGGCTACCGACGAGGAGGTATGTGAATCATTTGCGCAAGTGGAAGAGGCGCGCGGCGACGTTCGCCTTACCTACTTCGAGTTCGGCACTCTGGCGGCCTGGCAGGCCTTCTCGACGGCAGGCGTCGATGCGGTCATCCTGGAAGTCGGGCTGGGCGGGCGACTGGATGCGGTGAATGCGTTCGACGCGGACTGCGCCATTGTTGCCTCGATTGATCTCGATCACATGGACTACCTCGGCGGGACGCGCGAAGCGATCGGTTTCGAGAAGGCGGGCATATATCGTGCAGGTCGGCCGGCGATCGTAGGCGATACCCGGCCACCGCGCAGCCTTCTCGACCATGCAAGGGCAATAGGCGCCAATCTGCAGGAGTTGGGCAAGGATTTCGGCTATGCCGCAGAGAACGGACAATGGATTTATTGGGGACAGCGCGGCAGGCGCGGCGGACTGGCTTTTCCTGCGTTGCGTGGTGCCGTTCAACTGGCGAACGCCAGTACGGCAATTGCCGGATTGGAGGCCTTGGCAGATCGGTTGCCAGTATCCATGCAGGACATTCGCCGCGGCATGATCGAGGTTGAATTGCCAGGACGCTTCCAGGTCCTGCCGGGACGGCCTACAGTGGTGCTGGATGTCGCCCACAATCCCCAGGCAGCCGGTGTGCTGGCGGACAATCTGGGCAGCATGGCTTTCCACCCCGAGACATGGGCTGTGTTCGGCATGCTGGCGGACAAGGATGTCGCAGGGGTTGCAGAATGCGTCAAGGGGCGAATCGACCACTGGTTCGCGGCAAGCCTACCCGGGCCGCGGGGGATGTCGGCCGATGAGTTGGCCCGGATACTGGCCGACTGCGGCATCCGGGCCGAGTCGCACTTCGATTCGCCAACCGATGCCTTCCATGCTGCGAGGGAGCAGGCGGGGGAAAATGATAGAATTGTCGCCTTCGGTTCCTTCCTCACCGTGGCCGATGTGCTGCGCACGATAGACGATGAGCGAAAACGACGCACAACTTGAGCTGAAGAAGCGTGCACGCCGCCGTTTGGTCGGCGCCATTGCACTGGCCTTGCTGGCCGCGATTATTCTGCCGATGGTGATGGATCAAACCCCCAAGCAACCGGTGCAGGACATCCAGATCCGCATCCCCGCCCAGGACGCCGGGGCGTTCACTTCCCGCATTCTGCCGGTCAAACCCGGGACATCTCCCACCCCTTTGCCACCATCCGACTCTGGCACCAAAGTGGAATCGAAGGCTGAATCCAAGTCGGAGCTGAAGCAAAAAGCGGCTTCCTCCAAAGGGGAAGCCAACCCTGCCGCCACGGCAAGCATGCCGCCCGAGCCTCGCACCGCTTCTCCGGTCGACGACAGGCAAATGGCAAAAAAACCCGAAGAAGCCAAGGCAAAGCCGACCCCGGTGGCCCCCGGCGGGGAGCAATGGGTGGTACAGCTCGGGGCCTACCGAGATCAGGCCAACGTGCGCAACTTGACGGCAAAGCTCAAGCAGCAGGGTTACAATTTCTATACTGAAGCGCTGCCTTCCTCTGATGGCATCAGCAAGACCCGCGTGCGTGCTGGCCCCTTCTCCAACAAGGAAGCGGCTGAAGCGGCGCGATCACGTATCAAGCGTATCGGCGTGGACGGCGTCGTCGCGCAGAAGTAAGCGGCAGTGACCGTATTCGATTACGCGGTTCTTGCCATCGTAACCGCATCGATCCTGCTAGGGGTCTGGCGCGGGCTCATCAGCGAAGTGCTTGCGCTGGCGGCGTGGGTGGCTGCGCTGTTGGCAGGACGTGCTCTGGCACCCGAAATGGCACCAATGTTCGGCGAGTGGCTCAAGGAACCGGCATTACAATATGCTGCGGCATTTGCCGTGATCGCCTTGGCCGTGCTGGTGGCGATTGCCTTGTTGCGCATAGCCTTGTCCAAGCTGTTGCGGGCGATAGGACTGGGGCCGCTGGACCGTTTCCTTGGGGCAGTCTTCGGCGTTGCGCGGGGCGGACTGGTGGTATTGTTGTGCGTGCTGATCGGCGGCCTTACTGTGCTGCCGCAGCAGGCATGGTGGCGTCAAGCCTGGATGGCGCCACCGCTGGAAACCGCGGTACTGGCAGCCAAGCCCTGGTTGCCAGATGCTGTGGCAAAGCGCATACGCTATAGGTGAGACATGTGCGGAATCCTGGGCGTCGTCGCGACGACGCCGGTAAACCAGCTTCTCTATGACGGCCTGCAGGTGCTGCAGCACCGCGGTCAGGATGCGGCGGGCATCGCCACGGCTGAAACCGGAGCGTTCCACATGCACAAGGGTCCGGGATTCGTTCGTGACGTCTTCCGCACGCGCAACATGCGCAGCCTGCAGGGTAACTGGGGCATTGCCCATTGCCGTTATCCGACGGCCGGTTCGGCTCACAACTCCGCAGAATCCCAGCCCTTTTACGTGAATTCGCCCTTTGGCCTGATGCTTGCGCACAATGGCAATCTGACCAATGCAGAAGAACTGAAGCGCGAGATGTTCCTGCAGGACCTGCGACACATCAACACCAATTCCGACTCCGAAGTGCTGCTCAACGTGCTGGCGCACGAACTGCAGGCAGCGGCGACCAAATACCAGTTGGACGCCGAAACGATATTCAAGGCAGTCGCCGGGGTGCATCGGCGTGTGCGCGGCGCCTATGCCGTGGTGGCCATGATCGCTGGTTACGGGCTGCTCGCCTTTCGCGATCCCTACGGTATCCGGCCACTGATCGTAGGACGCAACGTGACGCCTGCGGGCAATGAATACCTGGTCGCTTCCGAGAGCGTCGCGCTTGATACGCTCGGCTTCCAGATCATGCGCGATGTTGCGCCAGGCGAAGCCGTGCTCGTCGACATCCAGGGCAACTTCCACAGCAAACCGTGTGCCGAGCGCACCCAGCGCGCCCCCTGCATTTTTGAGTTCGTCTACATGGCCCGGCCGGATTCTCTGATCGACGGCATTTCGGTATACGAAAGCCGCGTCAAGATGGGAGAACACCTGGCGGAGAAGATCCGCCACACGTTGCCGCACATCGACATCGATTCCGTCATTCCAATCCCGGATTCCAGCCGCCCGTCGGCCATGGAACTGGCCAGCCGGCTGAATCTGCCCTACCGCGAAGGCTTCGTCAAAAACCGCTATATCGGCCGCACATTCATCATGCCCGGGCAGGCAGCACGCCGCAAATCGGTGAGGCAGAAACTCAATACCATCGCCCAGGAATTCCGCGGCAAGAGCGTCCTGCTGGTGGATGATTCCATTGTGCGCGGCACGACCAGCAGGGAAATCGTTCAAATGGCCCGCGACGCCGGTGCGCGCAAGGTGTATTTCGCTTCGGCCGCGCCTCCAGTGCGTTTCGCCAATGTATACGGCATCGACATGCCGTCGCGCCATGAACTCATTGCCAGCAACCGCAGCGACGAGGAAATTTGTCGCGAGATCGGCGCCGATGGCCTGATTTATCAGGACCTCGACGCGCTCAAAGCGGCCGTGCATTCCCTCAACCCGTCCATCACCGTATTCGAGACTTCCTGCTTTGACGGTTGCTACGTTACAGGCGACGTCAGCGCGGAATACCTCAGCAGTGTCGAGAATCTGCGCAGCGACGGCATGTTGAGCGGAGAGGATGGCGAAGTGGCTCAGCTTGACCTCAACCTCGTCGTATCGGATTGACAGGAGCCCGGACCGCGTGTAGCTTATCCATTGCGCCGATTTGATATCAGCTTGCGGGCGCTTTATAAATGCGGCTAAAGCGAGGGGAAACCCGGTCGCTCAGCTGCGCCGGGTTTTTCATTTGCGGGATTGGAAAATGGATAAGGAATTCGATCTGGACACGCTGGCAGTGCGCGCGGGTATCCATCGCAGCCAGTTCAACGAGCATGCCGAGGCGCTCTATCTCACCTCGAGCTTCGTCTTCGACAATGCCGCCCAGGCGGCTGCCCGCTTTTCCGGGGAGGAAGCCGGCTTCGTCTATGGCCGTTTCTCCAACCCCACCGTCAGCATGCTGCAGGATCGTCTGGCGGCCCTGGAAAGGGGCGAGGCCTGCATTGCCACGGCGAGCGGCATGGCAGCCATTCTGTCGGCTGTGATGGCCCTCATGAAGGCCGGCGAGCACATCGTTGCTTCCCGGGGGATGTTCGGCGCCACGCAGCAACTTTTCAGCGGCATCCTATCCAAGTTCGGCATCGAGACCACGTTTGTCGCCTCGGTCGACCCCGCTGCATTCCGGGAAGCCCTGCAGCCGCAGACGAAACTTGTTTTCATCGAAACGCCGTCCAATCCGCTCACCGAGGTATTCGACATTGCCGCCCTGGCGCAGGTTGCGCACGATGGCGGTGCGCTGCTGGCGGTGGACAATTGCTTCTGTTCGCCGGCCCTTCAGCGCCCACTGGACCTGGGTGCCGATCTGGTGATCCATTCCGCGACCAAGTATCTTGATGGCCAGGGACGGGTACTGGGCGGGGCTGTGGTGGGAAGCAAGGCGCTTGCCGAGGAGGTGTTCAAGTTCCTGCGCACGGCGGGTCCGTCGATCTCTCCTTTCAACGCGTGGGTCATCCTGAAGGGGCTGGAAACCCTGCGCATCCGCATGGAGGCACAGTCAGCTGCAGCGCTGGAACTGGCGCGCTGGCTGGAAGCGCAGCCACAGGTGGAACGTGTTTATTACCCCGGCTTGCCCTCGCATCCGCAGCATGATCTGGCGAATCGCCAACAGAAATTGGGGGGCGCCATTGTATCTTTTGAGATCAAGGGTGGTCGCGAGCAGGCTTGGCGTGTGGTCGACACAACGCGCCTGATCTCGATCACTGCCAACCTGGGCGATACCAAGAGCACCATTACCCATCCGGCAAGCACCACTCATGGGCGCATCAGCGCCGAAGCGCGCGCCGCCTCAGGCATTCGCGAAAGTCTGCTGCGTATGGCGGTAGGCCTTGAGTCTACGGCGGATCTACAAGCTGATCTGGCACGAGGTCTGGCGCTGATCTAGTCCAGCTTGACCTGCCCGCAACCGCTCCCGGCACAGGCGAGATAGCCTCCGGTTTCGTACCAGTCTGGCAGCACCCAGCGCTCACAATGCTTGCCGCCTGCGACATGGTCGTGGCGGGCAGGGCGATGAGTATGGCCATGAATGAGGCGGGTGCATTGGTGCAAAGTCAGCGCCTGCAGGACGGCGTCCGGGTTCACATCCAT
>PHCS01000006.1 GCA_002840845.1 Betaproteobacteria bacterium HGW-Betaproteobacteria-14
GCTCGTCGACCCAGCGCCCGGCGTCCGCGCCGCCCGAGCGCAGCACCAGCATGCGCGCCCGGTCGGTGTAGGCATTGGGCTGCCAGGTGCCGAGCGGATGGCGGTTGTCCCAGATGTAGTTGATGGCGGCATCCGGCACCTGGTCGCCGCGCAGCGCGCGCGCCAGGCCCAGGCCCATGCGCGTGCCGAAGCTCAGCGTCTCCGCCGGCACCTCGAAGCTCAGGTAGACGCGGGCGGCATAGTCGTCGCCGGCTTTCTGCGTCATGTCGGCCGACTTGAGCGGGGCATCGATGCGCCAGCGCCAGCACAGTACCGGTGTATTGCCGAGATCGACCTGCAGCGTTCGCGCCAACAGCGCCATGCTTTTGACGGCATGGGCTTCCACGGCATGCACGCCGTCCCATTCGCGCAGGCGGTAGCGCGTCGGCGGCACCTTGGCGTCGAGTTGCTCCACCCGCCACGGCGCCGGCATGGCGCCGCCCGCGTCGGGCAGGAAGCGGCCGACCCAGACCGGTGCGGCCAGCAGGGGCAGCGGCAGCAGCAGCGCGCAGGCGGCCACGGTCCGGCGCATCGTTGCGGATGCCGTCATGCGCTTTTCGCCTGCCCGAGGGCGGAGCGCGCCGCCAGCAGCGGCGGCACGTCCTGCGCCGGCAGCGGCTTGCTGAAAAGATAGCCCTGCATTTCCTCGCAGTCGTAATTCTTCAGCAGGGCGGCCTGCGCCTCGGTCTCGACGCCTTCCGCGATCACCCGCAGGCCGAGCGAGTGGCCCAGGGCGATGACGGCCTGGACGATGGCGACATCGTTGCCGTCGTCCGTCATGTTGCGCACGAAGGACTGATCCACCTTGAGCTTGTCCAGCGGAAAACGCTTCAGGTAGGCGAGGGACGAATAGCCGGTGCCGAAATCGTCGATGGAAAGCTGCACGCCGATGGCTTTCAGTTCGCGCATCATGGCAATCGAGGTGTCGACATCCTGCATCGCTGCGCTTTCCGTCACTTCGAGTTCGATTCGATCTGGCGCCAGCCCGGTTTCCGCGATGACGCTGCGGATCAGGTCGGGGAGGTCCTTGTCGCGGAACTGGCGCGGCGAGATGTTGATCGCCATCGTCATGTCCGGCCAGCCGTCCGCCTGCCATTGCCTGGCCTGGGCGCAGGCAGTGCGGATCACCCACTCGCCGATCGGCACGATCAGCCCGGTTTCCTCGGCAAGCGGAATGAAATTGGCCGGTGACACCGGGCCGCGTTGTTGATTGTGCCAGCGTGACAGCGCCTCGACGCCGATGGCACGCCCTTCCGCGTCGACCTGGAGCTGGTAGTGCAACTCCAGTTCGTTGCGTGCGAGCGCCTGGCGCAGTTCATGTTCCAGTTCAAGCCTGTCCAGCGCCCGCGCGTTCAGTTCCTGCGAGTAATACTGGATGCCGTTGCTGCCCTCGCGCAAAGCCTTCTGCAGTGCGCTCTCGGCGTTGCGCACCAGGGTGTCGGCTTCCGTGCCGTCCTGTGGAAAGCACGCCACGCCGATGCTGAAGGTGACGAACAGATCGCGCCCCTCCACCTGCAAGGGTGCTTCGGTGGCGGCGATGACGCGCTCGACCAGGCGGGAGACCGTGCTGAGCGCCGCCTCGCCGCGTACCAGCATGGCGAACAGGTCGCCCTCGAAACTGAACAGTTCGCAGCGTTCGGCGCTGCCGTCACCTGGCACCTGCAGTTCGCCAAGGCGCTGTGCGGCGGCGACCAGCACCTGCTCCCCGAGGGCCGGCCCCAGGCTTTCGGTGATGCGTCGGAAGCGGTCCAGGCTGAGCAGCACGACGGCGCCTGCCTCAGCGCTGCCTGCAGAGGCGGCGAGATCATCGAAGAAGCGGCGGCGATTCGGCAGCCCGGTCAAATCGTCGTGATAGGCCAGAAAGAACAGCCGCTCCTCGGCGCGCTTGCGTTCCGTGATGTCGGACAGGTAGGCGTGGAAGACATCGTAGTCGTCGAGATAATGCACGCGGCAATCGAGCGTGCGGCCGTGCGCCTCGTACTGCCGGTTTTCCTGTCCGGCGCCGGAGGCCTTCAAGGCCGTCAGGCGCTGTGGCAGGTCCGCCGGGAAAAGGGCCTGCGGCCCCTCCGCTTCGATGCCCAGGCGCCGCAGCATGTCGAGGGCGCCGGGATTGGCGTAGTGCACCGATCCGTCCGCATCCAGACGGAAGACCGGACTCGGATTGCGCTCCGGAAACATGGCCAGGCGACGGCGTTCCGCGCCCTCGGCAAGATAGGCGCGGGCGAAGTAGCCGCCGACCAGCGCCACGCCCAGCAGCGCGGCGCTGAAGGCGATGACCCAGGCGTAGATGCGGGCGATGGCGTCTTCGGCCCGGATGCCGCGTTCGACGACCCCTGCGCGGACCGCACTCGCAAGCTGTTCCGCGTTGCCGTTGATCTGGATGCACAGCTTGGTGATGTCGCGCAACAGGCTGAGCGCCCGCCCGGGGTCGGGCCGAGCGTGCAACGCTTCATCCAGCTGGCCGACCAGTGACTTGATCGGCGGGTACTGCAGTTCGATCTGCGCCAGCTTGTCGTCGCCGGGAAAGGCTTCGCGCAGGGCCTGCAGCCCATGGGCGATGGCGTCCTCGTTATGCCGCTTCCGCTCAAGGGAGAATTCGCGGTCGCGGAAGACGTAGTTCTCGTAGGCGATCGGCTCGATGGCGGCCACTTCCGCCTTGAAGGTCTCGAGCGTCCTGAGGAGGCGGACGTCGCGCTCCACCAGCCCCCGCGTGGCGCTGACGGCGATGCTGCCCTGGTGGATGACCAGCGCGGACAAGGCGACGCCGCCGGCGAATATCGCCGCGTAGAGCGCGATCACCGTCTGCCGCAGGCTGAGTTTCATGCGTCAACCCGTTCAGGCCTCGCCGCGTGCCGGGTAGTCCACCTTGATGACGAAATCGAGCCCGCCGAGGATTTCCTTGAAATGCGGCCGCGCGAAGGGCATGGTGCTGATCGAGCCCCAGTAGAGCGTGCCGTCCGGGCGCACGAGGAACAGGCCCGGCTCGCTGAACAACGCCGGCTCCTCGATGCCGGCCGAGGTCTTGCCGCGGCTGGTCGACACGTAGAGATCCCAGCTGCGCGCCATTTCGATCGACAGGCCATAACCGAGGTTCAGGTTGGCCAGCCCCCAGTTGTCGCGCGCCGCCTCGGCGCGCTCGCGCGTGTCGCTGCTCAGCACCTGGATGCCGACGCCGCGCGTGGCGAACTCGGCGACGAGCTTGTCCAGTTCGCTGACGTAGGTCTTGCAGATCGGGCAGTGCAGGCCGCGGTAGAAGACGACCAGGGTGAAGCGCTCGGGTTTCTGCGCGGCGAGGTCCCAGTCGCCGGCCAGGGTCGGCACGCGCAGGGCGGGTACGGGTTGGCGGGGCATGAGTCTGCTCATGATCATGCCTCCTGCTGGGCCGTCCCGAAGGGGGCATGCGCCCCCCCGGGGGGCAGCGAACGAATGTGAGCGTGGGGGTACATATGATGTCTCCTCTCTATGGTGATGGTCATGTCTTGCAACCGGCGACGGCGACGGCCTGCAGCACCTCGCCGCTGTCGGCATCCTGGATGAAGGCGGCCACGCCGGCACGGTTGAAGTCTACCCCGTTGCCATGCGCGAACGTGTGGCTGACGGCGATGCGCCCGTCGGCGCCGACCGGCAGCGGGCCCTGCCATTGGCGCACGACGTAATCGTGGCGCAGCTGTGCGCCGCGGTTCTCGCCCGCCTCGACGGCGCTGCTCAGGCCGTTCTCGTACAGCGCGAGATAGGCCTCGGCGCGGCCCTTGCGCGGCAGCACCTCGCCGGTCAGCCGGGCAGTCCAGCCGCCGGCCGCCTTGTTTTCCACGGCCAGCACGAGTTTCGCCTGAAGCGGCTGGCCGGCGCGCTTGCGCACGGCCTCGTCGAAAGCGGCGGCGCTGTGCCAAGGGCGGAAATCCCGTCCGTTCAACATGACCTGCGGCGTATACACGACCCGCCCGCCGCCGCGATTGACCATGTCGCGCTGGCGCTGGCCGAAGCGCGCCTGGGCGAAACGGTCGCGCCAGCCGATGTAGTCCCAGTAGTCGACATGAAGGGCCAGCGGCACGAACCTGCCGGGGACCTGCTGCGACAGCCAGCGGTCGGCCGGCGGGCAGCTGCTGCAGCCTTCCGAGGTGTACAACTCAATCAGCGGCACGGATACGGTTTCGGCGCGGGCGACGCATTCGGCCGCGTTCACGCTGACAGAGAGCAGTGCTGTAGCGAAAGTCAGCCCCTGCAATACGGCGGAAGTTTTCACAAGAAACACGCCGGGCCGTCCCAAGTGTTTCTTGGCCCCTTGAGGGGAGAGCGCTGCGAAGCGGCGCTTTCGGGGTGGGCTCACTGTAGCCTCCAGGCATGGTAGCGCGCCACCCATTCGAGCAGTTTCTGCGGCGCGTGCGCTTTCTTCCAGTTGCCTGCGGCGGCCTTGTTGGCTTCGGCCAGCGTCGGGTAGATGTGGATGGTGCCGAGGATCTTGTTCAGGCCGAGGCCGTGGCGCATGGCGGCGACGTACTCGGCGATGAGGTCGCCGGCGTGCTCGCCGACGATGGTGACGCCGAGGATGCGGTCCTTGCCCGGCGGCGTGATCACCTTGACGAAGCCGTGCGCCTCCGAGTCCGCGATGGCGCGGTCGAGGTCGTCGAGGCCGTACAGCGTGACCTCGTGCGGGATGCCCTTCTCCTTCGCTTCCTGCTCGTTCAAGCCGACGCGCGCCACTTCCGGATCGGTGAAGGTCGCCCAGGGGATCACCGAGTAGTCGGCCTTGAACATCCTGAAGCTGCCGAAGAGCGCATTCACCGCCGCGTACCAGGCCTGGTGCGAGGCGGTGTGCGTGAACTGGTAGGGGCCGGCGACGTCGCCGCAGGCGTAGATGTTGGGATACAGCGTCTGCAGGTATTCGTTGGTCTCGACGGTGCGCGTCTTCGCCAGCGGAATGCCGAGTTCCTCCAGGCCGTAGCCCGTCGTATTCGCGATGCGCCCGACCGCCACCAGCACTTCGTCGAAGGGAATGCGAACCTCCCCGTTGACCGTTGCGCCGCCCGGCGCGCCGACGTATTCGCAGATCAGGGTCTTCTCGCCGTTGTCGACGACGAACTGCTTGGCCTTGTGGCCGACGCGCACGTCCACGCCTTCCTTGCGGAAGCGCGCCGTCACCATCTCGGAGACTTCCGGGTCTTCGCGGATCATGATCCGCGGCAGCATCTCGACCTGGGTCACCTGAGAGCCGAAGCGGGCAAAGCACTGCGTCAGTTCGCAGCCGATCGGCCCGCCGCCCAGCACCAGCAGGCGGCGTGGCAGCTTGCGCAGTTCCCACAGGTTGTCGGACGTGAGGCAGCCGATGTCTGCCAGTCCGGGAATCGGCGGCACGAAGGGGCGCGCCCCGGCAGCAATCACGATGGCGCGGGTGGTCAGGGTCTGCGTCCCTGCCGCGGTCTTCACCTCCACCGCCCAGGGCGAGACGATCCTCGCTTCGCCCTGCAGACAGTCGACGCCGAGCGCCGTGTAGCGCTCGACCGAGTCGTGCGGCTCGACCGCCTGGACGACGCTCCGCACCCGCTCCATGACCTCGGCGAAATCGAAGTCCACCTGGGCGCGCTGCATGCCGAACTCGCGCGCGCGGTCGGCGTGGGAGAGGAATTTGGCGGAGCGGATCAGCGCCTTGGAGGGCACGCAGCCGGTGTTGAGGCAGTCGCCGCCCATGCGGTGCTTCTCGATCAGCGTCACTTTCGCCTTCACTGCGGCGGCGATGTAGGCGGTCACCAGTCCCGCACTGCCGGCGCCGATCACCACCAGGTTGCGGTCGAAGCGCGCCGGTCGCGGCCAGTTGGCCAGCGCCTTCTTCGCCTTGATGGTCGCCACGATCTTCTTCGCGATCAGCGGGAAGATGCCGAGCAGGACGAAGGAGGCGATCAGGCCGGGCGAGAGGATGCCGGCGAGCGAGTCGATCTTGGCGATCTCTCCGCCGGCATTCACATACACCAGGGTGCCGGCGAGCATGCCGACCTGGCTGACCCAGTAGAAGGTCCACGTACGGATCGGCGTCAGCGCCATCGCCAGGTTGATGACGAAGAAGGGGAACAACGGCACCAGGCGCAGCGTGAAGAGGTAGAAGGCGCCGTCGCGCCGCACGCCGTCGTTGAGCGCCTTGAGGCGGTCGCCGAAGCGCGCCTGCACCCAGTCGTGCAGCAGGAAGCGGGCGATGACGAAGGCCAGCGTGGCGCCGATGCTGGAGGCGAAGCTGACGATGACAATGCCCCAGAGCAGGCCGAAGATGGCGCCCGCCGCCAGCGTCATGACGGCGGCGCCGGGCAGCGAGAAGCCGGTCACGGCGACATACACGGCGAAGAAGATCAGCGCCGCCTGCAGCGGGTTGGCCGCGCGCCAGGATTCGATCGCCGCCTGTTGCGACTTGAAGAAGTCGAGCTTCAGGTACTGGCCGAGATCGAAAATGAAAAAAGCGGCGATGGCCGCCGCGACGAGCGCGACGACAAGCGCCTTGCGCGCGTTCATGAGGCTTCCCCCGCATCGAGGCGGGTCGGCACCGTCACCTCGCCGTGCAGCGTGCGATGCACCGGGCACTTGTTGGCGATTTCCAGCAGCTTCTGCTGTTGCGCCTCGTCGAGATCGCCGTCGAGGCGGATGACGCGCTCGATGCGGTCGACCTTGCCCTCCTTGGTTTCGCAGTCGGCGCAGTCCTGCGCATGGATCTTCTCGTGGCGGAGTTCGACCTGGACCCGCTCCAGCGGCAGTTTCTTCATGTCGGCGTACATGCGCAGCGTCATCGCCGTGCACGCGCCGAGGCCGGCCAGCAGCAGGTCGTAGGGCGACGGACCGCTGCCGAGGCCGCCGGCCGAGACCGGCTCGTCGGCGAACAGCAGGTGCCCGCCGGCGACGATGCGCTGGGTGAACTTGCCTTCGCGCGTTTCCTCCACGCGCACCGTCGTGTCATCGGCTTCTGCGGCGGCCGGCGCGACATAGCGGCCGGCCCAGGCGGCGAGCACCTCGGCGACATAGGCGGCGTCCTCGCGCCGCGTCAGCAGATGGTCGGCGCCGTCGAGGGAGACGAAGCTCTTCGGCTGCGCAGCTTCCCCGAACAGGCGGATGCCGTTGTCGAAGGCGACGATCTCGTCATCCGGCGCATGCATCACCAGCAGGGCCTTGTTCATGCTGCCCAGCGCGTCGGCGAGGCGCTGCCCCTCAACGTCCTCGACGAACTGGCGGCGGATGCGGAAGCTGCGGCCGCCGAGCTTGACTTCGGCTTCGCCCTCGCTGCGGATGGTTTCCTCCGCGCCGGCGAAATGCTTCAGCACGTGCGCCGGGTCGGCCGGCGCGTTGAGCGTGACCACCGCGCGCACCTCGGCCAGGTCCGGCGCCGCCGCGACGACCGCCGCGCCGCCCAGGCTGTGGCCGATGAGCAGTTGCGGCGCCTGGTATTCGCGGCGCAGGTAATCGGCCGCCGCGGCGAGGTCGGCGACGTTCGAGGAAAAATTGGTGTCGGCAAATTCGCCCTCGCTGGCGCCGAGGCCGGTGAAATCGAAGCGCAGCACCGCGATGCCGCGTGCCGCCAGCGCGGCGCTGATGAAGGCCGCCGCCTTGCTCTGCTTCGAGCAGGTGAAGCAGTGGGCGAACAGCGCCCAGGCGCGCGGCGTGCCGCCCGGCAATTCAAGCCGGCCGGACAGCGTGGCGCCGGAGGGGCTGGCGAAGGTGACCGCAATGCGCTGATTCTTCATGCTGTTCTTCCTCTTCTCACAGACAGCTGCCGACCGCGCGGGAAATGTTGTAGTCCGGGCCGCCGGCGACGCGCCGCCAGCAGGATTCGTGCTCCAGCGGGACAGCCGGCGCCGCGGCCTCAGTCGCCGAGCGCACCGCCACAACTGCTTCCCTGTCCGGCCGTGCAGCCGTAGCAGTGGTCGGCCACGGCGATGGCGCCGCCTTCCAGCCCGGCCGCGGCCAGTTCCGCGATGTGCGTCCGCGCTCCGCCGTTTGCGCCGAGGGGCAGTTCCAGCATCTGGTTGAAGTCGCAGTCGTAGGCGTAGCCCTGCCAGTCGATGCTGAGCAGGCTGCGGCACATGACGTGATCGAGGTTCTCGTCGCGATGGGCCGCGTGCAGCAAGGCCATGTACTCGTTGAACTGGCCTTTCGAGATGAGCATGCTGCCGAAGCGCTGGATCGGCATGTTGGCCAGGGTCAGCAGGCGGCTGAAGACGATGCCGTGGCGGCTGCCGAGCTGTTCGCGGTAATCCGCCTCGAGCTTCTCCTGCGGCGGCGGCAGTGACGGCCCCTGCGGGTTGTAGACCAGGCTCAGCAATAGACCGCCATCTTCGGCGCCATAACCCAGTGCATTCAGGCGGCGCAACGCGGCGAGGCTCGTCTCGAAGACGCCCTTGCCGCGCTGGCGGTCGACATTGTCTTCCAGGTAGCAGGGCAGCGAGGCGACGACCTCGACGCGGTGCGCGGCGAGGAATTCCGCCAGATCCTCCTGGCCGGGCTCCTCGAGGATGGTGAGGTTGCAGCGGTCGATGACGTGCGCACCCGATTTGGCGGCCTCACCCACCATGTAACGGAAATGCGGATTGAGTTCCGGCGCGCCGCCGGTGAGGTCGAGCGTGGTCGCGCCGGAGCGACGCAGGAAGGTCAGCACCGCCTCGATCGTCTCGCGCCCCATTTCCTCCTTGCGGTTTGGCCCGGCGTTGACGTGGCAGTGCAGGCAGCTCTGGTTGCAGCGGTAGCCGAGGTTGACCTGCAGCGTTTCCAGCCCCTTGCGGCGGATGGCGGGGAAGCGCGTGTCTTGCAGTCGGATCAGGGTGGCATGCATCGTTGTGTTGTCCTTGTTGTCGAGGAAATTCCGTTTTTAGCGGCCAGCCTGCGCTGGATCATAAATCTCCGAATCGGGGCGGAAAGCCAGCCAGGCGAAGGCGAAATGCACGCCGCCCGGCACGGCCTCGAGGCGGCGGCCTTGCAGCGGGCCGGCGAACGCTTCGCCGAAAGCGTTCCAGAGCGAACCGGTCTGCGCGTCCACCGCACCGTCCTCACTGGGGGCGAAATCCAGCATGCGGCCACCAAGGTCCCGCCGGAAGGCGCTTGCTGCGGGAATGACGCGCCCCTCGGCGATGCGCTCGGCGTCGAGCGCGGAACGCACGCGCGACCGGGCAAAGACCACATAGGGCGTGCCGGCGAGGGATTCATTGATGACCGGCCGTCCTTCCAGTTGGGCGAAGGGATGAAGCCGCGTCCTGCCGCCGAGCGTGATCGCCAGCACGCGCTCCATGGCGGGCAAGCGCTTGTCCACCGGGTCGTCGAAGAGGAAAGGGTTTTGTCCGACGCGGTCGTAACCCCGGTAGGGATTGCGGCCGTACGGCCTTGAGTGGCCGGTGCGCTGCGACAGTACTTCATCCACCGGATAGGCGGCGGCGAACTCCGCGAAGGAGGCAACTTCCGAAGGCAGCATGCGCAGCTGCCGACCGGTATGGACGCCGACGATGCCCTCGCCAGTGAATTGCTGCCACCAGGATTCGGTCTGGCGGTCGTACATGACGAGGTCGCTCTTGCGCAGGCGCCCGGTTGTGCCGAAATCCAGGGTGCGCCCATCCAGACGGCGGTCGAAGACGATCGAGGCATTGCAAAGCGGGCAGAACGTCACCGCGACGGGCGAGCCGGCGAAGGTGTCGTTCACGATCTCGTGGTACATGAGGATCTGCAACGGATAGGCGCGCGCCCTGCCGCCCAAGCGCAGCACGATGACCGGTTCCTGCGGCGCCAGCCAGGCGCGCGCGGCGCTGGCCGTCACGAAGTGCGGGCGGTCGATGGCCGGAATGCCGTCCTTCGGCGGGCCGCCGTGCCGAATCTCCGCAAGATCGATGCTGCGTTTGGAGAAATCCGTCCTCGGCCAGGCCTTCAAGTCTTCCGCGGCGATCTGCGCCTGCGCCGCGGCCGCCGCGAGCAGGGCGCCTGCCAGCAGGAACGCGGCAGCGAGCGGTCGGGGCATCATGTCAGCTGCGCCAGCGAACGCGCTGGCGCAGCAGCTCGTCGACCTTGTCCAGCGTATCCGGAGAACTGGCGATCACCGCGTAGTAGCCCTGGCCGCCGGGGCGCGCCAGTGCGGTCCAGCCGCCGACGGTGGCCTGCTCGCTTTGCGACGTCATGCGCTTGGCGGGAATCAGGATCAGTGTGGCGAGTTCGCCCTGTTCGGTCTCGAAGACGATGTGCCAGCCGGTGCCTTCCGGTACCGGGCAGAGTTTCATGTAGCGCACCTTGCCGAGAGAGGCCTGCATCTCGCCGCCGAAGTTCTGCATGACGGTGCGGAACAGCTGCGGGTCGGCCAGGCGCGCCGTGGTGAAGGATTCCGGCTCGTGCATGACGTGCTGGATGGCCAATTTGGCGTACTCCTGCGAGCCGGCGTTCTTCCATTGCTGAAAGCCGAAGGCGAAGGTGAGCACCACGGTGGCGGCCATCGCCCACAGGCGCGGCGATGCTTTTGCAAACACTCGGGCGCCGGCCTTGCGGCGCAGGATGATGCGCTCGGCCAGCCCTTCCGGCACTGGGACAGCGAGGGTGGCGGCGAGCCGTTCCTCGTTTTCGTTGATGTCGGCGGCGAAGCCGCGGCAGGTGGCGCATTCGCTCATGTGCGCCAGCGCCTCGTGCGGGAGTCGGCGCGGCTCGGCCAGCTTGATGCGGCGGAATTCTAGGCAGTTCATAGTGCACCTCGTGTTGCTTCATTGGCTTCGAGATCGGCACGCATGGCCTGACGCGCCCGCGTCAGGCGCGTCATGACGGCGCCTTCCGTGGTGTCCAGCATCTGCGCGATCTCGCTGCAGGAGTAGCCTCCCAGCACCTGCAGCAGCAGGGGCTCCCTGTAGGTCGGCGGCAGCGCCTCGACGAATTGCTCCAGTTCGAGATGCGCGCCGGCCTGGGCGGCGGACGGCAGGTCGAGATCCTGCGGATCCTCGTCCGTGTAGTCGAGCTGCTTGCGCTCGTAGAGGCGCGCATGCTCGTTGCGCAGGATGGTGATGAGCCAGCTTTTCACCGCGCCGAGATCCTCCAGGCTGTCCCAGTTCTTCCAGGCGCGGGCAAAGGTCTCCTGCACAAGATCCTCGGCGACGAAGCGGTCGCGGCACAGCCAGTAGGCGTAGCGGTACAGGTCCGCGCTGTAGGCGCGGGCGGTCTGGTCGAACTGGCGGGAGCTGAGCTTGAAGAGCATTTCGACCATAGTAGTCAGAACCGTGTGGTGAGGTCTACCAGCCAGTCCGGCATGAGGGCGGTCAGCCGGGCTTCGAGCAGCTTGTCGAGGCCGAACGCCACCATCGCGCCGACCAGCACCATCACGCCGCCCAGCAGCGGCTTGCCGAAGCGGCCCGCCTTGGCGAGGCCGGCCTTGCGCGATGCCAGCGCCTGGCGCGAGCCGTAGGCCAGCGCCATCAGCGGCATCGTCGCGCCGAGACTGAACAGCGCCATGATGCCGGCGGCGCGCGCCGCCGACTCGCTCGCCGTGGCCAGGCCGATGGCGGCACCCAGGGTCGGACCCGAGCAGGGCGTCCATACCGCGCCGAGCAGCATGCCGAGCAGGAACTGGCCGCCGAGTCCCGTCGGCACGAAGCGGGCCGTCAGGGCATTCAGCCGGTCGGTGAGCGGCGTGCCGGCGCGCGCGAAAGCGCCTTGCAGCGTGCCCGACAGCAGGATGGCGCCGAAGGCGATCATCATGACCGCGGCGGTGAGGCGCACCGCCTGGCTGCCGATGTCGAGGCTGAAGCCGATGGTCGCGATGCCGATGCCCAGCGCCGTAAAAGCCAGGCTCATGCCGCCGGCGAGGGCCAGCGGCCCGAAGCGGTGCTGCTGCAGGGCGGCAAGCAGCACCACCGGCAGCAGCGGCAGCACGCAGGGCGACAGCGTCGTCAGGACGCCCGCCAGCATTGCGACCAGGAGCGTGCTCACGCCACCACCTGTTCAGATGCCCTTGGCCAGCATCGCGCGGATGCTGTCCGGGTTGGTGTCGAAGGTCGAGCGGGCGATTTCCCGATCGCCCTTGAAGACCAGCAGGGTGGCTTGTGACGCGACGCGGAATTGCTTGAGCGCGTTGCCCGGCTTGTCGAAGTCGACACTGAAGCGCACGACTTTTTCGAAGGCCTTGTCCTTGCCCAGGCTTTCGAGGATCGGCTTCTGCCTGGTGCAGGCCGAGCACCAGTCGGCATGCACTTCGACCAGGATGGTCCGGCCTTCCTGCTGCGCCTTGCGGAAGGCCGCCTCGTCGAAAGGCTGGGCGGGCGCGGCCAGCGCCGGCAGCATGAAGGCCGCGGCGAGCAGGGCGAACAGGGTCTGGATGATCAGGTGATAAGGGGTGAGCGAGCGGGTCATTCGGGGTCTCCTGTCGATATGGGCGGGGCCGGATCCTGGCTCCTGTCCGATTAGACCGGTCGAGGAAGCGCTTTCTTACAAATTGTTTTAGGCCTGTAAGGTTTGCGCCGCCTCGACGGTCTAATCGGACAGGGAGCCATTGCGACGCTTCCCGCCCCACTTTCAAAGGAGGAGACATGAACATGAACGCCCAAGCCCGAGCGAAACCCCTGCAACTGGCCATGGCGGCCGCCCTGGCCTTCGGCCTCGGCATGGCGCCGGCCCAAGCCGCCAATCCGTGCAATCCCTGCGCGGCCAAGGCCAAGAATCCCTGCGGTGCCAAGAAGAACCCCTGTGCGGCCAAGAACCCTTGTGCCGCCAAAAATCCCTGCGCCGCCAAGAACCCCTGCGGCGCCGGCGCCGCGATCGACCCGAAGTCCATCACCCGGCCGGCCGGCTACAAGCCCTACAAGGGAAACAAGTCCGCCCTGCTCAAGGAAGGCGAGAAGCTGTGGAACGACACCAAGCTGTCGACCAACGGCATGTCCTGCAACACCTGCCACCAGGGGCACGCCGCCTTCGAAGCCGGTTTTGCCAAGCCCTACCCGCATTTCGTGCAGATGGCCAAGGACCAGGCCGGGCTGAAGAAGGTGCACCTCGACGAGATGGTGCAGGCCTGCATGGTCATGCCGATGGCCGCCAAGCCGCTCGGCTGGGAGTCGCGCGAGCTGGCTGCGCTGACCGCCTACACCGGCCAGATGCAGAAGACCTTCAAGCCGGGCAAGGCCAAGACGGCGAATCCGTGCGCGGCAAAAAATCCCTGCGCCGCGAAGAATCCGTGTGCGGCGAAGAACCCGTGTGCGGCGAAGAACCCGTGTGCGGCGAAGAACCCGTGTGCGGCGAAGAACCCTTGCGCCGCCAAGAAGTAGTAGCCGGCGCCGTCGATGGGCGGCGCCATTTTTTTTGTTACCCTGACGAAGGAGACACCATGAAAGCAATCCGTACCCTGTTGGGCGCCGCAGCACTCGCCCTGGCCGTTCCCGTAGCCTATGCCAACCCCTGCGCGGCCAAGAACCCGTGCGGCGCGAAGAATCCCTGCGCGGCCAAGACCATGAAGAAGGCCAACCCCTGCGCGGCGAAGAATCCGTGCGCGGCGAAGAACCCCTGTGCCGCAAAGAACCCCTGCGCGGCGAAGAACCCCTGCGCGGCGAAGAACCCCTGCGCGGCGAAGAAGTGAGGCCGTGCCGGGCGCATTGCTGACGGCCCGGCAAGCGGGGAGGCGACTCATCGTCCTCCCCTTTTTCCTGTTCGCCGCCTGTTCCGAACCGCCCCCGCCGATGTCTGTTTCCGCACCCGGCGAAGACGTCTCCGGATTCCTGGCGCGTCACTGGCAGCGGCCGCTGGCCGCGCAGGGCGAAGCGCCCGCGCATTTCTCCCCGCAGGAGGCTGCGCTCGGCGCGGCTGCCTGCGGCGGCTGCCACCCCGACCAGCATCGCGACTGGTCGGCCAGCTTGCACGCCAGGGCGATGGGGCCGGGCGTGCTCGGCCAGCTCGTCGACATGGCGCCCGACGCCCGCGAGGAACACCAGGCCTGCATCCGCTGCCATGCGCCGCTGGCCGAACAGGCGGCCGACTTGTCGGCGGCCCTCGCCGGCCAGGCCAGCACCGATTTGCACCTGCAGGGCAACACCTGCGCCGCCTGCCACGTGCGCGAGCACCGGCGCTTCGGTCCCGCCCGCCGCGGCGGCTCCGTGCCGAAACCGGAAGACAAGCTGCCGCACGACGGCTGGCAGGCAGCCGCCGCCTTCGCCGATGCGCGCTTCTGCGCCAGCTGCCACCAGTTCGAGCAGGACGACTTCGCCCTGAACGGCAAGCTGCTCGAGAACACCTACGAAGAATGGCGGGCCAGTCCCGCCGCGCGTGAAGGCAAGACTTGCCAGTCCTGCCACATGCCCGGGCGGCGCCATCTCTGGCGCGGCGTGCATGACCCCGAGATGGTGAAAAGCGGCGTGACCGTCACCGCCTTGCCGCCGCGCATCGAGGACAACGCCGTGCTGGCGGGACTGACTTTGGCGAACACCGGCACCGGGCACCATTTCCCGACCTACGTCACGCCGCGCGTCGTCATGGAGATGTTCCAGGCCGGCGCCGACGGCCGGCCGCTCGCTGGCACGCGGCAGGCGTTCATCGTCGCGCGCCAGGTGGCACCAGACCTCTCGCGCGAGATCGCCGACACGCGCATCGCCCCCGGCGCCGAAGCCCGGCTGGACTACCGCCGGCCGCTGCACGCGCGCGCCGTGCGGCTCGACAGCCGCGTGCGCGTCGAGCCGGATGCCTTCTACACGGATTTCTACCGCTCCCTGCTGGCGGGCGGCGCCGGCAAGGGCGACAAGATGATCCGCCGCGCGCTGGCCGATTCGCTCGCCTCGCATTTCCTCATCTTCGAGGAAAGTCAGTCCCTGCGGGACGGCGGGGCAAGGCCGTGAAGCCCGCCTTCCGCCTGCCTGCCGGTCTTTCCCGCGCGCGGCTGGAGAACATGCGCCGCGCCGGCGAGGAAATCCGCGAGTGCTACCGCGTGCTGGAAATGGGCGGCCTCAACGTCGTCGGCGAAATCCTGCGCGGCCAGGGCGCCTTCGTCGAATTCGACCACTATCCCGCGGACGACGTCTTCGATGCCGACAGCCACGCCCAGTACTACTACCACGCCCATCGCGGCGCCGCGGGCGAGCACGGCCACTTCCACACCTTCCTGCGCGCGCCCGGCATGCCCGCCGGCGTCGCGCCGGTGCCGTACGCCGGCGCCGAGCCTTGGCCCGCGGGCGAGGCGGCGCTGTCGCACCTCGTCGCTATTGCCATGGACGACTACGGCTATCCGAGCGGACTGTTTACCGTTAACCGCTGGGTGACGGGCGATGCCTGGTACGCCGCAGGGGACGTCATCCGCATGCTGGATTTTTTCGCCATCGACCATGCCAATCCGTCCTGGCCGGCGAACCGCTGGATCACGGCCATGCTGCGCCTGTTCCGGCCGCAGATCGAAGCGCTGATCCTGGCGCGCGATGCGGCGCTGGCCGAGTGGGTGCGCGCCCACCCCGGCGTAGACGTTTTCGAGGATCGCGCGCTGGAGATCGCAAGCCAGGCCGCGATTTCAGTGGAGGAACAGATCGCCGCCGTCGAGGCGGCATTGAAAGGAGATACGTCATGAACAAGACCTGCATTGCAACCGTCCTCGCACTGTGCGCTGCGCCCGCCCTGGCCGCGCCCCAGGTGGTCGAGCTCAGCCAGGTGCCCTGCCAGTTCCTCGAGAGCGAGCACGGCGCGAACCACGGCTACAAGAGCGCGAAGATACAGGATTGCGAAGCCATCAACGCCAAAACCGGCAAGGATCGGCTGGCCCGCTCGAAGACGATCGAGCTCAAGCCGGGCAAGACCATCTTCCGCGTCGCCAACAAGGACGTACCCTACGAACTCGGCTTCTGGCTGCGCGGCGCCACGCTCGTCAGTCGCGCCACGCTGCCCAGCGTCTCCGGCGGCGGCCTCACCACCGGCAAGACCCAGGACTACGTCATCGACCTGAAGCCGGGCGAGTACGTCTACTCCTGCCCGCTCAACCCGACGCCGGATTACCGGCTCGTCGTCAAATAGGCTTCATCCACAAGGAGAACGAAATGAATGCATCGCATGGGCTGAAAATCATCCTCGTGCTGTGCCTGGCTGCAGCGGCGTTCGCAACGAAGGCGCAGGCGCTGCCCGGCATGGTGACGGTGAAGGCGGCGGGCGGTTTTGCGGCGACGGAGCAGCGCCTGGAGAAGGCCATTGCAGCCAACGGCATGGGCCTGGTGGCGCGCGCCAGCGCCAGCGGCGGCGCCGCCGCGCGAGGCGTGAAGATTCCCGGCAACGCCGTGCTGATGGTCTTCCGCAACGACTACGCGGTGCGCATGCTCGCCGCCAGCGTGCCGGCCGGCATCGAGGCGCCGCTGCGCATTTACCTGACGGAAAATCCGGACGGCAGCGCGACCGTCTCCTACCGCCGGCCGAGCGCCGTATTTGCGCCCTACGCCAGCGCCGCCCTCGATGCGATGGCGAAGGAGCTCGATCCGGTGTTCGACAAGATCGTGCATGACGCCGCCGGCAGGTAATGCGGTTCGAGCGCAGCGCGTCGTCATCGCAATCGTGCTGCTACTGGCCGCGGCGGCGGCACTGCGCGCGGCGGCGGGCGGCTGGCGCTTGGTGGCATTGTTCGTCGTCGGCCTGCTGCTCGGCGCCACCCTCTACCGCTTCTCCTTCGGCTTCGCCTACGCCTACCGCCGCCTGATCGTGCAGGGCGACACGCGCGGCCTGCGCGCGCAGCTGCCCATGCTGGCGCTGGCGACGCTGCTGTTCGCGCCGGCGCTCGCGGCCGGCGAGATTTTCGGCCAGCCGGTCGGCGGCGCCGTGGCGCCGCTCGGCGTGCAGGTGGCGTCCGGCGCCTTCCTCTTCGGCATCGGCATGCAGCTTGCCGGCGGCTGCGGCTCGGGCACCCTGTACACCGCCGGCGGCGGCAGTCCGCGCATGCTGGCCGTGCTGGCGGCGTTTTGCGCCGGCTCGTTCTGGGCCAGCCTGCACATGGGCTGGTGGCAGGCCACGCCCGCCTGGGGCGCGTTTTCCCTCGGCGAAGCATTGGGCTGGGGAAACGCCGCCGTACTGCAGGGACTGACTTTGGCGGTGGCCTGGTTCGCGCTGCGGCGCAGGGATTCGGGCCGCGGCGCAACGCGCATCGATCCGCTGCTCCTCGGCGGCCTGCTGCTCGCCGTGCTGAATTTCGCCACGCTCATCCTCGCCGGCCATCCGTGGACTATCACCTGGGCGTTCACGCTGTGGGGGGCAAAGGCGGCCACGCTGATCGGCTGGCAGCCGGCGGGCGACGGTTTCTGGTCCGCGCCGTTCCAGAGTGCGGCACTGGCGGGCGACATCCTGCAGGACGTGACTTCGCTGATGGACATTGGCATCCTGCTCGGTGCCGCCGCTGCCGCCGCGCTGACAAGCCGCTTCGTGCCGCAGTGGCGCTTTCCGTTGCGCTCGCTGGCGGCGGCCGTGCTGGGCGGCCTGCTCATGGGCTACGGCGCACGCATCGCCTTCGGCTGCAACATCGGCGCCTTCTTCTCCGGCGTGGCTTCGACCAGCCTGCACGGCTGGCTGTGGTTCGCCGCCGCCCTGGCGGGCAGCGCGCTCGGCGTGCGCCTGCGGCCGCGGTTCGGCCTCGCCAACTGAACGGTTCAGGCGGAGACTGCGCCGCCCTCCCTGTCGCCCCAGGTGAGGCGCCGGTAATCGAAACCGTTCTCCAGCGCCGGCTTGACGATGGCGAAGTAGGGCGAGATGTCGAAGTCGCGCGGCACGAACAGGCTGTGATGGCGGATGTGCAGGATATCGTCGTGGCAGTCGTTGCAGTCCTCGCGCGGCGCCGGCCGGCGCGTCACGTCGGGCAGGATGGGGTAACGCACCGACTGGAAGGCCTGGGCGATCAGGGTCGAGCAGATGGCGCGCGTGGGGTCCCCGCTGCCCAGCGCCAGCATGCGGCGGCGCCAGCGCGTCGGCACCGGCGGCTGCGGCAGCAGGTAGCGCACCAGGTCGATGATGTTCTTCAGGTCGTAGCGATGGCCGAGGCGGGCCAGGGCATAGCCGATGACCTTGTTGCGTTCCTCTTCGCCGAGGCCGACCGGCCGGCAGATGCGGGTGTGCATTTCGGCATATCTCTCCAGCGGCACGGCAACGACGCCCTCCACCACATCGGCCTCCACCAGCCATTGCCCGGGTTCGCCGTCCGGCAGCGCCGTGCCGATGTAGAGCGCGGCATGCGACCAGGTCGACTGGCTGAGATACTTGATGGCCTTGCTGAAGCGGGTGTTGCCCTCCACCAGCAGCACGTCGCCCGGCGCGATGATCGCCGCGACGCCACGCGGATCGCAGGTCGCCAGCGGCTGGTAGCGCGGATCGGGCCGGCTCAGGTAGCGGGCCAGGCGGTCTCCCAGCCGGCTCATGATCGGGTTCATGCGTCTTCCTCTTTTCTTTCTGCCCGGGCGGAGGCGCCGGCGCACGGTGTCTCAAAGATTAGTCCGGCGGACAAGCGCCCGTCTTACAGATCACGGCATCGCAATCGGGCAAAGAAATTTTCTGCGCGAGGCGTAATTAAACCTTACCTGCCGCGACAAAGGGGCGCTGGCCGGATGGATCGGCCGGAAAGAAGCAACCCAACCCCAACTTTGCACAAGGAGACTGACATGAAAACCCTCTCGACCCTGCTCGCTGTACTGGCTACTGCTACCGCCCTGTTTGCCGCCCCGGCCGTTCAGGCTGCCGACAATCAGGAACGTGTGAATCCGCACGCCGTGCTGCCATTTCCCGGGGTGGAATTCGCGCGCTGAGCCGGCGGGCGATGCGGCTCTTCCGTGAAGGGGGAGCCGCATCGCCGCGCGCATGGCGAAGACGGGCTCGACCACGTTGTTCCGTCTTCGTGGTCCGTGCGATAGGGCACGGTTTTGCAATTCGGTAATGGCCGCAACGCATGTCAGTGGCAATACGAATTGCCCTTCCGGCCGGCCAAGCCTATTTTCTACATTCCGTATCCACGCGGCGAAGAACGCCAACAAGAACGCGCCATGAACGGAACTGAGCACATTTTCCTCTGCCCGATTGATTACCCGTGAGCGGGCCATCGCATCTGCCTGAACGCCGCCCTGGCGAAAGTTCCAGGCGGCTGCTTGCCTACCTGATCGTGACGGCCGCCTATTTTGCCGTCGGCGCAGTCTCGCTCGTCGTCTACCCGGCGGGCAGCGGCCTCGCCGGCATCTGGCCGGCGTCCGGCATAGCCGTCGCCGCCGTGCTGCTGCTGGGGCCGCAGGCGTCGCTGGCCGTGCTGGCGGGTGACCTCCTGGTCGGACTGTATGCCGGGCTGGCGCTTGCGCCGGCCCTCGTTTCCGCCCTGGCCGGCGCCGGAGAATCGCTGCTTGCCTGGTACCTGCTGACGCGCGTGCATCCGATCGACATGCGCCTGGAACGCGTGCGCGATGTCGCCGCCTTCATCGGCCTGGGCGTGGTGCTGAACGCCGTTCTCTGTTTCGTCGTCAGATATCTGCTCGCGGCGAATGGCCAGACGACGGAATTCATTGCCGCCGCCGCGCTCGGCCACGGGCTGGGCGTGCTGATCGTCACGCCCGTCGTCCTGAGCTGGCGCGTCCAGCCTGTTCCTGCCCCGTTTTCCGTCGAGCTGCTGCTGCTGCTGCTGGCCACGGTACTGATCAACGTCGCTACCTTCTCGACCTCGCTACTGACGCCCGGTTCGCCGCTGCTGTATGCCGTCTACCTCGTTGTGCTGTGGGCCGCGCTGCGCTTCGGTCCGCGCGAGACGTCTGCCGTGCTGCTGGTGACGGCGCTCTTCGCCATGTGGGCCGCCGGCCGCCGCAGCGGCCCCTTCCTGCTGGCCAGCCCCAGCGAAGCTCTGTCCTCGTTGGGGGTGTTCCTGCTGGTGTCGGCAGCGACGGCCCTGCTGCTGGCGGCGGCCGTGCGGGAAAAGCGCGCCTCCGACCTGCGCGTCGCCGAGAGCGAGAGCGTGCACCGCACGCTCATCGAGCAGATGGGCGAGGGCGTTGTAATGATTGACGCCGACGGGCGACTAACCTACATCAGCGACCGCTTCTGCGAAATCTGCGCACGGCAGCGTGAGGGGCTGATGGGCGTGCGCCTGGCGGACATCGTGCGCGAGGCCGACCGGGAGGCGATCGAGGCGGCGCTGCAGCATTCCGTCATCGACAGCGACACGCGCATCGAGACCGTGCTCAGGCAGCCCTCGGGACAAGCGCTGGCAGTCTCTCTGGCGCTGCGCCGGCTGGACGATGCACAGGACGGCAAGGCAGTTACGCTGGCGATGCTGTCCGACGTGACGGAGCGCCGGCGAGCCGAGGAACTGGCCAGGCTGCATCTGCAGCAGTTGGCGCACATGGGAAGGCTTAAATCGATGGATGAAATGGCGATTGCGATGGCGCACGAAATCACCCAGCCCCTGACGGCGATCATGAGCTATACCCAGGCCGGGCGGCGGCTCCTGAGCGACGGACACGCCGACGACCCGGCCCTCGCCGAGGCCCTGGCGGGCGCCAACGGGGAGGCGCGGCGGGCCCGCGCCATCGTGCATCGCATCCGCGATTTCGTGCAGAACCGTCCGGCACGGCCGGTCACCATCGAGGCGGCGTTCCTCGTCCGGGAGGCGATCCGTTTCGCCGAGCCGGAAGCGCGCCAGCATGGCGTCGAGCTGCGCCTGGCGCCAGGGGCCCCCTCCTGCAGCGTGCATGCCGACCCGATCCAGATCCAGCAGGTGCTGCTCAATCTGGTGCGCAACGCCGTCGAGGCCATTGCGGCGGCGGCTTGCCCGCGCCGCAGCGTCACGCTGCGCGTGCGCCTGCTCGAAGTGGAAAACGAGGTCGAGTTTTCCGTCGAGGACAGCGGCCCGGGCCTGCCGGCGTCGCATGTCGAGCGGGTGTTCGAGCCCTTCTTCACCACCAAGGAGGACGGCGTCGGCATCGGGCTGGCGCTCTGCCATTCGATCGTCGATGCCCACGGCGGCAGCATCCGCGCCGAACCGCATCCGGACGGCGGCGCCGTCTTCCTCTTCAGCCTGCCTGTCATCGCTCATGCAACCCGAGCGCACGCCTGAAGCCGGCACGGTGTACATCGTGGACGACGAGCCTGCCGTGCGCGACGCCCTGCGGCTGCTCTTCCATTCCGTCGGACTGAAGGCGGTCTGCTTTGCCGAGGCTTCGGCGTTCCTCGATCATCGGCTCGAGGTTGGATGCGGCTGCCTCGTCACGGACCTGCGCATGCCAGGCCTGAGCGGCATCGAGCTGATCGAGGCGCTGCGCAGCCGAGGTTGCAACCTGCCGGCGGTGGTGGTCACCGGCCACGGCGACGTCCGGCTGGCCGTGCGCGCACTCAAGTGCGGCGCGGCGAATTTCCTCGAGAAGCCCTTCCACGACCAGGATCTCCTGGACATCGTGAATGGCGCGCTGCTGGCCTGCCGCCACGACAACTGCGCCTGCACGCAACCCGACGGCCCTTCGCTGGAACTGGAAAGGCTCACCGTGCGCGAACGGGAGGTGCTGCGGCTGGTGGCGCTGGGCCGCCCGAACAAGCTGATCGCGCGCACGCTCGATCTGAGCACCCGCACCGTCGAGTCGCACCGCGCCAGCCTCATGCGCAAACTGCAGGTCGACTCGGTTGCCGGGCTGGTCGCCCTGGCGCTGCGCTGCGGCCTGCTCGGCGACGGCGCCGGCAGAGGTCAGTAATCTCCGTAGTCCACCTCCGTAGCGGCACGAATATCCAGACCGCATTCATCGGACTATCTTCATATCACGGGACAGGAGGTCGGATCCACCGGCAACCCCGAACAACGTCGGATTGCCCGCATCCCGCAAACAGGGCGCAGCGACCGGCGAATCGACAATCAACTCAAGGAGAATCAAATGAAACTGATCAAAATCGCATCCGCACTCGCACTCGGTGTCGCCCTTGTCGGGGGCGGCGTTGGTTCCGCCCTGGCCGACATTCCGGCCAATTCGCCGGTCTGGGCGATGGACGTTAACAAGGACAAGAAAATCAGCAAGGAGGAGTTCCTCGCCTATCAGGCCAAGATGTTCGACAAGACCGCCGGCAGTAAAGGCTATTGCACATACGAGGAAATCCAACCCTTCTTCGAGTTCAAGAACCCGGCCTGATCGGTCGTCTGCATGGGGTGCCCGGATTGGTTGCCTGATCTGGGCCCGTCCAGCCTGACAACCTGACCCGCTGCATCCGTGACGGGTACGGCGGCGTTGTTTTATAGCCAGCTCCGACCAAGGAAGAAAGCTGCGTCTGATCCGAACGGGGACACATCAATGAATCCGATCCGTAATGCGTTCATCGTGCTGTTGCTCGGCATGCTGGCACTCACCGCCCGGGCCGACCTCGGCCAGGGGGATAGGGCGCCGTGGCTGGATATCGACCTCATCGGCGGCAAGACGCTGGCCGCCAGCCAGCTGGATGGCAAGGTGGTCGTTTACATGATCTGGGCCACCTGGTGCCCCATCTGCCTACACGAATTGCCCGAATTCCAGAAGGTGCACGACCGGTACAAATCCCGCGGCCTGGAAATCGTCGCCCTGTCGCTCGACGACAGTGCCGGCAAGGTAGCGGATTTCTGGCGACACCACGGCTATACCTTCCCGGTCGCCATGCGCTCCGATGAGGCCCGTCAGGGTTTTGGCAATATCAAGGGCACGCCTACCATTTTCATCGTCGATCGCAAGGGCAAAGTGGCCTACAAGCATCTCGGCGGCATGCCGGACGGCGAGCTGGAAAAACGGATCGAGGCGTTGCTTTAGCCGTGACGCCAGGCGTTATTCATAACGAACCCAGGAGAGACGCAATGAAGAGAAAATATTTCGTAGTTACGGCAGCCGCCTTGCTGGCCGTGCCGGCAGCCATGGCGCAGACCAGCGTCAGCATTTCCGGCCGCTTCAATGTCGGTTGGGAGAACTACAAGGTGGGTAGTTGCCCGGGCTGCGACACCGAATCGCGCGTCAGCGAAAGTTCCTCGCGCATCGACTTCAGCATTCGCGAGGACCTGGGCGGCGGCCTGAGCGCATGGGGCTACCACAGCCTGCGCTTTTCGCCGGATCTGGGCACGATCAACACCAGCGGCAATACGGCCGTGGGCCTGCAGCACGACCGCTGGGGCAAGCTGACCATCGGCCGCTGGGACGTGCATTACCTCGAAGCCGACATTCCTCTCGGCGCCCTGCATCGCGGTTCCAACCAGGCCCTGATCGGCGGTGGCGGTCTGCTGGGACAAATCCAATCCGGACCGGGCGGCGCCGTCGTGATCATGGGAAACGGCACGCGTACGCCCAACCTGCTCATGTGGGACAGCCCTGCCTGGAACGGCTTCAGCGCTCGCCTGGCCTATGCCGCCAGCGGCGGCGCAGCACCCGTGGCTGTCGCCGGCGTGGTCACCGTTATTCCAGGCGCGAGCACCTTGGGCGAGGGCGCGACCAACCGGGGGCCGGGCGATCCCGGCAGCGGCCGCAGCTGGAGCGGCGCCCTGCGCTACAGCAACGGTCCCTGGGCCGCGGGTCTCAGCTACTGGAATGCAAACGCCGAATCCGACGTGACCAACGGCGTCAATCGGGACAACGATCAGCGCAGCACGCGCGCCTGGCTTGGCTACAAGTTTGCCATGGGCCTGAACGCCGGCCTGAGCGTCGATCGCAGCAGCCTGGATACCGGCATCAACGGCGGCGCTTCCAGCAAGTCCCGCCGCACTTCTTGGTTCATTCCCGTCAATTATCGTTTCGGTCCGCACAACTTGATCGCCCAGTACTCACGCGCCGGCAAGCTGACCGGGTCTGCAATCGCCGCGGGCACGAGCGGCAATTACAAGGCGCATGCCTGGATGCTCGGATACGAATATGCCTTTTCCAAGCGCACTTCCATCAACCTGAATTATACGAAACTCGTCAATGGCTCCCTGGCTAGCTACGATATGTATGCCTTGAACGGAGCGACCAATACCGTGGCAGGCGAAGACCCGAGGCAGGTCTACGTCGGTATGCGCCACGACTTTTGAGACCTGGCGGCAGCGAGTGGAGCGGATAGGCGGAAATTCGAAAGAAATGTAATAAATCGTCTCCTGCGGCGACAAAGGGGCGCTGGCCGGATGGATCGGCCGGAGGGAAGCAACCCAACCCCAACTTTGCACAAGGAGACTGACATGAAGACCATTTCCACCCTGCTGGCCGCACTGGCCACTGCTGCCGCGCTGTTTGCCGCCCCGGCCGTCCAGGCTGCCGACAATCAGGAACGTGTGAATCCGCACGCCGTGTTGCCTTACCTGGGATCGGAATTCGCACGCTAGGCGTTGTCTGAAAAAGCCCTGTCCGCAGCCCCGCTGCGGACAGGGCTTTTCTTCTTTTTGGCGCACCGGCGTGTAAGCATTGCCGATCATGAGCCGACCACCAATAGATCGGCCCGATCAGATCGGCCCGATCCGCGTCGCTCTTCGTTGCTGCGGCTGCACGGCCGGCCAGGGCAGCAGCTGCGGCGGGGCGCTCGAAACGCATTCGACGACGACAAGGGAGACCGCATGAACCGCATGCTGCGCACCGTCCTCGGCCTGCTGGCCGCCGCCCTCATTCTGCCGGCCGCGGCGGCCGAGCCGCCGCTCAAGTTCGGCGTCGGCCTGTTCCAGCCCGACAAGGACAGGAACGACGCCACCTATCGCCCGCTCGCGGCCTATCTGGAAAGGACGTTCGGGCGCAAGGTCGAGTTGCGCACCGTGGATACCTGGGAAGGCTTGGCCAAGTCGCTCGCCAATGGCGAGACCGATCTGGCGCTGATGGGGCCGTGGGGCTACGTGCTCGCCAACAACGAGGCCGGCGCCCAGGCCGTCGCCACCATCCTATACGACGGCAAGCCCGAGTATTACGCGATCATGGTGACCCACCCCGATTCCGGCATCAAGTCCGTGGCCGATCTCAAGGGACGCAGCTTCGCCTTCGGCGACAAGGGATCGACCTCGGGCTACCTGATCCCGCTGCATTACTTCATGAAGCAGGGCATCAATCCGGACACCTACTTTGCCAAAGTGATGCACGCCAAGCATCAGGCCATCGAGACCCAGGTCGCGCAGGGCGTGCTCGATGCCGGGGCCGACTACAACCGCAACCGCAACGCGATGATCGAACAGGGCCTGATCAAGGCCGAGCGCTCGGTGGTCTTCTGGCAGTCGGATCCCTTGCCCAATGACGCCTTTGCCGTCAGCGCCGGCCTGGCCCGGGACGCGGCCTTCGTGGCGAAGCTGCGCGCCGCCCTGGAAGGGGTGTCCGGAGAACTGAAGGCGCAGCCCGACCTGCTGCCTGCCCACTACGGCGGCTTCGTCGCCCGCGACAACGGCTTCTACAAGCCGATTCGCGATGCCGGGCTCGCCACCGGCAAGCTGCAGCCGAGGCGATGAGCGGCGCGGGCGCCATGGCCTTGATCGGCGCGCGGCGCCATGCCGGCCGGCTCGGCTTTCTCGGTCTGGTGCTGGCGTATGCCGTGCTGGTCGCCGTCGCGCTCGCCACCCTGGCGGTCGACGGCGACCTGTCGCTCGGCCGCAATCCGCTGGCGAACCTGGCGAAGACCGCCGGCGAGTTCGCCCGCCCGAGCTTTCTCGACGTCTGGTTCGGCGACCCGCAACGCGAATACCGCAGCGAGGACGGCACGCTGCTGCGCGTCGAGGATCGCCGTGCCGTGGAGGCCGGCTTTCTGCGCCAGCTCGGCGCCGCCGCCTGGACCACCTTCGTCATCGGCACGCTGGGCTCGCTGCTCGGCGCCGTGCTGGCGCTGCCGCTCGGTGTGGCTACCGCACGCAATCTCGGCGCATCGCGATTCTTCAGCTTGCCGGCCAAGGCGATCCTCGATGCGACGCGGTCGATCCACACCCTCGTGTTCGGCCTGGTGCTGGTGGGCATCGTCGGCCTCGGCCCCACGGCGGGCATCCTGGCCATCGCCCTGCATTCGATGGGCACCTACGGCAAGCTCTATGCGGAGGCCATCGAAACGTTGGACATGAGCGCCGTCGAAGCCGTGCGCGCGGTCGGCGCCGGTCCGGCGCAGGTGTTCTTCAACGGCGTCTGGCCGGCCGTCCTGCCGCAGTTCGTCTCCGCCCATCTCTACATCTGGGAGTTCAACATCCGCGACTCCACCGTCCTCGGCCTCATCGGCGCCGGCGGGCTGGGGCTGCTGATCACCGAGGCGACCGCGCTGTTTCAGTGGGGGCGCCTGGCGACCATCCTCCTCGTCGTGGTCGCGCTGGTGTCGGCGTTCGATGCCGTCAGCCGGCGCATCCGCAAAGCGCTGCTGTGAGCGCGGCGGCGAAAGTCAGTCCCGGCGGGACGGCGGCCAGGCTGGAGGGCGTCGTCTGCGAGGTGGCCGGCAAGGCGGCGATCGACATCGAGGCCCTGCGCATTGCGCAGGGCGAGCGCATCGCACTCGTCGGCCCCAATGGCGCGGGCAAGTCCACCCTGCTGCGGCTGCTGTCCGGCTTCGCGCGACCCGGGCGCGGCGAAGCCGTCGTGCTGGGGCGCCGCCTGCCGCTTGCCGGCCGCGAACTGAGGGCGCTGCGCGGCGAAATCGGCCAGGTGCTCCAGGGCCTGCACCTGGTGCAGCGCCTGAGTGCGCTCGACAACGTGCTCATCGGCGCGCTGGGCCGGCTGGCCGGCTGGCGCACCCTGGCACGCTGCCATCGTGCACAGGACATCGCCGAGGCCGAGGCCGCGCTGCGCGCCGTCGGCCTGCTGGCGAAAGCCGACTGCCGCGTCGACCGCCTCTCCGGCGGCGAGCGGCAGAAGGTGGCCGTCGCCCGCATGCTGATGCAGCGCCCGCGCCTCATCCTGGCCGACGAGCCGACGGCCGCGCTCGATCCGCGCGCCGCGGCCGAGGTGTGCGCGCTGCTCGCCGGGGCGGCCGGCGGCGCCACGCTGGTGTCGGTCGTGCACAACCCCTCGCTGCTGCCGCTGCTCGCCGAGCGGGTCGTCGGGCTCCGGCAGGGCCGCATTGCCTTCGATCTGCCGCTCGCACAGGCGGACGACCAGCGGCTGCTGGGCCTCTACCGCAGAGACGAAGTCGGCCCGGCGGACGGCCTGGCGCACGCGCCCGCCCGGCCGCGCCGGATTGCCGCGGAGATGCCATGAGCGTTCCGCACTGCCGCCCGAAGGGGCGCCAGCCAAAACCCGGAGCCGCGCATCGGCGAACCATCGTCACCCCCTTCCTCGGGAAGGGGGCCGGGGGGATGGAGGCCTCAGCTGAGGCCACGGGCCGCGCCTGCCCCCTCGGCTATCGCTACGGCGCGGCTGCGTTGCGCGCCTGTCCGGAGCATCACGCCGCCACGCTCTACGTCATCGGCGGCCTCTACGGCAACCTGCCGGCGCTCGAAGCGATCCTCGCCCTGGCGGCGCGCGAGCCCACGCCCGTCACGCTGTGCTTCAACGGCGACTTCAACTGGTTCGATGTCGACGACGCCGGCTTCGCCGCGATCAATCGCGCGGTGCTCGAGCACGACGCCCTGCTCGGCAATGTCGAGGCGGAGCTGCTCGCGCCGGGCGACGATGCCGGCTGCGGCTGCGCCTATCCGGCGCAGGTGGACGACGGCACGGTCGAGCGTTCGAACCGGATCCACGCGCGCCTGAAGGCGACCGCGCGGCGGCACCCGCACATCGTCGCGCGCCTCGGCCGGCTGCCGATGCTGCGCCGCTACCGCGTCGGCGGCCTCGCCGTCGGCGTGGTGCATGGCGACGCCGAATCCCTGGCCGGCTGGCGCTTCGACGTCGCGGCGCTGGACGACCCCGGCAACCGGCCCTGGCTGGAGGCCGCCTTCGCCGAGGCCGGCGTCGACGCCTTCGCCAGCACCCACACCTGCCTGCCGGCGCTGCGCACCTTCGATATAGGCGGCCGCCGCCGCGCCGTCGTCAACAACGGCGCGGCCGGCATGCCGAATTTCCGCGGCGAACGGACCGGCCTGATCACGCGCATCGGCACCGCGCCGGGTCCGCACCCGGTGCTCTACGGCGCGCGTCTGCGGGGCGTGCACCTCGACGCGCTGCCGGTGCCCTACGACGCGGCAAGATGGGAGCTGGCCTTCCTTGCCAATTGGCCGCCGGGCTCGGATGCGCACGTCTCGTATTTCCGCCGCATCCGCGACGGCGCGGATTTCACGCCGGCACGCGCCCGCGGCGCGGATGGGTTATGAGGCGGGTCGTTTCGGTTATCCGTCCCGCCGGCTGCCGTGGCCAAATGGAAGCGCAAGCGAATAAGCACAGCGGGCGTCCGATACGTCCGCGCATCGAAAACCCCAAATACCGAGGAGAAGCAAGATGAGACAAGCATTTTCGAAACGGCCCTTGATCGCCGCCGTGCTGGCCTGCGCGGTCCTCCTGCCCATGCAGGGCGCACTGGCCGAAACATTTTCCCCCTACGGCACGGCCAAGGTTGACATGCATGCCATGCCCGTGACCGACGTCGTGTTCGACGTGAACTACGAAGACCCGAAACAGCTGAACACTCTGTACAACTTCATCAGAAACACGGCGCGGGAAACGAAGGGCAATGTCGTGGTGGTGACCCACGGGCCGGAGCTGCGCGCCTTCGCCAAGGAGAACTACGAGAAGTACCAGGGCATCGTCGACCGGATGGCCGAGCTGGCGAAGGACGGCGTGCAGTTCAAGATGTGCAACAACGCCATGAAGGCGGCCGGTTTCAGGAGCGAGGACATGCACGGCTTCATCACGGTGGTGCCGGCCGGCTTTCCGGAGCTCGCCTACTGGCAGGGCAAGGGCTACAAGTACATCAACCCGCTGCCCCTGCCGGTCAAGGACGTGCGCTACATCGATCAGCCCGGGCTGAAGAAATAGGCCGCCGTGCCGGATCGGCAATGACGCGCCGGGAATCTCCCGCAAGAATCGAGGGCGTGCGCGCCTGCGTCTTCGACGCCTACGGCACCCTGTTCGACGTTTCGAGCGTCGCCCGCGGCGCGCAGGACGCGCTCGGCGAGCGCTGGCAGGCGCTGTCCGACCTGTGGCGCCTCAAGCAGCTGCAATACACCTGGCTGCGCGGGCTCGCCGGCCAGCATGCCGATTTCTGGCAGGTGACAGGGGATGCCCTCGATTACGCGATGGCCACCCTCGGCATCGCGGACGAAGGGCTGCGCGGGCGGCTCATGAACCTGTATCTCTCCATCTCCGCCTATCCCGAGGTGCCGGCGATGCTCGCCGCGCTCAAGGCGCGCGGCCTGAAGCTCGCCATCCTTTCCAACGGCTCGCCGGCGATGCTTGCCGCCGCCGCCGGGAATGCGGGCATCGCCGGCCATTTCGACGCCGTGCTCTCGGTCGAGGAGGTCGGTGTCTACAAGCCGCATCCGCAGGTCTACGGCCTCGCGCCGCGCAGGCTGGGCGTGGCGAAGGAGCAGGTCTGCTTCCTTTCCTCCAACGGCTGGGACGCGCATGCCGCCAAGGCCTTCGGCTTCCGGGTGCTCTGGTGCAACCGCTTCGCCCAGGCGCCCGAGCGCATCCCGGCGACGCCGGACGGGGAAATAGTCGATCTCTCCTCACTGCCCGAACGGGTGGGCTGAGACCGGTGTTCCGGCAGGACCTGTCGGAACCCTTCGGGCGCACCATGGGCTGCACCGCGCGCGAGCTGCGCGGCTGGCTGGTGCGTGCCCTGCCCGGCGCACGACTTGCCATCGAGGGAGACGACGATGAAGGCCTTTGCCGGGCGCGCTTCGAAGACGGCGAACTGCACATCGCCTGGCGGACGCTCGCGCCGCGCAGGATCGCGTTGCTGAGCATTCCGCAACTGCAGGTCCGCTTTCACTACACCGGCCTTTCGCCGCAGCGTCGCCGCGATGTCCAGGATTACTTCGACAGGGCCACCCAGCGCGGCGGAGGATAGGGCGCCACCACCATCGTCATCAAGCTGTACCCGGCAAGAACCGCGCTAACCGCAGGTGCATCCATACTAGGGTCTGTTCTCATTCATTCTGTCGGTGCGCCCGGAAATATCCGTTCCCTTCGGGTTGCGGCGCAAAAGCGCCGGCTGCGTCGTTGCGCTCCTTGTCAAGGGGGCGGCCATTGACTGCATCGCGTCTGGCAGTCGACGCTTCTGGCTACAACGCATCCGACAGAATGAATGAGAACAGACCCTAAGCGCAGCGATCATCAGAGCAGACAATCGGGGCCATCCTGCCGCCCAAGGCGCGCATCGCCAGCAAGGCAACCGCAACGCCGGCGAGCAGGGCAAGATAGGCTGCCAGCGCCCACGCCGACAACGTCGGGATCGCCCTGAGGATGAGCGTGTCGTTGCCGCCCGGAATCAACGCGACGCCCATTCCCATGAGGAGCCCTCCGGCAAATCGCCGTCCCACGGTTGCGGGCCGCCCGAGCCGCAAGGCGAAAGAGCGGCGCTGCCATGAGGAGAGCAGCATCCCGGCGACGAGCGCAAGAACCAGCACACCCTGCATTGCCGAGGGCGGGGGGACTTGCGCAACCCAGGAATCGACCTGTGCATGCAGGAAGCGGGTATAGGTCCACGTGCCCTGCAGCGAATAAAGCAGTCCGCCGGAAACGCCCATGATTGCCGCAGCGGTGGATAGCCGATAGGCGGGACTGAACAGCCGCTGAAACAGCGGCGCCGGCGAACGGTGCACGCGCCAGAGGCGCAGGGCCTCCCAAGCGACCCAGAGCCACAGCGCCGAGAGCATGAATACAACCCATGTGTCGTGAGAGGACCAAGGATCGGCCAGAGACTGAGAGGCAGTCAGATGGAAGCGATGCGCCGATGCGCTCCAGGCTGTGATCCCCGCGGCCAACCCGGCGGTGGTACCCAGCATGGAAATATCGCCATCGGCCAAGCGCTGCAGGGTGGATAGTGAACAGGCGCCGTTGACGGCGGCGCCGACGCCAAAAAGGAAGCCGCCTGCCAGGGTGTAAATGTGCGGCGTGCGGTCGATCAGGGACATGCCCGATGGCGAGGCGACGAGCAGAACGGCTCCGGCCACGGCGGTTGCCCATGCTGCCGCCTTGGCGAAACTGGACAGCATGTGCGCTGTGCCCGACGTCATGATTTCGCCGACGGCCCGAACGGTACACAAACTGGCCCGGTGCGAGGCGAAGCCGAGCCAGATTACGAGGCCGACGGAAATCAGGGCAACGATGCTCACGGGGACGCTCTGGCCTCAGACGAAAATGCCGCAACGCGCAAGCCGTTTCTACCAGCGTTCAGCCGTCCTTGGCCTCGAGCGTGAAACGGAAGCTGTTGCCGTCGATCAGCTCGAAGATCGGGCGGTAAAGCCCCGGCTTGTCGCCGGCGCGGAACTCGATCGGCAGCAGGCCGGGGTTCGGCTTGCCGCCGCCGCCGGCGGGTGGGTAGGCCGCATCGCGCAGCACTTCGCCCGACAGCACCGGCTTGCCGTCCGCGCCGCGCGGGCTGGAGGCCGACTGGCCCCTGGCGCCTTCCGGCGCGGCGCCGATGATGCCGCCCACGACCTTGTCGGTGGCCGCATCGAGCACCTTGTCGTCGTTCGTGTCCTGCACCAGCAGTCCGCCGGTATAGCGCGGGAAGCGCTTGAGATCGCGCGGCGCGACGCCGACCCGGTTCAGCGCGCTGCCCGTCTCGCCCCACAGCAGCAGCCCGAGGCGGTGCGGCATGACCTGGCCCGGCGCGGCCTTCTGGTAATCCGCATTCGTGCCCGGCGGCAGATGGAAGTTCGTCGGCGCGAGGCGGGCCTTCGGCGCATCCTCCAGCACCTTGATGCTGCCCGACCATGCGGCGATGACTTTGCCGTCGGCACCGAGATGCTCCGCCGCGACCGGGTAGTCGCCGGGGAAGGGATTCAGGAAGGTGCGCCCGCGCAGGTGGATGACCTTGATGCCCGGCGCGTTGGCGCCCGACGCGGCGATATCCGCGGTGGCCGTGACGGTCATCGCATGGGCCTTGCCGTCATAGCCGATGCGGTACTGCCCGGCCAGTTTCACGGCCCCCTGCGGCCAGCCCTTGGTGAAAACGAGGTTGGCGTCCGTGTCCGGCTTCACCGCCGCCTGATCGTTGCGCTTGAAGGCCTCAGGCATCCTGAGCCGGATCGATTCGCCGGCTTTCATCGCCAGGCCCGGCGTGGCGGGATTCGCATCCGGCACCAGCACGAAGACATAGTCGGTGGCCTGGCCGGAAACGTGGCCGTCGTAGGTGATCGGCGCTGGCGCCACGGCGAGCGGGTGCGGGTTCGAGGCGGGCAGGGTGCTGCAGGCGCCGAGCGCGGCGGCCAGCGCGGCGACGAGTACGGGGTTTCTCGACATGGACGGTCTCCTTGGGGTTGGGGTATTGTGGTGCGTTGCACCTCCTTCGTCTGGCGGAGCGGTCGATTTCTTACAGCGTCCGCACTAGCTTTCCCGCCTGCCGCCGTCCTGCCGGGACTGACTTTGGAGCGGCCATGTCTGGCGATGCGTGCCTGCGGTTCTACGCGTGACGAGTGCACGGGCTGCCACGCCCGCCGACTGAAAGTCGTCGCAAGGAGCGGGGTCGGCCCGAGTCAGGCCGCAAAACCGGGCACAACGAAAAAGTAGGCGCTGAGCACGTAAAGACCGGACAACATCAGCAGAATCCCGCCGATGACTTCAAGGTATTTGTGGAATCGGCGCAGCCCAGAGAGGCCTTCCAGCCATCCTGCGGCTGCCGCGCCCAACAGGATGGGCATCGCCCGCCCCAGGGCAAATGCAAGCAGCAGCGCCATGCCAAAGCCGGGAGAGCCAATACCGGCGGCAACGCCGAGCAGAACCACAAGGGCGGGCGTGCAAAACGGGCAGATTGCCATCGAGAACGGAACGCCCAGCGAAAATGCGCCCCATGCCCCGGCCACGGGCCTCGCACGAAATTTCAAGGCCGGGAGAGGCAGGCGCAGCCATCCCGGCCACATAAGGCCCAGCACGATCAGCAGCGGGCCGAGCACCAAACCCCATGCACGCCCAAGCAGATGTTGAACCCAGCTGCCGCCGAGGCCGGCTGCCAGTCCCAAGGCGACATGGGTCACGACCATGCCCAGTATGAAAAAACCGCCATAGAGCGTTGCCTGACGCGGGGAACGCGCTGCCGTCACGTAGGCGAGGGAAACGGGGATCGCCGCCAGCGCAACCGGGTTGAAGCTGAAAGCAAAGCCCGTCAGAAAGCCAATCCACAGGGCGCCAAGCCCCGCTTGCGACACCGCCAGGCGTAATGCTTCGGCGTCCATCAGTGCGGCGCCAGGCGGATCAACGCCGCCCTGAACTGATCGGGGGGCGGTAGTGCCGAAAACGTCAGCTCGCCGTTGATGGCGATGGCCGGCATGCTCAGCACCCCGAGAGACACCGCGTAGTCGAGCTCCTCCATGACATCGATCTCGCGCCAGAAGACATTGTCCTCGCCGAGCAGGCTGATTGCGACGGCGCGGAGTTCGCCCTGTGCGGCTGCGCACTTGCCGCATCCCGGCGCGGCGATGACCTCGATCCTGACGCTCATCGGGCCGCCTCGGCGAGACTGTTCTCCAGCGCTGCGAGGATGGGGCAGTCGGCGGTCACGGCCTTGCCGCCCGAACAGCTTTTGATCAGATCGTCCAGGGCGTGCGACATGGCTTGCAGCGCCAGGAGCTTGTGCGTTATGCGCAGCTTCTTCTCGATGGCCAGGCTGCGCACGTCTTCGCAACAGGCGCCGTCGGCCTGCTTGAGCGTCAGCAGTTCGCGAATGTCCGACAGCGTGAATCCGCACTGCTGGGCGTGCTTGATGAAACGGATCCGGCGCATGGCCTCATCGTTGTACAGTCGATAACCCGCGGCGGTTTTCGACGCAGGTCGGATCAAATGCTCCTTCTCGTAGTAGCGCAGCGTATCCGTGCTGACGCCGGCGAGCATGGCGACTTTTCCGATGGTGTACATGATGCCCTCCAAGCCGAAGCCACAATATAAACCTTGGAGTCAACACTACGGTCAAGCGTTCATCCAAATAGTTTTGCAGGAGCGAAATCTGGAGAGAGGCCGCGGTCCCTCGCCGGACCCGCCGTCTAGGCCTGGCCGAGGCCGGCGGCGCCCAGCGCCTGTTCCTCGACGCCAGCACCCGAGCAGCATGAAGCCAGCTGGCCATCGATCGCGACTGCGGGTACCGAGCGAACACCCAGGTCCCGTGCGCGTTTTGCCACATCGATGTCATTCATGTCGAGGACAGAAACCTCGCAAGCACGGCATGAGAGGCGATTGACGAGTTCGATCGCGGTTCGGCAGGCGGGGCATCCCGCACTAAACACTTCGACTTTGCGTTGGGTGGTCATGGCGTTTCTCCAAAAGTGGGTGAGGTCGCGGCGCGCGAGAATTGCCCGCTTCGGCAGCGAGGCGCCCGGCGCACCATTACGCTAGCCCCTGGTTCAGGCTCCAAAGTCAAGCGCTGCCCCGATTCCCGTACGGCGCACCGGATGCGTGGTGGCGCCGCGCCCAGATCAGCGCGGCGGCGGGCACTACCAGCCATTGCAGCAGCGGCGAAACACCGAGCGGAACAAAGGGCGTCAGCGGCATCCATTCGGAATAGGCCCAGTTTGCCCACACCGCAGTGTTGAGCCACTCGCTGAACGCCGTATAGGCGAATCCGAAGGCGATGGCGACGGCTCCCGTTCGACGCCAGCACCATTGGCGAAGCCTGCCGGCCCGCGTCGCGACGAGCGCGGCGAGCAAGGCCAGGACGCCGATGAGCACATCCCCCAGGGTGCAATGGATGACGGCATAAGCGATGAACGCGGGCGGAGCTTCCCGCCACAGCGTGTACAGCGGCAGTTGCGCGATTTCCCACAGCAGGTTCAACAGGGCGAATACGGTGAGGTAGCGCCCGAGAACGAAGCGCCAGACGGCCGGGTCGTCATGCCATGTGTGGGCGGCGCCCGTGCCGCTCGTCAACATCCGGCCCCCATTCGCGTCGCGCTCGCCAGCGACAGATTCATGACAGTGCGCCGCCGGGCGCTAACCTGCACAGCAGGAAAGCTGCTTGACGTCCTTGCTGAAAGTCTGGGCCGCGAGCTTCAAGCCCTCGACCATCGTCAGGTAGGGAAACAACTGGTCGGCCAGTTCCTGCACCGTCATGCGGTGGCGGATCGCCAGCGCCGCGGTCTGGATCAGTTCGCCCGCTTCGGGCGCCACCGCCTGCACGCCGAGCAAGCGGCCCGTTCCGGCTTCCGCCACCAGCTTGATGAAGCCGCGCGTGTCGAAGTTGGCGAGCGCGCGCGGCACGTTGTCGAGAGTGAGCTTGCGGCTGTCGGTTTCGATGCCCTTGAGATGCGCCTTGGCTGCGGACAAGCCGACCGTCGCCACCTGGGGATCGGTGAACACCACCGCCGGCATCGCCGTCAGGTCCAGCGCCGCCTCGCCGCCGGTCATGTTGAGGGCGGCCCGGGTGCCGGCGGCCGCCGCCACGTAGACGAACTGCGGCTGGTCGGTGCAGTCCCCGGCCGCATAAATATGCGGCGCACTGGTGCGCATGCCTTGGTCGATGACGATCGCACCCTGCGCATTGACGGCGACCCCCGCCGCTGGAAGCTGAAGGCTGCGCGTGTTCGGTGTCCGGCCGGTGGCGACCAGCAGCTTGTCGGCGCGAATTTCACCGCACGCCGTGGTCAGCACGAACTCGCCGCCCACATGCGCGACCTGGCTGGCTTGTGTGTGTTCCAGCACCTTGATCCCTTCGGCACGGAACGCCGCCGTGATGGCTTCGCCGATGGCCGGGTCTTCTCGGAAGAACAGCGTGCTGCGCGCCAGGATCGTGACCTGGCTGCCCAGTCGGGCGAAGGCTTGCGCCAGTTCCAGCGCCACCACCGACGATCCGATCACGGTCAGGCGTTCGGGAATGGCGTCGCTGACCAAGGCCTCGGTGGACGTCCAATACGGTATTTCTTTCAGGCCGGGGATGGGCGGGATTGACGGGCTTGCGCCGGTGGCGATCAAACAGCGATCGAAAGCCACGACGCGCTCGCCGCCATCGTTCAAGCGGAGGGCAAGGCTGTGAGCGTCCTTGAAACGCGCTTCGCCATGCAGCACGGCGATGGCCGGATTGCCCTCCAGGATGCCTTCGTACTTGGCGTGGCGCAGCTCATCGACGCGCGCCTGCTGCTGGGCCAGCAGTTTGCTGCGATCAATTGCAGGTGCAGTCGCCGGGATGCCACGGTCGAACGGGCTTTCCCGGCGCATATGGGCGATGTGGGCGGCGCGGATCATGATCTTGGACGGTACGCAGCCGACATTGACGCAGGTGCCGCCGATGGCGCCGCGCTCGATCAGCGTCACGCGCGCACCGCGCTCGGCGGCCTTCAGCGCGCAGGCCATGGCCGCGCCGCCGCTGCCGATGATGACGACGTGCTGGCCATCGGGGTTGTGTTTGTCCATGGCCTACTGCTTCAGTGTGGCGGGATAGCCTGCGTTTTCGCTGGCCAGCGTCAGGGCTTCGACACTGGTTGCGGCGTCGTCGAAGGTCACGACGGCTTCCCGTCTCTCGTAGCTGACCTCGGCTTTCTTCACGCCGGCGACCCTGGTCAGCGCCATCTTCACCGTGATCGGGCACGCGGCGCAGGTCATGCCGGGCACGGACAGGGTGACGGTTTGGGCGGCCGCCCAAACGGGAGCCACGACAGTAACGAGGGCAAAAGCGGCAAACAGCTTCATCATGGTGGACTCCTGATCAGTATAAGAAAGGCAACATGTAGGGAAAACCGAGCGCGACCAGCACCAGCGCGGCCACGATCCAGAAAATGAGCTTGTAGGTGCTGCGCACCTGCGGAAGCGCGCAGACCTCGCCCGGCTTGCAGGCCTGTGCCGGGCGGTAGATGCGCCGCCAGGCGAAGAACAGGGCGATGAGCGCCGCGCCGATGAAGAGGGGGCGGTACGGCTCCAGCGCCGTCAGGTTGCCGATCCAGGCGCCGCTGAATCCCAGGGCGACCAAGACCAGCGGCCCCAGGCAGCAAGTCGAGGCGAGGAGGGCGGACAGCCCGCCGGCAAAGAGCGCGCCGCGCCCGCTTTGCGGTTCCGGCATAAGGTATTCCTTTTGAGGTTTCGCTCGATGCGGTAACCTTACTTCCGTAGTCAAGTACGGAGTCAAGCGGCATGGAGAACGAGCTTGAGAATCTGACCATCGGCGCCCTTGCCAGGACCGCCGGTGTCAATGTGGAGACCATCCGCTTCTATCAGCGCAAGGGGCTGCTGCCGGAGCCGGATCGGCCTTACGGCAGCATCCGGCGCTACGGCATGACGGAGGTGGCTCGCGTTCGGTTCGTCAAGACGGCTCAGCGGCTGGGTTTCAGTCTGGACGAAATCGCCGAACTGCTCCTGCTGGAGGACGGCACGCATTGCGCCGAGGCCCGCGCGCTGGCCGAGCGCAAGCTGGCCGATGTGCGCGACAAGCTGAGGGACCTGACGCGCATGGAAACCGCGCTGGCCGGGCTGGTGCGCGCCTGCCGGGCGCGCAAGGCGCAGGTCGCCTGTCCGCTGATCGCGTCGCTGCAAGACGCGGCGCGCCCCGACCTCCCGGCAAGCGGCAAGAGGAAGTAAGCAGTTCCTCGTTTTTGCGCCGTCCCGCGAGGACTAATGGGATGGTCGCCCCCTTCTGAGACGGCATCGATGTGCCAAAGTGGAGTTGTGACACAACCACTTGAACGAAAGGGGCGACCGAGATGAAGCTTACGACGATTGGGATTGATCTGGCAAAGAACGTGTTTCAGGTGCATGGGACGGATGACAAGGGGCGGGCGGTGCTGAGGAAACAGCTCAAGCGAGCGCAGATGCTGCCGTTCTTTGCCAACCTGCCGCCGTGCAGGATCGGCCTGGAAGCCTGCGGCAGCACCCACTACTGGGCGAAGAAACTGCAGGCGCTCGGCCACACGGTGCAATTGATCGCACCGCAGTATGTGAAGCCCTTCGTCAGGCGGAACAAGAACGACGCGGCGGATGCGGCGGCGATCTGCGAGGCCGTGACGCGGCCGGACATGCCGACGGTGCCGATCAAGAGCGCCGAGCAGCAGGCGATCCTGAGTGCGCATCGTGCCCGGCAAGGCTTCGTCAAGGCACGCACGGCACAGGCCAACCAGATTCGCGGGTTGCTGGCCGAGTACGGAATCGTCCTGCCGCAGGGGATAGGCCATATTGCCCAACGGGTGCCCGCGATCATCGAGGACGGCCAGAACGACCTGCCTGGCAGTTTCCGGCTGCTCATTCAACGCCTGCTTGATCACATGAAGGAACTTGGCCGCCAGATCGGCGAATTGGCCGCCGAAATCCAATTGTGGCATCGGCAGAATGCCGCCAGCCAGAAGTTGGCGGCGATTCCGGGGCTGGGCCCGCTCACCGCCACGGCGATCGTGGCCTCCATCGGGGATGCCCGCAACTTCAAGAATGGCCGGCAACTGGCGGCTTGGCTGGGCATCGTGCCCAGGCAGCACTCGACCGGCGGCAAGCCGACGCTTCTTGGCATCAGCAAGCGGGGCGATGCGTACCTGCGCACGCTGCTCATCCACGGCGCCCGGGCGGTCATCCGAACAGCTGAACGCAAACCGGATGCCGGTCCGTGGCTTACCCAACTGCTGGCGCGCCGGAACAAGAACGTGGCGGCAGTAGCGTTGGCGAGCAAGAATGCACGAACAATCTGGGCGCTCCTGGCGCATGATCGTGAGTACGAGCCGGATTACGGCATGACGGCATGATTAACACCGCGGCGTAATGCTGCGACGAGAACGGCTTCGAAAGGAGAACCTCCACCGATTGCACAGGCAATCACGACATGATGGCAAGACAGGTCAGACCGTGGCTCCGCCAACCTGCGAAAAGTCGGGCGCTTCGAGCGCGTGAGACTGATAAGGACGGGGCCAGCGCATTCCATCAGGGACAGAGGCTTGTGGCCTCGATTACAGTCCGGATCTATGGCCGCAATCTCTACCTACTTACCATCATCGAGTGAAGGCTTGGCAAACCGGGGGCGACCATCTATGACTTTTCCTTGGCTCACCCCCCGGTCTGCCGCCGCAGCCACACTGACGGCGAGATGCCGGTTTCGCGGATGAACGCCCGCGAGAGCGCCGGCTGGCTGCCGTAACCCACTTCCCCGGCCACCCATCCCAATGGACGTCCCTTGCGCAGCAGGCGCTGTGCGAAGCCGATGCGCACCTGGGCCAGGAAGGCGGCCGGGGCGACGCCGACGACTTGCCTGAACTGCCGGGCGAAGGCGGTGCGCGAGAGGTGGGCGACGCCGGCCATCGTGTCGAGCGTCCAGTCCCTGCCCGGCGCATCGAGCAGCGCGACCAGCAGCGGGCCCAGGCGTGGTTGCGCCAGTCCGGCGAGGATGCCGCTGGCGACGAGGCCGTGCGCCATGGCGTGGCGCACGATCTGGATCAGCAGCACGTCGCAGAGGCGGTCCAGCATCACCTGCCGGCCGGCGCGCGCGGCGGCGGCCTCGTCGAACAGCAGGGACAGCGTCGGCTCCAGGCCGGGCATCTCGCGGAAAGGGATCGCCACGACGTCGGGGAAGGACTGGGTGATGGCGTTGTCCATGCCGGCGTCGTAGCTTACGCTGGCGCACAGCACGTCGGCGGTGACGCGGCCGGCGACGTCGAGGCGATGGTCGAGCGGGCGCGGATAGAACAGCAGTGCGGGTTCGGCGACGGCGATGGGCGGGCGCCCCTTCTGCCCGGCGCGAAGGGCACCTGCGCGCACGACGTGCAGGTGGCCGACGCCTTCCGCGGCGTCGAAGTCGTGCAGGCCGCACAGCGGGCCGGCGTAGAAGGTGCTGGCGCGCAGGCCGACATGGTCGAGGAGGCGCGAGATGCCGTCGGGAGATTCCATCGTTGCGGTACGAAAGGTTATGAAGCCGGTACGCATGATAGCCGCAAATCCAGGCCGGCGGGCTACCCTGCATTCCGGATCGCGCATCCCGCGCGCCATTGCATTCACGGAGGACACCATGAACCGGCATTTCGTCGCCAGGACCCTGAACGCCGTCACCCTCGGCAGCGCCAACCCCGAACAGAAAGAGGTGCTCGAAGCCGCCCAGAAGCAGATCGGCTTCATCCCCAACATGTACGCCAACATGGCGAACGTGCCGGGCGTGCTGACCACCTACCTGCATGGCTACGCCGCCTTCCGGCAGAAGTCGGGCTTCACCCCGGCCGAGCAGGAAGTGGTTTTCCTCGCCGTCAGCCAGCAGAACGGCTGCACCTATTGCACGGCCGCGCACAGCATGATCGCCGACAAGATGTCCGGCGTGCCGGCGCCGGTGCTGGCGGCGATCCGCGCGCACCAGCCGATCCCGGATCCGAAGCTGAAAGCCTTGTACGAATTCACGCAGGCGCTGGTGAGCACCGCCGGCAAGCCCGGCCAGGCGGCGGCCGATGCCTTCCTCGCCGCCGGCTACACGGAGGCCCACGCGCTGCAGATCATCCTGGCGGCGGCGGTGAAGACCCTCTCCAACTACACCAACCACCTCTTCCAGACGGAAGTGGACGACAAGTTCGCCGCCTACAAGGTGGCCTGAAAAATACAACGATACGAAAGGGAGCAAAGAAATGAGCACAGTCGACATTCCTTCCGAGGCGCAGGCCACCGACGAGGTTGAGGCGGTCTTCGCGGAGATTCGCCGAGCTTTCGGAATGCCCTTCGTGCCCAACCTGTTCAAGGTGATGGCCCACAACCCGGCCTATCTGAAGGCCAGCTGGGAGCGGGTCAAGGTCGTCATGGGGCCGGGGCTGCTCGACCGCAAGACGAAGGAAATGATCGCCGTCGCCGTCTCCGCGGTGAATGGCTGCGACTATTGCGTCCTGGCGCACACCGCGGCCCTGAAGTCGATGGGCGTCGGCGACGGCGAACTCGTTGAACTCATGGCGGTGGTGGACCTGTTCAGCGGGTTCAACAAGCTGTTGGAGGGGTTGCAGGTGCCGCCCGACATCGGCGCCTGATCCGCAGGTGCGGGTTTCGGCATCGCCGCCGCTTCCGGTGGCGATGCCCTGTAAGGAACGGCACGCTTCCCGAGACAAATCAAAAGGAGCCGAATCGGCGCATCCGCGCAAACGCGCTCCGTCAAGGGAGGCCTCGTGCCTGAAAGAAAAACCGCACTGATCACCGGCTCGACCAGCGGCATCGGCCTGGGCATCGCCGAATACTTCGCCCGCCAGGGCGCCAACGTCATCCTCAACGGCATGGGGGATGCCGCCGAAATCGAGGCGACGCGCGCCCGGCTGGCGCAGTCCTGCCAGGTCGAGGTGCGCTACCAGGGCGCCGACATGAGCAAGCCCGAAGCTATCGAGACGATGTTCGCCGCGGTGGCCGGGGAGTTCGGCGGCGTAGACATCCTGGTCAACAACGCCGGCATCCAGCATGTCGCGCCGATCGACGAGTTTCCCGTCGCCAAGTGGGATGCCGTGATCGCCATCAACCTGACGGCGGCCTTCCACACCATCCGCCTCGCGTTACCTCACATGAAACAGAAGCAGTGGGGGCGCATCGTGCAGATCGCCTCGGCGCATGCGCTGGTCGCCTCGCCCTACAAGTCGGCCTATGTCGCCGCCAAGCATGGCATCGCCGGCCTGACCAAGACCGTGGCGCTGGAGGTGGCCGAGCAGGGCATCACAGTGAATGCCATCTGTCCCGGCTATGTGTGGACGCCGCTGGTGGAAAAGCAGATTCCGGAAACCGCCAGGGCGCGCGGCATCAGCGAGGCCGAGGTGATCCAGAACGTGCTGCTGGCGGCACAGTCGACCAAGCAGTTCGTCACTGTTGAACAGGTCGCGGCCCTGGCCGGCTTCCTCGCTGGCGGCGATGCGGCGTCGATCACCGGCGCCGTGATTCCGCTCGACGGCGGCTGGACGGCGCACTGAGGCCAGCCGATGAATGCACAGGACATCCTGCAACTGCCGTCGATGCCGGCGGCATCGCCTTCCTATCCGCGCGGTCCCTACCGCTTCATCGACCGCGAATACCTGATCATCACTTACCAGTCCGACCCCGAGGCGATCCGCGCCGCGCTGCCGGAACCGCTGGAACCCGACGGCAGCGACACGGTGCTTTACGAATTCATCCGCATGCCGGATTCGGCGGGCTTCGGCAGCTACACCGAATCCGGCGTGGTGATCCCGGCGCTGCATCGCGGCGAACACGTCAATTTCACCGCCCAGATGTATCTCGACGACGAGCCGCCAATCGCCGGCGGCAGAGAGATCTGGGGCTTTCCAAAGAAGCATGGCCAGCCCCGGCTCAGTGTCAATCACGACACGCTGACCGGCACGCTCGACTACGCCGGGGTGCAGGTTGCCGTCGGCACCATGGGCTACAAGCACCAGCACCTGCTCTACGACGTGGCCGGCAAGAAGCAGTGTTCGTCGGCGTCGATCATCGAGAAGATGAGCAAGACCCAGGTCAATCTCAAGCTGATCCCCGGCGTCGATGGCGAACTGGCGATTGCCCAGCTGGTTGCCTACAACCTGACCGACATCGCGGTGCAAGGTGCCTGGTCCGGCCCGGCGCGACTGCATCTGGTGCCGCACGCCAACGCGCCGGTGGCCGACCTGCCGGTGCGCAAGGCGCTCGGCGGGCTGCATTTCATTGCCGATCTGACTCTGCCTTATGGCCACGTCCTGCACGACTATCTCGCCGGTGATCCGGCCGCTTCCTAAGGAGCATGCGCATGGCCAAATCACGTACCAAATCAGCGTCACATACTCCTTCGCCCGTAGCCGCCGGCAATTTGCAGCTACCCGGCCAGGTGGTGCTGGTCATGCAAGGCGGCGGCGCGCTCGGCGCCTTCCAGGCCGGCGTCTATGAAGCCATGCACGAAGCCGGCATCGAGCCGGACTGGGTGGTGGGCACCTCGATCGGCGCCATCAACGGCGCGATCATCGCGGGGAATTCGTCGCAAAACCGCCTGTCGCGACTGCGCCAGTTCTGGGAAATGGTTGCTAGTGGTGCCGCTTCGGCGCCACACTGGAAGGCGTTCGGGATGGGCAACCTGATGCACAACCTGAACACGGTGGCCCGCGGAATTCCGGGCTTCTTTGCGCCGAACCCGGCGTCATGGGTCGGTGCGCACACGCCGTTGGGGATAAGCGATGCCTCGTATTACAGTACGGCGCCATTGCGCCGCACACTCGCCGAACTGGTGGATTTCGGCCGCATTACCAAGGGCGGAACCCGCCTGACATTGGGTGCCGTCAATGTGAATTTGGGCCGCATGCGCTATTTTGACAGTCGCGACGAGGTGGTAGGGATCGATCACGTCATGGCCTCCGGAGCCTTGCCGCCGGCGTTTCCGGCAGCGGTAATCGACGGCGAACCGTTCTGGGACGGCGGCATTTATTCCAATACGCCGATCGAAGTCGTGATGGATGACCATCCGCGCCGCGATTCGGTGATCTTTGCCGCCCAGCTTTGGCAGCAGGAAGACGCGGAGCCGCAGACGATTCAGCACGTTATGGCACGTCTCAAGGACATCCAGTATTCAAGTCGGGCGGCAAGCCATATTGCGCGACAGCAGCAGATTCACCACCTGCGCCACGTCGTGCGCGAGCTTGGCCGCCTGATGCCGGCAAGTGCGCGCGCCAAGCCCGAGATCAAGGAACTGCTCGGCTGGGGCTGCGGCACGGTGATGCATGTCCTGCCCTTGCAGGCGCCCCTGCTGGACGGCGACGATCACACCAAGGACATCGATTTCACGCCGGGCGGCATCCGTGCCCGCTGGGCGGCGGGGCGGGAACTGACGCGCCGCCGGCTCGCCGAGGCGCCCTGGCGCGGCGCGGCCGACCCCAGGGCCGGCATCCTGGTGCACGATTGACGACCGGGGCGCTCGTGCGGAGAACATCCTTCCGATGACACGCTACGACTATGATTTCTTCGTGATCGGCGGCGGTTCCGGCGGCGTGCGCGCCGCCCGGGTGGCCGCCAGCCTGGGCGCCCGCGTGGCGATCGCCGAAAACCACCGCTACGGCGGCACCTGCGTTATCCGCGGCTGCGTGCCAAAGAAGCTGCTGGTGTATGCCGCCCGCTTCGCCGACGATTTCGCCGATGCGGCGGGCTTCGGCTGGCGCGTGGGGGACACCGCATTTTCCTGGCCGGCGCTGATCGCGGCCAAGGACCGGGAGATCGCACGCCTGAGCGGCCTCTATCGGGACACGCTGCAGCGCGCCGGCGTCGACGTGCGCGAGGGTGCCGCGCGGCTGGCCGGCGCACACGCGGTGGAACTTGGCGGCGAGCGCATCACCGCGGAACACATCCTGGTCGCCACCGGCGGAAGGCCGTTCCGCCCCGTCCTGCCGGGCATCGAGCATGCTATCACCTCGAACGAAGCCTTCGACCTGCCGATGCTCCCGCGCCGCGTGCTCATCGTCGGCGGCGGCTACATCGCCATCGAGTTCGCCGGGATTTTCCGCGGCCTCGGCGCCGAGGTCGCCCTGTCCTACCGCGGCGAGGAGATCCTGCGCGGCTTCGACGACGACGTTCGCCGCCACCTGCACGCCGAAATGGCACGGCGGGGGATCGACATATGGCTGCGCTCCGAGGTTCGCGGCATCGCGCGCCTTCCCGACGGCTCCCTGAAAGTCAGTCTCGTCGGGACGGCGGGCGGCGAGGCGGTGTTCGACACGGTGATGATGGCCACCGGCCGGGTGCCTAATACCGACGGCCTGGGGCTGGAGGCGGCCGGCGTGGCCCTTGGCCGCCACGGCGGCATCGCGGTCGACGACTACCAGCAGACCAGCGTGCCGGGCATTTACGCCGTGGGAGACGTCACCCAGCGCATCGCGCTGACGCCAGCGGCGATCAAGGAGGGCGCGGCGCTGGCGAGTTCGCTGTTTGGCAGCGCCCGGGTCAAGGCGGACCTGGACTATGTGCCGACGGCGGTGTTCAGCCAGCCCCCTGTCGGCACGGTCGGCCTGAGCGAGGCGGCCGCGCTCGAGCGCTGCGGCGAGGTGGATGTCTATCGGGCGGCGTTCCTGCCGATGCGCGGCACGCTTTCCGGGCGCGAGGAGCTCACGCTGGTGAAGCTGGTGGTCGACAGCGCGACCCAGCGCGTGCTCGGCGCGCACATGGTCGGCGCCGATGCACCGGAGATCGTCCAGGGCCTCGCGGTCGCGATCCGGCTGGGCGCCACCAAGGCGGATTTCGACGCTACGCTGGGCATCCACCCGACCGCCGCCGAGGAGTTCGTTACCCTGCGCGAGATGATCACGGTGCGCAGGCAGGCATGACGCCGATCCGGCCGCAGGCCGGCATATCCCAAAGTATTTGTTGCGCGCGGCGCGCCTACAGGCTGAAGCTGCCGCGCCAGGCGCCCCCCGCGAAGTCGAGGCTGACCTTTCTGGGCGCGATTTTCCCGACCGCCGCGGTATGCAGCTCCATTTCCGGCTGGCGGCCCAGGCGCTCGGCGACCTCGAAGCTGCAGGCGGTCGAAGTCACCGGGCGGAAATACAGCAGCAGATTGTCGCCGGCCGCGACGGCCGTGCGGTCTCGGGCGTCGTCGCGGAAGTGCACGAACTTCTTTACCAGGCAGGAGAAATACAGCTCCAGCTCGACGAACAGCGGCGTCGTCCGCCTGGACAGCTCGCGGGCGGCGGCCGGGGTCCATTCGACCAGGACGTTCCTGCCGTTGATGACGACGGTCGATTCGAGGCATTTTGCGGTCATGGGTGATCCTCCATCGTTTCGCTGTATACAGCACAGGGTCGGTTCGGCATGGCGTTTTCTTACACGAACATGTTCTATCCTGCCATGGTTGCGTGAGTCGGGAAGAGGAGATGCCGCATGAAGGTCAGGCTGATCGAGGAGCAGGTGGGCTATTCCGGGTTTTTCAGGCTGCGCCGGGTGACGCTCGAGCATGAGCGCTACGATGGCACCATGTCGGCGCCGCGGGCGCACGAAGTTCTGGAGCGCAGCGACGTCGCGGCGGCGGTGCTGTTCGACCCGGCAGCGGACAGCATCGTCATGGTCGAGCAGTTCCGCCCGGGCGCCTTTGCCGCGGGGCTGCATCCCTGGCTGCTCGACATCGTTGCCGGCCGCATCGAGCCGGGCCAGTCGCCGGAGGAGGCGATCGTGCGCGAGATCGCCGAGGAATCGGGCCTGACGCCGCATGCCGTCGAGTTTATCGGCAGCTATCTGACGGCCCCCCATCTTTCCAGCGAGCGCGTGCACCTGTTCTGCGCCCATGTCGATGCTTCGCGGATCGCCGGCACGCGCGGGCTGCCGGAGGAGGGCGAGGATATCCGCCCCGTCGTCATGGAACGCGCCGCGGCGCTCGGCTTGCTGCAAAGTGGCGTCCTGCCGCTCTGGGCCGGATTGGCCCTGGCCTGGATTTCGCTACGCCGCCGCGAATAGGGCGGACACCCCGTTCTGTAAGGTTTACGGCGTCCCGGCGACTAAAAAAGCATACGGTGCATGGCTGGCCAGCCGCATAACAACAAAGGGAGATGACGATGCTGCGCAAACTGCTGGTGGCGGCGGCGATCGGCCTGACGATCGGTCTGTATTTCATTTTCGACCTCGGGCAGTACCTCAGCCTCGACGCGCTCAAGGCGCAACAGGCGGCCATCGAGGGCTACCGGACGGCGCACCCCTGGCTTGCCGCCGCGATCTTTTTCGCCCTGTATGTCCTGATGGCCGCCCTGTCGCTGCCGGGCGCGGCGCTGATGACGCTCGCCGGCGGGGCGGTGTTCGGCCTGTGGTGGGGCACGCTGATCGTCTCCTTCGCCTCCAGCGCCGGCGCGCTGGTGGCCTTTCTCGTGGCGCGCTTCCTGCTGCGCGGCTGGGTGACGCAGCGCTTCGGCCAGCGCCTGGCGGCCATCGACGAGGGCATACGGCGCGAGGGGGCGTTCTACCTCTTCGCCCTGCGCCTGGTGCCGGTCTTCCCCTTCTTTCTCATCAACCTGCTGTTCGGGCTGACGGCGATGAAGGCGCGCACCTACTACTGGGTGAGCCAGCTCGGCATGCTGGCCGGCACAGCGGTCTACGTGAACGCCGGCACCCAGCTCGCCCGCCTCGAGTCGCTCTCCGGCATCGTCTCGCCGGCCCTGCTCGGCTCCTTCGCCCTGCTCGGCGTGTTCCCGCTCGTCGCGCGCAAGCTCGTCGGGTCGCTGCGCGCGAAAAAGGTGTATGCACCCTGGAAGAAGCCCGCCCGCTTCGACCGCAACCTCGTCGTCATCGGCGCCGGCAGCGCCGGCCTGGTGACGGCCTACATCGCCGCCGCCGTGAAGGCGAAGGTGACCCTGGTCGAGAAGCACAAGATGGGCGGCGACTGCCTCAACACCGGCTGCGTGCCCTCGAAGGCGCTGATCCGCTCGGCGAAATTCCTCTCGCACCTGCAGCGGGCGGAGGAATTCGGCCTGCGCCGTCCCACAGGGACCGACTTTTCCTTCGCGGAGGTGATGGAACGGGTGCACAAGGTGGTGCGGACGGTCGAGCCGCACGATTCCGTCGCGCGCTACACCGAGTTGGGGGTCGATGTCGTCGAGGGTTCGGCGAGGATCGTTTCGCCCTGGGAGCTGGAGATCACCCGGAACAACGGCGCCACCGAGAAGCTGACCACGCGCAGCATCGTCGTTGCCGCCGGGGCGCGGCCCTTCGTGCCGCCGATCTCAGGTATTGAAGAAGTAGGCTATCTTACTTCGGACACGGTCTGGAACCTGCGCGAACTGCCGAAGCGCCTGGTGGTGCTGGGCGGCGGCCCCATCGGCTCGGAACTTACGCAGGCCTTCGCCCGCTTCGGCGCCAAGGTGACGCAGGTCGAGATGGCGCCTCGCATCATGATCCGCGAAGACCCGGAAGTGTCGGAACTCGTGACAAAGCGCTTCCGCTCCGAGGGCATCGACGTGCTGGTCAATCACAAGGCCAAGCGGTTTGCGGTCGAGAACGGCGAGAAGATTCTCATTGCCGAGCATGCGGGCGGCGATGTGCGCATCCCGTTCGACGCCGTGCTGGTGGCCGTCGGCCGGGTGGCCAATCTCAAGGGCTATGGCCTGGAAGACATCGGCGTCGCCACCTCGCGCACGGTCGAGGTCAATGAATTCCTGCAAACCAATGTCCCGAACATCTACGCGGCCGGCGACGTCGCCGGGCCCTACCAATTCACGCATGCCGCCGCCCATCAGGCCTGGTACGCCGCCGTCAATGCCCTGTTCGATCCGCTGAAGAAGTTCAAGGCCGACTATTCGGTGATTCCCTGGGCGACCTTCGTCGAACCGGAGGTGGCGCGTGTCGGCCTGAACGAGCAGGAAGCGAAGGAGAAGGGCATTCCCTACGAGGTGAGCCGTTACGGCATTGACGACCTCGACCGCGCCATCGCCGACGGCGAAGCGCATGGTTTCATCAAGGTACTCACTGTACCGGGCAAGGATCGCATCCTCGGCGTGACCCTCGTCGGCGAACACGCCGGCGACCTGCTTGCCGAATACGTGCTGGCGATGAAGCATGGCATCGGCCTCAACAAGATCCTCGGCACGATCCATATCTACCCGACGCTGGCGGAAGCCAACAAGTATGTTGCCGGCGTATGGAAGAAGGCGCACGCGCCGCAAGGATTGCTGGCCTGGGTGGAACGCTTCCATGCCTGGAGGCGCGGATGAGGGGCGCGCGCGCCGTGGCGTGGGGACTGACTTTCTCCTGCGCCCTCTTCGCCGCGCCCGCGCGGGCCTTCGATCACGGCCACGCCGCCTGGAGCGCGCTGCTGGCGCGGCACGTGGCGGTTGCAACCGACGGCAACGCCAGCGCCGTGCGCTACGCCGCGCTGCAGGCGGAGCGGCCCGCGCTGCAGGCCTATCTGGACAGCCTCTCCGCCGTCGCTGAGAGCGAGTACGCCGGCTGGACGAAGCCGCAGCGGCTGGCCTTCCTGATCAACGCCTACAACGCCTTCACCGTCGAGCTGGTGCTGACGAAATACCCGGCGCTGGAATCGATCAGGGAACTCGGCGGGCTCTTCCAGTCGCCCTGGAAGAAGCGCTTTTTCACGCTGCTGGGACGGCCGCGCAGCCTCGACGACGTCGAGCACGGCATGATCCGGGCGCCGGATGCCTTCGACGAGCCGCGCATCCACGTTGCCCTGGTCTGCGCCTCCGTCGGCTGCCCGATGCTGCGGCCCGAAGCCTATGTCGCCGCGCGGCTCGAGGCGCAGCTCGAGGACGGCATGCGCCGCTTTCTGTCGGACGCCTCGCGCAACCGCTTCGAGGCTGCGGACGGGCGGCTGCGGGTCTCGAAGCTGTTCGACTGGTACGGCAAGGATTTCGAACGAGGCCATGCCGGCTTCGATTCGCTCGGGGCGGTCTTCGCCCGCTACGCCGACCGGCTCGCGCCGGACGCGGCGGGCCGCGCCCGCATCCGCGCGGGCGACTATGCGCTGTCGTATCTCGAATACGACTGGCGGCTGAACGATGCCGGCCGCCCATGATCGCCGCGCCCTGGCGCGTCGATTCCCCGGTCGCCTCGGCAGACATGACCCGCAAGTCGGGCGATGACTGCGCAGCGTCGGTATACCTGAACTTTGGCGTGCCGCCGGAGCGTCCTGCGTCGTGAGGACGCCCTGTAAGAAAGCCCGCCCCCGGGAAGACTAATTTTCCACGGACAGGTGATAAGGAGACCCTGCATGCCCCCACCCAGGAAAATTCTTCTGGCACGCCCCCATGCATTCATCGTGTCGGAAATACGCACCTTTCTGGAGCACGCCGGCTATGCGCCGGAAAAGGCCGACAGCGTGGCGGACATTGAGTCCAGCCGGCACGGCGCGCTGGCCGGCGCCATCGTGTCGACCGCCGTCGTCTCGTCGATCGGCGCGAGTGCCGAGGAGGTGTTCGCCGCATTGCGCCGTAAATACCCCCGCCTGCCCGTCCTGTTCGCCGGCCTGGTCGATTTCGCGAAGATGCAGGATCTGGTCCGGCGCATCGTCGCTCCCCTGCACGCGGACGCGCAGATCCTGCCCATGGCGCCCGCCACCGAAAGCCACGCTGGACTGGGGCGCGAGAACGTGTTCCCGGTCCTGCGCAAGGAGGATCTGGCCCCGGGCGACGCCGCTGCGCTCGCCGCACGGATCGTGCGCAGGCATTTTTGATCCACGAAAAGGAAGAACGGAACGATGAAACCGAACCAGGCCGCCACGCTTTGGCTATCGACGCGGGATCAGCCCTTGCGCGCATTGTTGCGGGCGGCGTTCGCCTCGCAGGACATCACGCCGCTGGAGTTTCCGCCGGAGGATCTGCTGGCGGGCGCGGCCCGCAACGGCCGCGCCGATCCGCCTGCAGGCAGCCTCCTGCTCGTCGACCTGGCCTGGGCAGCGGCCGATGCGCGCGGCGCGGCCGAGATCGTCCGCCGCGCCCGGTGCCTCCCCTGGCGGCCCGCCGTGCTGGCGATCGCGCCGCTCGCCCGGACGGTCTGGCAAAACGAAAACGAATGGGCCAGGCGGCTGACCGGGCACGATCTGCTCGCCCGGCCGGAGGATTCGCAGCGCGAAACCGTCTCGGCCTTCCTGTCGGCGGCGATGCCCTTCGCCGGCTCCGGCGAGCCGGAACTGGGCCGCCTTTATACCCACCTGCGCGTGCTGGTCGGGCCCGCTCGTGGCGACTCGGCGGAAGCGACGATCCGGCGCGGCACCGGCGCTTCCCCGGCCGAACTGGCGGCGGCGCTCGCTGCGGGCGTGAAAGTGGCCGACCGCAGGTACCGGCTGAAGAAATATCCCGAGTGCTTCGTCGGCGGCGAGGCCGTGGACTGGCTGATCGGGCGCTACCGCGTCGGCCGCGACGATGCGGTGGCGCTGGGCGAGGCCCTCAGGCGCGCCGGGCTGCTCCACCATGCCGTCAACGAACAGCCCTTCCGCGACGGCGAATTCTTCTATCGCGTGGCTGTGCCCGGCCGCTTCGATGCGGTGCCGCTCGATGCGGCGCTCGCCTTCCTGCGCCAGGCACCGGGCCTGGTGGCGGACCGCAGCTGGCGCGGCGCCGACTTCCCGCAATGTCTGGTGGGCGGCGAAGCCGTCGCTGCGCTGGCCGCGCAGTTCCGTCTCACGCGCGCGGAAGCCACCCTGCTCGGACAGAGCCTGGCCGATCTCGGCCTGCTGCGCCACGTCGCCGACGAGCATCCGTTCGCGGACGACTATCTGTTCTATCGCATCGCCGCGCCGCGCACCCCCCGGCCGGCCGCGGCGGCCGCCGCGGACAGGCCTTCGCTGGCAGTATAAGTATAGTGAGCATGCGCCGCCTGTCCGTCATCCTGATGTGGCCCCTGCGGCTGCGCTGCTTCTTCGGCGCGCCGCCAGACAAACTGGCCCGGCTGTATGGCTGCCGTCAGCGCGAGCGATGACGCCTCCGGGCGGGTGCGCATCGCCATCCTGGCCAAGGCGCCGCTGCCGGGGCTGGCCAAGACGCGGCTGGCGCCGCGGCTGGGCGAGGCCGGCGCCGCCTGCCTGCAGCGCTGGCTGCTGCAGCGCGCGGTGGCGACTGCCGTGGTGGCGGACACCGGTCCGGTGGCGCTGTGGTGCGCGCCGGATACGCAGCACCCGGAGTTTCATCTGTGCCGCGCCTTCGGCCCGGTGAGCCTGCATCGGCAGCCCGAGGCGGACCTCGGCGCGCGCATGCTGGCGGCGCTGTCGCAGCCGCCCGTGCAGCCGACGCTGGTGATCGGCACCGATAGCCCGGCGCTCACGCCCGAGCTGCTGCGCCAGGCCGCCGGCGCCCTGCTGGGCGGAGACGACGCGGTCGTGCTGCCGGCCGAGGACGGCGGCTATGTACTGATCGGCCTGCGCCAAGCTTCCGCCGCGCCCTTCGACGGCGTGGCCTGGGGCGGCCCCCGTGTCATGGCGCAGACGCGCGAGCGCTTCGCCGCGGCGGGCTGGCGCTGGCGCGAACCGGCGACGCTGTGGGACGTGGACCGGCCGGAAGATTTCGACCGCCTCGCCGCCCTGTACCCCGACGTGCTGGACTGGCTGCGGGAGGCGGCGTGAAACGCCTGCTGCTGGCCGGCGCCGGCCACGCCCATCTGCATGTGCTCAAGGCGCTCGCCGCCGGGCGTCCGCGCGGCGTGGAGACGATCCTCGTCACGCCGCACCTGCGGCAGATGTATTCCGGCATGCTGCCGGGCTGGATCGCCGGGCACTATGCGCTCGACGAATGCGCCGTCCGGCTCGAACCGCTGGCGCGCGCGGCCGGCGTGCGCCTGCTGCAGGATAGCGTGGCGGGCCTGCATGCAGAGCGCCGCACCGTCCGCTGCGCCGAGGCCGGCGAGCTCGGCTACGACGTGCTGTCGATCGACACCGGCGCCCGCCTGGACGCCTCCAGCCTGGCGGCGACCGGTGCGGCCCTGCTGCCGATCCGCCCGCTGGAAGCCTTCGTCGTCGCTTGGGAGCGGCAGGTCGAGCGTTTCGCGCGCGCGGGCCGCGCAGCGCTGGCCGTCGTCGGCGGCGGCGCCGCCGGCGTGGAACTGGCCCTGGCCATCCGTCATCGCCTGGCGCGCCTGATCGGAGAGGACAGGACAAGCGTTACCCTGGTGGCCGGCGGCGGCCTGCTCGCCGGCCATGGCGCTACCGTGGTCGAACGCGCCGAACGCGCCCTGCGCGCAGCGGGCGTTGGCATCGTGAAATGCCATGCCGCCGGCGCGCCGACGGGATTGCAGTTGGCCGACGGCAGGGAATGGGCAGTGGACTGCGTCGTGGCCGCGACCGGGGCCTCGCCCCCCGGCTGGCTGGCCGATAGCGGCCTGGCGCTGGACGGGCGCGGCTTCATCGCCGTCGGCGACGGCCAGCGCAGCCTCTCCCACGCGGAAGTGTTCGCCGCCGGCGACGTCGCCACGCGGCAGGATGCGCCGCACGCCAAATCCGGCGTGTATGCCGTGCGCGCGGGGCCGGTGCTGAGCGTCAATCTGGCGCGGGCGCTCGAGGGGCGGCCGATCGTTTCCTACCGGCCGCAGCGGCGCAGCCTCTATCTGCTGGCGACCGGGCCGAAGGCGGCGATCGTCTCCTGGCGCGGCCTGACCGCCGCCGGGAAATGGGCCTGGCGGTGGAAGGACCGGATCGACCGCCGCTTCCTGATGCAGTACGATGTTGCGGAAAAGGAGAACCATGAGCTTGCTGAAGGGGATCGCCCGGCTGTTCGGGCCGGGCGGCACTGAGGCCACCCTCGCGCGGCCGCACGAGGACCTGCTCGCCAGCCTGCTGGTGATGGCCTGGATGGTGGAGGCGCGCGACCCCTACACCAGCGGCCACCTCTGGCGCGTCTCGCGTTTCTCGCGGCTGCTCGCCCAGGACGCCGGCCTGGCCGAGAGCGATGTATCGCGCATCGCCATCGGCGGCTTCCTGCACGACCTCGGCAAGGTCGGCGTGCCCGACCAGATTCTCAACAAGAAGGATCGATTGACCGAGGAAGAGTACGAGATCGTCAAGACGCACCCGGACGTCGGCTGGCGCATGCTGGCCGGCCATCCGCTGGCGCGGCTGGCCGAGGCGGCCGTGCGGGCCCACCACGAGACTCCCGACGGCGGCGGCTATCCGCGCGGCCTGGCCGGGGCGGCGGTGCCGCTCGATGCGCGCCTCGTCGGCATCTGCGACGCCTTCGACGCCATGACCAGTTCGCGCCCCTACCGCAAGGGCATGCCCATCGTACGGGCGCTGAGCATCATCGAGGAAAACCTCGGCCGCCAGTTCGACCGCGACTTCGGCGGGCGCTTCCTCGCCCTCGGCCGCGCCGGCGCCCTCGACCACATCGCCGGCCACAGTGACGAGGGCATCCCGCTGCACGAGTGCATGATGTGCGGGCCGACCCTGGTGGTGCGCCGCGAGCAGAAAGCCGGCGAGCACGTCTATTGCCGCAATTGCGGCGGGGAGTACGCTACCGAGATGCGGGACGGACGGCTCGAGACGGTCTCCACCGGCCGCCAGGGGGCGCCGAAGGAACTGGAGGCCGAGGCCGATACGGCGCTGATCGCGCGGCTGGTGCGCGAATCGGCGCGTGCGCTGCTGGCCGGATAGCACAGGGAGAAGATTCGCATGGCCTTTCACGCAAACCTTTTGAGCATCGCCTGCAGGCGCCCCATCGTACTGGCCGCGCTGCGCGTGGCGCTGGTGGTGGGGACGGTGCTGAACCTGATCAACCAGGGCGAGCGGCTGCTCGCCGGATGGCCGCCCTCATGGTTCCACGTTGCGCTCAACTATCTGGTGCCGTTCTGCGTCTCCGGCTACAGCGCGGCGTGCAACGAACTGCGCCGCAACGAGGAGGGCGCCCCGTGACGGAAATGCACGACGGACCGATCATGGACGATGCGTATATCAGGGCGCTGCGGCCCGGCATGATCCGCTTCGCCCGGATGCAGCTGCGCGATGACGAACTGGCGGAGGACGTCGTCCAGGATGCGCTGATCGCGGCGATGCACGGCGCGAAGGGCTTCGCCGGCCGCTCGGCGTTCGACACCTGGGTGCTGGCCATCCTGCGCAACAAGATCGCGGACGCGATCCGGCTGCGGAGCCGCTCGATCAACGTTTCGGCGCTGGCACCGGAGGAGGAGGGCCTCGACCAGGCGTTCGAGGCCCTGTTCAAGCCGAACGCGTACTGGTCGCCCCAGTCGCGTCCGCGCGACTGGGGCGATCCGGAGGATTCGTTGCAACGCGACCAGTTCTGGATCGTCTTCGAAGCCTGCCTGAAGCACCTGCCCGAGAACACCGCGCGCATTTTCATGATGCGCGAGTTCCTCGAGTTCGACACCTCCGAAATCTGCAAGGAACTCGCCATCAGCAGCGGCAACTGCCACGTCATCCTGCACCGGGCGCGCAACGCCCTGCGCGGCTGCCTCGAAGAGAACTGGTTCGACAAGGGAGAGCAAGCATGCTGAGCTGCAAGGAGGTGACCCGGCTCCTTTCCGAGTCGCAGGATCGGGAACTGACTCTGTTCGAGGGCTTGCAGCTCAGGATGCATCTGGTGATGTGCAAGGGCTGCGCCAACTTCGACAGGCAGATGAAGTTCCTGCGCCGGGTGAGCCGGCAGTATGCGGACAAGACGGTACGGGCCGACAGACCCGACCGCGGAGATTGAGGAGGCGCGACGCGATCGGGCTTCGCCCGGCTTCCGCCGTTTATTGCCCTGCCCTGTAATAAACCGCTTCGTGAGACGACCAAGGGACGTGAATCGATCCCCGCGATATCCCGCGGGAAGGAGCGTCGCCATGAAGAAGACCATATTGATCCTGATGTTTGCCATGGGTGCCTTGCCCGCCGCTGCCTCGCCGGGAAGCCGTTGCGCCTTGTCGGATGCCGGCGATGGCAGTCGTACCGTTATCGCCAGAATCAGCCCGACCAACCCGAACGACCCGCTGTTTCCGCCGGGCCAATGGCCCAGATGCATGGGGTAGGGCTCGTTGATGGCCGCTGTAATGTTTTTGGCGCTGATCCGGTCTCATGGGATAATCCGAACGTCCCGAAGGAGACCGAACCATGGCACCGATAGCCAAAGAGGACCTGGCGGAGCTGCGCCGCTACCTGATGCGTTTCGCCCTGCTGCACCTGCGCGACCGGAACCGTGCGGAGGACGCGGTGCAGGAGACCCTGACGGCGGCGCTGGAGCGCGAGAACGGGTTTTCCGGCGGCTCCGCCGTGCGTACCTGGCTGACCGGGATACTCAAGCACAAGATCATCGATGTCTTCCGCAGGCAGCGGCGCGAGCTGGCGACGAGCGAACTGGCCGACGACGATGCTGAAGGACGCGATCCGGACGCCCTCTTCGACGCGGCCGGCGCCTGGCAGACGCCGCCGGCAAGCTGGGGAGACCCGGCCAAGATGCTCGAACAGAAGCGCTTCATGGAAGCGCTGGAGAAATGCAACGGCGCGCTGCCGGAGAGGCTCGCCCAGGTGTTCACCCTGCGGGAGGTGACGGGGCTGACGACGGAAGAGATCTGCGCCGAGCTCGGCATCACGCCGAACAACTGCAATGTCATGCTGTACCGCGCACGCATGGGGCTGCGCGAATGCCTGGAAAAGAACTGGATGAGCGAAGGGAGGCCGTCATGATCAGCTGCAAGGAGGTGTCGCGACTTGTCTCGGTGTCCCTCGACCGGCCTCTCGCGCTGCGCGAACGTTTCTGGTTGCGGCTGCATCTGTGGCGTTGCCGGAGCTGCGGCAATTTTGCCGAACAGATGACCGCGATGCGTGCCGCGATGCGCCGGCTGGCGAGCGGTCCGGACGATCCGCCCGGCCGGTGAGAGCTGTCTCCCGCCTCCGCCCGTAGGCGGCCGCGCAGGCACCTGCGTTACAATCCGGCTACCGAGGGAAACCGGAACATCCGCAGGCATGACAGGAGCAATCAGTATCGGAGGCCTGGCCGCCGTCGGCGGAGGCGCCGCGCTTGGCGCCTGGACGCGTTGGGGCCTCGGCGTGGCCCTCAACCCGCTGTTTCCGACCGTGCCGCTCGGCACTTTGGCGGCGAACCTCATCGGCGGCTACCTGGTGGGCTTTGCCGTCGCCCTGTTCCATCAGCACGCCGGCCTGTCGCCGGAACTCAAGCTCTTCCTCATCACCGGATTCCTCGGCGGCCTGACGACCTTCTCGACCTTTTCCGCCGAAGTGGTGGCGCTGATCGAGCGCGCCCAGTACGGCTGGGCGCTGGCGGCGGCGGGCGGGCACCTCGTCGGCTCGCTGGCGATGACGGCGCTTGGCATCGCCACTTTTGTCCTCCTGGTTAAATGAAGTTTGATGCTGCCGCGCGCCTGGCCGCGCGGCCGGCGATCGCCTACGATGACGAACTGCCGGTCAGCGCCCGCCGCGGCGAGATCGCCGAGGCCATCCGGAAGCACCAGGTGGTGATCGTCTGCGGCGAGACCGGCTCGGGCAAGACGACGCAGTTGCCGAAGATCTGCCTCGAACTGGGCCGCGGCGCGCACGGCCTGATCGGCCACACCCAGCCGCGCCGCATCGCCGCCCGCGCCACCGCCGCGCGCATCGCGCAGGAGCTGAAGAGCGAGCTCGGCCGCGCCGTCGGCTACAAGATCCGCTTCACCGATCGCGTCAGCCCGGACAGCTACATCAAGCTGATGACCGACGGCATCCTTCTCGCCGAGACGCAGGGCGATCCGCAGCTGCGCCAGTACGACACGCTCATCATCGACGAGGCGCACGAGCGCAGCCTCAATATCGACTTCCTGCTCGGCTACCTGAAGCATCTGCTGCGAGGGGGGAAAAATGCGCGCCCCGACCTGAAGGTCATCGTCACCTCGGCGACGCTGGATGCGGAGCGCTTCAGCAAGCACTTCGACGGCGCCCCGGTGATCGAGGTGTCCGGCCGGCTCTATCCCATCGAGATGCGCTGGCGGCCGCCGGAGGACAATGCCGACCTGGCGGAAGCCATCGTCGACGCGGTGGACGAGTGCCACCGCAACGGCCCGGGCGACGTGCTGGTGTTCCTGCCCGGCGAACGCGAGATCCGCGAGGCGGCGGAGGCATTGAGGAAACATCACCCCGCAGTTGCCAACACCCGAACGGAAATCCTGCCGCTTTATGCGCGACAGTCGGCGCAGGAGCAGCAGCGCGTCTTCGCGCCGGCGAAGGGGCGCCGCGTGGTGCTCGCCACCAATGTGGCGGAGACCTCCCTCACCGTGCCGGGCATCCGTTACGTCGTCGACTCGGGCCTGGCGCGCGTCAAGCGCTATTCCCATCGCAACAAGGTCGAACTGCTGCAGGTGGAGGACATCGCCCGCTCGGCCGCCAACCAGCGCGCCGGACGCTGCGGCCGCGTCATGAGCGGCGTCTGCATCCGCCTGTTTGCCGAGGACGATTTCCAGAAGCGCCTGGCGCACACCGAGCCCGAGCTGCTGCGCTCGTCCCTGGCCGGCGTCATCCTGCGCATGAAGTCGCTGCACCTGGGCGAGGTGGAGGACTTCCCCTTCCTCGACAAGCCGCTGCCGCGCATGATCACGGATGGTTACCAGTTGCTGGACGAACTGGGTGCAGTGGATGACGCGCGCGAACTGACGCAATCGGGGCGCGAACTGGCGAAGCTGCCGCTCGATCCGCGCATCGGCCGCATGATCCTCGCTGCGCGCGACGGCCACTGCCTGCGCGAGATGCTCGTCATCGCCGCCGCGCTCTCGGTGCAGGACCCGCGCGAGCGGCCGCAGGAACAGGCCGGCACGGCGGACCAGGCGCATGCGCAGTGGCGCGGCAACGAGCAGCAGCAACGCTCGGAATTCCTCGCCTGGCTGAACCTGTGGCAGGCGTTTGGCGAGGTCTGGACGCACGAATCGCAGCGCAAGCAGCGCGACTGGTGCCGCAAGCACTTCCTCAACACCCTGCGCATGCGCGAGTGGCGCGAAGTGCATGCGCAACTCCATACCCTTTGCGGCGAGCACAGCTGGCGCGAGAACGAAAAGCCGGCGACCTACGAGCAGATCCACAAGGCGCTGCTCGCCGGCCTGCTCGGCAACGTCGGCCTGAAGAGCGAGGAGGAGGGGCATTACCTCGGCGCACGCGGCATCCGCTTCTGGCCCCATCCCGGCTCGGCGCTGGCGAAGAAGGCCGGTCGCTGGATCGTCGCGGCCGAATTGGTGGAAACGACGCGCCTCTACGCGCGTTGCCTGGCGAAGATCGAGCCGGAATGGCTGGAAGAAGTCGGTGCGCACCTGGTGCGACGCCACGTCTTCGATCCGCACTGGGAAAAGAAGAGCGGGCAGGTGCGCGCCTGGGAGCGCGGCACGCTGCACGGCCTGGTGCTCTACGCCAGGCGACCGGTGACCTACAGCCGCATCGATCCGCAGCTTGCCCGCGAATTGTTCATCCGCGAGGGGCTGGTGCAGGGCGAGCTGCCGGAGGAGACGGCGCGCCACGCGCGCTTCTTCCAGCACAACCGCAAGCTGCTGCGCGACATCGAACAGCTCGAGCACAAGACGCGCAGGCAGGACGTGCTGGTAGACGAGGAGTTGATCTTCGCCTTCTACGATGCCCACATTCCCGTCGAGGTGGTCGACGTGGCCAGCTTCGAGCGCTGGCGCAAGGACGCAGAGCGGGCCGAGCCGAAGCGGCTGTTCCTGACGCGCGAGCAGCTCATGAGACACGATGCCGCCGGCGTGACCTCGGAGCGCTTTCCGCCGCAGATGGAAATCCACGGACAGTGCTATCCGCTCAGCTATCATTTCGAGCCCGGCGCCGAGGATGACGGCGTCACCCTCACAGTGCCGGTGGCGGCGCTCAACCAAGTGCCGGCGGCGCGCTGCGAATGGCTGGTGCCCGGGCTGCTGGAACAGAAGGCGGCGCAGTTCGTGAAGACGCTGCCGCAGAAGTACCGCCATCGCCTGCAGCCGGTCGACGCCTTCGTCGCCGCCTTCGCGGAAGGGGCGCAAGGGGTGCATGGGGCCGACGAGCCCTTCCTGCGCGCGCTGACGCGCGCCGCCGAGGAGAAGATGCAGCTCAAGCTGCCGCTGGACGCCTTCCGCAGCGAGATGGTGCCGGCGCACTTCTTCATGAACTTCCGCGCGGTGGGAGGGCACGGCCGCATCCTGGGCCAGTCGCGCAACCTGCAGGAATTGCGCAGCCGCTACGCCCGCGAGATCGAGCAGAGCTTCGCCGCGGCCGCACCAGCCGAAGCGGCCGAGACCGCAGGGGACGCGCCCGCCGACGGCGTGCTCCAGGGGCTGACTTCCTGGAGCTTCGGCGAATTGCCGGAAATCATGGAAGTGAAGGCGGGCAAGCACACCGTGATCGGCTTTCCCGCCCTGGTGGACGAGGGCGACTCGGTGGCGCTGCGCGTGCAGGACACGCCGGAGAAGGCGGCGCAGGTGCACCGCAGGGGGTTGCGTCGGCTGTTTGCGCTGGCGCTGCGCGAGCAGGTGAAGTTCGTCGAGAGGTCCCTGCCGCGGGAGCTGGGCCTGCTGTTCATGCCCTGGGGCACGGAGTCCGAGCTGAAGGCGCAGATCGTCGCGGCAACTTTGGAGCGCACCTGCATGATGGATCCCCTGCCGGCGGATGCCGCGGCTTTCGACCGGCGCAAGGAGGAGGCCCGCGCCCGCATCAGCCTGGTGGCGCAGGAGATCGCGCGCCTGATCAGTGCGATACTGGCGGAACATGCGGCGCTGCAGAAGAAGTTGGCCCAGCTGAAGGCGCAGCCTGCGGTGGCCGAGGCTATCCGCAAGCAGTGCGCGGAACTGCTGCCGAAGGATTTCGTCGTTGCCACGCCCTTCGAGCGGCTGGTGCATTATCCGCGCTACCTGAAAGCCGCGGCGTTGCGCATCGACAAGCTGCGCGCCGACCCGGCGCGCGATGCGCGCCTGGCGCAGGACTTTGCCGCACTGGAGAAGCCGTGGGAGCGCGAGCGGCAGGCGCGGCGCAAGGGCGGCGCGCCGGACCCCTGGCTGGAGGATTTTCGCTGGATGCTGGAAGAGCTGCGCGTCGCGCTCTTCGCGCAGGAACTGAGGACGCCGGCGCCGGTTTCCGTGAAGCGCCTGCAGAAAGCCTGGGACAGCCGGGCGCGGCACTGACTGCGGAGCCGGATCGTAGGTCGGGCTTCAGCCCGACACTACCGCCGAAGTCGGCCTGAAGGCCGACCTACAAGACTTGGGTGAAGGGAATTGAATGAACGAAGTTATGACCGCCTACGGGCGCGCCCTGAGGAGCCTGCTGCAGCCGGCCATTTTCTGGCACTTGCTGTGGCCGACGGCGTTGTCGATCATCATCTGGATCGTCGTTGCCTGGCTGAGCTGGGACACGGTCGGCATCGGTATCGAGCGCCTCTTCAACGAAGTCGCCTGGCTCAACTGGATCCTGCTGCGCTGGGAGGCCTCGTCGCTGGCGGCGACGATCTTCGCCAAGGTCGTGCTCGGGCTGCTGCTGATTCCGCTCATCTACAGCACGGCCATGTTCATCGTCGCCGTGTTCGCCCTGCCGCTGATGCTGGAACGGGTGGCGGCAAAGGACTACCCCGAACTGGAGCAGCGCCGCGGCGGTACGCTGGCCGACAGCATCGGCAATGCGCTGCTGGCGACGGCAGTGTTCCTGGTGGGCTGGGTGGTCACCCTGCCGCTCTGGCTGATCCCCGGCATGGCCATTATCCTGCCCGTGCTGCTCTCGGCCTACCTCAACTATCGCGGCTACAGCTACGATGCGCTGTCTTTGCACGGCGATGCCGACGAGATCCGCAGGACGCTGGTGCGCGAGCGCGGGCAGCTCTATCTGACAGGCATCGTGGCCGGCCTGCTGGTCTATGTGCCGGTGATCAACCTGGTCACGCCGGCCTACGCCGGCCTGGCCTTTATCCATTACGGGCTTGAAACCCTGCGGCGGGAGCGGCATGCAGCGAAACAGTGAGGCAGGCGGGAAAGTCGGCGCCCTCATCATCGGCGACGAGATTCTTTCGGGCAGGCGGGCGGACAAGCACTTTTCCAAGGTCGTCGAACTGCTCGGCGCGCGCGGCATGGCGCTCGACTGGGCGTACTACCTCGGCGACGACCGTGCGCGCCTGGCCGAGGCGTTCAAGCGCAGCTTCGCCAACGGCGATATCGTGTTCAGTTTCGGCGGCATCGGCATCACGCCGGATGACCATACGCGGCAGGCCGTCGCCGCTGCCTTGGGCGTGGGCATTGCCTTGCTCCCGGACGCCGAACGCGAAATTCGTGACCGCTTCGGCGACGAAACGACGCCGCAGCGCCTGATGCTGGGCGAGTTTCCGCTCGGCAGCGAGATCATTCCCAACCCCTACAATCGCATTCCGGGGTTCTGTCTGCGCAATCACTTCTTCTTCCCCGGCTTTCCGGTGATGGCCTGGCCGATGCTGGAGTGGGTGCTGGATACCCATCTGGCCCACCTGCACCACGCCGTGGCGCGCGACGAGCAGGCGATCATCGTGTACGAGGCGGCGGAATCGACCTTGCTGGCCCTGATGCATCGCATCACTGCGGAATACCCGGCGGCATCCCTGTTCAGCCTGCCCTCTTTCGGCGGCGAGGGCGTGCGCCGTCATATCGAACTGGGCGTGCGCGGCGAGCCGGAGGCCGTGGCGAAGGCGATGGAGGAGATCCGCGCCGAAGTGTCGCGGCTAGGCTACGAGTGGACAGGAAGATAAAAAAAAGCCCCGGCCAGGCCGGGGCTTGAATCCGCCCCTAGGAAGGGGCTGGAGGAGGATAGTACAGCCGGGCTCCGTCGCCGGGCCGCCCCAAAGACGGAGCGGCGTATTCACGGAGCAGGCTTTGCCTGCGAACCACCGTCACCCCCCTTCCACGGGAAGGGGGTGGGGGGGAAGGTTCTCCTTAGGCGGCCTTCTTGGCCTTCTGCGTCGCGGCGGCGCCAACGGCCTTGACCGTGGCGTTGGTCGCGGCGGCCACGTTGGCTTCGGTGATCTCGGCGACCTGCTTGGCGGCCTTGTTCATGGTGTCGTAGGCCGAGTTGGCGGCGGCGATCGCCGACTTGACTGCGGCCACGGCGACATCGGAACCGGCCGGGGCCGACTTGGCGGCCTTGTCCAGCGTGGAGGCGACGTTCTTGTTCACTTCGGCGAACTGCGCCTCGACCAGCTTGGAGAACTCTTCCTGGGTCTGGGCGGAGATCTCGTAAACGCTGCGCGAGTAGGCAACGGCCTTCTCGACGGAGGGCTGGGCCAGGGTGGCTTGCAGGGAAACGACTTCCTGCAGGTCCTTGGCGCCGAGCAGGGCCTTGGCGTTGTTCACGCTGTCTTCCAGCACGGCACGCGCGGTGTTCAGATTCAGGGCGGCAAAACGCTCGGCGCTCGCGAAGGCAGTGTTGGCCAGGGTGAGCATGGTTTCGACGTTGGCTTTGTTGGCGCCAGCCAGTTGTTCAGGGGTTGCAAACATTTCTCTCTCCTTAATATGACGACGATGAGTTAGGCTCGAATTCCTGCTGCTTGTTGCACTGCAGCACAATTCAATTATAAGGGCAAATAACGCCAAGTCAAGAAAAAAATGGTGCTATGCACAAAAAGACGGTTTAAAAATATTTATCATATGAATACAATGGACTATAAGTTAGTAAGCACTTAACTTTGTTGTCCTGATAAGCTTGCGATGTGGCAATGCAACCTGGTTCCGGAACAGAAATGACCCAACAAACCGATTCGCGGGCTTACCTGCTGGCGCTGACACCAGGCCTGTTTGTCCTGCTCTGGAGCACCGGCTTCATCGGCGCCAAGCTTGGCCTGCCCTATGCCGAACCGCTGACGTTTCTGTTGATCCGCTTTGCCTGCGTGATCGGCTTGCTGGGCACCCTGGCTTTGGCATTGCGACGCCCGTGGCCGCACAAGCCGACACAATGGTTCCACATTGCTGTTGCAGGCGCGTTACTGCATGGGGGCTATCTATCCGGGGTTTTCCTGGCCATCCATGGCGGCATGGCGGCGGGCGTGGTGGCACTGATTGTCGGCATCCAGCCCCTGCTGACGGCCTTTCTCAGCAACACCATGGTGGGCGAGCGCGTGAGCGGGCGGCAATGGATGGGATTGTTGCTCGGCTTCGGGGGCGTCGCGCTGGTGGTGTCGGACAAACTGGGATGGGTCGGGCTGAGCGGCGCAGGCCTGGCCTTCTCGGTCATGTCGCTGCTCAGCATCACCTTTGGCACGCTTTACCAGAAGCGCTTCTGCGCCGAACTGGACCTGTGGAGCGGGTCGGTGATCCAGTTCGTTGCCGCCGCACTGGTGCTGCTGCCTTTCGCACTCGTCTTCGAGACCATGCGCGTCGAGTGGAGCGGCCGGTTCATTTTTGCGCTGGTCTGGCTGATCGTGGTGCTGTCGCTCGGGGCGATTTCCCTGCTGCACCTGTTGATCCGGCGCGGCGCGGCAACGCGCGTCTCGGCGCTGTTCTATCTGGTGCCGCCGACCACTGCTCTGCTGGCTTTCTTCATATTCGGCGAGAAACTCGGTCTGGCGGCCATGGCGGGAATGGCGATCGCCGCGGCGGGCGTCGCCATTGCAGTCAGGAAATGAACCTTCCCCCTTCCCGAGGAAGGGGGTGGCAGGTGTTCGCTTCGCTCCGAGTGGTACGTGGCAGCCAGTTTGGGGCGGCCCGGCGCTGGCTGCGTTACCGGTTCTTGAAGTCCGGCTTGCGCTTTTCGAGGAAGGCCGACATGCCCTCCTGCTTGTCGGCCAGCGAAAAGGCGGCGTGGAAAGCACGCCGTTCGAAGAGCAGGCCTTCAGCCAGGCCGCTTTCGTAGGCGCGGTTGACGCTTTCCTTGACCATCATGATCACCGGCAGCGAGAAGCCGGCGATGGTCTCGGCGGCCGAGAGCGCCTCCTCGAGCAGCTTGTCCGCGGGCACGACGCGGGAGACGAGTCCGGCGCGTTCGGCTTCGCCGGCATCCATCAGGCGGGCCGTCAGGCAGAGGTCCATGGCCTTGGCCTTGCCCACGGCGCGCGGCAGGCGCTGCGTGCCGCCCGCGCCGGGCAGGATGCCGAGCTTGATTTCGGGCTGGCCGAACTTCGCACTGTCGGCGGCAATGATGATGTCGCAGGACATGGCCAGTTCACAGCCGCCGCCGAGGGCAAAGCCTGCCACGGCGGCAATCACCGGCTTGCGGCAGGTCTTCACGCGTTCCCAGTTGCGCGTGATGTAATCCGGCTTGTAGACATCCATGTAGTCCCACTTGCTCATGGCGGCGATGTCGGCGCCGGCGGCGAAGGCCTTCTCGGAGCCCGTGATGACCATGGCGCCGATGGCCTCGTCGGCCTCGAATTTGCCCAGCGCGTCACCCAGTTCGTCGATCAGCGCATCGTTCAGCGCGTTGAGCGCCTTGGGCCGATTCAGCGTGATGAGACCGACCTTGCCGCGGGTTTCGACGACGATGTTCTCGTATGCCATGGTGACGCGCTTCCTATTTTGGATTCGACATGCTGGGTGCGATCTGCAGGCGCACGGGCTGCCCGGTAGATGCGGCCTCGGCTTCGGGCTTGTTCTTCGGCTGGATCACGGCGCGCACGCGGTTGTCACGCCCGGGCAGGACAGTGCCCGCCGGACCGCTGGTGACCGAGTAATTCTCGTTCGGCCCGTCGAAAACGATGTACTGGCCGCGCACTTCGTCGAGCCCGCTCTTGACATAGGCGCGATTGAAGAATTTGGTGATCTCGGTCTTCGCATCGTGCTCGATGCGTTCGCCCTCGCCCTCGACGTATTCGTCCTTGCCGTCGCGCTTGACGCGGAAGTGTGCCAGGTTGCCGGAGTTGGCGGTTGCGACCCCGCTCTTGAAGCCCTCGGCATCCTGCTTCACCACCAGCTTGTCGCTGCGGATGACCAGCGTGCCCTGGGACAGCGTGACGTTGCCGTCGAAAATGTGCACCTTGTTGATCTCGTCCACCGTGACGCGGTCGGCCTCGAGGTTGACCGGCTTGTTGCGGTCCGCCTTCTCGGCATGGCCGGGCGTGGCAACTGCAAGCAGGGCCGTGCAGAGGAGAGTACGGGTGATCGATTGAGCGGGCGTCATGGGCGTCAGTGGTTTTTCTTCTCGATGGTACTGTTGACCTGGCTCAGCAGTTGATAGACCTGAGTCTTGTTGTCGGCCTCCATGCCGATGCCGCGCACGACGGAAGCGCCCTGGGTGATCGTCACGGCGGCGCTGGTGCGTGCCACTTCGTCGTCCGGGAACACGGTGAGGTGGCTGGAGGTATATACGATTTCCGCATCGGTTGGCGTTGCCGCGCGCACCCCGCGCACATTGCCTACCAGCGTTATCTCGCGGGCATCCGGTCCGACCAGTCCCTGGTTTGCCGTGAGGTGCGTGGGTCTCGGCCCCTTCACAAACGACATATTCGGCTCGGTCAACACCGTCGTATCGTCGTCCGGATAATGTACCATTTTTTTTGCGACGAGCGTGCTCTGCAGGCCGCCCGTCTCGGCGAAGCGGCGCACGGTGAAGTTTTCCGCGTAGTAGTCGGGATCGTGGCGCAGTTTGCTGTCGCTGAAGTTGTCCTTCAACTCGGTGGCGCGCTGCAGCCAGAAGGTGAGCCCGACGAGCAGGGACATGAGGGCGATCGGGAAGAGACTCTGGCCGCGCGGAATCAGTTTCATGTCGTGGCGGCTAGATCACCTTGGCGCGGAACAGGTCGTGCGTGTTCAGCGCGCCGACCAGCACGCCATTCTCGACCACGAGAATCTGGCTGATCTTGTGCTCTTCCATCATCTGCGCCGACTCGGCGGCGAGGCGGTCGGGTCCGATGGTGCGCGGGTTGCGCGACATGACCTGCGTGACCGGAGTGCCCCTGAGGTCGACGATCTTTTCCAGGGCGCGGCGCAGGTCGCCGTCCGTGAAGATGCCGACGACGGCTGACTGGTCGGTAACGATGGCCGTCATGCCCATGCCGCCCCGCGAAATCGCCAGCACCGCTTCGGCGACGGTCGCATTTTCGCCGACGCGGGGCACGGCATCGATCTTGCGCATGATGTCCCTGACATGCGTGAGCAGTCGCCGCCCGAGCGTCCCGCCGGGGTGCGAGCGGGCGAAGTCCTCCGCGCCGAAGCCGCGCGCATCGAGCAGGGCGACGGCGAGCGCATCGCCCATGGCCAGCGCCGCGGTGGTGCTGGCGGTGGGGGCAAGGTTGAGCGGGCAGGCTTCTTCTGCGACGCCGGCGTCGAGATGGGCATCGGCCTCGCGGGCCAGCGAGGAGACGGGATTGCCGGTGATGGCGACCAGCCGGCCGCCCTGGCGCTTCACCAGCGGCACGATGGTGAGCAGTTCCTCGCTTTCGCCCGAATTCGAGAGGGCGATCAGCACGTCGTCGCGCGTGATCATGCCGAGGTCGCCGTGGGCTGCCTCGGCGGCGTGCACGAAGTAGGCCGGCGTGCCGGTGCTGGCGAGCGTCGCGGCTATCTTGCGCGCGATGTGGCCCGACTTGCCGACGCCCGAGACGATGATCCGGCCGTGGCAGCCAAGGATGATCCCGACGGCCTTGGAAAAGGCGCCATCGAGGCGTTCGATGAGGCCGGTGACGGCCTGCGCCTCGATGCGAAGCACCTTTTTCGCCAGTTCAAGGGCGCTGTCGTCGACTCTCAGGATGGCCGGGATTTGGTTCATGAATGCGATTTGATTAGACTAGGCGGAAGTATACCAAACTACCCTCCATTCCCTGAATCCATGACCACGCTGCAACTCGTCCTAGTTCTGCTCGCTTCCGCGGTGTTGGTGGTCGCGCTGTTCCGTTCGCTCAACCTGCCGCCGGTGCTGGGCTACCTTCTGGTGGGCGCTGCCATTGGCCCTCACGCACTCGACCTGGTGCCCGATTCGGAGGCGACGCATCACCTGGCGGAATTCGGCGTCGTCTTCCTCATGTTCTCCATCGGCCTGGAGTTCTCCCTGCCGCGCCTCTACAGCATGAAGCGCACGGTATTCGGGCTCGGCCTGGCGCAGGTCACCCTGACCGTCGCCATCAACATCCCCGTCGCCATGCTGGCGGGGCTGACCTGGCAGGCCGGCATTGCCCTGGGCGGCATTCTGGCCATGTCTTCCACGGCGCTGGTCGTCAAGATGCTGGCCGAGCGGATGCAGCTCGAGTCCAAACATGGTCGCGAGGTCATCGGAGTCCTGCTGTTCCAGGACCTCGCGGTGGTGCCGCTGCTGATCGTCGTGCCGGCGCTCTCGCAGGCACCGGAAGCGATGGCGGAGACGCTGGGCGTGGCGGCGCTCAAGGCTGCGGTGGTGCTTTCCTTGATCCTGTTCTTCGGCCAGCGCCTCATGCGCGGCTGGTTCCACATTGTTGCGCGGCGGCGTTCGGCGGAGCTGTTCATGCTCAACGTGCTGCTGATCACCCTCGGCCTGGCCTATCTCACCGAACTGGCCGGGTTGTCCCTGGCGCTGGGCGCCTTTCTTGCCGGCATGCTGATCTCCGAGACGGAATACCGCTATCAGGTGGAGGAGGACATCAAGCCTTTCCGCGACGTGCTGCTCGGGCTGTTTTTCATCACCGTCGGCATGTTTCTCGACGTCGGGGTCATCGCTCGCCAATTTCCCTGGGTCGCCGGCCTGCTGATCCTGCTGCTGGCCGGCAAGTTCGTCGTCATTGCCGGTTTGTCGCGGGCCTTCGGCGCCCAGCCGGGCACGTCCATGCGCACCGGATTGTGGTTGTGCGCCGGCGGCGAGTTCGGCTTCGTGCTGATCTCCCACATCAAGGATCTGCCCTTGCTGCCGGGCGCCACCCTGCAGGTGGTGGTGGCCGCGCTGGTGCTCTCCATGCTGCTGGCGCCGCTCATTGCGCAGTACAGCGAGAGAATCGTCATGCGCTTCAGCGCTTCGGAATGGATGCAGCGCGCGGCCGAACTGACGCAGATTGCGGCGCGCTCGATGTCCACCGAGAAGCACGCCATCATCTGCGGCTACGGCCGCAGCGGCCAGTACCTCGCGCGCTTCATGGAGAAGGAAGGCGTCTCCTATGTCGCCCTCGACCTCGATCCGGAGCGTGTGCGAGAGGCCGCCGCCGCCGGCGATACCGTGGTGTATGGCGACGCCGCCCGGCGCGAGGCGCTGGTGGCGGCGGGACTGATGCGCGCCAGCGTGCTGATCGTTTCCTATGCCGATCCCGCCTCGGCCTTGCGCGTGCTGGCCCTGGTGCGCGAGTTGCGACCCGAACTGCCCGTGGTGGTGCGGGCCACCGACGAGAACGACTTCGATCGCCTGTCGCAGGCCGGCGCGGCCGAGGTGGTGCCGGAGACACTGGAATCCAGCATCATGCTCGCCTCCCATGCGCTGGTGCTGCTCGGCGTGCCGATCAATCGCGTCGTCAAGCGCTTCCGCGAGGTGCGCGAGCAGCGCTACGAACTGATGCGCGGCTTCTTCCACGGCGCCACCGACGCCGCCGACGATCTCGACGAGGCCTGGCAGCCGCGCCTGCATTCCGTCGTGCTGAATCCAGGCGCCTACGGCATAGGCAAGACCATCGAGGATCTCGGGCTGGACCGCTTCAACATCACGGTATCCCTTATTCGCCGCCGCGGCATCCGTGCCTTCAGCCCGTCGCCGGAGGCGCGCTTCGAGGCGGGCGACGTGGCCGTGCTGCAAGGGGTGCCGGAGGGGCTGGCGGCGGGGGAGAGCCGGCTGCTGAAGGGGTAATGAGTAAGCCTTTATCTTTGTTTCATTGACCTTTTTTTTGAGGTGGTTACTATACAAAATCATAAAAGTATAGTAATTGAGGCTTGCCATGCGATTTGCCGCCCTTTCCCTTTCGGCACAAACAGCCTATGCCGAACTGTTCAGCCAGGCGCAAGCATTCGAAATGACAAATGCCCTGGCCGGGCTGGTCGGGGCATTTCACAAGCGCGAATTGAAGGGCAGGGATTACTGGTACTTTGGCTATCGGGACATCGATCGGAAGCTGCGCATGGTTTATGTCGGCCCCGACAACGAGCGGGTTCGAGAGCTTGTAGAAAAGTTCGAAAAAGTCCGAAAGGATAAACCGCTGGCACCGCCGGCACGCATGGCCATTGCCGCAGGTTGCGTACCTGCAGCCCCCAAGCATTTCCGCATCATCAAGCGCCTGGCCGACTATGGCTTCTTCCGGGCCGGCGGCATCCTTGTCGGTACGCACGCATTCCTCGCCTTGGGCAATATGCTTGGCGTTCGCTGGCAGGATGGCGCTGCAACGCTCGATGTGGATTTTGCCCATGCAGGCCGCAATATTTCCATCGCTTTGCCTGCCGGCCTGAAAATCGATGTGCATGACGCACTTGAATCATTGGAGATGGGGTTGCTGCCCATTGTCCAATTCAATGGCAAGGCGGGAGCGCAGTACCGCAATCCGCAGGATCAGGAACTGCGGCTTGATTTCGTCACCAGCAAGTCGCGCGGCAATCGGTTCGTGGTCATGAAAGAACTCAACCTTGCGCTGGAGCCGCTCAAATTCATGGAGTTCTCTCTGGAGCAGACAACACGGGGGTGCGTTTTCTCGAATCTTGGCGCTTGCGTGGTCAACTTGCCTGCACCGGAGCGTTTGGCGGTGCATAAGCTCATTGTGTTCGGCGAGCGACCAGTCAGCGAACGGGCCAAGGCCACCAAGGACTTGCTCCAGGCGGCCAGTATCGCCAGTTATTTCCTTGCGAATGGACAGGCCGATGTGTTCAATGTGGCCTGGCGCGATGCAATCGGGCGTGGCAAGGGTTGGCAGATGCGTGCCGAGCAGGGGAGGAAAGCAATGCTGCGGATTGCGCCTGAGGTAGCGGACGATGTGCTTTGGGCATAGGCGGCCGCGGGACGGAGTTTTCATGTTTCGCGACTGCCGAAAAGGGGAAGGATCGCCGTCTTCCGGGGACTGACTTTCTGTGGGTGCAAAAAAAGCCCGCCGGTTCTCGGCGGGCTTTGTCGGCATTGATGAAGCGGGGCTTTAGAAAGCCATGCACACCGTATAAGACGTTGCGTCGTCAATGGTGCCTGTGGGGACGGCTGCCGTATTGCGCGTCGTGCCGACGACGGTAGAGGCTACGGCACGCATGGAGCCGGCAGCGGTATTGCCGTCGTCGACCGTGGTGTCGAGCTGCTTGGCGAACTTGCCGAGGATGCCACGCGAGCAGATGACGTAAGTGCCGGTCAGGCCAGTGATGAATTCTGCGCCACCACCGGTGCCTGATTCGATGCCGATGCGCCCACCATCGGCATTGGTCGGGTAATACGCGGTATCGGCCGTATTTGTGGGGCCGGCGGCGAAATTGGCGACGCGGACATGCTGCCAGAAGCGCGCTGTTTCATCGGCGGCCGTAGTGGTATCCCAGACGCCATTGATGACGCCGTTTCCGACAGGCCCGGTTCCAGAGCGGCATGGGCTGGTCGTGGGGTCGCCAGGCGTCGCGTTCGCGCAGATGCCGCCCAGGTGGTCGCCGACGTTTGCGTCGTCACCAGGGAGCGCCTTGAACTTATCCTGATATCCGTAGATGAACAGCGGGATATTCCGGAAGTCATTGGCGAAGTTCTTCACCTTGGCACTGTTGATCAGTTCCTGACCTTTCAACACGCCGCCGAGCAAGAGGCCGATAATCACCAGGACAATGGCGATTTCGACGAGGGTGAAGCCCATTTGTTTTTGTCTCACGTTGTTCTCCTGAGTAAAGGTGCCACACCCCCCTAAAAGCAATTATGGTGCCAGTGCCGGATATCAGTATTATTTGACTCAAACTGTGAATATTTCACGGAAACCTGTCGGCCTTTCGACAATACTGTCACCGTGCCGTCAAATTCAGCCATGAACGGGGGCGTTTCCTCCTTTGCCCACCTTTCGCATGGCCAGCGCCGCTTGGTGCTGCTGGCCCTGCTGGTGCTATTGCATCTGCTGCTGCTGCAGGGCGTCGATAGCGGCGTCGGCCGCACCCTGCTGGTAGGGCACATCGGCCTGTTCATCCTTTGGCAACCTTTCGTGCGGGCCGAGCTGCGTCTGAGTTCCCTGCAGTTGCTGGTGATCGCCGGGCTCATTGCCGGCGCCGCTTTCTGGGCCAGCAACTGGATGCTGATCGGGTGGGTGATGGCGCTTGCGGGCATCATCGGCGGCAAGGTCTTTTTCTTTGTCGGACGCGGCGCAAAGCTCTTCTATCTGCTCGTCCTGGCCTATCTGATCAGCGTGCTGCTCATCGTGCTGGTGCCTCAGGTGCTGCCCAGCCCCTTCGTGCTGGCCGGCGAATACCTGTTTCTGGCGCAGTTCGTGCTGCCGCTGCTCTTCCCCGTGATGGTGGTCCTGCCGGTCGAGCAGGAGGCCGAAGACCAGGCGGAAGTGGTCGATTTCGTCTACAGCGCCTTCATTTTCCTCATGCTGGCGGTGCTGGTGCTGGGCAGCATTTCCGCCATGCTGCTGATCAAGCGCGGCTACTTCGAGTCGCTTTTCGTCACGATCATTGTCCTGGGCGCAGTCCTGCTGCTGCTTGCCTGGACCTGGAACCCGCGGCTCGGTTTTTCCGGCCTCGGCATGTTCTTTTCCCGCTACCTGTTGTCGCTTGGCCTGCCCTTCGAGCGCTGGCTGCATGAACTGACCGACACCCTGCAGCGTGAGGACCAGCCCGACAGGTTTCTCGCCCAGTCGCTGCAAGGCCTGACCCGCCTGCCCTGGGTCAACGGTTGCGAATGGCGCGCCCAGGGAGGGGCGGGCGGGACGGGGCGGCGCGAGGGGCCGCGCACGGAATTCCGGCATGGTCTGCTGACGCTCGCCATTTACACCCAGCAACCCCTCAGTCCGGCGTTGACCTGGCATTTCGATCTGCTGGCGCAATTGCTGGGTGAATTCTACGAAGCGAAACTGCGTGCCCAGGAGCTGCAGCAGCTCAGTTACGTCAAGGCCATCCACCAGACCGGCGCGCGGCTGACGCACGACGTGAAGAATCTTCTGCAATCGCTCAATGCCCTATGCCTGGCGGCAACCAGCGAGGGCGAGACGCCCTCACCGCAATACCAGGCCCTGTTGCGGCGCCAATTGCCCGTCATCTCCCAGCGGCTGCAGCAGACGCTGGGCAAGCTCCGCCGCCCGGAACTGGAAGGAGCGCAATTCATACCCGCCAGCCAGTGGTGGTCGGGGTTGCAGGCCCGCTATGCCCAGGCAGGGGTGAGCTTCTCGTCCGACGGCATTGTCGGCGAGGGGGAGATACCGGTCACGCTGTTCAATAGCGCGGCGGAAAATCTGCTGGAAAATGCCCTGGCCAAGCAGTTGGAGACGCCGGCACTGAAAATCAGCGTGGCGCTCAGTTTGCAGGATGGCCCGACGCTGCGGGTGTGCGACGGCGGGCAGGCGATTCCGGACGAGGTGGCGGACAATCTCTTCCGCGCCCCCATCGTATCGCGGGTGGGGCTGGGCATCGGCCTCTATCAGGTGGCCCGGCATGCCGAGTTTTACGGATACGAACTGAAGGTTGCCTGCAACGAAGCGGGACGGGTTTGCTTCGTGCTCGAGAAGTTGCAGCAGGAAGCGGCAGGCGAAGCGTAGCGGATGGCTAGGCAGCGTCTGCGGAAGGCTCCTGTCCGGCCGACTTTCTGCCGATCATGCGGTGGACTTCCATGTTCCCCTTGCCTTTCAGGTAGATCGTCTGCGGCTCGTGGAAATCGAAACGATCCTTCAGGCGGCGCCAGGTGATGCCATCCACCTGGATCATGCCGGGCACGCCTTCCGAGGTGATGCGACTGGCGATGTTGACCGTGTCGCCCCAAAGGTCGTAGATGAATTTCTTTTTGCCGACCACGCCGGCGACCACCGGGCCGGTGCCGATGCCGATGCGCACTTCCAGGTGGGCCTCGTTGACCGTGAAATCGCGCTGCAGCAGCTCACGCATGGCCAGCGCCATGTCGGCGATGGCGTCCGAATAGTCTTCCTGGCCGTCATTGAGGCCGCCCGCCACCATGTAAGCGTCCCCGATCGTCTTGATCTTCTCCAGGCCGAAGCGTTCGGCCATCTCGTCGAAGGAGGAGAAAATCCGGTTCAGCATGGCGAACACCTGGGTCGGCGCCATGCCCTCGGCGACCTGGGTGAAGTTGACGATGTCGGCGAACATCACTGTCACGTCGGCGAAGCCGTCGGCAATGGTCTGGTTGCTGTTCTTCAGCCTTTCCGCCACCGAGCCGGGAAGGATGTTGAGCAACAGGCGCTCGGAGCGCTCCTGCTCGATCTGCAGCAAATGGTGGGTTTCCGTCAGCCGGGCCTGCGCCTTCTGCTTTTCGATGGTGGCGAAACGCAGCAGCAGAAACACGATGGTCGAGACCGCGGCGAAATTGAGGGCGAAGAAGACAACCGCCGTCTTGATGGGGATTTGCTGCTTCGTCTGGATTTCCATCGAGGCCAGGTGAAAATCGAAGAAACCCGACATCGCCAGCAGGAATAGATAGGCGATGAACCAGCCGAACGCTTCGCGCACGCCAAAGAACAGTATCGCGCCGACCGGCGCCAGCAGGCCCCAGATGGTGATGCCGCTGGCCGTGATGAAATTGCCGATGCTCCATTGCACCACGAAGGGGAAGAAGAGGAACAGCGCCAGTTGGCTGAGGCGGAAGAAGTCGAAATTCCCCCACTTGATGTAAACCGCCAGGTTGGTCGCCAGCAGGATCTGGAAGACGAAAGGCAGCGTCGACGACAGCTGCGGGCCGAGGCTCCAGTAAATGACGAGCCACAGCATCGAGGCGACGCTGGCCAGACCCGTGGCGAACATCAGCAGCGACTTGTTCAGGCGCAGCTCTTCGCTGTCGCTGGGGTCAATGCCGGCGGTGCGCAGGCGTTCGAGTAGGCTGGGTGAGCCACCCGTCATGCGGGTCTCCGAATGGGTTGGGGCGGGGGACATCCCCGTTCTTTCATCGGAGTTTCGCAGGAATGTGCCGCGCTGGCAAGGATGGCGGCATAGTCCGGGTCGCAGTCAAACGAACATGCCCGGAGGCACGCCGAAACGCTTGCCAAGCGCGCGGGCCTGGCGCGCATTGACCTGCCGCTTGCCGGCCAGCAGTTCGGAGACAATGCCCTGGCTGCCGACTTCAGGCAGGTCGCTTTGGCGGAGCCCATGCTGTTGCAACAAAAACGCCAGCAGGTCTTTGGGCGGGGAGGCTGGCAGTTCGTCGTGGGCTTGCTCGTAATCCGCAATAAACTCACCGAGCGCAGCGGCCAGTTCCGCGAGCGGGTGGTTCTGCTGTGCGCCCCCCGCATCGAGCAGTTCGTCCAACACCGCGACGGCGCGGCGGTAATCCTTCTTTGTGCGGATCGGTTTCAACGGGACCGACGCGCACAGGGCGCGATAATGGCTCAGCGCTGCTTCGAGTTCTCCCATTCGCATGTCGTTACTCCTTCCATTTTCCGGCATCGTACTCGGCGTGCGTCATCACTGCGCGCACGAAGACCATGTGGCGGTTGAAGTGTACCGCACAGACTACCCGGTACTTGTTTCCGCCGATATCGAACACGTACAGTTCTCCCGCCTTGTCGACGCTGCCGAAAGTGTGTTTCAGTTCGGCGAAGTTTGAAAAACTGCCAGAGGCGATCAAACCAGCCCACGCCTGGAGCGGGCGCTCCGCCTGGGGATGCTTCCGCCAGAATTTCCGCAAGGGCTGAAGGCTGATCAGTCGCACGGCGGCAGTTTATCTCAATACGAGATATCTTGGAAGGCGATTGAAGAAATGCGACATGGTGCACGCATAGTTGAGCGTGCGCATTTGTATTGGTGCGGCTCTAGGGAAGTTTGCCGGTCGTAATCATGCGATTCACAAGGACGGCGTGAGGCACCCATGTGACGACGTCGTCGAATCCGGCATCGGGTGTCCTGCCCACCAGGGTGTCGTCGTTGTCGGTGTTCTCCAACTCGTCAGCGCCTGCGGGCGCCGGGTTGGTGCCGCCGCTCATGTTGAAGGCGCCGGCCCCGTTGGCGCCGTGTGACAGAACCACTGCAGGCACATTGCTGGCGATGGTTGCTGCGCAGGCGCTGTCCGCGCAGACAGTCAGCGTGCCCGCGCTGGCCAGCGTGAAGCCGACGGCACTGTTCGAAAAGGCCGCCGTCACGCGGTAGCGGAAGCGATTGTTCCAGGCATCGCGGCGGCCGAGGCCGAGATCCACCCAGGGAATGCGCCCTTCCTGGCTGGTGCAGGGGCCGGGCGTGGCAGAACGGTTTTCGAGGCCGTCGTCATCCGTGTCCGGGCAGGGAAGATAGGGTTTCAGGTCGCTTGCGGCATGGCTCGCCGCATAGCCCATGAGCGCTTCGCGGATGTCGGCAAGTGCCCTTTCGGTTTCCTGGCGCGAGCGGATCTCCTGCTGTGCGGAGAACGGAATCACTAGGCCCGTGATGAGCAGCGCCACGATCACCAGCACCACCGCCATCTCGGTGAGGGTGAAGCCGCGGGCAAAAGTCAGTCGCTGCGGGACGGCGGTCTTCATGGCAGCCATGTCGTGGAAAAATCCTCTATGAACACTTCCTGATCTGTGGTGCGCTGCGAGTTGGTGAAGCCGAGCTGCACCGTCTGCAGGGCCGGACGGTAGCACATGTTGTCGCTGCCGCAACCCTGGCCGTCCGGGCAGGGAGTTGCGACATCGCAAGTGCTTGCCGGCAGCGCGACATCGTACATCAGCGCAATGTCGGACAGTGTCGCGGGATAGGCCGGAGCGAGCAAGCTCATGGGCCGCGTGACGTTCTTCAGAGCTTCAAGCTGCGAGGCGCTCGGACTCGAGTCGATCCAGGCCTCTGTGCGAAACGTGGTGTGGCTCAGGCGTGCATTGGCATTGTCGGCACGGCCGGTCGGGGTGAGCTCGAGGCGGACGTGATAGGTGAAGCTGTTGCCTCCCTCCGAGGCTTGCTGGCGCAGATTCTTGAAGGCGATGCCGGGGGCGGCGTCCGGGTTGCGCGGCGGCAGCGGCGGTGTGCCGGCGGCGAGAAAAGCGGCGGAGGGAAAGCCATGCACGTTGTCGTCGAAGTCGGGTTGGTTGATGGTGTAGACAGGGGGGCCCGGATCGATGCTTGCCGTTTCGTGCCCCCAATACAGGATGGCGACGTGGCTGTTGTACTCACCACCGCAAGCAGTACCGCAAGGATCGTTGCGGCCAGGATTGGACGAGCTGATGTCGGTCTCGCTGAAGTTGGTGTTGCGGCTCTGGTCGAACTCGATGCCGATCTTGGGGTAGTTGATCTTCGGCGTGAAGCTGTTGTTACCCGAATAGCCGAGGTGGCTTCCGCCCGCGCCGCAGGCGTTGAGGTTGTTGCGCGCAGGATCGGCGTCGGCGACGGCGAAGGCAAAGCCGTTGAGGCCGACGCTGCCGCCGACGTCGCGGAACTGGAAACTGAAATAGACGTGCAGGCCGCCGCCGAGCGGACGAGAATCGGCCAGCCAAGCGCAACCAAACAGATAGTCGGCATCGGCGTCGGCGGTGGTGAGGTCATTTCTGCCCAGAATCAGCCGGCGCAAGCCGGTGTCGTAGGCGACGAGCTGGCCGAGGCCCAGTTCGGCGAGCTTCGGCGACTCGACCGGGGTGAAGCTGCCGCCGGACGGAATGCAGCGCGTGATGTCCTGCCCGACCGCCTGGGGCGTCACCCGGTCGAACAGGATGTCGCCGGCGAAAGTCGTGCCTGGGGCAGTGAAGCTCGTCAGGTTGCCGCCTTCGAGATAATTGCCGGGCGCGTCTTTCTGCGCCGCCGTGACGCGCAGTTGGCCGCTGCCGCGCTGGTTGGCGAAGAGCAGGACGCCGGCGCAGTTGGTGTCGCCGTTGACCGTGAAATTGCCCGAGTTCGGCTTGGCGACGAAGACCATTTCCTTGTAATGGTCGTAATAGCCGAGCGGGTTCTGGCTGGCGTCGTAGCAGGTATTGTCCGGAATGCGGCCGGCGCTCTTGTCGATGGGCGAGGTGAAGCCGCTGATCGCCGCCGGGGTGAAACCGCTGGATGCAGCTTGGTCGCGCAGGCAGAAGGTCATGCGGTCCAGCATCGCGTTGATGTCCGTGCGGAAATAGGCGGACTTGCGGATCGCGCCGAAGAGCGCATCGCCCGTCACGGACAGGCCGATGTCGTTGGCGACGAGATTGCAGTTCGCGCCTTGGCAGGCATTGGGGATGAAAGCGGTGCCCGTGTCGAAAATCTTGCCTTGGGAGGCGAGGGCTTTCGGGGTGTTCGGGTCGGTGACGGCACTGGCCTTGTTCGTGCCCGCCAGGTAATTGGTGACGCCGCCGAGCGCCGTCGCCGTGGCAGGATCGAGGTAGTTGGCGACATTGTAATTGCCGCCGCAGCGCGTCACGTCGTCGCCGCCAGCTGGCGCGCGATCCTGGCCGGGCAATGGAGGTCCGGGCGAGAAAATCACCACCACCGGGCGTTCATGTGCGGAAGTCAGCACGCTGCTCAGGGCTGCGGTGCCATCGGCGACGACGATGTCGAGGTGGGCGAGGCTGTCCCAGTTCATGGGAGTCGCCAGCTGCTGGCGCTGGTGGCTGCCGGAGACGGCGTACCAGAGGCATTCGCCGTTGCCGTCGCGCAGCGGTTCGAGGCCGAGGGTGCGCCAGGGCAGGCGGCCGATCACCGTGGTGCTGAGCGCATTGCCAGCGAAGTTGGCGGCGTCGCAGCCTTCATTGACGCAGCCGACATTGTTGTTGCGGGTCGTGCCGAGATCGGGCAGCGGCAGATAGCCATAGACCCGACCAGGCTGGCCCTGCGCGAGTTGCTGCTCGCGGTATTGCAGGGCATAGCCGATCAACGCTTCCCTGGCCTGCAGCAACGCTTCCTGGTTTTGTTGCGCGCGGCGGACTTCGACACTTTCCGGGGACAGGCCGCTGACGAGGTATCCGAGCCCGGCCATCACCAGCAGAAGGAAAAAAATCAGGAGGGCGGCGCCGCGCTGTTTGCGCGGCGGCAATTTTCTTCGCCGTCCTGCAGGGGCTGACTTTTCTCCCGCGCGCATGGGATGGCAGGCCGGGCGCCGCGGCTTACTTCGCCCGTGCGCCTGGGCGCTTGACGGTGATGCTCCCGTCGCCCACGCCGCTGGTGGTTTCGCGCGTGGCGCGGTTGATGGCTTCGCCCACCTTGAGGGACGCGGGGGATTCCTCGCCGGCGACGACGGTGGTTTTGGCGGGGTTCGTTCTGTCGATTTCCACGCGCACGCCGGTGGCGGCATTCATGTCGTCCTGCGGCGTGCCGTTGACCCAGGTGGTCGATTTGCCGCTGCTGCGCTTGACGACGCCGGTCACCGTGAGTGTCGCGCCCTCGATGACCGGTTGAGATTCCCGGATGTTGAGCTGGCGCTGGCGCTCCAGTGCGGCGCGGCGCTCCGGCGTGAGGAACAGCTTGCCGAGTTCCTCGGCGGCGGCGGGCGCGGCGGGGAGCAGCAGGGCGGCGGCGAGGAGGGCGGCGGCTTTTGTCGGGCTGAAGCCCGACCTACGGGTGCGGCCAGGAGTTGGCGCCTCTGCGAATATGTCGGAGGTCATCATGCGGCCTTTTTCTCGCGGACGGTGATCCAGTCGATGGTGCAGTCGGCGCCCAGCTGAGGCGGGATGCCGCTGCTGTCGCTGGCGCGCGGCAGGCGCTCGACGTCGCAGCGGCGCACGCGTATGTAGGCGTGCGCGGATGCGCGCAGGTCGGAGAGGAAGTTGAGCAGATCTTCTTCATGCAGCAGCTTCATGCGCAGCTGCATTGTGCTGGTCAGGTACACGTAGCTGCCGCTGCTGCCGGGGAGGATGCCGGCATCGAGCACCTGTTGCGGTGCGATTTCGTATCGCACATCGATCAGCTTGCGCGCTTCCTTGATTCTGCGAATCAGTTCGATCCAGTCAAGGCGGAGCTCCTCGCCGAAAATGCCGCGGTTCGACAATTCGTTGAAGCGGGCGATCTTTTTCTTGATTTCCAGCTCCTCGTCGCGGGCGCGCGCGAGCTTTTCCTGGCTTTCCTTCTGCCGTGCCTGCGCCATTGCCTTGCCTTTCTTTTCAGCCTCATGCAGTTGCAGCGAGGCGTACACGACGCCGGCGCCGATGATGATCATGATGACCGCGGCAGCCAGGCTGAGGCTGATGCGGCTGAAGTCTTCCTTGGTGATGGTGGCGCCCATGTCACAGTTTCCTGCTGAGATGGATGACGAACTGCAATTGCATCGATGAGAGTTCGGTTTCGCTCGAGCTCCTGAGCGACTTGCCGGATTCGATGTCGAATGGCATGCGCTGGACAGTGACCGTGAGCGCGGGATTCTTGCGCAAGGCCTCGGCGAAAGCGTTGACCGTTTCCAGCTGGCCGCGCTGGTCCGCGGCCATTGAAGCCGGCAGCAGCCCATGAATGACGGCGATCTCGTGCATTGCGCTTGCGGATGCCGACGTGGCCGCCGGCTGGGGCGAGGAGGGGGCCGATAGACGCGGATCTGCCAGGGATTTCAGTCCCTCGCCCGGATTGGAACTGAGCTGCCACTGGATGCGCTCGATGTCGACCTGCGGAACCTCCCCCAGCGCGCGGCTGACGAGAAGGTATAGGGGCTCGACCGACGTGCTGCGTTTTTCCAGTTCTTCGAAGCGGTTGATGACTGCGCGCAGATTGTCCGTGCTGGTGGGCATCGGCGGGAAGGTTTTCTCGATGGCGTGGTATTTCTGCGTGTCGACTTCGGCCTGTTGCAGCAGGGCTTCGGTGACGGAGCGGGCCTCCATGACATTCACCGCCTCCCGTCCGGCGAAGAGCAGGCAGCCGAGCAGGGCGAGCGCACCTCCCTTGAGCAGCCATGCGCGCGTCTGCCAGAGTCGATAGAAGCGGCGTTCCTGCGGCTGGGCGAATTGCACGCGCGGCGGATTCTGCGCCAGCAGGTGAAGATAAAGCGATTCGCTGCGCGAGTCCTGGGGCAGGGTCTTCAGGCCGAAAGTCTTGCAGGCGGCGTGCAGGTCCCGGAAGGTGACCTGCAGTTCCTCCATGTTCTTGCAGTGCTCGAGGAAGATGCCGGTCTGGGCAGGATGCACCAGGGCAATGACCGGCAGCGGCGCGCCGCGTGCCAGCAGGCGCTGGCTGAGCAGATACTGGTAGATTTTTGCGGCTTCCGCGGCGCAGCTGGCGGCTATTTCAGCGGCACCAGTTGACGCCATTGACGACAGGCGGCTGAACTTGAGCTGGCCGTTCTCGAAGAAACTTTGCCGTATGCCGCCGCGGGTGATCGAGATCAGCAGGCAGCGATCGCCTGCCGGAGCGAGCTTGGCCAGCAACGCGGCGCCGAGCAGGGGAAGGGAATAGACGCCCGAAAGCTGGGCTTCGGCGGCCCTCAGGGCAGCCAGCCAGGGCTCGAAGAGTTGCGGACGCGTCAGGGCGGTGAACAGGAACTTCTCGTCCCGGCGGCCGCTTTTTTCGCGGCCATAAGAGAGGGCCGCCGCCAGCGGCGAACCGTAGAAATACTGCCCCAGCTTGCGTGTCAGCAGGGCGTTGCGGTCGGCGCCCTGGGCGTGGGGCAGCGATTCGATCTGGAAGCCTTCATCCGGGATGTCGGCGAGCATGGCGTAGTTGCTGCCGCGGTGCCGTGCGAGATACTCGGAGAAGGCGGCAACGCCCGATTCGTCGTGAGGGAAATGCCCCTCCTCGCGCAGGGTGCCGCCGTGCCACAGCGAGGCGCTGAGGCGGTCGGAGTCCAGATAGAGCAGGCGTTGCTGTGGCATCAGATCTTCAGCTTGGTGATGACATCGTAAATCGGGCCGAGCACCGAGAGCATGACCCAGCCGAGGATGGTGCCGAGGATGAGGGTCATCGCCGGCTCGATCATGGCCTGGACTTTCTCGATGGATTCCTTCACGTCGCGGTTGTAGAAATAGGCGACGTTGAGGAGGGCGGTGTCGAGCCCGCCGGTGTTTTCGCCCACGCGCAGCATGCGCACCACGAGCGAAGGAAACAGGTTTTCCATCGCAAAGGAATCGCTGATGGAGGCACCATTGGCAATGCGGTCGCGGGCACGCACCAAGGCCCGGCGCACGGGCAGGTTGCTGGTGATTTTTTCACAATAGCCCAGTGCTTCGATCACCGGAATGCCGGTGCGGTACATGAGAGCAAAACTGTCGGTCAGCCGCGCCAGGATG
>PHCS01000034.1 GCA_002840845.1 Betaproteobacteria bacterium HGW-Betaproteobacteria-14
GCGCCCGCCAAGGGCAAGCCGGTGAAGGACGAGGCCGAGGAAGAGGAACAGCCGCGCTTCGAAATCGCCTCGAAGAACGATTACCAGCTCAACCAGGCATTGAATCTCCTCAAGGGCCTGCAGATCATGCAGTCAAAATGACTCGGCGCGGGATGAGGCCATGACTCCGGAGCGCGCACGCCAGCTGGCCCACCGCGTTCCCGACCCGGGCCATGCCTCGATCGTTCCCGAGCACGGCAGCGTCAAGCGCCGCGAAATCCGCTTCACCAAGATGCCGCCCGACCAAGCCAAGCGGGCATCCGAACTACTCGCGGGTCTCGAGTATCTGGAAGTTGCTCGCGGACCGCATGTGCGAGGCATTACTGTCCGCTACGACCTGCTCGACTATACCTGCGAGGGGCTGGAGAAGGCCCTGCGCAACCTCGGCTACCACCTCGACAATTCACTCTATTGCAAGATCGTCCGCGCCATCGTGTATTTCACCGAGGAAACCCAGCTGAGAAACCTCAAGGAGCCGGCGCGCCTGATCAAGCAGTCCAACCAGGTCTATATCAAGGCCTATCAGCACCATCCGCACGGCGACCACGACGATACCCCGGCAGAACTGCGGGAAGATCGGTGAGCACGGCCGTTTAAACGCGTTTCGATCGATGTCGGCCGAATGAACGACGCCCAGTTACTGCGCTATTCCCGCCATATACTCCTGCCCCAGCTCGGCATCGAGGGCCAGGAGCGGCTGCTGGCTGCGCAAGCGCTGGTGGTGGGTGCCGGCGGACTCGGTTCACCCGCGGCGATGTACCTGGCCTCCGCCGGCATGGGCCGCATTGTGCTGTGCGACGGCGACGAGGTTGATCTCACCAATCTGCAGCGGCAGATCCTGCATCACACCGCTTCCGTGGGTCGGCCGAAGGCCATCTCCGGCCGCGATACCCTGGCCCTGATCAATCCCGAAGTGAAGGTAATCGCACTGGAACAGCGACTGGAAGGCCCTGCGCTCGAAGCGCAGGTCGCCGCTGCCGATGTCGTGCTCGACTGCTCTGACAATTTCGCCACGCGGCACGCCATCAACCGCGCCTGCGTGATGCATCGCAAGCCGCTGGTCTCCGGCGCCGCCATCCGCTTTGACGGGCAGGTCTCGGTATTCGACCTGCGCAAACCAAAAAGCCCCTGCTACAACTGCCTCTTCCCGGAAGGCCAGGACGCGGAGGAAGTGCGTTGCGCGACCATGGGCGTTTTCGCCCCGCTCACCGGCATCATCGGCTCGACCCAGGCGGCTGAAGCCCTCAAGCTCGTCGCCGGCTGCGGGGAATCGCTCTCGGGCAGGCTGCTGCTGCTCGATGGCCTTGCCATGGAATGGCGTTCCATCCAGCTTGGCAGGGATGCGGACTGCGCCGTCTGCGCTAGCTCCTAGGGAAAAGGTCGCGATGGCGCAGGCTGGCTGGGGCATGAGCGACCAGCGCCGAGCAGACGAGGATCAACCAGAAAACCCATTCGCGCTGGCCCGGCTGCGACACGAACCACCCCATCAGCGCCAGCTTGGCCAGCACGAAGAGTCCATTGACCTGGGCGAGGTGGCGCGGGTTCGACCACCAGTCAAGCAGCAGGATGCCCAAACCCGAAACGAGCAGCGTGAAAGCGTAAGCCTGCCATTGCGGAAACGGCCATGAGGCCAGCACGCCGGCGCCGACGCCGGCCACGCCGACCAGGTGCGCTGCACGCAACAGGCTGATCACCAGGCGCTTGCCAGGGATATCGCGTTGCGGATTTTTCTTTTCCATCAAGGCTGCAGCGGCCGCGCAAGGACGCGGATGTCGTCGCCGACGCGGCGCAGGTCAGTGATGCTGAGGTCATGGCGCCCGGACAGGTCGGTCAGTTCCGGCAGGGGAAACATATCGCGCCCGCTGCCAAGCAGGGTGGGGGCGAAATACATCAGCAGTTCGTCGACCAGGCCTTCGCGCAGCAGTGAGCCGTTGAGCTTGTGGCCGGCTTCGACATGGAGTTCATTGATGCCGCGCCCGGCCAGCAACTGCAGCAGGCCCGGCAGGTCGACCTTGCCCTGCGGGTTGGGCAGCACGACCACTTCGGCGCCGGCTGCGCGCAGGGCCGCGATCTTCCCCGTATCTTCCGTCGCCGCGGCCACCAGCGCATTGCCGCCTTCCAGCAGGCGCGCCCGCGGCAGCGTTTCCAGATGGCTGTCCACCACCACGCGCAGCGGCTGGCGGGAGGTTTCCACATCGCGCACGTTCAGGCGCGGGTCGTCGTCGCGCACCGTGCCTGCGCCGGTGAGGATGGCACAGGCGCGGGCGCGCCAGGCATGGCCGTCACGGCGCGCCTCGCCTCCGGTGATCCACTGACTCTTGCCGTTGTTCAATGCCGTCTTGCCGTCCAGGCTGGCGGCCACTTTCAGGCGCACCCAGGGCCGGCCGCACGTCATGCGCGAAACGAAGCCGATGTTCAGCTCACGCGCCTCCGCCTCCATCAGGCCGTCCTCGAAGAGGATGCCCGCCGCGCGCAGTCTTTCCACGCCATTGCCGCCCACCTGGGGATTGGGATCGCGCATCGCCGCCACCACGCGCGACACGCCCGCTTCGATCAGCGCGTCGGCGCAAGGCGGCGTGCGGCCGTGGTGGCTGCAGGGTTCGAGCGTGACATAGACGGTGGCGCCGCGTGCTTGCGGTCCGGCCGCGCTCAGCGCGTGGGCCTCGGCATGCGCCTCGCCGGCGCGGACATGCCAGCCTTCGCCGACGACGGCGCCGTCCCTGACGACGACACAGCCGACGCGGGGATTGGGCGTGGTGGTGAACAGGCCCCTGCGCGCCAGTTGCAGCGCATGGGCCATGAATTCATGATCGGCGGCAGAAAACATCGAAGACCATTATCCACAGAGACACAGAAAACACAGAGAAGATCTCATGATTTCCTCTGTGCCTCTGTGTCTCTGTGGTGAGGGGTTTTGTCAGGCGCTGCGCGGACGTCGCGGCGCACGGGGTTTCTTGACTTCGCGGATCGCTTCGCGGAATTCTTCCACATCCTCGAAGTTGCGATAGACCGAGGCGAAGCGTACGTAGCCAATCTTGTCGAGCTTGCGCAATTCGCGCATGACCAGCTCACCCACCTTCTCGGTCAATACCTCGCGCTCGCCCGAGGCAAGCAGACGTTCCTCGATGCGCTCGATGGCGGCGTCGATGCTCTCGGTGGTGACGGGACGCTTCCTCAGGGCCAACATCAGGCTGGCTTCCAGCTTTTCCCGGTCGTAGTCGGTGCGGCTGCCGTTCTTCTTGACGATGAGCGGCATGCGCAGCTCGACGCGCTCGTAGGTGGTGAAACGCTTGTCGCAAGACAGACAGCGGCGGCGGCGGCGAACGGTATCGCCCTCTTCGTTCTCACGCGTGTCGATGACCTGCGTGTTGGGCTCCGAACAAAAAGGGCATTTCATCGCGGGTCAGCCGTACACCGGAAACTTCTTGCACAACTCCGCCACCTTGCCGCGGACCTTCTCGATCACCGCCTCGTCGTTGGGCGCGTCGAGCACGTCGGCGATGCAATGGGCTACCTGCTCCGCTTCGATCTCGGAGAAGCCGCGCGTGGTCATGGCCGGGGAGCCAATGCGGATGCCCGAGGTGACGAGGGCTTTCTGCGGATCGTTGGGAATGGTGTTCTTGTTCACCGTGAGGTGGGCGCGCCCCAGTGCGGCCTCGGCCTCCTTGCCGGTGAGGTTCTTGGCACGCAGGTCGACCAGGAAGACATGGCTCTCGGTGCGGCCGGAGACAATGCGCAGGCCGCGCTCCTCGCCCAGCACGCGCGCCATGACGCGGGCGTTGGCGATGACCTGCTCCTGGTAATGGCGAAACTCGGGGGACATCGCCTCCTTCAGCGCCACCGCCTTGGCGGCGATGACATGCATCAGGGGCCCCCCCTGGATGCCGGGGAAGATGGCCGAGTTGATGGCCTTCTCGTGCTCGGCCTTCATCAGGATGAGGCCGCCGCGCGGGCCGCGCAGGGTCTTGTGCGTGGTGGTGGTGACGACGTCGGCGTGCGGCACGGGGTTGGGATAGACGCCGGCGGCGATGAGGCCGGCGTAGTGCGCCATGTCCACCATGAAGATGGCGCCGACCGCCTTCGCCACCTTGGCGAAGCGCTCGAAGTCGATGCGCAGGGCGTAGGCCGAGGCGCCGGCAATGATGAGCTTGGGCTTGTGCGCGTGCGCCAGCTGCTCCATCGCGTCGTAATCGATCTCCTCTTTTTCGTCCAGGCCATAGGGCACGATGTTGAACCACTTGCCGCTGATGTTGAGCGGCATGCCGTGGGTGAGGTGGCCGCCCATCGACAGGTTCATGCCGAGGATGGTGTCGCCCGGCTTGAGGAAGGCGAAGAACACGGCCTGGTTGGCCTGCGAACCGGAATTAGGCTGCACGTTGGCGCAGTCGGCGCCGAACAGTTTCTTGGCGCGGTCGATGGCCAGCTGCTCGGCGACGTCTACGTGCTCGCAGCCGCCGTAGTAGCGCTTGCCCGGGTAGCCCTCGGCATACTTGTTGGTGAGCTGCGAGCCCTGCGCTTCGAGCACGGCGTGGCTGACGTAGTTCTCGGAAGCGATCAGTTCGATGTGCTCTTCCTGACGGCGGTTCTCGGCTTCGATCGCGGTCCACAGCTCGGCGTCGACCTTGGCCAGGGTATTTTTCTTGAGAAACATGGGATAAGGCTTAACTGGTTGAAGAAAGGCGGGATTTTACCACGGGGCGGGAGGGCCTATTGCGGTGGCAATTCGGGCAGAAAGCCGCCCAGATCGTGCTCGCCGGAAAGGCGCAGCATCTCCGCGCGCACGGCGTCGCGCAGGCGCACAGCCGACGCCCAGTCGGCCCCTTCTGCCTGGAGGACCGCGCCGAGTTCGAATTCCGGCCGGCCGTGCCGGGGCAGCCAGGATCCTGCGCGCAGCATGGGGCGAACGCCGCGCAGTCCGGCCACCGCAACCGGCACGTCTGCTCGCGCCGCCGCGACGAAGGCACCCATGCGGAAAGGCTTGAGGCCGGACTCGCGGAAAAAGGTGCCCTCGGGGAACACCGCCAGATTCTGGCCGCGTCCGAGGGCGGCAATCATCTGCTCCACGTCCTCCGCGCTTTTTGCCGCCTCGAAGCGCTCGACGAAGATCGCGCCCAGGCCGCGCAGGAACAGTCGCGGCACCCACTGCCCGACCAATTCGCGCTTGGCGATGAATGTGTAGCGCGGCGGCAGCAGCGCGACCAGTATCAGCGAGTCGAGATAACTGGCATGGTTGACCGCCAGCACATGGGGGGCCGCTGGAAGTTGTTCGTGCGGAACCGGCTTGAGGCCGATGCCGGCGCAGCGGAACGCCAGCCGCGCCGCGTGGTGGGAAATGATCCTGCCCAGGCTGGGACGATTCGCGAGGGCCACCGCCAGCCAGACCGGCACGGCGAACACGATCAGCACCAGCCAGGCATGCGCCCCGTAGAGCTTGCGTCCGGCCTGCTTCGCCGTGCCGCCGAGGCTGACTTTTGCTGCGGCGAGCACCAGCCGCGCCTGCTGCAGCCAGGCCGGCGCCTGTGACGCGCCAACCTCGCCCCGCTCGTATGCCTCGCGCGAGGCGGCGCGGCGGATCTTGCCGCTGGAGGTCTTCAACACGCTGTGCGGCGGTGCCAGGACGATCTCGTCGGCCGGCATGCCGATGGCGTCGATGGCGGCCTCGTTGATCTTCTGCCGCAGAGCCTCGCACGCAGCGGCATCCTGCTCGCGCGTTTCCGCCATCACCACCAGGCGCTCGGCGGCGCTGACCGGGTCCGCGCTGGCGAACACGGCGACGCAGCCCTTGCGGATGCCCGCAATGCCGCCGACTGCTTCCTCCAGTTCATAGGGGTAGAGGTTGCGCCCGCCGCGAATGATGAGGTCCTTGACGCGGCCGGTGAGGTAGATCTCGCCCTCCACCATGTAGGCATAGTCGCCCGAATCGAGCCAGCCATCGCGGAAGAGGCGCTGCGTCGCCTCGGGGTTGTGGAAGTAGCCCCGCGTCGCAGAAGGGCCGCGGAATTGCAGCTGGCCGACATGGCGATCGGACAGTTCATCGCCCGCATCGTCCACTATGCGGATCTCATGCCCGGGCAGGGCGCGCCCGCAGGCGGGCACGCGCAGGACGTCGGACCCGCCCTCGTCGGCCGGCACGGCGCGCGCCTCCCGCACGAAGGCCTCGCGGCGGATGGCATCGATGCGCGGGCCGCGCTGCAAAGGCGGAAAAGCCAATCCGACCGAGCTCTCGGCCAGACCGTATACCGGCGTGATCGCCTCCGGCTGCAGGCCATGCGGCACGAAGCGCTCGATGAAGGCCTCCAGCGTCGCCGGGCTCACGGGCTCGGCGCCGTTCAGCGCCAGGCGCAGCGAACGCAGGTCGACGCTGCCCAACGCGGCATCGTCGAGTTTTTTCGCGCACAGCTCATAGGCGAAATTCGGCGCCGCGGTGATGGTGCCGCGATGGCGTGAAATCGCCTGCAGCCAGCGCGCCGGGCGCGCCAGGAAGGCGAGCGGCGACATCAGCACCAGCGGCATGGCGAAGTAGAGCGAGCCGAACCAGGCGCCGATCAGGCCCATGTCGTGGTAGAGCGGCAGCCAGGAGACGAAGACGTCCTCGCTGCTGACCTGGAAGGCCGGCCCCATGGCGCGCAGGTTGGCGAGCAGATTGGCATGGCTCAGCACGACGCCCTTCGGGTCGCCGGTGCTGCCCGAGGTGTATTGCAGGAAGGCGATGTCTTCCGCCTTTGCGCGGTAGCGCAGGGACGCCGGCTCGGTGTCGATCTCGCCCGGCGTGACGATTTCAACCAGGCTCGGCACGCGGGCGCGCAGCAGCGCCGCCACGGTCTTCGCCTGCGGCACGGTGACGATGTATACGGCCTGGGCGTTGTCGAGGATGCGCGCGTGGCGCTTGAGATGGTCCTCGATCTGCGCCAGCCGTGCCGGGGGGTAGATCGGCACGGGAACACCGCCCGCCAGCAGGACGCCGAAGAAGCTGGCGAGATAGTCCTTGCCGGTCGGTAGCATGAGGGCCACCGCCTGCTGCGGCCGCAGGCCGCGCGCGACCAGCCCGCCCGCGATGCGCCGGGCGGCGGCAAGCAGTTCGGCATAGGTGATGGCCGCCACATGGTCGTTCTCGCCATAGAGCAGGACATGCGTACGGCCAGGCGCGCGCGCGGCATGCCACTCGAGCACCTCGACCAGGGTGGTCGCGGCTTCGGGCACGGGAATGACTGCTCCGTGAGGCAGATCGATGGCGGCCTGAGGCGAATCAGGGGGTGTGGCATCGCCACACCCTCCTGCCCCGACAGCGGGCGTCAGAAAACGCAGGAGGTCGCGCGGCGTGTCCGCCTCGCCCAGCGCCGCATCCGGCAGCGTGGCGCCGAATTCCTTGCCGATGCGCAGCAGCAACTCGACCCGCGCCAGGGAATCGAGGCCGAGATCGCGTTCCAGGCGGCTGTCGAGCGTGACGTTTCCGCGGAGCCCGGGATGCGTTTCTGCGACCAGCGCCCCCGTCACCCGCAGCAGGCGACCAGCGGCATCGTCAGGCGATTCAACCGGGGAGTTCATCGAGGGCATCGGCCAAATGGCTGCGGTCGGCCCAGGTGCGGATCGACCAGCGCCCCGCCTCGACCTCGATCCAGTTCAGGCCGGTATTCGGAATGTCGAAATCGCGCGGGGCCGCCAGCGTCTTGCCCGTCGCTCGCCGGTAAAGCACATCGAGGACGCCGCCGTGGGTAAAGACAAGCAGGGTTCCGCCGGCATGCTCAGCCAGCAGTGAATCGATGCAGCGCAGCACGCGCGCGGAGAAATCGGACAGGCTTTCTCCATCCCCCGGCAGGGCAAAATCCGTCTCTCGCGCCGACAGGCGACGGTAGGCGGCCGGATGCCGGACGGCCGCCTCGTCATAAGTCAGCCCCTGGAATACGCCGTAATGCCGTTCGCGCAGCGCAGGCCGCGGGTGAAGTTTCAGGCCGAGCTGTTGCGCGGCGATTTCACCGGTCTGCCAAGCCCGCGCCAGATCGCTGGAATAGGCGGCGTCAAAGCAGCGCTTGGCCAGGCTGTCGGCCAGGGCGCGCGCCTGGGCAATGCCAGTGCTGGACAAGGGAATGTCCAGTTGGCCCTGGATGCGCCGCGCGGCGTTCCAGGCGGTCTCGCCATGGCGGATCAAACAAAGGCGGGTGGGCAACTTATGCATAAACAGGTGGAGGCCGAACGAGGCATTAGGGGTTACCCGTATTTTGCCTGATCTCCGCCTGAAACCGATGGCGGATCAGGCTGAATCGGATTATTCTTGGCCGCCCTAAATCCGGCTCCTCCAGCAATCATCGGCCGGGGCGGCAATAAAGGAGTACCCAATCATGAACGCGGCCCTCACGTTCTCGCGGCTGGTCGATGCCGTCAATGATCGCATTGGCAAGTCCCTTTTCTGGCTGGTCCTGCTCGCCGTGCTGATCTCTGCCGGCAATGCCATCGTGCGCAAGGTCTTCAACACGAGCTCGAACGCCTTGCTGGAAATTCAGTGGTACCTGTTTGCCGCGGTCTTCATGCTCGGCGCGGGCTACGCCTTCCTGAAGAACGCCCATGTGCGCATCGATTTCCTTTCCGGCCGCCTCTCGGCAAAAGCGCGCAACTGGATCGACATCGTCGGCATCATCGTCTTCCTCTGGCCGCTGTGCCTGCTGTTCATCAAGCTCTCCTGGCCGCTGTTCGCAAACGCCTGGGAAAGCGGCGAGATGTCGCAAAACGCCGGCGGCCTGATCCGCTGGCCGGTTTACCTGCTGATCCCGGCCGGCATGGCCCTGCTGTTCCTGCAAAGCGTGTCCGAACTGATCAAGCGCTTTGCCTTCCTCAAGGGCGTCGCGCCCGACTCGCTCGGCCATGGCCACGCCAGCCATCCGGATGAATCCGAGATCGAGCGCGAAATCGAAGAGCATGCGGCGCTCGCCAAGGAAGAGGTGCGCTGAAATGGAATTCATCGTCGGCAATTTCGTCCCCCTGCTCTTCATCGGCCTGCTGGTCTTCCTCCTCACCGGCTTCCCGGTCGCCTTCAGCCTGGCGGCAACCGGCCTGTTCTTCGGCTTCCTCGGCATGGAAGCAGGCATGTTCCCGGCCAACCTGTTCCAGGCTCTGCCCCTGCGCGTGTTCGGCATCATGCAGAATGACACGCTGCTGGCCATCCCCTTCTTCACCTTCATGGGCATCGTCCTGGAGAAGAGCGGCATGGCCGAGGACCTGCTCGAGACCGTCGGCCAGGTCTTCGGCCCGGTGCGCGGCGGCCTGGCCCTGGCGGTTATCTTCGTCGGCGCCCTGCTCGCCGCCACCACCGGCGTGGTCGCTGCCGCCGTGATCTCCATGGGCCTGATCTCCCTGCCCATCATGCTGCGCTACGGCTACAACCGCACCATCGCCACCGGCGTCATCACCGCGTCCGGCACCCTGGCCCAGGCCATCCCGCCTTCGCTGGTGCTGATCGTCATGGCCGACCAGCTCGGCCGCTCGGTCGGCGACATGTATGCCGGCGCGCTGGTGCCGGGCTTGCTGCTGGTGGGCCTCTATGCGTCGTTCGTCATCATCGTCGCTTTCGTGCGCCCGTCCTGGACGCCGGCGCTGCCGGCAGAAGCACGCATCTACAAGGAGAGCAACGGCGCAAGCGGCCACCGCTCGCTCCTCGCCATGATGGCCCTCTCTGCCGCGGCCGGCGTGGCCTGGTCCTACGCTCACGAAGGAATTATTAATCCGCTGATTGGCCGCGAAGGTGCCGCGCCGACCGACGAGATCATCATCCTGTCGATGACGGTCTCCTCCTTCGTCGCCCTCGGCCTCGCCCTGCTCAACCGCTTCGCCCGGCTCAACCTGCTGTCGAAGCTGTCCGAGCAGGTCACCTTCGTTCTGATCCCGCCGCTGGTGCTGATCTTCCTGGTGCTGGGCACCATCTTCCTCGGCCTGGCCACGCCCACCGAGGGCGGCGCCATGGGCGCGCTCGGCGCGCTGATCATGGCGGTTTTGAAACGCCGGCTAACCATGGCGCTGCTCAAGCAGGCCCTCGACAACACGACGCGACTTTCCTGCTTCGTGCTGTTCATTTTGATCGGTTCCACGGTCTTCTCCTTCACCTTCAACGCCGCCGACGGCCATGTCTTCGTTGAACACCTCTTCGACAAGCTGCCGGGCGGCGCGCTGGGCTTTCTCATCGTGGTCAACATTCTGGTCTTCATCCTGGGGATGTTTATCGACTTCTTCGAGATCGCCTTCATCGTCATCCCGCTGCTGGCGCCGGTGGCCGAGAAAATGGGCATCGACCTGATCTGGTTCGGCGTCATCATCGCCATGAACCTGCAGACCTCATTCCTCACGCCACCCTTCGGCTTCGCCCTGTTCTACCTGCGCAGCGTGGCGGCAAAAACCGATTACAACGACCGCATCACCAAGGCCCGCATACCGGCCGTGACCACGACGCAGATCTACAAGGGCTCGATCGCCTTCATCGTGCTGCAGGTGATCATGGTCGCAGCGGTCATCATTTACCCCAACCTAGTCCTCGATGCCGTCGGAAAAAGCCCCGCCGCCTCCAGCGTCGAGGGCGTCCAGCTCGAGGCCGAGGGCGGCTACGGCAAGCCGGCGGGCGAGGAAGAAGAGGACAAGGAAGCCAGCGAGGAAAAGGACGAACAGGCCGACGGCGAGGCGGCCGACAAGCCAGCCAAGGAGGAAGACCCGGCCGAAGCCCTGATGCGCTCGATGAAGAAGGAAGCGGCAGGCAAATAGCCGGCCGCCTTGCAGGGGAAATAGCGCGCCGCGGCAGCTGGCGCGCCTCCGGCGTGGAATCTTCCAGGCTGGCACCCCGGGCTGATACCGGTTACCCTTTAAGTTGTGGCACTTTCAGACGGTGCGCCGAAGACGGCGCACCGTCCCTCTATCGGAGCCCGCTCATGTCCCTGCTGCTCAAACTTTCCGGTCTGATCGACTGGATCAGCGAACGCATAGGCGCCTTCATCATCTGGCTGGTGCTGGCTGCCGTGCTGATATCCGCCGGCAACGCCATCGTGCGCAAGCTGTTCCAGTGGAGTTCGAACGCCCTGCTCGAGATCCAGTGGTATCTGTTCGCCGCCGTGTTCCTGCTCGGCGCCGGCTACACCTTCCTGCGCAACGCCCATGTGCGCATCGACTTCCTGTCCAACCACCTCTCTCCACGCCTGCGCAACTGGATCGACATCGTCGGCATCGTCGTCTTCCTCGCGCCGTTCTGCATATTGATGATCGGCTTGTCTTGGCCGCTTTTCGTCAATGCCTGGGAAACCGGCGAGATGTCGCAGAACGCCGGCGGGCTGATCCGCTGGCCGATCTACCTGATCGTGCCGCTCGGTCTGGGACTGCTGCTGCTGCAAAGCCTGTCCGAACTGATCAAGCGCGCTGCCTTCCTGCGCGGCCGGCTGGCAGATCCGATCGGACATGGCCACGGCAGCCACCCGCGGGAGGAGGATATCGCCGAAAAGTTCGAGGCACGCGACCCGAACGTTGGGGAGCAACGCTGAATGGACTTCATCGTCGGCAACTTCATCCCGCTGCTTTTCATCGGCCTGCTGTGCTTCCTGGTGACCGGCTTCCCGGTCGCCTTTTCGCTTGCTGCCACTGGCCTGGCCTTCGGCCTGCTCGGCATGGAGGCGGGACTGTTTCCCCCTTCGCTGTTCCAGGCGCTGCCGCTGCGCCTCCAGGGCATCATGCAGAACGACACGCTGCTGGCCATACCCTTCTTCACCTTCATGGGCATCATCCTCGAGCGCAGCGGCATGGCCGAGGATCTGCTGGAAACCGTCGGCCAGGTATTCGGCCCGGTGCGCGGCGGCCTGGCGCTCGCAGTTGTCTTTGTCGGCGCGCTGCTGGCCGCCACGACGGGGGTGGTGGCGGCCTCGGTCATCGCCATGGGCCTGATCTCCCTGCCCATCATGCTGCGCAACGGCTACAACCGCATCATCGCCACCGGCGTCATCACCGCTTCCGGCACGCTGGCCCAGGCCGTGCCGCCCTCGCTGGTGCTCATTGTCATGGCGGACCAGCTCGGCCGCTCGGTCGGCGACATGTATGCCGGCGCAATGGTGCCGGCCCTGATGACAGTGGGGCTATACGCTGCCTTCGTGGTGCTGGTCGCGCTCTTCAGGCCGCGCTGGGTGCCGGCGTTGCCGCCCGAGGCGCGCATCTACAAGGAAGACGACGGCGCCAGCGGCCATCGTTCGCTGCTGATCCTTCTGGGGCTGGCTGCGGCAGCTGGTTGGGCCTGGACCCATTTTCATGAAGACGTGATCAACCCGCTGGTTGGTCGCGAAACCGAGGCGCCGACTGACGAAATCGTCGTCCTGACCATGACCGTCAGCGCTTTCACTGCGCTGGGCCTGGCATTGGCCAACCGCCTGTTCAAGCTGCGCCTGCTGTCGCAGCTGTCGGAGCGCGTCACCTTCGTGCTGATTCCGCCGCTGGTGCTGATCTTCCTGGTGTTGGGGACCATCTTCCTTGGCCTCGCCACGCCGACGGAGGGGGGTGCCATGGGCGCGGTGGGCGCGCTCATCATGGCTGCGGGCAAGCGCAGCCTCAGCCTGAAACTGCTCAAGCAGGCGCTCGACAACACGGCCAAACTGTCCTGCTTCGTGCTGTTCATCCTCATCGGCGCCACCGTTTTCAGCTTCACCTTCAACGCCGCCGACGGCCATTTTTTCGTCGAGCACCTGTTCAAGGACATTCCCGGCGGCAAGATGGGCTTTCTCATCATCGTGAACATCCTGGTGTTCGTGCTGGGGATGTTCATCGACTTCTTCGAGATCGCCTTCATCGTCATTCCGTTGCTGGCGCCGGTAGCGGAGAAGATGGACATCAACCTGATCTGGTTCGGCGTCATCATCGCCCTCAACCTGCAGACTTCCTTCCTCACGCCACCCTTCGGCTTCGCCCTGTTCTACCTGCGCAGCGTGGCTTCGCGCCTCGACTACGACGACAAGCTGACCGGCGCGCGCATTCGCGGCGTCACCACGCCGCAGATCTACCTGGGCGCAATCGCATTCATCTTCATCCAGCTTCTCATGGTGATCCTGGTCGTCGTTTTCCCCGGGCTGGTCACCGACCGCCTGGACAAGGCCCCGAAGCTCGACATCAAGAACATCCAGATCGAATTCGAGCCAGGCAGCTACGGCAAGCAGGTTGACCCGATGCAATTGTTCGACTTGCCGAAAGGGGAGGCGCTCTCCGGTGACGCCGAAACGAATGGCAAGGAAGACGGCGACGGGAAGCCCGGGGAGCCGGCCGCCAGTGAGGAAGACCCCAACGCAGCGGTACTTCGCGCCCTGGAGCGGGAGCAGCGCGGTAAGTGACTGCAAAAAAACCGCCGGCAAGCCGGCGGTTTCCAGTAGCTGATAAATGCTACAGCTTCTGTGCCTGCATGAAGCTGTCGAAACCCATTTCGGAGAAGCGGAACCAGAGGTTCTGCTCCGCGCGGAACTTGGCGTAGTCCTCGTACACCTTTTTCCAGTTCGCGTTCTTGGCGTTGAGTTCGCTATACAGTGCCATCGCCTCCTTGAAGGCGGCATCCATGACGGGCTTGGGCATGCGATGCAGCTTGGTGCCGGCGGCGACGAGCTGCTTCAGCGCGAGGGGATTCTTGGCATCGTACTTGGCCTGCATCTCGGAATGGGCCAGCGCCGCTGCGCATTCGAGAATGGCCTTGTATTCGGACGAGAGGCCTTCCCACGCCTTGCTGTTGACGTAAGCTGAAAGCTGCGGGCCGCCTTCCCACCAGGCCGGGTAGTAGTAGTGCGGCGCCACCTTGTTGAAGCCCAGCTTCTGGTCATCATACGGGCCGACCCACTCGGTGGCGTCGATGGTGCCTTTCTCCAGCGCCTGGTAGATTTCGCCGCCAGGGATGTTCTGCGGCACGCCGCCGATGCGTTCCAGCACCTTGCCGCCGAAACCGCCGATGCGCATCTTCAGGCCCTTGATGTCCTTGAGGCCTTTGATCTCCTTGCGATACCAGCCGCCCATCTGGGCGCCGGTGTTGCCCATCGGGAAGTTGACGATGTTGTAGGCCTTGTAGAACTCGCGCATGAGCTTCATGCCGTTGCCTTCGTACATCCAGGCCGTCATCTGGCGAGAGTTGAGGCCGAAGGGAATGGCGCAGTCCAGCGCGAAGGTTTCGTCCTTGCCGAAGAAGTAGTAGGGCGCGGTATGCGCCATTTCGACGGTGCCCTGCTGCACGCCATCCACCACGCCAAAGGCCGGCATCAGTTCGCCGCCGGCATGCACCGAGATGGTGAACTTGCCGCCGGACATCTCGCTGACCTTCTTGGCGAAGGTGTCTGCCGCGCCAAAGATGGTATCGAGCGCTTTGGGGAAGCTGGAAGCCAGGCGCCAGCGGATGGTGGCGCCCTGTGCGTGGGCGGCAGGCGCCACGCCTGCTGCCAGGATGCCTGCAATGCCGGCATGTTTGATGAATTGACGACGTTCCATAGATGGGTCTCCTTTAGAGGTTTTTCTGTGCCTTGAACGGCAGATGGATTCAATCCCCTCTGTGCTGGGATCGCCGGGAAATACTACACCAACCTTCCGCACGCGGCACGAGATTCAGGGTATTGCGGTGTTGGGGATAACCCCTATGGAGTGTCCTGCTTATGCCCCTGCGATCGTCATGCGATCGATGAGGATGGAGCCGACCTGCTTGGAGCCGCGCACCAGTACATCGCTGCCCACCGCGACGATGCCGCGCAGCATGTCCTTCAGATTTCCGGCAATGGTAATTTCCTGCACCGGATACAGGATCTCTCCGTTCTCGACCCAGTAGCCTGACGCGCCGCGCGAATAGTCGCCCGTCACATAATTGACGCCCTGGCCGAGCAGTTCGGTGACAAGCAGGCCGCGGCCCATCAGCGCGGCGAGGCCAAGCAGGTCCCGCTTGCCCGGGCGCACGATCAGGTTATGGGAGCCGCCGGCATTGCCAGTAGTCTGCATGCCCAGCTTGCGTGCCGAATAGGTCGACAGGAAATAGCCCTTCAAGACGCCGGCCTCGACCACCTCGCGGTCGTGCGTGGCGACCCCGTCGTCGTCGAAGGGGCTGCTCGCCAGCGCGCGCTGCAGGTGCGGACGCTCGCTGATATGCACCTGTGGCGAAAACACCTGCGTACCCAGGCTGTCGAGGAGGAAGGAGGATTTGCGGTAGAGGCTGCCGCCCGATGCGGCATAAACAAAGTTGCCTATCAGTGTCGCGGCGAGCGGCGCCTCGAACAGGACCGGCACCTCGCAGGTGGCAATCTTGCGCGCACCCAGGCGCGAGAGCGCGCGGCGCGCGGCATACTCTCCGATCACCTCGGCTTCAGCCAGTTCGGCCGCATCGCGATGCGTGCTGTACCAGTCGTCGCGCTGCATCGCATCTCCCTCGCCGGCAATCACCGAGCAGGAAAGGTAGTGGCGCGAGGAGGCGTATCCGCCCATGAAGCCCAAGCTGTTGGCCGAGATGAAATGCGACTGCTGGGCGGACACGCTTGCCCCTTCGGAATTCATGACCAGCGGGCTGACGGCAAAGGCGGCCGTCTCGCAGCGGCGGGCGACATCGATGGCATCTTCCACGGACAACGCCCAAGGATGATACAGATCGAGCGCCATGTCGCCGCTCGCCAGCAAGTCAGCCTCCGGCAGACCGGCAGCCTCGTCCGGCGCGGTAAAGCGGGCAATGGAGAGGGCGGCATCGACAGCGGCGTGAAGCGAGGAGCGGGAAAAATCCGAGGTCGAGGCATAGCCGCGCTGCAAACCAAGGTAGACGGTTACGCCGACACCCTTGTCACGGTTGTATTCGATGGTCTCGACCTCGCCGCAACGCACCGTCACCGACTGGCCGAACCCCTCGGAAACGTCGGCTTCGCAGGCGCTGGCGCCACGCGATCGGGCGTAATCGAGAATGTCCTGCGCCATGCTGCGCAAGACGCTTTGCGAATAACTGAATTTCTGGGAAGACATCGCGGGAGAGGGGGATGCAAAGATATAATCATACCAAGATGAAGAACCTTGAAGACCTTGTGTTTGACGACGCGGTCGAGCGGCCCAGCAAGTCGCAGAAAAAGCGCGACATGCATGCCCTGCAGGAAATGGGGGCGGCGCTGGTCGATCTCTCACCGGAGCGTCTCGATCGCATCGACATGCCGGAGGAACTCCGCAGGGCGCTCGGCGAAGCGCAACGCCTTAGCCGGCACGAGGCACGCCGCCGCCAGATGCAATACATCGGGCGCTTGATGCGCGACATCGACCCGGCGCCGATCCGCGAAGCGCTCGACGCCGTCAGGGGCGCCTCTGCGCTCGAGACGGCTCGCCAGCATCGCCTTGAAAGATTGCGTGAGCGGCTGCTGGAGGATGAGGCGGTATTGACGGAAATCGGGACGGCACATCCCGGTGCAGACATCACGCGCCTGAAGCAGCTGCGCCGAGGCGCCTTGCATGAACGCGAAGCGGGCAAGCCGCCGAAAAACTATCGCGAGCTGTTCCGCGCCTTGAGGGAACTGGAAAATGAACGATGAGCTCTTGATCGGTCTGGTGTCGATCTCCGACCGCGCCTCGAGCGGCGTCTATGAGGACCAAGGGATACCCGCCCTGAGCGAATGGTTCGCGGCGGCAATGGCGTCGCCGTGGCGCATGGAAAAACGGCTTATTCCGGACGAGCGGGCGGAAATCGAAAGAACGCTCATCGCTCTGGCCGACACCGTCGGCTGCCACCTCATCCTGACCACCGGCGGCACCGGACCGGCCCCGCGCGACCTGACGCCGGAAGCCACCCTCGCCGTGGCGCACAAGGTGCTGCCGGGCTTCGGTGAACAGATGCGGCAGGTGAGCCTGAAGTATGTGCCCACCGCCATCCTCTCGCGCCAGGTCGGCGTGGTGCGTGGCAGCGCGTTGATCCTCAACTTGCCGGGGCAACCCAAGGCGATCAAGGAGACCCTGGACGGCGTCTTCGCCGCCGTGCCTTACTGCATCGATCTCATCGGCGGGCCCTACATCGAGACCAACGAAGACGTGATCAAGGCTTTCCGGCCGAAATCGGCGTTGCGGCCGAAGTAAATATCAGGCAGGGGGGGCGACGCGGTAGAGGCCGAGATCGAAGTCGACACCGGATTCGAGTTGCTCGACCGGGTCGAGCCGGGCCGCGCGGCCCTGCCAGGCAAACACCAGCGGTATGGCAGGCTCGAAAGCCGCACCTGGCAGGATCACCCGCACCGTATCGCCGCTATGCAGGCTGTCTAGCAGAATGGCAATGCAATCCATGCCGCCCAGATCGCCGGCGACAGCCTGCGGCAATTTCGACAGGGTTTCAATGCCGACCGATCCCTGCGTCGGCGTTTCACGGCTGAAGCGCCGGATGACGCCGATGAGCCAGTTGCTGCCCCCCTCCGGCTGCATGCCGAGAAGGGCGCCGATGCGCACCCAGTCATTGGCGCCAAGCGGCACTTGCGCACCCATGCCGCCCAGGCTGACATCATCGACCACCCAGGCTTCGCTTTCTTCCCCACCTCGGTTGGACAGGCGGGCATGTATGGCGGCCAGCCCATTCACGGCGGTCAGACGCGACTTGACGCGATGGCGGTCGTGCGAGCGCATCGGCGGCTTTGGCGCCCAGTACACGATCAAATGCTTCAGCACCGGCAAAATGATGCGTGCCGAATACTGGGCGCCGAGGTTGACCTCAGCCGGCACCTCGCCGCGTTCCACCTGCTGCAGCATGGCTTCCAGCCTGGAAAGCGCTGAACCGGCACTGAAAAAACGCAGGCTGGGCGCAACTTGCGGCAAGACGGCGAGGCGCTTCGGCGGCGCCGGCTTGTCGGCATCCACCCAATACACGTTGTCCGGCCTCACTTCGGCGGCAAACACGAACTGCGGCAGGAAATGGGCGATGAAACGTTCGGCGATCTCGATCTCCAGCGGCAGCAGGCTGTCCATGCTGGAGGCCTGGAAAACCAGCGCCTTGAGGTATTCCTGCTCCACCGAGGTCTCGCCCGGTACGGCGGGATAGGGTGTGATCGCCTGGCGGGAACACTTGGCCTGCTCGGCGAACAGGTAGGCGCGCCCCATGCGCTGCCAGAGCTCAGCATTGATCGGACCGTAGCGGAATTGATCCCACTTCAGTTGCGATGAGTAAGCGCGCAGCATGCGCACGATCATCAGCGCCAATTCGTTCTTGACTGAGTCGCTGCCTTTTTCCTGCGCCATGTATCGGGCCAGGCAGTAGTCATAGGCACTGGCCAGTTGTGCCCAGAAATCATGGTTGGCCTGCCACAATTTGTATTCCTGCTGGCGCCCAAGGCGCGGCGCGGTCAGGTAGTCCCGGCCCAGCTTGCGCGCATGCAGTTGTGCCGCTTCATCGAGCTGAAAGACGAGGGCCAGCCGTTCGGGGAGTTTGAGCACCTCGTCGGTCGCCACGGACTCCAGCCAGCCGGAAACCTCGTCAAGCGCGGACGCGGCATCGCGCCCTGACAGTTCGCCGATGACGCGCCTGGCTTCCTTCGCATCGGCGAGAGGATGGCCGGATTTCGCGGAAAAAATGCCAAGCATGCTGTAGGCCGTGTCGAATGGTCGTTAACTGCGGATATGCCAGCGGACCATTGATCCTCTGCATAATTCGTGATTCAAGGATAGCGCAAGCAGGCGACAAAGTCACCCGCGGCGGATAGCCATCTCACGGAAAGAACAGGCTATTTGGCCTTCCGTCTGCGTGGCGCAGGCAACGCGGCGTGCGTGGCAAGCCATTGCTCGAAAAACTCCACCCCCCAGGCGACGCCGAACCCGGTGAGGTCGGTACCTACCGCACCCAGTCCACTGCTGCAACTCGAGGACGACAGATCCATATGCACCCAGGGCGAATCATGGGTGAACCGCTTGAGGAAGCGCGCGGCGAGAATATGATCGGCTTCGCCATCCAGAGTGCACTGCTTGATGTCGGCCACCTTGCTCTCCAGCCCGGCCTCGTAGTCTGCGTCGAGGGGGAAGACGCAGACGCGTTCGCCGCTTGCCTCGCCCGCCGTCACGGCCAGGCGTGCCAACTCGGAAGAGGTGGCGAAGACACCGGAATAGCGGCTGCCCAGTGCATAGCCCATGCTGCCGGTAAGCGTGGCGAAGTCGACGACAAGATCCGGCTTGCCACCCGTCTTGCCCGTGCCGCGGGTCGCCAGGGTCAGTGCGTCGGCCAGCACCATGCGACCCTCGGCATCGGTATGCACCACCTCGATGGTAGTGCCGTCGAGGGCGGTGACGATGTCGTTCTGCTTGTAGGCCTCCGGCGAAAGGTGGTTCTGTGCAATGGGCAGCCAGGCATCGATGGACAACGGCATGTTGCGCTCGATCAGCGCCTGCATGAGGCCGAGCGCCACGGCGGAACCGTTCATGTCCTCGTGCATGCCGGCCATGTACTTCGCCGGCTTGAGGTTGTGGCCGCCGGTGTCGAAGCAGATGCCCTTGCCGACCAGCGCCACTTGACCCTGCGGCTTCTGCGGCCGCCAGGAAAGATGCACGATGGCGGCGTCTTCCGGTGCGCTGCCCTGTGCCACCGCCACAAATGCCCCCGCGCCCAGGCGGCGCAGGCGGCGCATGTCGAATTCCTCGAAGTGCCAACGGCGGCTGCGCGCCATCTGGCGCAGGCGCTGACGGTACATGGACGGCGTCAATTCGTTGGGCGGCAGGGCGGTCAATGCCCGCGCCAGCGTATTGGCCTCGGCCACGGCGGCGATCTCGGCAAAACCCGCGGCGTCGCGCGCGCCATGGAGGCGGATTCGCGCCAGCGGCCGCACTTCGGGTTTCTTCCGCCGCGTCGGCAGTCGCGCGCCGTTCAGCCAGGCCACGTATAGCGCCACGCGTGCATTCTCGCGACGTGCTTCCGCGCTGCCGTACAGGGCGAGCACCAGTTCGCGCGGTTGTTCCTCCATGAGGGGCATCATCGCCCGACGCAGCACGCTTTGCCGCTCGAAAGCGCTCTTGCCGGCGTCAAGCATGACAAAACTGCACAAGCCGCCGCCGGCAAGACTGACGGAAACCGGCGTCTTGGCCAGATCCTCCGCCTTCATGTCGCGGCGCTTCAGGGCGGCGCGCAACCGTTCCAGGGCGGGAACTTCGCGCATGCCGTCGAGTTTTTTTGCGAAAGGGAGCACCAGAACGGCATGGGTGGCTTTGTCGAGCGCCGCCTGTCCGAGCGGCGCGGCGGATTGGGTCAGTTTGGCCAGCATGTTCCGCTTCCTATAAAATCAAGGCCAATTATAGCCTCCGCCCTGGACCACACCCGTTCATGCAGCAATACCTCGACCTGATGCGCCACGTGCTGGAACACGGGCACAAGAAAAGCGACCGCACCGGCACCGGCACGCTTTCCGTCTTCGGCTGGCAGATGCGCTTCGACCTGGCGCAGGGCTTTCCGCTCGTCACCACGAAGAAGCTGCACACCAAATCCATCATCCACGAACTGCTGTGGTTCCTGAAGGGCGACACCAACATCCGCTACCTGAAGGAGCACGGCGTTTCGATCTGGGACGACTGGGCCGATGCCAACGGCGACCTCGGCCCGGTGTACGGCTACCAGTGGCGCTCATGGCATGCGCCCGACGGCCGCGTCATCGACCAGATCGCGCAGCTCGTCGATGGCCTGAAACAGAACCCGGATTCGCGCCGGCACATCGTCAGCGCCTGGAACCCGGCCGACATCGACCGCATGAAGCTGCCGCCCTGCCATGCGCTGTTCCAGTTCTACGTCGCCGACGGCAGGCTCTCCTGTCAGCTCTACCAGCGCAGCGCCGACATCTTTCTCGGCGTGCCTTTCAACATCGCGTCCTACGCGCTGCTCACGCTGATGCTGGCGCAAGTGTGCGGCTACCGGCCCGGCGACTTCGTGCACACCCTCGGCGACGCCCACCTCTACACCAACCACCTCGACCAGGCGCGCCTGCAGCTGGCGCGCGCGCCGCGCGCCCTGCCGCAGCTGCGCATCAACCCCGAGGTGCGCGACCTGTTCGCCTTCCGCTTCGAGGACTTCACCCTGGAAGGCTACGACCCGCATCCGCACATCGCCGCGCCAGTCGCGGTATGAACACGGCCCCGCGATGATTCTCGGCGGCGACATCGGCGGCACCAAGACGCTGCTGGCGCTGGCCGGCGAGAAGGGCATCGTTTTCGAGCGCCGCTACCCGAGCAGTGAGTGGGGCGATTTCCCCGCCTTGTTGCGGGCTTTTCTCGACGAAGCCGGCCCCGCGGGAAAAGAAGTCGCTTCAGCCTGCTTCGGCGTCGCCGGCCCGGTGGAAGACAATTGCGCCAAAGTCACCTACCTGCCGTGGACTCTGGATGGCCCGACGCTCTCCCGGACATTCAGCCTGGGCAGGATCAAGGTGATCAATGACTTCGCGGCGGCGGCGCAGGGCGTGGCACACCTCCACGCCGACGACCTCGTCACGCTGCAGGAAGGTCATCCGCTGGAGCGGGCGCCGCGGCTGCTGGTCGGCGCCGGCACCGGCCTGGGGGTCGCTGCGCTGGTGCCCAAGGGAAGCGGCTGGCGGACAGTCGGCGGGGAGGGCGGCCACATCGGCTTCGCCCCGGCCAGCGAGGAACAACTGGCCGTGTGGCGACACCTGCTGCAGCCGGGAGGACGCGTGACAGCCGAAAACGTCATATCGGGGCCCGGCCTGGCGGCCATTTACGCAAGCCTGCGCAAAGTCAGCCCCGGGAACACGGCGATCGCCGACCCGGCCGAGATCGTGGCAGCAGTTCCGGCCAACCCATTGGCCGGACGTGCACTCGATCTGTTCATCGCCGCCTATGGCGCCTTCGCCGGCGATCTGGCCTTGCTGTTCATGGCGCGCGGCGGCGTCTATATCGGCGGCGGCATCGCGCCGAAGATCCTGCCCCGCCTTCAGGAGGGCGGCTTTGTCCGCGCCTTCCGTGAAAGGGGCGCGCATGCCGGCCTGATGTCCGGCTTCCCCATCCGGGTCATCACCAACGAGCGACTCGGCCTGCTTGGCGCCCTCACGATTGCTGCGGCGCACACCAATAGTCTTGATTCCCATCAATAACCGGTCATAGTCCCGGCGTAAGATGCCAGCATAACGACAAGGAGAACAAACCCGTCATCGTCCATACTTCGAGGAGATTGCTATGTCACCACGCGGCAGCACGGCATCCGGCAAATCGGGCACAACGACGACCAAGGCTCCAGTCAGGAAGGCGGCCGGCAAAGTCGCCCCGGCGAGACCCCGTGCATCTCGAGCGACGGCGGAGAAGTCGCGCGCAAAGGCCAGCAGTCTGGTTACGCAGGATGAGCGCATGCGACTCATCGCGGAAGCCGCCTATTACAAGGCCGAGAAGCGCGACTTCACAGGGGGCGGCGAATTGGGAGACTGGATCGAGGCGGAGGCGGAAATCGACGCCCTGCTGAGCGTGCGCGGAACAAACTAGGCGCCACCGGTCAGGATGCCCGTTACTGTGGGAAATCGAAAGGGATCTTTTCATGCAGGACAACAATGAGGCGCTGCGTCAGGTCTACTCCACCACGCGGGGCAGCCAGGGACCGCGCTACGTCAGCCAGCTGACGCGCGAGTCCTTTGCGCTGATCCTGGCCGGCGGGCGCGGCAGCCGCCTGAAGCAGCTCACCGACTGGCGCTCCAAGCCGGCCGTGCCCTTCGCCGGGAAGTTCCGCATCATCGACTTCACGCTGTCCAACTGCGTCAACTCCGGCATTCGCCGCATCGGCGTCGCCACCCAGTACAAGTCGCAGAGCCTGATCCATCATCTGCAGCGCGGCTGGAGCTTCCTCGACGGGCGGCTCAATGAATTCATCGACCTGCTGCCGGCGCAGCAGCAGATAGGCGAGGACTGGTACCGAGGCACCGCCGACGCGGTATTCCAGAATCTCGACATGCTGCGCCGCCATCATCCCAAATACGTCGTCATCCTCTCGGGCGACCATGTCTACAAGATGGACTATGGCCGCATGCTGGCCTTCCACGTCGCCGAGCAGGCCGACCTGACCGTGGCCTGCATCGAGGTGCCGCGCGAGGAAGCCAGCGAATTCGGCATCATCAGCGTGAGCGAGGATTGGCGCGTCACCCGCTTTACCGAGAAGCCCAGAGATCCTGAACCGGTGCCGGGCAAGCCTGATCGCGCCCTGGTCAGCATGGGCGTCTACGTCTTCAACGCCAACTTCCTCTTCGAGCAGGTCATCCGCGACCGCGACGATCCCAATTCGTCACACGATTTCGGCAAGGACGTCCTCCCCCACATCGTGGCGCGCTACCGCGTGTTCGCCCATGATTTCTCGGAAAGCTGCATCGGCTGCGTGGAGGGCAAGCCTTACTGGCGCGACGTGGGCACGCTGGACGCCTACTGGGAAGCCAACATGGACATCATCCGCGTCACGCCGGAACTCAACTTGTACGATGATGCCTGGCCGATCTGGACTTATCAGGAGCAGCTGCCGCCGGCGAAGTTCATCTTCGACGAAGAGAATAGGCGCGGCATGGCGATCGACTCGATGGTCTCGGGCAACTGCATCATCAGCGGCGCCTCGGTGCGCCGCTCGGTGCTCTTCTCCGGCGTACGGGTGGAAGAGCACAGCGTAGTCGAAGACTCAGTGATCCTGCCAAAGGTGCGCATTGGCAAAAACGCCGTCATCCGCCGCGCCATCATCGACAAGCGCTGCCGCATCCCGGATGGCATGCGCATCGGCGTGGATCGAGAGGAGGACGCCCGCCGCTTCCACATCTCCGAAAAGGGCATCACGCTGGTCACGCCGGAAATGCTCGGTCAGCAAGTGCACCGACTGCGCTAGCACGGCAGGCAGGCGCGATGGAGCCCGACCGCAAGCTGGAGCTGGTCTTCCTCTGGCACATGCACCAGCCGGATTACCGCGACCATGCCACCGGCGAATTTCGCCGGCCATGGACCTACCTGCATGCGCTGAAGGACTACACCGACATGGCGGGGCACCTCGAGCGCAATCCGCCCGTGCATGCCGTGGTGAACTTCGTGCCGGTGCTGCTCGACCAGATCGAGGATTACGCGCAGCAGTTCGAGACGGGCGATTACAGGGATCCCCTGCTCCGCCTGCTGGCGCGCGATTCGCTCGATCGAATGGATCCCGGGGAACGCAGGCTTGTCCTTGCCACCTGCTTTCCCGACAACCACGTGCGCATGGTGGCGCCCTACCCGCGTTTCGAGCGGCTGCGCAATCTCTACCGCCAGCTCGAGGGTCAGGGCGAGGCGGCTGCCGCCTATCTCTCGGGCACTTTCTTCACCGACCTGCTGGTCTGGTACCACTTGGTGTGGACCGGGGAAACCGAAAGGCGCAGCCAGCCGCTGCTGGCCGAGCTGATGACCAAGGGCGAAGGCTTCACCCTCGCCGAGCGGCGCCAGCTGCTCGCATTGATGGGACAAACGATGCGCGGCCTCATCCCGCGCTACCGCGCCCTGGCCGAGCGCGGCCAGATCGAGCTTTCTGCGACGCCGGACACGCATCCCCTGGCGCCCCTCCTGCTCGACTTCGCCTCTGCACGCGAAGCGCAGCCTGACATCCCTTTGCCGAAGGCGCACTTCTATCCCGGCGGCCGTTCGCGCATTGACCGGCACATCGGGCTGGCGCGCGAAAGCCATGCGCGCCGCTTCGGCCGTCCCCCCGAGGGCATGTGGCCCGCCGAGGGCGCGTTGTCCGTGCCCTTGCTCAGCCAGCTGGCGGCGCAGGGCTGCCGCTGGACCGCTTCAAGCCAGGGCGTCCTCGCCAACAGCCTGCGCCTCAGCCACATCGAACCGGCAACCTCGCTTCTTTACCACCCCTGGAGAATCGAGGCCGCGCCGGGCATCGCCGTGTTTTTCCGCGATGAAAAACTCTCCGATCTGATCGGCTTCGAATACGCCAAATGGCACGGCCGCGACGCCGCGCAGCATTTTGTCGATCAGCTCGCGCGCATCCGCGACGAAGCCCCCGCCGGGGAAACCCCGCTGGTCTGCGTCATCCTCGACGGCGAGAACGCCTGGGAACACTACCCCTACAACGCCTACTTCTTCTTCGAGGATCTTTACGGCCTGATCGCGAGCCAGCCCTGGCTTGCCACCACCACCTGCACTGAATGGCTTGCGCGCAACCCCGAGCGTTGCGGCAAACTCCCCGCCCTGGTGGCCGGCAGCTGGGTCTATGGCACCTTCTCCACCTGGATCGGCGACCCGGACAAGAACCGCGCCTGGGATCTGCTCTGCGATGCCAAGCAGGCCTACGATCTGGTCATGGACAGCGGCCGTCTCGACGCAGATGCCCGACGCGCCGCCGAAGCGCAACTGGCCGTATGCGAAGGGTCGGACTGGTTCTGGTGGTTCGGCGACTACAATCCGCGCGAAGCCGTGGAGAGTTTCGACGCCTTGTTCCGCGCCAATCTGGCCCATCTCTACCGTCTGTTGCGGCTGAACGAGCCACCGCAGCTCGCGGCGCCGCTGTCCAGGGGCGGCGGAACTCCCGAAGGAGGTGGCGCGATGCGCCGCGCCAGCTAAAACCACACCACAAGGGCATACATGATCGAACCGATATCCTTGCTGATGGGTGTGCACGCCCATCAGCCGGTGGGGAACTTCGACGCCGTGATCGAAGAGGCGCATACGCGCTGCTACCGCCCCTTCCTGCGCACATTGCACCGCTACCCCGAGTTCCGTTTTGCCGCACACTTCTCCGGCTGGCTGCTCGATCGCCTGCAGGACAAATATCCGCAGGACATGGTCCTTCTCGGCGAGATGGTGGCGCGCGGACAGGTCGAAATGGTCGGCGGCGGCGACTGCGAACCGGTGCTGGCGGCGATCCCATTGCGCGACCGCATCGGGCAGGTCAACGTCCTCACCGACAAGCTCTCGCACAGCCTCGGAGCACGCGTCGAAGGTGCCTGGCTGACCGAACGGGTTTACATCCCCACCGTCGTACCGGCGCTGGCCGACTGCGGCATGAAATACGTGACGGTCGACGACTATCATTTCCTCTGCGTCGGCAAGGAACCCGCCGAACTCGACGGCTTCCATACCACCGAGGAGGACGGTCGCAGCATCGACCTGTTCCCCATTTCCGAACAACTGCGCTACCGGCTGCCCTTCTCGCCCGCCGCCGAGGCGGTCGCCTATCTGGAAAGCCTCGCGCACGAAGGCCGCCGTGCCGCGATTTACTTCGACGACATCGAGAAGTTCGGCATCTGGCCGGAAACCTACGACTGGGTCTACAACAGGAAATGGCTCGAGCAGTTCATCGAGGGCGTGCTGGCTTCCCCGCACATCCGCACGGAAACCTACCATGACTTCCACGCCCGCTCCACGACCGGCGGCATCATCTACCTGCCGACCACCTCGTACATCGAAATGAACGAGTGGACGCTGCCGGTTCGGGCGGCAGGCATCTACGACGAACTGGTCCAGCGAGAAAAGCGCGAAGGGCGTTACGAACGTACCAAGCCCTTCGTGCGCGGCGGCATCTGGAAGAACTTCTTCATGCGATATCCGGAAGCCAACTGGATGCACAAGCGCATGCTGGCGCTGTCCGAAAGGCTGACGACCCTGCCGAAGAACGGACGCACGGCCGCCCTCACCGCTCACCTCTACCGCGCCCAGGCCAACGATGCCTACTGGCACGGCCTGTTCGGCGGCCTCTACCTGCCGCATCTGCGGCGCGAGGTCTACTGCAACCTGCTCGCGCTGGAGGCGGGCCACGCGCAGGCGGTCGTGAAACTCGACGCCCACGCCGCATTGTGCGAACTGGACGCCTATGCCCTGTCCCACAATTTCGGCGATGTCCTGACGCAACGCGCCGAACACTATTACAGCAAGCTGGAAGCCGCACCCGAAACGGACCACGCGGGCAACGGCATCGCTTCGCCCCACGAGCGCATCGCCTTCAAGAGCACCATCGATCCCGCCGACGTCGTGCCGGATTCCCGTCCGCGCCGGCTGTTCGCCGATGCCTGGCAGCGGCTCGACGACCAGGTGGCCTGGCCGCAGTACGCGGTGGGTGAAGTCAAGGCGCCGCTCATGCGCGCAACGTTCGTCGCGCCGCTCGACGGCGGCGAGGTAATGAAAACCATTGCCCTGGCCGGACGCACCGTGCAGGTCGGCTATCGTCTGCGCGACGTGCCGGGCGGGCGCTTCTTCGTCGAGATCAACCTGGCCATGCCCAGCTGCGACGGCTACACGGGACGCTACATCCTGGCCGACGGCAACATCCCCTGCGGCTTCGGCCAGGAACTCGATCTCGCCGTAGTGACGCGGCTGACTTTGGACGACCGCAGCCTGGGCGGCGGGCTGCGGCTGACGGCGAGCCGTCCGATCACTATCCGAGCGTGCCCGCACTTCACCGTCTCGCAATCCGAGGCTGGTTTCGAGAAAATCATGCAGGCGGTCTGCCTCACTCTGTCATGGCCCATAGACGCCGTCCTCCAGGAACTGGCTTTGTCCCTGGAAATCGTCGCCGACGCCTAGACGGCCTCCATGCGCTTGCTCGTCACACTTCTCATCGGCATTGCGCTCGGCTACGCCGCCCTCGCCGCGCTGCTGTACATATTTCAATCGCGCTTCATCTATTTTCCAGAGATGGGCCGGCAGGACCGCGCCACGCCGGCGCAGTTGCAGCTACCCTTCGAAGAGGTGCGCATCGCCACCGCCGACGGGGAAACCCTGCATGGCTGGCACGTGCCGGCGGCCGACGCGCGCGCCACGGTTCTGTTCTTTCACGGCAATGCCGGCAGCATCGTTCATCGACTCGATTGGCTGCCGATGTTCCAGCAGTTGCGGCTGTCCGTGCTGCTGGTCGACTATCGCGGCTTCGGCGCCTCGAGCGGCAGCCCTTCCGAAGCGGGCACCTACGCCGACGCCGAAGCCGCGTGGCGCTACCTGAGGGAATCCCGCCGGCTCCCGCCCGACCGCATCGTGGTGTTCGGCGAGTCGCTCGGTGGCGCCGTCGCCGCCCACCTGGCCGCCCGCACGGAGCCGGCCGCGCTGGTGCTGCATTCGACCTTCACTTCGGCGCCCGATCTCGCGGCCGACCTGTATCCATTTCTGCCGGCGCGCTTGCTCACCCGCTACGCTTACGACACGCTTGGCTCGGTCAGGTCAATCCATTGCCCACTCCTGGTAGCGCACAGCCCGCAGGATGAAATCGTTCCAGTCGCTCATGGACGCCGCCTCCTTCAGGCTGCACCGGGCGACAGCGCGTGGATCGAGCTGACCGGCTCGCACAACGGCGGATTTCTGTTCATGCGCACCGAATGGGTGCGCAGCTTCGACCGCTTCTTGCAGAGGCATCTGCCTGCAGGGAGTTCCTGACGGGTGTAACATTCATCGACAGCAACATACGGGAGAACTCTCCATGACCGACATCGTCAAACTGCTCGGCAGTGAAGCCGACAGCCTGCTCAAGCACGAATGCCGCGGCATACCGCAGTCCCGCCTGCATCTGCCGGGACCCGACTTCGTCGACCGCGTGGTCGCCATCTCCGACCGCAAGCCGGCGGTGCTGCGCAATCTGTCCGCGCTGTTCAACCACGGGCGCCTCGCCGGCACCGGTTACCTGTCGCTGCTGCCGGTGGACCAGGGTATCGAGCACTCCGCCGGCGCCTCCTTCGCGCCGAACCCGGACTTCTTCGACCCGGAGCATATCGTCCAGCTTGCCATCGAGGGCGGCTGCAACGGCGTCGCGTCGACGCTGGGCGTGCTGGGCAGCGTCGCGCGCAGGTATGCGCACAGGATCCCCTTCGTCGTGAAGTTCAATCACAACGAATTCCTCTCCTATCCCAACACCTACGACCAGACCCTGTTCGCCGACGTCGAACAGGCCTTCGAGATGGGCGCCTGCGCGGTGGGCGCGACGGTCTACTTCGGCTCGCCCGAATCGCGGCGCCAGATCTGGGAAGTGTCGCAGATGTTCAAGCGCGCCCACGAGCTCGGCATGGCGACCATCCTCTGGTGCTACCTGCGCAACGGCGCCTTCAAGCATGAGGGCATTGACTACCATGTCTCGGCCGACATGTCCGGCCAGGCCAACCACCTCGGCGTGACCATCGAGGCGGACATCATCAAGCAGAAAATGGCGGAGAACAACGGCGGCTTCAACGCGCTGAAGTTCAGCAAGACGAGTTCGAAGGTCTACTCGGAGTTGACGACGGATCACCCGATCGACCTGGTGCGCTACCAGGTCGCCTGCTGCTACATGGGCCGCGCCGGCATGATCAACTCCGGCGGTGAGTCGAAGGGCGCCGGCGACCTGGCGCAGGCGGTGCGTACGGCGGTGATCAACAAGCGCGCCGGCGGCATGGGCCTCATTTCCGGGCGCAAGGCCTTCCAGAAACCGGTAAAGGAGGGCGTCGCCCTGCTCAACGCCATCCAGGACGTGTATCTCTCCAAGGACGTAACCCTCGCCTAACCGATTATGCCCGGCACCCCCTTCCATCTCGAAGTCAATCCGCAACTTCCGCCACGCCTCTCGAGGCTGGAAGAACTGGCCAACAACCTCTGGTACAGCTGGGACCGGCCGACGCGCACGCTGTTCGCGCGCCTGCACCCCAGCCTGTGGGGCTCTGTCGGCCACAGCCCCAAGGCCTTTCTCAAGCGTGTCGACCAGCAGCGTCTGCTGGATGCCGCCGACGACCCGGTGTTCCTCGGCAACTATGCGCGCGTGCTCTCCGCCTACGACACCTACAACAACGAGCCGGGCCGCACCAACGGCGCGCAACACCTGCGCCAAACCGACCTCATCGCCTACTTTTGCTTCGAGTTCGGCTTCCATGAAAGCCTGCCCATCTACTCGGGCGGCCTTGGCATTCTCGCCGGCGACCACTGCAAGGCGGCGAGCGACCTGCGCCTGCCCTTCGTGGCCGTCGGCCTGCTGTTCCGCCAGGGCTATTTCCTGCAAACCATCGACTGCGAGGGCGGGCAGCACGCCATCTATCGCGACACGGACTTCGACGACCTGCCGATCACCCCGGTGCTGCGCGATGACGGTACCGAACTGCATGTGCAGGTCGAAATGGCCGAGCGGCTGGTCGAGATCAAGGTCTGGCAAGTCAAGGTTGGCCATGTCAGGCTTTTCCTGCTAGATACCGACCTGGAGATCAACAGCGCGCACGACCGCGACATCGCCCACCGCCTTTATGGCGGCGATCGCACCACGCGCATCGAGCAGGAAGTCGTGCTCGGCGTCGGCGGCGTGCGGGCACTGGTTGCCATGGGTCTCAAGCCGACCGTCTGGCATATCAACGAAGGGCACGCCGCCTTCATGATGCTGGAGCGGATTCGCCATCTCACCACCCAGGGTATTGAAATCGCTGCCGCGGTGGAGGCGGTTGCCGCCCATACCGTGTTCACCACCCACACGGCAGTACCGGCAGGCCACGACCACTTCGGCGAAGACATGATCCGCCGTTATTTCGAACATGCCTGCAAGGAACTGGGGGTGTCGACCGAGCAGCTGCTTGCGCTGGGCCGCGCGCCGGGCGGGCACGACTTCAACATGACCGCGCTGGCCATTCGCGGCTCGCGCTTCCACAATGGCGTCTCACGCATCCATGGCGGTGTCTCGGCACATATTCTTTCCACCTTGTGGCCGCAGATCGAGCCGGACGACAACCCCGTCACCTACGTCACCAATGGCGTGCACGTGCCGACATTCCTCTCGAGCGAGTGGAACGAACTCTTCGACCGCTTCCTCGGTCCGGGTTGGACCCAGCGCGTCACCGATCGCAGCTGCTGGGAAGGCATCCACACCATTCCCGACCACCAGTTCTGGAGCGTGCACCAGTCGCTCAAGTCGCAGATGCTGCATCTGGTGCGCCATCGCATCTCGGAGCAGCACGCGCGCAACCACGGTTCGGAAGCGCACCTTGACCGGCTGCTGAAGCTGGCCAATCCGGACAATCCGAACGTCCTCACCATCGGCTTCGCCCGCCGCTTCGCCACCTACAAGCGCGCGGCGCTGCTGTTCGAGAACCTCGTTTGGCTGCGCGAAATCCTCTGCGATCCGAAACGTCCGGTGCTGTTCATCTTCGCCGGCAAGGCCCACCCGGCGGATCAACCGGGGCAGGCTCTGATCCGCCGCGTCACCGAGGTGTCGCGCATGCCAGAGTTCGAGGGCAAGATCCTGCTGGTGGAAGGCTACGACCTGCGCTTCGCGCGCCGCCTGGTTTCCGGCGTCGACGTCTGGCTGAACAACCCGCAGTACCCGCTCGAAGCCTGCGGCACTTCCGGCATGAAGGCAGCCATCAACGGCATTCCCAATCTCTCCGTGCTGGACGGCTGGTGGGGCGAGGGTTACGACGGCAAAAACGGCTGGGCCATCAAGCCTGCTTCCGACACGCTCGACGAGGCGCGTCGCGACACCGAGGAGGTGCGCACGCTGTACGAAATCCTCCAGGACAGCGTGATCCCGCTCTACTACAACTGGGGCGCGATGGGCTATTCGCCTGGGTGGGTAGCGATGGCCAAGCATTCCATTGCCACCCTGCTGCCGCGCTTCAACTCGACGCGCATGCTCTCGGACTACATTTCGCGCTTCTACGTGCCGGCCTCGCACCAATACCGTCGCTATTCGCAGGACAATTTCGCCGGCGCGCGCGCAGTGGCGCACTGGAAGGCCCGTGTACGCGCCGCCTGGGCGAAGGTCGCACTGCGCCGGCTGGATGCCCCACGGCGCCGTATCGGCTTCGGCGAGAGCCTGCGCTTCGAGGTCGCGGTAAATCTTGACGGCCTGCGGCCCGAGGACGTAGTGGTGGAACTGCTCTTCGGCCGACCGGCCGGCGGCAACCTGCCGAAGAAGGCGCGCAGCCACCGCTTCCGCCACGAGCGTCCGCTCGACAGCGGGGAGCAGCTCTATGCCCTCGAACTGACCCCCGAATACTGCGGCAAGATCGAGTACCGCATCCGCGTCTATCCTCACCACGAAATGCTGACCCACCCCTTCGAGATGGGCATGATGGTGTGGCTTTGAGCCGTTCCCGCCTTTGGAAAAACCTGGGGCGGCGGATTGAATGAAAATTCTCTTCGCCACGCCTGAACTTGCGCCCTGGATGAAAAGCGGCGGCCTGGGAGAAATTTCCTGGTCGTTGCCGGCCGCATTGCATGAGGCCGGCATGGATGTCTGTATCCTCGCGCCCGCCTACGCACCGCTGCTCGCCGCCTTTCCCGATGCCAGGCAGGTGGCCGAGTTCGCGCACCCGGGCGGCAGCCTGCTCTCAGCCAGACTGCTGGAAGCGAAGGCGGACAATGGGGTACGCCTCCTGCTCATTGACTGCCCCGGATACTACGTCCGCGCCGGCAGTGCCTATCTGGATGGCGCAGGCAACGATTTCTCCGACAACCATCTGCGCTTCGGCTTGCTTTCCAGGATTGCAGCCCTGCTTGCCGGCAGCGCCAGTCCGCTTCGTTGGCATCCGGACGTCCTGCATTGCAATGACTGGCCTTGCGGCCTGGCACCAGCCTACCTTCACTTCATGGGAGGGGCTGCGGCACCCACCGTCATGTCGATCCACAACCTGGCCTTCCAGGGCATATTCCAGGCGGATAGGCTCGAGGCGCTCGGCCTGCCTCCCGCAGCCTTTGCCATCGACGGCGTGGAGTTTTGGGACAAGCTCTCCTTCATGAAGGCCGGCCTGCACTATGCGCAGCGAATCATCACCGTCAGTCCGCGCTATGCCGAGGAAATCCAGACGGAAGAATTCGGCTACGGCTTCGCCGGCCTGCTGCGCTGGCGGCGCGAGGATCTCACCGGCATTCTCAACGGCATCGACATGCGCGCCTGGGATCCGGCCACCGATTTATACCTGCCGCGTCATTATGAATTCGCCCACCTGAAGGGCAAGGATGCCAACAAGACGGCGCTGCGGCAGCGCCTCGGCCTGGAACCGGCTACGTCTTGCCCGCTGCTCGGCGTGGTCAGCCGCATCACGCATCAGAAGGGACTTGATCTGCTAGCCGACATCGGCGAGGAAATCGCCCTGCTGCCGGCCCAACTGGCCCTGCTGGGTTCCGGCGACAAGCATCTGGAAGCGGCGCTGACAGAACTCGCCGGGCGTCACCCCGGACGGTTCTCAGTGACACTCGGCTATGACGAAGGGCTGGCCCACCAGATCGAAGCCGGCTCGGACATATTTCTGATGCCGTCGCGCTTCGAACCCTGTGGCCTCAATCAGATGTACAGCCTGCGCTATGGCACTCCGCCCGTGGTGCGGGCCACCGGCGGCCTGGCGGACACTGTCGTCGACTGTAACGAGGAAACACTGGCCGACGGAACAGCCAACGGCTTCGCCTTTACGGAACCCTCGGCGCAGGTCCTCCTTGAAACAATCCGTCGCGCCCTATCCGCATGGCACGACAAGGCGCTCTGGCGCAAGTTGCAACGCAACGGCATGCTCCTGGATTTTGGCTGGGCCAAGGCAGCCGAAGCCTACAGGATGATATACGCCGGCCTGGCGAAAAGGAAAAAAGCGGACAGGGCACATAGCCCCGCCGCCCCGGACAAGGCAGGTACCGCCGCCTAGCCAAATACGGCGCGGACACCCTGGAGGATCAATGCGAATCCGCCCAGAGCCACCACACCGACGAGGAGATTGTTGAACGAGGAACGGGTGTTGCGGTCCAGCCAGCGTTTGCACAAGGCAAGAATCGACATCACCACGGCAAGCGACACCAGTGTTTTCAGGTTCGGGTCGCTCATCAGATCCCGCAACATGCCTGTCAGCCAGCCATCCGGACCCAGCGTGAAGAACGTTGCGCCCCCGATTCCGGCTACGAGACACGAGGCGACAATCAGGGCAATCAGCATTTCCTTGCTTTCGTGTATCACGCGTACCATGTCGTCACCTCCAATTGCCCAATCGCGGGCACTCATGTAAAAAAAGAAGCCGGCGCAAACAGGACGCGATCGGTTGGCTCAGGACCGATCCCCGAAGGTAGAGGCATCCTGTCATACGGGCGGCCGGCATTCGTAAAATCGTCCGCAACGTTCTATCCATCAACTGCGCGACATCAGCGCGCCATTGATCACTTTAACCTTATCGCCTACGGCAAACGCAGGCTGCACAGCCTGGCTCAGGGTTCTGGCTGTACCGTCCTCCATGCGAACGGCCACCCTCCAGCGGGTCGATTTCTTCAGATTTTTTTCAATCTCATGTCCGGCATAGGCGCCACCGGCCGCGCCCAGAACGCCGAGTGCCGTACGGCCATTTCCATGGCCAAACTGACTGCCGACCACTGCGCCGGCAACGCCGCCCGCAACTGCGCCAACACCGCTGCCCTGTCCTTTCACCTCAACGGCCTGAATCGATTCGATCACACCGCACTGCGGGCACACAGCGACAAGCTGTGTCGGCCTGTTTCTTCCCGCCAGCGCATCGGACGGTTTATCTGCAGCTTCGCGGGTCTGGGCTGCTTCCGGATTTTTTTGCGAATGTGCGGCAGGGATCAAACCGGTGATTGCGCCCACCGCCGTCAGGCTGGCAACAATGATTGCAACCGCCGCGATATTCATCAGCGCGCTTGGCCTTTCGAGACGACTTGCCGTTTGCATGTTTTCCGTCTGCTTTGAATTGGACTGCCTCGGCCATTCCCATGCAAGCCATGTGCCACCTATTGTTTTTCTCATTAAATCAACGCACAAGAAGAACCCAGAGCGCTGCAGTAGTGAGTCGCGGCCGCATGAAATGTCTGGCGTAGACGACAGCACACACACACGCCAAGCATAACTATCTGAGTTTTCTTGAGTTATCCGTGTCGTCAGGAAACGACACGGATATGTGAAGGCTAGGCTTTCTCTGCCTTGAAGAATGCGGGGGTAAGGTTGTGCCGTTGCAGAAGTTTGTAGAACTCGGTGCGGTTACGCTGTGCCATGCGCGCTGCCTGAGTCACATTGCCTTCGGTTGCACGCAACAGGCGCACCAAGTAGTCGTGTTCGAAAGCACGGCGCGCCTCGTCGAGCGACACCATCAGGGTATTGTCGTCGCGCAGGGCCTGCTGCACCAGTGACGCCGGCACCATGGGCGACGTTGAGAGGGCAACCGCCTGTTCGACGACATTGAGCAACTGGCGCACGTTGCCGGGCCAGGTCGCATTGACCAGCAATTCCATGGCTTCTGGCGCAAAGGTGCGCGCCGGTTTGCTGTAGCGGGCCGACAACTGCTGGACGAAATGCACGCACAGCAGCGGTATGTCCTCGCGCCGTTCGCTGAGAGGCGGCAAGGAAATGGAAACGACGTTGAGGCGATAGTAGAGGTCGGGCCTGAATGCGCCGCTGCGTATCTGCTCCGACAGATCGCGGTGGGTAGCCGAGACGATGCGCACATCGATCGGCACCATCTCAGTCGAGCCGACCGGCCGCACGGTTCGATCCTGCAACGCGCGCAGCAGCTTGGCCTGCAGCGCGAGCGGCATGTCGCCGATTTCGTCAAGAAACAGTGTGCCGCCCTGCGCCGCTTGAAACAGTCCGCGGTGGGCATAGAGTGCGCCAGAAAAGGCGCCCTTGGCATGGCCGAACAGTTCGCTCTCCAACAGATGCTCGGGGATGGCCGCGCAGTTGACCGCCATGAATGGTCCCTTGGCGCGAGTGCTGGCAAGGTGAATGGCCTGCGCCAGCAGTTCCTTGCCGCTGCCGGATTCGCCGAAGATCAGTACGCTGGCGTCCGAGCCGGCCACCAGTTTGGCCTGGCGCAACACTTCCTCCATGCGCTGGCTGCGTGTAACGATGGCGGCGCGCCATGCTTCCGGCGCAACGCCAGTCTCCAGGCCGCCGGAGAATTTGAGCGCCTGCTCGACCTGCGCGAGCAAATCCTTGCCGTCGAAAGGCTTGGTAAGAAAGCTGAAGACGCCGCGCTGGGTGGCCGCCACGGCATCGGGTATCGTGCCATGTGCGGTCAGAATGATCACCGGCATCGTCGGCATGGCCGCGTGAATGCGATCAAACAGCGCCATGCCATCCATGCCCTCCATGCGCAAGTCGGTAATGACAAGGCGAGGCCGCGCCATAGCCAACTGGGCCAGTGCCTGGGCGCCGCTTTCGGCCGTCTGTACGGCATAACCGGCAGCGGCCAGGCGCAGGGAGATCAGCTTGAGCAGGTCGCGATCGTCGTCGACGAGAAGGATTGTGGCTTTTGCTTCGGTCATTTCTTCTGTGTTCGCCGGCCGCGCAGGCTGCGTTCAATAGTCAGCATGGAATCAAGCTTCTGTTGTAGTTCATCAGCACGTTTCTGTTCCTTTTGTCGCTCCATGACCAGCTTCTGCAGCAGGATTATGAACTGGAGCCGGGGCGAATCGAACGGCGCCTTGCGGCTGGCTGCCCCTTCGAGCATCCCCAGCAGCTTGGCATCGTCGCGCCACGCTGCGCCCGGCACGCACATCAGCAGAGCCAGGCGCAGGCGGCCCAGCTCGCTGCGGTCGCGCGCAAAGGCCTGACTAACGCTCTGATACTCGCGCTTCAATTCCTCTGCCGGCATGCCGAGCAACTCTTGGTAGTATGCCAGCAAGGCTGAAACTTCCGCACTTTCCTTCAGGTAATCTGTAGCAGGAGCCGCTAAAGGCGCCGGCAAGACAGGCTCGGGTTCGGATGGGGGGAACGACGCACATCCCCCCAGAGCCACTACCGTAATACTCAACAAGAATTTCCGCATCAATGCCTCTGACAAAACAGCTAATCCTTCTTTCCCCATTTGATCGGAAGCATCACGCGGAAATGTCCGCCCTTGCTTTCCTCGATGACCTCGATCTTCCCGCGATGCGCAATGACATATTCCTTGGCGATGGCAAGCCCAAGCCCGCTGCCCTTGACCGTTCCGCGCCGCGCCCGCGTGCCGCGAAAGAACGGCTCGAATACGCGCTCGCGCTCTTCGGCGGCAACGCCCGGACCTTCATCGGTGACATCGAGCACAGCTCGCCCGTCGTACTTTTCCAGCGCCACACGAACGACGCCCTCGCGCGGTGAAAACTTGATGGCGTTGGTGATGAGGTTGTCGACCACGACACGCAGCTTGTCGGCATCGCCCTCCACCAGCACCGGGGTCATCTTGCGCTCAAAGAGGATGGCGCGGGCTGCAGCCACCAGGCGGTGGGTGCGCAGCACCTGCGTGCACACGACATCGAGCGCAACCGGATGCGGATCGATGCTGCTTGCGGCAAACCCTGCCTGCTGGAAATTGATCAACTCCTCGATCAGCTGCTGTAAGCGGCGGCTGTTCTGGTCGATGATACCGATGATGGTTTGCTGCTGCTCATTCAGCGGCCCCGGCACGCCTTCTCCCAGTAGCTGCGCACCCTCGCGAATGGACGTCAATGGGGTTTTCAGATCATGCGACACGTGTCTCAGGAAGCGATTCTTCTGTTCTTCAAGCTCCGCCAGTCGGCGGCGCAGCCAGTCCAGGCGGCGGCCAAGGTAGGCGAGATCCTGCGGACCGGAAACCGTGACGCCATCCGAATACTCGGCGCGACCGATGGTGCGAATGGCACGATCGACCTGCTGCAACTGGCTGGAGATGATGGCACGAAACCACAATGCAATCGCCAGCGTCACCGGAATGGCCGCCAGCAACTGCCACATCAGTGTACTGCGTGCATCCAGCGCAGTCGTGCGCAATCGCTCGATCTCGGCATCGATGAGGCGGCCACTGGCCGCAAGGACGCCGCGCGCCTGTTCAGTGATGACGGAAAACTCGTCCGGGGATACCGATGAGCTGTCATCCAGGGCCTGAAGCAGTTTCGCCTCGCGCGCAAGAACTGCGCTCAGTTTGGCGCGCCCCCCCTCGTCCAGCGGCAGTCGGGCATATACCTGCGCAGCTTGGACAAACTCGCCACGCAGGCGGCGGTAATCCTCGAGCAATCCACGATCCCGCAAAACCAGAAACTGGCGCAAGGCGCGCTCCATGCCGGTCAGCGTTTCCATCATCTCGCGGCTGGCACGCGTTGCCACGGCCGCTTCGCGCACTGCCATCTCGCTCTGCTCCGCCAGATGCTGCACGTTGAAGGCGGCATTGCCGAGCGCGAAAACCAGCGGCAGCGACACCAGCCCGAAACCGATCAGGATCAGGCGCAGGAACGATTTCGGGTAGAGGCGGCTCACTCGGTATAAACTTAATAGTTAGGCATTTTGCTTTTTTTACGATATCACATCGATGGAAATCGCCCGCAAACCCCGAGTTTCGTTAATCGCAGCCGTAGCCGCCAATGGCGTCATCGGCAACGGCAATGCCCTTCCCTGGCGGCTGCCCGAAGACCTCAAGCGGTTCAAGGCGCTGACGCTGGGTCACCCGGTCATCATGGGGCGCAAGACGTTCGAGTCGATCGGCCGGCCGTTGCCGGGCCGGCGCAACATAGTCATTTCGCGCAACACCCTGTTTGCAGCCGAAGGGTGTGAGACGGCGCCATCGCTCGATGCCGCCCTCGCGTCATGCGCCGGAACGACGAATGAGATCTTCGTCATCGGCGGCGCGCAGATCTATTCCGAAGCGATGCCGCTGGCGGACAGGCTATACCTGACCGAGTTACGCAGGGACTTCCCGGGCGATGCACGCTTCCCGGAATTCAATCGCCAAGACTGGCGGGAATCATCCAGAGAGCAGGGATGCGCCGCGGACGGAATGCATTTCGACTTCGCGACTTATGATTTGCGGCAGCGGCCCCCGCACAATCCTGCGCCCGGACACGGCCACTGCAGTATCAGTCAATAAGTCGGACTTTGAGGAGGCTGGGGCGGCTGGGGCGGCACGATTATCCCTGGATGGTCGCCCGAGGAAAAACCCGGAGCAGGTGGCCCGGGAGGTCGCATCAACGGATCCAGGGCATTGCGCGGAGTAAAGCTCGGCAGGGTATTGATGTCCGGAACATAGGCTGATTGCCCGGCCTCTACCAGCAGGCAGCCGGCATTATTGCAGACCTCGATCAGGCCCGAATTCGTCGTCACCGTGATGCTGTTGCCGTAGGCCACGGCATACTCGGTGCCGCGGATGCCGATCGTCGCCACTGCCGTGTCGAGCCGGTAGGTCTTGCGGTCGGCTTTGCCGATGGCCCCGGTAATGGTGCGCAGTGCGCCCTTCAGCAGGCTGAAAAATCCCTTCTCGCTGCCGTCCGCCTGCCCCTTGAATTCGTAGGCGTCGATACGGAACTGCGTCCTCGGCTGCAATGAAACCATGGAGCCGTCCGTAAATCGAAGTTGGCCGCGCCCGCTGCCGGTGTCCACGGTTTCGCCGGCCGCCACTTCCGCGCCTCTCTGGAGCGGACGCCGGGTTCCGTCTGGCTGCACGGCCACCACATCCCCGATGGAAAAATCGACCCGCGCCGCACCAGCCGCTGCAGTATCATCAATCCCCAATAACAGGGTGCAGATACAGACAAGCAGCAGCCAGTGCATGGAGCGATTCCTCCGCACACAATGAAATGAATGGTTTACGGTTTCCATGGTGCAAGTTTAGTCCAGTCTTTTACGTTTTGTGAAATATCCCATGCAGCCTGATGGCCGAATCGATTCAACGAGCCCGATCCACATACGAAAAATGCTTGAGGGCGACGTGCCTGCCTGCATGGCCATTCTGGAGATGTGGAACATGGCGCCGCGCCAGGCAAGCGAAGACAACCCCGACCCGGAGCGCAGCAGCATCGATATCGCCAATGGATTCGTCGCAGAAGCAGGTGGGCGCATCGTCGGCACCTGCGGCTACATCGTGCACAACCCGGGGCTGGCGGAAACTGCCAGCCTGGCCGTCGATCCCTCATTCAAGGGCGGTGGCGTTGGCTATCTTCTGCAGAAAGCGCGCCTGGACGAGATGCGTCTTCGCGGCATCCGCATTGTGCGCACCGAAACCGATCGTCCCGACACCATCCGCTGGTACGTCGAGAAATTCGGCTACCGCATCGTCGGCACGAATCCCAAGAAGCACGACTTCAGCCTGCCGGATGCCGACCACTGGACCGTGCTGGAGCTGGATTTGGCTTCCACCTAGAACGGGCACGAGTATGCGGCGGAAAGTCAGCCGCTGCAGGACGGCGACGAAATCCTGCCGGATGCGCATCAGGCCAGGAGGGAAATGAAATCCTCGTATTTCCCGCCCTGGCCGCGCTCAATCGCATCGACCCGCTGCCAGAAGATGTCGAACGCGTGGCTGAACCTCTCAGCCACCGCCTGCTCGAGTCCGGCGATCTCCTCCTGCGACAGCGGCCGCCCCATGACGTACTTCACCTCCAGGCTGCCGATTCCGGTTTGCGTCACCTGGAACTGTTCGATCGGCGCCACCGCATGCCACATCGCCGACGGCATGCTGGGCCAGTGCCGCCGCCCGTCCGGCAGCACGACCATGTTGCGACGACGGCCGAGGATGCGCGTCAGCACCGGCAGGCCGCGCCCGCATTCGCAAGGCTCGCCCACTTCCGCGTAGTCGCCCAGTTCGTAGCGTATGAGCGGCATGGCGAAATTGTGCAGGGTCGTGATCACCACCCTGCCCGTCTCGCCTGGCGCGCAAGGCCGCCCTGCCTCGTCGAGGATTTCCACGAGCAGGTTCTCCGACTGGATGTGGTAATGCTCGTGCCGCGGACACTGCAGGGCGATGTTGCCGGCTTCTTCGCAACTGTAGCCGTCGGCGATCTGCACGCCCCAGGCCGCACGCACGGTCTCGCGCAGGTCCGGCCGCAGCGCCTCGCTGTAAGTACGGGCTTGCCGCAGGCGCGGCAGGCGGACGCCCTGTTTCAGACTTAGTTCAGCCAGGGCATGCAGGTTGCTGGCGTGGGTGATCAGGTAGTCCGGGTCTTCGCGCACCAGCCAGGCGAGCTGACGCTCGACGTCGGTGCGCACGTTGAGCGTTGCGCCCGGCCCGGTACGAAACAGCGCCGCCACCGGCAAACCCCAGTCGGGCCAACTGCCTTCGTTTACCTTGATGCGGATGGCGGCCAGCTTGCCGGAGAAGTCGCGCTGCTGCCAGAGGTGCTCGCGCACAGTCAGTGCATTCCAGAAGAATTGCGTCACCGCCGTCTGCAGGAAACGCACCGGCATGCCGGTCGACCCTGAACTCTGGCTCTGGACAACTGTGCCATGCCCCGGCGGCACCGCGGTGCTCTGCAGCGAATCGAACCCTGACTGCAGCATCTTGCGCGAAAGCAAAGGCAGGGCCGAGAACGAATCCCGGTCGAAGCCATCGGTATCGATACCGCGCAGCATTTCGGCATAATGCGGCACGGTCGAACCTGCATGGCGCAGGAGGAGCTTCAGTTGGCCGAACTGGCGCTCGCGCAGTGATTCCTCCGGCAGCCACTGCGAGCGCTCCATCTGGAAAAGCAGCGCCTGCAGATGGGCCGCGGCATCGGCGCCGATGGCCGGCCAACCGATGCCGGACACGACGCTGCGCACTTCCGGATCGATTCGGACACCGTTTTGGTCAGGGCGACTCAGCATTCTCTTCTTCCAGCGGCACCGCGAAATTTTCCGGCGGCAACCCGTCCTTGTGGCGCTGCCACATCGTCTCGAAGGCGCGATCCAGCTCCCGTGTGCGTCCCACCGTATCAAAAGCGGCGCATGTTGCGCGTTTGCGCACGAGCCTTTCCCGCATGGCGCCAAGCTCATCAGGCTGCATCGCCAACCGGAGCGCCAACGACTCATACGCCTGCCTGTCGGCTGCGATCAATTCTGGCAGGCCGGTGGCGCGCACAATGCTGGCGCTGATCCGTGAGGCCATGGTGCCGCCTGGACAAGTCAGCACCGGCAGGCCTGCCCAGAGGGCATCCGCTGCTGTGGTGTGGGCGCCGCAATAGAAAGTATCGAGAAACAGGTCGGCGCAGGCATGGCGCGCCAGATGCTCGGCTTGCGGCAGGCGCGGCGCGAAAACGAGGCGCTCCGGCGAGATGCTGCGCACTGACGCCTCGCGCCGCAGATTGCGCCGCGCCGCCTCGCCCCCGTCCAGCAGCCACAGCACACTGCCTGGCACGCGCGCGAGCAGGCGCATCCAGACATCGAATACGTCCGGCTCGATCTTGTAATTGGCGTTGAAGCTGCAAAAAACGAATCCGCTGTCAGGCAGACCGCAGGCATTGCGCGACGGTATTCCCCCGGAAATTGTCTCGCGATCGTTGTAGATGAAGAGGGTCCCGGGCAGGAACACCAGCTTCTCGCTCCAGAATGGAGTCTCCTCTGGCTTCGTTGTAAAGGCATCCGTAATGCGGTAATCGATCAACTCCGCCCCCATCGTCGCCGGCAGTCCCAGATAAGACACCCTCAGGGGGGCTGGCTGCAGGGCAAGCACCTCGGGACGGGAGTGTTCCAGGTGGCCGGCCAGATCGATCAGGATGTCGATGCCGTCGCGGGCGATGCGCGCGGCGATTTCCCGGCTGCCCAGCTCCGACAACTCCCCGAATGCGTCGCAGGCCTCCACGATGTGCTGCCTCAGCGGGCCTTCGCCGCGACGCAGGGAATAGCCGTAGACTTCGAAGCGCGCACGATCGCGCAGGGCCAAATGGCGCCGGTGCAATTTCGCGGACGGATGCTCGCGGAAGTTTGGCGAAATAAAGCCAAGGCGGATTCGCGTGTGCGCCCGCTCTCCCCCGCCATCCTCGACCGCGGGACCGGGTGGGCTGGCCGCCGCCCGCGCCTCGGCGGCCAGCGCGATACCCCCTGCCAGCGCCTGCTGCTCCGAAGCGCTGAGCGGCAGGGACAACGCCGTGTGGTACAGCCCCATCTCCTCCAGCGGCGCCGGCGCCCGGCGCAGATCGGCCGCCAGCGCCCGCATGCCGGCGATCAGGCGCCTGCGCTCAGTCCAGTCGCAGGTTTTCTGCCGTTCCAGCAGGCGCGCCAGGCGGATCTGGCGCGGGTCCAGAGTCAGTCGCTGCGGCACGGCGACGCCGGCGGCGGACGCCGCCGCAGCACGGTAATCCTCGGCGGCGGCGGCATCGATTCGGTGTGCACGCTCGAAGGCGGCGCGCGCTTCGGCATCGCGCTCCAGCATGGCCAGCGCAAGCCCCCGCAGCATGTGGATGTTCACGGCGTCGGGTTGCAGGCGCAGCCCCCGCTCGGCGGCAGCCAGCGCCTCGGCATAACGGTCCAACCGCAGGAACACGTCGGCCAGGTTGTAGTGCGCCGCCCAACTGCCGACATAGCGTTTGGTCAGTTGCAGGTTGTCCTGCAGCGCCTCCTTCAGCCGGCCGAGTGCGGCCATGAGTGCTGCGCGGTTGAGTCGTGCGCGGAAGTGGCCGGGGGCGAGCCGCAAGGCTTCGTCGTAGCGGGCCAGGGCCGCATGCGGCGTCCCCGACGCCTCCAGCAGGATGGCGGCGTCGGTCAGCGCCTCGACGTCATCGGGCCGCTGTCGCAGATGCGCTTCGAGCGCCGCCAGCGCCTGTCCGGGCGCCGGGCGGGCGGATGGGATTTTCATGCGGGCGTAGGGCCGGCGCAGAACGCGCCCGCCCTCTCGGAAAGTCTATTTCTTGAACACGGCTGCGCCGTGGATGTCCGGCATACTACTGCCTGCAACCGGGGCAAATTCATATACCAAACCCGCGCGTGCAGCGTTGGAACCGGCGAAGAAACCCAGGATGCCAGCGCTACAGCCGCAACCACAGTCGCTTCCGCTGCTGGTTACAGAACCCGATCCGCCAAAACTCGACCCGGAAATGCCACCACTCCAACTTGTAGAATAGGTATTCGCTCCCATCGGCACGGCAAGGTTGCCCGAGACCGAATAGCTGCCGAAATTCGCCGTCAGGCTGCCGCTGATGGGCTGGGTACCGAAGGTGAAGACGCTGCCGTCCCAGGCTGTCGGAAAGGTGTAGCCCATGAGCGTATAGGTGGCAGTGGTATTGGCGACTGCCAGCGCGTTCATGTCCGCCAGCGGTGTCGGCATGCCGACGACGTAGTGGACGTGCTGCATGCTGCCCGCATCATCAAATGGGCATGAAGTGCTACAGGTGTCGTCGAAGGTACCGTCGATCCAGCGCCCCCAGCCGATGATGCCGTCCGTGAGCATGCCGACCGGCGTGCCCTGGGTGATGGTAACCTCCCCGGCAGACCCCTCGGTAAAGGCCGCCAGCGTGCCGCCGCTGAAGGTAGCTGCGGTGGGATAACTGCCTTCATTCCCATCGAACAGAGCTACACCGGCAGAACCGTTGAACACCCCGGCCATGGCGAGTGAATAGCCTGGGCCGGAAACCAGGCCGGCAGTCAGGCCGGCCGGCGTGCCGTCACTGTTCGTGTCGTTGCCGGAGGTGAATCCGGGCAACTGCCCCTCCTGCGCCGGCGGCGGCGGAATCTCGGTCTTGTTGTCGGTCATCACCGGCCGGGTGTTGTTGTCGGCCACATAGGCCGTCTCGCCGCTGTTGAGGATCAGGCAGCCGGCGGCATTGCACACCTCGTTGCTGCCTTCACCCGTGGTGACGTTGATGCTGTTGCCGTAGGTCACCGAGAATTCCGTGCCGCGGATGCCGATGGTGGCCACCGTGGTGGTCACACGGTAATTCTCGCGGTTGCTGCGCCCGACCAGGCCGGTGATGGTGCGCATGGCGCCCTTCAACAGGCTGAAGAAGCCCCTTTCGTTCCCGTCGGCCTTGCCGGCAAATTTATAGTCGTCGATGCGGAACTGGGTCTGCGGTGCCAGCGACACCTGTGCACCGTCGGTGAAGCGCACCTGTGCGCGCCCACTGCCGGTATCGATCATCTCGCCGCTCTCGATCTCCGCACCCTTGGCAAGCGTGCGACTGCGGCCATCAGCAGCCAGCGCCTTGACGTCGCCGATGGCGAAATCGACGCGCGCCGCGTTGGCCGCCTGGCCGGAAAGGGGGAATGCCGCGGCAAGGGCCGCCATCAATGCGGCGCTGGAATGTTTCATCTTGAATTCGTTTGGCATGCTGCCTCCTGCTCAGAATTCCCGGCGCACGGTGACGGAAACAACCTCGCGCCTGAATCGGTTGAGCGCAACGTTCGACCGGCTGTCGGTAAATTGGACCTGCGGCGTTACCAGCCAGCTCTTGGCCGGTGTCCATGCCACACCGACACCCAGGTTCCACTGGTTGTCGGTGCGCGTTTTCAGGAAGAATGGATCCTCGGCGCCGTAGCGGCGATGCTCGTATGCCAGGTTGGCGAAGGCCTTGGCGTCACGGTGGAACTCATGCTGGGCGCCGACGCGAGCACCGTAGAGCATGTGGCCGAGATGCTCGAAGCCATCCTTTCGGGTCGCTTCATCGCCAAGATAGGCGCCGCCGTAGAACACCGTCTTGAAGCCGCGCAGGGCATGGGCGAAATTGGCGCCGATGACGAAACGATCGGCGTTGCGCACTTCCTGCGACATGTATCGCAAATCGGAATACTGGACGTAGAGACTGGCTTGGTTGCGGGCGTCGTAGTTGTGCTGCCATTGCGCGGTAAATCCTGCTGCCTCGCGGTAGCGGTCATTGTCCACCCAGAACTGGTTGTACTGCAGCGCCGCACTGAAGACATCCTTGCCGTAGGTGCGCACCACGCCGAGATGAGCATCGGTGGAGCCGGTGTCGAACACATCGACATCGGTATTCATGCGCTTGCTTCCGTTCAGTCCGGCGGTCAGGGCCCACTCCTTGTCCAACGGCTTGCGCAGGCTCAGACCGCCTCCGACTGAAGTGAATGTGTCGCTGCGGCGGG